>NZ_CP018870.1:4160000-4763750 GCF_001941845.1 Streptomyces sp. TN58 | reverse complement strand
TTGACCGTGCAGACCGGGCCCTCCCCCAGCGCGTTGTTGATGCTGTTGCAGACGGCGTCCATCCAGTCGCGGTGCGAGCCGGTGTCCACGTTGGAGGTCAGCGTGACCTTGCCGCCGGGCAGTCCGCCGCCCTCCTGGATGAGCCTCTTGGCCTCGGCCGGGTCGTAGACGCAGGCATCGCCGCAGGCGGTGGCGGAGAAGCCGCCCTTCTCGCCGAGCGCCGGCGAGGTCCAGTCCTTGGCGGGGGTGCGGGTCTCGCGGAAGATCTGCTTGGTGATCTCGTCGCGGTTGACGGCCCGCGAGATGCCCTGGCGGACCTTCTCCATGCCGGGCTTGCTCCACTGCGGGTCGTACAGCGGGAAGGTGAGCGTCTGGATGATGAGGGCCGGCTGGTTGATGTACCGGTCGCCGAGGTCGTTCTTGACGTTCTTCAGCTGCTGCGCCGGGACGTCGTCGACGAGGTCGAGGTTGCCGGAGATGAGGTCGGTGTAGGCGGTGTTGTTGTCGGTGTAGACCTTCAGGTCCACGCCGCCGTTCTGCGCCTTGTCCTCCCCGGGGTACGCGTCCCACTTGCGCAGCTTCATCCCGGTGCCCTTGCTGTACGAGTCCACCAGGTACGGGCCGTTGCCGACGGGCTTGTCCAGCCAGGCGGTGTGGTCGGTGAAGAAGGCCTTGGGGAGCGGGGAGAAGGCCTGGTAGCCGAGGGTCTCCGGCCAGGTGGAGAACTTGTTCTTGAGGGCGACGGTGAAGGTCTTGGGGTCCTTGACCACCAGCCCGGACATCGTCTTGGCCTTGGGCTCGCCGGATGCCGGGTGGACGTCGTCGTAGCCGACGATGTCGGAGAAGAACGGCGAGTTGTTCTGCTTGTTGCGCACGTCGGCGCCGTAGTTCCAGGCGTCCACGAAGGACTGCGCGGTGACCGGCTCGTCGTTGCTGAACTTCCAGCCGTCCTTCAGCGTGACGGTGAAGTTCTGACTGTCCGTCGTCTCGATGGACTCGGCGAGCATGTTCTTGGCCTCGCCGGTCTTGGGGTCGTAGCGCTTGAGGCCGCGGAAGAGCATGTCGAGGACCTTGCCGCCCTGCACCTCGTTGGTGTTGGCGGGCTCCAGCGGGTTCTGCGGGTCACCCCACGACGAGCTGACGATCCCGGTCTCGCCGCCTCCGCCGCTGTCGCTCCCGCCGCCGCAGGCCGTCGCCACGAGGGCGACGGCCACCGCACCTGCGGCCCACTTGGCGTGGGTGGCTCCGCGCATGGAGTGCCTCCTATGGCTCCCAAGACTCACTTAGGGGCCAATGTCACCCTATGCGCGGTCCCCCACACGCAGGGTTGGACCGATTGCACCCGCGCGTTGCGCCCCTGTCACCCCTGGGGGTGCAAAGCCAGCTCCCAGGCGTCCACGCCGTAGTGCAGGGCCATGCCGTGCGCCTCGTAGAGCGCGAGTGCGCCGGTGGCGTTGAGGGTGTCCACGCCGAGGCCGATGGTGTCGCGGCCGCGCGCCGCGTAGGCGGCGAACCCGTGGCGCAGCAGGAAGCCGCCGACACCCCGGCCGCGCACGTCCTGGCGTACGCCTATGTGGCTGATCCAGGCCATGCTCGTACGGTCGTCCCGGGTGAGCAGTACGGCCACGTCGCCCTCGCCGGGCAGGCTGGCTATCCAGACCAGCGACCAGTCGAGCGCGCGGCCCTCGATGTGGTCCAGCCAGGTCTCGTAGGGACGGTCCACATGGCCGAAGTGGGCGGCGAAGGTCTCCTCGACCAGGGCGTGGGCCCGGTGGCGGTCGGCCTCGTCGTCGCCGCAGTGGCGCAGGACGAGTCCGGCGGGCGGGGTGGGAGCGGGGTCGGCCGCCGCGGACAGCGGGCGGGTCATGACCTGGTAGCGGCGGACGGTGCGGTAGCCGCGGTCCGCGAGGAGGCCGAGGTCGATGGTGGGCTTCACGTTGAGCTGGATCTTCAGGGTGCCCGCCGCGCCGGTGATCTCGCGGGCGCGGGCCTCCATGCGTTCCAGCAGCAGCGTCGCGGCCTCGTGGTGGCCGGGCAGGACGTAGTGGTCGCCGTCGACCCGGCCGGGTCCGGAGTCCGCCCAGACCAGGGCGTAGGCCAGGAGCCTGCCGTCTTCGAAGGCGAGCCAGGAGTCGGTGGCCAGGTCCACGTCGGGGGCGTTGAGGTCGGCCTCCACGGTGGCCAGGTCGGTCTCGGGCCGGCCGATCTCGATCATGTCCACGGCGTTGAGCAGGGCGCAGATGTCGGTGGCGTCCCCGGGACCGGCGGGTCGTACGGTGATGGTCATCGGGCCACTCTCCGGCCCGCGGCGCCGGGGCCGCAACCGGTTTCCGCGGGGGGGCCGGGCGGGCACCTCGCCGTATACGCGAACGGCCGGTCCCCGGCGCCGTGGGGCACCGGGGACCGGCCGTCGGGCAGAGCCCGTACGTCACACGGTCAGACGGCCAGGATGGCCTTCTCCTCGGCGAAGTGGCACGCCGAGTTGTGCGCGGCCGGGGAGTCCTGGCCCTTGAAGCGCTCCGGGACCGCCAGCAGCGGCTCCTCGGTGGAGCACTTGTCCTGGGCCTTCCAGCAGCGGGTGCGGAAGCGGCAGCCCGACGGCGGGTTGGCCGGGGACGGGACGTCTCCGGTGAGGATGATGCGCTCGCGGCCCTCGCGGGCGGCCGGGTCGGGGACCGGGACGGCCGAGAGAAGCGCCTGGGTGTACGGGTGCGTCGGGTGCTCGTAGATCTCGGCGTCGGTGCCGATCTCGGCCATCTTGCCGAGGTACATGACGCCGACACGGTCCGAGATGTGCCGGACGATCGAGAGGTCGTGCGCGATGAAGATGTAGGACAGGTTGAACTCGTCCTGCAGCTTCTCCATCAGGTTGATGACCTGCGCCTGCACCGACACGTCGAGCGCGGAGACCGGCTCGTCGCAGATGATGATCTCCGGGTTGAGCGCGAGGCCGCGGGCGATGCCGATGCGCTGGCGCTGGCCGCCGGAGAACTGGTGCGGGTAGCGGTTGATGTACTCCGGGTTCAGGCCCACGACGTCCAGGAGCTCCTGGACCTTGCGGCGCCGGTCGCCCTTCGGGGCCACCTCGGGGTGGATCTCGAAGGTCTCCCCGATGATGTCGCCGACCGTCATGCGCGGGTTCAGCGAGGTGTACGGGTCCTGGAACACCATCTGGATGTTGCGGCGCACGGCCTTCAGCGCGCGGCCGGACAGCTTGGTGATGTCCTGGCCCTTGTAGAAGACCTCGCCGGCGGTGGCCCGCTCCAGGTTCATCAGGAGCTTGGCGACCGTGGACTTGCCGCAGCCGGACTCGCCCACGATGCCGAGGGTCTCGCCCTGGTACAGGTCGAACGACACGCCGTCGACGGCCTTGACGGCGCCGACCTGCTTCTTGAACAGGATGCCCTGGGTCAGCGGGAAGTGCTTGACCAGGTTGCGTACCTGGAGGATCGGCTCGCGCTCGGTGGTCGTCTTGCTGAGCTCAGCCATGGATCTGGTCCTTCCAGAAGTGGCACGCGCTGCCGCGGCCGGGCAGTTCGGTGCCGTCCTGCGCGGTGACCGGGTGCAGGACCGGGATCTCCGTACGGCAGATGTCCTGCGCCTTGGGGCATCGGGGGCTGAAGGCACAGCCCGAGGGGATGCGGAGCAGGTTGGGCGGCAGGCCCTTGATCGCGTAGAGCTCCTGGCCCTTCTGGTCCAGGCGCGGGATCGAGTCCAGCAGGCCGCGGGTGTACGGGTGCGCGGGCGACTTGTAGATCTCGTGGACCGGAGCGGTCTCGACAATCCGGCCCGCGTACATCACCGCGATCTTGTCCGCGACGTCGGCGACGACGCCGAGGTCGTGGGTGATCAGGATCAGGCCCATGTTCATCTCGCGCTGGAGTTCCGCGAGCAGGTCCATGACCTGGGCCTGAACGGTCACGTCGAGAGCCGTGGTGGGCTCGTCGGCGATGATCAGGTCCGGCTCCAGGGCCAGCGCCATGGCGATCATGATGCGCTGGCGCATACCGCCGGAGAACTGGTGCGGGTAGTCCCCCACGCGCGCCTTGGCGGCGGGGATCTTCACGCGGTCCATGAGCTCGACGGCCTTGACCTTGGCGTCCTTCTTGGACATGCCGCGGTGCACCCGGAACATCTCGCCGAGCTGGTCGCCCACCGAGTAGACCGGGTTCAGCGAGGACAGCGCGTCCTGGAAGATCATCGCCATCTTGTCGCCGCGGAGCTTGCGGCGCTCCTCGTCGGACATCTTGAGGATGTCCTTGCCGTGGAAGCGCACCTCGCCGCCGGAGACGCGTCCGGGCGGGCTGTCGAGGATGCCCATGATCGCCTGGGCGGTCACGGACTTGCCGGAGCCGGACTCGCCGAGGACGGCGAGGGTCTCGCCGGCTCTGACGCTGTAGCTCACGCCGTTGACGGCCTTGGCGACACCGTCACGGGTCTTGAACTCGACCTGGAGGTTGTCCACCTCCAGCAGCGGTGCGCCGGACCCGCCGCCCGTCTCCGCAACGCTGAGAATCTCCGACGTCGTCACGCCGCCACCTTCGTCCTGCTTGCTGATGTTGTCTCGGAGCATCGGGCGGCCCTACCGCAGCTTCGGGTCGAGCGCGTCGCGCAGGCCGTCGCCGACGAAGGCGAAGCCGAGCACGGTGACGACGACGAAGAGGCTGGGGTACAGCCACAGGTAGTCGTGGACGCCGATGAAGGCCTGACCGGCCGCCAGCATGTTGCCCCACTCCGGGACGTCGACCGGGACACCGGCGCCGAGGAAGGAGAGGGCCGCGACGCCGATGATCGAGGTGCCGACGTTGAACGTCGCGTACACCAGGACCGGGGTCAGCGAGTTGGGCAGGATGTGCGTGCGGACGATCCGCCAGCCGCCGGCGCCGAGCGCCTTGGCCGCGTGGACGTAGTCCATCTCGCGCACCGACAGGATCGAGCTGCGCAGCAGTCGGGAGACGGTCGCCCACGAGAACACGGCGAGCGAGATGATCACCGGGGTGATGCCGCGGCCGGTGACCAGGATGATGACGACGGCACCGATCATCAGCGGGAACGCCAGGAAGACGTCCGCGATGCGCATGACGAGGGTGTCGGCGAAGCCGGCGAAGTAACCGGCGATGGCGCCGAGGGCGACACCGATCAGCACGGCGAAGAAGATCGAGGCGAGGCCGACGAACATGGCCACGCGGGTACCGGCTATGAGGCGCGAGAACATGTCGCGGCCCAGGGCGTCGGTGCCCAGCCAGTGCGTGCTGTTGGGCGACGCGAGGGTGTTCTCCAGGTCCTGCGCGCCCGGATCGAACGGCGCGAACATGTCGCCGAAGATCGCGGTCAGGAACAGCAGGCAGATGATCACGAGACCGACGACGGCCAGCTTGTTCTGGACGAAGCGGTGGCGGATCTCACCCCACTGGGTGAGCTGCTTGGGGGTTGCTTCAGGGGCGGCCGGGGTGGCCGGCACGGGGCTCTCGTCCCCGATCGCCGGGCTCTTGACGAGCTCAGACATGAGGAAATCCTCCTTGGGGGCGGTCAGCTGAGGCGGATACGCGGGTCGAGGGCCGCGTACAGCAGGTCCACGATGAGGCTGAGGACGACGAAGATGGCGACGCTGTAGGTCACCACGCCGATCACGATCGGGTTGTTCTGCTGCTGGATCGCCTGAACCAGTGCCAGACCGACACCGTCCCAGTTGAAGATCGCCTCGGTGATGAGCGCGCCACCGAGAAGTGCGCCGAACGAGATGCCCAGGTAAGTGACAACCGGGATGGACGAGTTGCGCAGCACGTGCTTGAAGAGCACGCGGCGGCGCGGGAGTCCCTTGGCCACGGCGGTCTTCACGTAGTCGGCTCGCAGCACCTCCAGCATCGTGCCGCGGGTCAGGCGGGCGACGAACGCGATGTCGGTGATGGCGAGGGTGACCGCGGGGAGGACCATGCCTTCGAGCTTGTCGCCGCCGAGCTGCGGGAACCACTGGAGCTCGACCGCAAACCACTTCATGAGCAGCATGCCGATCACGAACGTCGGGAACCCGACCATCATGGTCGTAAAGAATGTCGTGGCCATGTCCAGAATGCTGTATCTGTACAGGGCGGCGATGATGCCTACCCCCATACCGAACACCGTGACGAGGACGATGGCCAGGAGGGCCAGCTTCGCGGTGTTCTGCAGCTTGGGGCCGAGGATGTCGGACACCTCGCGGCGCTGGATGAAGTCCTCGCCGAGGTCTCCGGTCGCGACCTTGGACACGTAGTTCACATACTGCTCGGGCAGCGACTTGTCGAGCCCGTACCGCGCCTTGAGCTCCGCGACCACCGCTGGGTCGCGTGCCTTGTCGCTGCCCGCGATCGAACCCACGGGGTCACCGGGGAGAACGAACAGACAAGCGAACAGAACCATGGTCGCGCCGATGAGGACTATGACCATCTGCCCGAGGCGACGGGCGACGTACCTTCCCATGTTTGTGCCTCTCTACCTGGCCGCTTCTGGGAGCAGCGGCCTCCGGCCCAAGGAGCGGGCCGGCTCTCGGCCAGCGGGGATTGCCCGCGGATGTGAGGGGTGCCGAAGTGAAAACGGCCTGCCGAGCGGGGCCGCGGCCCACCGGTCACCCGGGGGCCGCGGCACGTTCGCTCCTGACGGATATACCGTCCGAACCGATTACTTCTTGAGCGAGATCTTCTCGAGGATCGGGTCCTCGTTGAAGTTGATGTCGTCCAGACCGTTGAACTTGTCGGTCGCCATCAGGCGGAACTGGGAACGGTTGAAGGTCGGGATGAGGGCCATGTCGTCCATGGCCATCTTCTCGGCCTGCTTGTACATCGCGGTACGCGCGGCCTCGTCCTTGGTGGCGCGGGCCGTGTCGATCAGCTTGTCGAACTCGGGGTTGTTGTAACGGGCGCGGTTGTCACCGACCACGTTGCCCTCGGCGTCCTTGTTCATCGAGGCCGAGTGCAGCAGCGGGAACAGGAAGTTCTCCGGGGTCGGGTAGTCCGCACCCCACGCGAAGCGGTAGAGGCCGGTGGCCTGGCTGCCCTGCTGCTCCTTGAGCAGACCCGGGAAGTCCTTGCCGTCCAGCTTGACCTTCAGGCCGAGGACGTCCTCAAGCTGACGCGCGACGGCCTGGACCCACTCTTCGTGGCCCGCACCGGTGTTGAAGGAGAACTTGATCTCCGTGCCCGGCTTCAGGCCGCCCTTCTCGGCGTGCTCCTTGGCCTTGGCGACGTCCTGCTTGACGCAGGAGGTGCAGAGGTCCTTCTGGTACGCCTTCGGGAACGCCGGCGGCACGATGGTCGTCGACGGGGTCTGGAAGCCCTGGAAGACACCCTTGGCGATGGCCTGGCGGTCGATCGCGTAGGAGATCGCCAGACGGGCGTCCTTGTTGTTGGTCGGGCCGTTGTCACCGATCGGCAGAACCCAGTTCATGCCGTTGGTGTCCTTGGCGAACCACTTGTTCTGCGGCTTGAACTTGGCCTCGGCCGTCTTCAGCATCGGCACGGGGATGTGCGCGTAGTCGAAGGTGCCGGCCTGGAAGCCGTCGTACTCAAGCTGGTGCGCGGTCTTGTCGTTGAGGAGGGTGACCTGGACCTTGTCCAGCTTCGCCTTCTCCAGGCCGTAGTCGTCGTTGCGGACGAGGTTGATGGCCTTGTTGTGCTCCCAGCTGCCGTCCATCTTGAACGGACCGTTGCCGACGGGGGCCTCGCCGAACGCCTTGTCCTCTTCGCCGACCTTGGCGACCTTCGGGACCGGGCTGTAGGCGGTGTGCGCCGTCTTCAGCACGAACTCGCAGTCGGCCTTGGCCAGGTCGACCTTGATGGTGTGCGGGTCCGGGGTGGTGACACCGGAGAAGGTCTTGGCGGAGCCGCTCTGCAGCTCCTCGTAACCCTTGATGCCGGCGAAGTGGTACGCCACGTCGGACGCGGCGGCCTTGTGCGCGGAACGCGCCCAACCGCGGGCGAACGCCTCGGCGTCGACAACCTCGCCGTTGGAGAACTTGGTGTCCGCCTTGACCTTGAAGGTCCAGGAGGTGCAGCCCTCGTCCGAGCTCGCCGACTCGGCCAGCGCGGGCTCGGCCAGGCCGTCCGGCGTGTTCGAGTACAGGCCCGTGAACAGGGCGTTGGACAGCAGGATGCCCGTGGACTCGTGGGCACGCCCCGGGTCGATGGTGTCCGGCTCCGTGCTGCCCAGGCGGAACGTGCCGCCGCCGGCAGCGTTGCCCTTGTCCTTGCTGTCACCGTCACCGCCGCCACAGGCGGTAGCGGCCAGGGCGACGACAACCGCGCCCACGACCCACTTGGCGCTCTTGGCACCGCGCATGGGTTTCCTCCTCATGAGTCCACTGATCGACTTGAGGGGCATGAAAACCTCGCCGACACCCCTGACGGCGAGTGGTTTCCTGCCCATAGTGTGCTCGTGAGTCGGCGCGATCCCCACATCGCGTGACCCATTGACCCGAGCTCAATGGAGCCATCCTCAGGGACCGCCAGGCCGTAAACCACACTTATGTGGTCTCGTTTTCACAACATCGATCCGCGGCAGAAACCCGAAATCCGGACAAACGGATAGGAGACAGACACGTGCGAAACGGACGGTTAGCTCATCATCCGGAGTGTCACGGTCGGTATGCGGACACCTGAACGCAAAAATCCGCTTGACAAAAGCGAACAGCCCCTACCCCGCACGGAGTCCGTGAGGGAAGGGGCTGCTGTTCTACCACGCCGGTGCGGCCGACTGCGACCGCCTGCGACCGCCGAGGCCGCCGCCCGGGCGAACCCGGAGCGACGGCCCGAATGCGCTTGCTACTTGGCGGACTTGGCGCGCGACGCGGTGCGCGAGCGCTCCTTCTGGTCCAGGACGACCTTGCGGATGCGGACCGCCTCCGGGGTCACCTCGACGCACTCGTCGTCGCGGCAGAACTCCAGGGACTGCTCCAGGGAGAGCTTGCGCGGCGGGACGATCGCCTCGAACGTGTCGGCCGAGGAGGAGCGCATGTTGGTGAGCTTCTTCTCCTTGGTGATGTTCACGTCCATGTCGTCGGCGCGCGAGTTCTCGCCGACGATCATGCCCTCGTACACCTCGGTGCCCGGGTCGGTGAACAGCACGCCGCGCTCCTGGAGGTTGGTCATCGCGAACGCGGTGACCGCACCGGCGCGGTCGGCGACCAGGGAGCCGTTGTTACGGGTGACCAGCTGGCCGAACCACGGCTCGTGGCCCTCGTGGATCGAGTGGCCGATGCCGGTGCCGCGGGTCTGGGTCAGGAACTCCGTACGGAAGCCGATCAGGCCGCGCGACGGGACGACGAACTCCATGCGCACCCAGCCGGAGCCGTGGTTCGACATGTTGTCCATGCGGCCCTTGCGGACGCCCATGAGCTGAGTGACCGCGCCCATGTGCTCCTCGGGCACGTCGATCGTCATGCGCTCGACCGGCTCGTGCACCTTGCCGTCGATCTCGCGGGTGACGACCTGCGGCTTGCCGATGGTCAGCTCGAAGCCCTCGCGGCGCATCTGCTCGACGAGGATCGCCAGCGCGAGCTCACCGCGGCCCTGGACCTCCCAGGCGTCGGGACGCTCGGTGTCGAGGACGCGCAGCGAGACGTTGCCGATCAGCTCGCGGTCCAGGCGGTCCTTGACCTGACGGGCGGTGACCTTGCGGTCCTTGACCGCGGCCTTGGCGTCCGCGCCCTTGCCGGAGCCGCCGCGGCCGACCATCGGGGAGGTGTTGGTGCCGATGACCATGGAGATGGCCGGCTCGTCCACCGTGATCAGCGGCAGCGCGATCGGGTTCTCCGGGTCGGCCAGGGTCTCACCGATCATGATCTCGGGGATACCCGCGACGGCGCAGATGTCACCGGGGCCGGCGACCTCGGCCGGCTTGCGGGTCAGCGCCTCGGTCATCATCAGCTCGGTGATGCGGACGTTGGAGATGCTGCCGTCACGCTTGATCCAAGCGACGGTCTGGCCCTTGCGCAGCTCGCCCTGCTCGACGCGCAGCAGCGCGATACGGCCGAGGAAGTTGTCGGCGTCGAGGTTGGTGACGTGCGCCTGGAGGGGGGCCTCCTCGTCGTACACCGGGGCCGGGACGTGCTCCAGGATGGTGGAGAAGAACGGCTCCAGGTTCTCGCTGTCGGCGGGGACGGTGCCGTCCTCCGGCTTGGTCAGCGAGGCGACGCCGTCACGGCCGCAGGCGTAGACGATCGGGAACTCGATCTGGTCCTCGTCGGCGTCCAGGTCCAGGAACAGGTCGTAGGTCTCGTTGACGACCTCGTCGATCCGGGAGTCCGGGCGGTCCGTCTTGTTGATGCAGAGGATGACCGGCTTGCGCTGCTGGAGCGCCTTGCGGAGCACGAAGCGGGTCTGGGGCAGCGGACCCTCGGAGGCGTCCACCAGCAGGACGACGGCGTCGACCATCGACAGGCCGCGCTCGACCTCGCCACCGAAGTCGGCGTGGCCGGGGGTGTCGATGATGTTGATCGTGATCGGGGCCCCGCCGTCCTTGGGGTGATACTTCACCGCCGTGTTCTTGGCGAGGATCGTGATGCCCTTCTCACGCTCCAGGTCGTTCGAGTCCATCATGCGGTCGTCGAGCTGCTGGTGGGCGGCGAAGGCACCGGCCTGCTTGAGCATGGCGTCGACGATGGTCGTCTTGCCATGGTCGACGTGGGCGACGATGGCGACGTTACGGATGTCGTGGCGCGTGGGCACTTCGGCGCTTCTCCCGGGATCGTGGATGGCGTCACGTACGGCCTGGCACGCGCGCCTCGACCGGGCGAAAACCTGCCACGGCCTTACCCCATGGTACGTCGATTGGCGGGAAGCGCCTGCCGGGGGGTCTGTCAAGAGGCCGGAGGAATGAGCGCGGCCGAGCGCGAGGTGGGGTGCCCGGGCCGCCGTTCCTGCGGGAATTCATGCGGGTCAACGGGTATCCACGACCTTGCCCGCCGGAGTTCCGGCGGGCAAGGGACTTGAGTCACATCTGAGCTTGTGAGCCGCGGGGCGACCTGACAGGCACCCCTTTGTCACCACATCGCCGGCCGGCCTACTTCTTCTTCTCCTTGGCCTTCGGCGCCTTCTTCCAGCCGATGTCCTGGTAGCGGGGGGAGCCGAGGCCGAAGGCGCCGGCGTTGACGAGGCTGGGCTTGACCGCCACCAGCTCCGGGCGCTGGAAGAGCGGGATGGAGCCGGCCGCCGCCCAGATCCGTGCGTCGGCCTTGCGCACCAGCTCGCGGGACTGGGCCTCGTCCAGCTCCCCGACCGCCTGGTCGAACAGCTGGTCGATGTGGTCGGTGCCGACCCGCGTGTAGTTCTGCTCGACCAGGAGCGACCCGTCCGCCGCGGGCTCCGGCTTGGCGAAGATCGGCCGGGCGTCGGTGGCGGGGAAGGCCGTCGCCGGCCAGGAGTACAGCGCCAGGTCGTACTGGCCCGAGGCGATGTGGTCCTTGAAGAAGCTGTCGTCGGCCACCTTGGTGATCTCGGTGTTCACCCCGAGCTTGCGGAGCATCTGGGAGATCCGCTCGCCGACGGTGCGCAGGGGCTCCGAGCCGGGTCCGGCGGGGAGGACGAAGCGCAGGGTGAGCGCCTTGCCGTCCTTGGCGAGCATGCTGCCCGAGGTACGGGTGGCCTGCTTGGCGGGGGCCGGGGACCCCTTGGCGGGGTCGTCGGCCGTGTCGCCGTCCAGGAGGGGGCCGCGCTTGGCGTCGTCGACGGTCCGGACCCTGGCCGCCTGCGCGAGGAGGGAGGCCTTCTGCTGCGCCCCGAAGGGCGCGGGCGCCAGGACCGGGGAGACGCGGTCGTGGCCGCCGTCCGCGGCGGCGGCGCCGGCGGCACGGGTGTCGGAGGCGGTGTCGCCGTTGGCCGCGTCGTCCTCTCCCACGATGTACAGGCCGTCGTTGCCGGTGCCCGGGCCCGCGGGGGTCTTGCCGTCGTCCTGCGGGGTGCTCTCCGGCCCGGCCTTCGCCCCGGCCGGCTCGGTGAGCTTGCCGCCCCGGCGCCAGCCCGCGTCGGCGAGGAGGGCCTGGGCCGCCTTGGCGTCCTGACCGCCGAGGGCGTCGCTGTTGTCGGCGTACGCCTGCTGCCCGGCCAGGGCCACATGGCTGCCGACCGGCTTCGCGGGCAGGCCGAGCGGCTTCAGTACGAGGTCGGCCAGCGCCTGGCGGTCCAGTGCGCGGGCCACGGCCCGGCGTACCCGCTCGTCGGCCAGCGGGCCGGACGCCCCGTTCATGGCGAGCTGCGTGTAGGCGGGCTCCAGGGACTTGCGGACGGTGAAGCGGCGCAGAGCCGCCTGCTCGTCCGCGTACCGCTTCACCGACTCGGTGTGCTTGGCACGCGCCTCCTTCTCCTGCTCCGCCTTCTCCTCGTCCGTGCCGAAGGCGTTCGCCCAGGACAGCGTGGCCTGCGCCGGGGTCAGCTCGGCGGCCGGGCCGTGCGCCGGGGCCCCGCCCGCGCCCGCGCCGCCCTTGCCGGCGGCGTCCCGGCGGGCCAGTGCGATGCGGTCGGCACCGGCGCGGTCGATCTCCGCCAGGTCGACCTTCCCGGCGGCCAGCGCCGCGGGGCGCTCGGCCCGCGGCACCGCCGTCAGGACGAGCGAGTCCAGCTTGGCCGGCCTGCCCCACCAGCGCGGATTGCGCGTGAGGGCGGCGGTGCCCGTCTTCTTGTCGATCGCCCCGAGCGCGAAGGGGCCGGCGGTGACCTTCAGGGTGCCGCGGGCGCCCTCGTTGAAGGCGTCCGGGGTGCCGGTGACCTGCTTGGGGTAGAGCGGGGAGAACAGTGAGCGCCAGTCCGCGTACGGCTTGGCGAAGGTGACCCTGACCTCCAGGTCGGTCTTGCCCCTCTCGATCTTCTCGATCCGCTCGTAGCCGGCGTTGCGCGCCGTCCAGTACGCCGAGTCCTTGCCGTTGAGGGCCCGCCACTGGGCCACGAAGTCGGGGGCGCCGATCTCCCGCCCGTCGCTCCACACGGCCTGCTGGTTCAGCTTGTACAGGACGACCTGCTTGGGCTCCCGCTCGATGACCTCGGCCTTCTCCAGGTAGTCGGGGTTGGCCACGGGCCGCCCCTTGGCGTCCAGCACGAACAGGTGCGGCAGCACGGCCCCCGCGATCCGGCTGGTGGTCGCGTCCGCGTCGGCCTGGAAGGCGTTGAGGGTGTCGGGCAGGGTGTCCACCGCCCACCGCAGCACACCCCCGTCCGCGACCTTGTCGCGGGTGGTCGCGGCGATGTCCTGGCCCGCGGCGGCCGGGCCGCCCTCGTCGTCACCCGCGCCGCAGCCCGTGAGCAGCGGCAGTGCGAGGACTCCCGAGGTCAGGAGCGCCAAGGACCTGCGCCTTCTCTGGGACATGGGTGGTACCTCCGGGGGCGGGGCGTGGGGGAAGCATGATCACGTTCGGCGGTATATGGAGCTGATCACACCGGTTGCCGGACTCCACTGAAATCGACGGCGCTCCGCACCCTCCGCAGCCGCCTCTCGCCACGCCGCGAACCCCACCCGTGCGGACCAATCCCGCTTGCGGGCGGGGGACGCTCCCCGGGGAGGGGGAGGAGGCGACGGGAGGGGCGGAGGGGACGGCGGGAGGGACGGGAGGAGGCGACGGGGAGGGGCGCACGGTTCGCGCCTGCGCGCCCGCAATCGCCGCACGTCCCCTTCACAACCGGGGCCCCAGGCGCGACACTCGCTGGCGCACATGAGCGTTGCCACCGCACCCTGGCGGAAGTGAGGGCAAGTCATGTCCCTGCACGACGATCTGACCGCAGTACGGCGCAACCTGGACGAGCTGACGCGCAAGGTCGAGCGGCTGGAACAGCGGGCCGCGCGCCACAGGCCCGCGCCGGACGCGCCGGACCCGTCCCGGATGGTGACGGTCCCGGACACCCCCTACGACAGCGCACTGTGGACGGACTCCGACGACGAGGGCCTCGGGGGGTGTCCTGCCGACCAGGCCGGGCCCACGACGCCTCGTGCCGCTCCCTGATCCGGCCTGGTCGACAAGCCCCTCTCGCGGGCCGCGATCCCACGCGTCCCGACGCCGCCCGTACACGGCCCGCACGCCGTCCACCCCGCACCGCGCCCCAGGCCCCGGCCGCCTCGCCGCCGGGAGCGTCCCCTCATCACTCCTACCGGAGTCCTCTTTGGCCACAGGCACGGAACGACCCCAGCAGCGGCCCGGCGGCGTCCACGACGCCTCCCGCGCCGCGATCGCGGCCCGGCACCTGCGGACGGACCGGTGGTGGCTCGCCCCCGCCGGCACCGCGGCCGGGCTGCTCGCCTTCATCGTCTACTCGACCTGGCGGGCCTTCGCAGGCGCCGACTACTACGCGGCGCCCTACGTCTCGCCCTTCTACTCCCCGTGCCTCGCGGAGAACTGCGCGCAGATGCGCGGCGGCCCCAACTGGGACCTCTTCGGCAGCTGGTGGGGCCTGTCCCCCGCCCTGCTGATCCTCGTCTTCCCGCTCGGCTTCCGGCTGACCTGCTACTACTACCGCAAGGCCTACTACCGCGGCTTCTGGGCCTCACCGCCCGCCTGCGCCGTCGCCGAGCCGCACACCCGGTACACCGGTGAGACCCGTTTCCCGCTGATCCTCCAGAACGCCCACCGGTACTTCTTCTACGCGGCGATCCCGGTCGCCGGCATCCTCACCTACGACACGGTGCTGACCTTCCGCGACGCGGACTACGCGTGGGGCCACATGGGCCTCGGGACCCTGCTGTTCCTGGTCAACATCGTGCTCATCTGGGCCTACACGCTGTCCTGCCACTCCTGCCGCCACATCATGGGCGGCCGGCTCCGGCACTTCTCCAAGCACCCGGTCCGCTACCGGCTCTGGGGCTGGGTCAGCCGGCTCAACTCCCGCCACATGCAGCTCGCCTGGGCCTCCCTGGTCAGCGTGGCCCTGTGCGACTTCTACGTCTACCTGCTGGCGAACGGCGCCTTCACCGACCCGAGGATCTTCTGACATGGCCCGAGTGGAACGGCAGCAGTGGGACGTGGTCGTCGTCGGCGCCGGCGGAGCGGGGCTGCGGGCCGCGATCGAGGCCCGTGAGCGGGGCGCCCGTACGGCCGTGATCTGCAAGTCCCTCTTCGGCAAGGCCCATACGGTGATGGCGGAGGGCGGGATCGCCGCCTCCATGGGCAACGTCAACGACGGCGACAACTGGCAGGTGCACTTCCGCGACACCATGCGCGGAGGGAAGTTCCTCAACCAGTGGCGGATGGCGGAGCTCCACGCCAAGGAGGCCCCTGACCGGGTGTGGGAGCTGGAGACCTGGGGCGCGCTCTTCGACCGCACCCCCGACGGGAAGATCTCCCAGCGCAACTTCGGCGGACACGAGTACCCCCGCCTCGCGCACGTCGGCGACCGCACCGGCCTGGAGCTGATCCGCACCCTCCAGCAGAAGATCGTCGCACTGCAGCAGGAGGACTTCAGGGAGTACGGGGACTACGAGGCCCGGCTGAAGGTCTTCCAGGAGTGCACGGTCACCCGCGTCCTGAAGGACCACGGCCGCAAGGACGGGCCGGCGGTCTCGGGCGCCTTCTGCTACGAGCGGGAGTCCGGCCGCTTCTTCGTGCTGGAGGCCCCGGCCGTGGTCCTGGCGACGGGCGGCATCGGCAAGTCCTTCAAGACCACCTCCAACTCCTGGGAGTACACCGGCGACGGGCACGCGCTGGCCCTCCTCGCGGGTGCGCCCCTGCTCAACATGGAGTTCGTGCAGTTCCACCCGACCGGCATGGTCTGGCCGCCGTCGGTGAAGGGGATCCTCGTCACCGAGTCCGTGCGCGGCGACGGCGGGGTGCTGCGCAACTCCGAGGGCAGGCGGTTCATGTTCGACTACGTCCCCGAGGTGTTCAAGGAGAAGTACGCGGAGTCGGAGGAGGAGGGCGACCGCTGGTACGAGGACCCCGACCACAACCGGCGCCCGCCCGAGCTGCTGCCCCGCGACGAGGTGGCGCGGGCCATCAACTCCGAGGTGAAGGCCGGCCGCGGCTCCCCGCACGGCGGGGTCTTCCTCGACGTGTCCACCCGGATGCCCGCCGAGCGGATCAGGCGGCGGCTGCCGTCCATGTACCACCAGTTCAAGGAGCTGGCGGACGTGGACATCACGGCGGAGCCGATGGAGGTCGGCCCGACCTGCCACTACGTGATGGGCGGGATCGCGGTCGACTCCGAGACGGCGGCAACCGTCGGGGTGCCCGGACTGTTCGCGGCGGGCGAGGTCGCCGGCGGGATGCACGGCTCGAACCGGCTCGGCGGGAACTCCCTCTCCGACCTGCTGGTCTTCGGACGGCGGGCCGGGCTGCACGCCGCCGAGTACGCGGCCTCACCCGCGGGGCGCCCGGCCGTCTCCCAGGCGGAGATCGACGCGGCGGCGGCGGAGGCGCTGGCCCCGTTCCACGCCGCCGACGGCGCGGAGAACCCGTACACGCTGCACCAGGAGCTGCAGACGACCATGAACGACCTCGTCGGCATCATCCGCCGGGAGGGTGAGATGGCCGAGGCCCTGGAGCGGCTCGCGACCCTGCGCGTACGGGCCTCCCGGGCCGGTGTCGAGGGCCACCGGCAGTTCAACCCGGGCTGGCACCTGGCCCTGGACCTGCGGAACATGCTGCTGGTCAGCGAGTGCGTGGCCCGCGCGGCCCTGGAGCGTACGGAGAGCCGGGGCGGGCACACCCGCGAGGACTGCCCGGCGATGGAGCGGGCCTGGCGCCCGGTGAACCTGCTGTGCCGGCCCGTGGACCCCGCGCCGGCGGACCCGGCGGCCGACCGGATCGAGCTGGTCCGGACCCGCACCGACCCCATCCGCCCGGACCTGCTCGCACTGTTCGACAAGGAAGAGCTGGTCAAGTACCTCGCCGAAGAGGAGCTGCACGGATGAGCACGTACGAGGCGAGCTTCCGGATCTGGCGGGGCGACGCGGAGGGCGGGGCGCTCGGGGACTTCACCGTCGAGGTGCACGACGGCGAGGTGGTCCTGGACATCGTCCACCGGCTGCAGGCCACCCAGGTCCCGGACCTGGCGGTGCGGTGGAACTGCAAGGCGGGCAAGTGCGGCTCGTGCAGCGCGGAGGTCAACGGCCGGCCCCGGCTGATGTGCATGACGCGCATGTCGACCTTCGAGCGGACCGAGACGATCACGATCACGCCGCTGCGCGCCTTCCCCGTCGTCCGGGACCTGGTCACGGACGTGTCCTTCAACTACGAGAAGGCACGGGAGGTGCCGGCCTTCGTGCCGCCCGAGGGGGTGGCGCCGGGCGCGTACCGGATGCAGCAGATCGACGTGGAACGCTCGCAGGAGTTCAGGAAGTGCATCGAGTGCTTCCTGTGCCAGGACACCTGTCACGTGGTGCGTGACCACGAGGAGAACAAGTCGGCCTTCGCCGGTCCGCGCTTCCTGATGCGGGTGGCGGAGCTGGACATGCACCCGCTGGACGCGGCCGCGGAGGCGGGGCTCGACCGCAGGCGGACCGCGCAGGAGGAGCACGGGCTCGGCTACTGCAACATCACCAAGTGCTGTACGGAGGTCTGCCCCGAGGGCATCAGGATCACCGACAACGCGCTGATCCCGCTGAAGGAGCGGGCGGTGGACCGCAAGTACGACCCGCTGGTGTGGCTGGGCAGCAGGATCGGCCGCCGCAAGGGCTAGGGCCTGTATCGAGTTGCCCCGTGGAGCAAGGAGCGGCGTTCGGTGCGTGCCCTCGGCGCACGAGCCGAATGTCCTGGTAGCTCCGCTACCAGGACATTCGGCTCGTGCGCCGAGGGTGCGTGCCGGGCGTCGCGACGCCGCGGGGCAACTCGATACAGGCCCTAGATCAGGGGCGGACAGCCCGGGCCCGGCCCTGATCCGCCGGACACCCCCCAGGGGGCTGCCGGGGGCCCTCGGCGAGGACCCCCGGGCCCTGCAGGCCACCCGGAGGGGCGAAGAGGGCGAGGGCGGCCACGGTGAGCACGGCCGCGGCCATGATCTTCTTCGTGGGCTGCCGACGACGGCTCCCGGACGGGGTCACTGCGCGTTGCTGCGGATGCGGGCAGGATGAACGGCTCATACCCTCCCAAATGTGATCCCGCCGAGAATCGAGCCGCGCAGCAGAGCACGCGTACGGGCCGGACTCGCCCTGGCCGCCGGACTGCTGGCGCTCGGCGGCTGGGGCGCCGTCCAGGCTCCGAGCGCACGCGCCGAGGACCCCGTCGCCCTGTCGCAGCAGGGGCAGATCACCGACCTCGTCGGCGCGCTCGGCGACCGGGAGCCCGCCGTCACCGCCGCCCTCGACGAGCTGTACGACGACCGGAGGATCCAGCTCTTCGTGGCGTACGTGCGGGACTTCTCCGGTCGCTCCGCCCAGAGCTGGGCGGACGCCACGGCGCAGCGCAACGGCCTGGGCCGGGACGACGTCCTGCTGGCGGTGGCCACCGGGGCCCGCCAGTACGCCTATTCGGCCGATGTCGACTCCGGTTTCACCGAGGCGCAGCTGGCCGAGGTGGCGCGGACCGCCATCGAGCCGCCCCTGCGGCAGAACGACTGGGCCGGCGCGGCGATCGGCGCGGCGAACGGCTACGACGCGGTCCTCGGCGGGCAGCCCGTACCGGCGCCGACCATCACGCCCGGCCCGCCCGACCCCGGCGGCGGGAGCGAGGGCGGCGGCGCCGGGGACTTCGTGCTCCCGGTGGTCGCGGTCGGTGCGGCCGGGGCGCTGGGCGTGTACGCGTACCGGCGCCGCAAGCGCGGGGAGGCGGCGGCCGGCGGGCGCGGGACGACGACCGGGCCCGGCTGGCCCGAGGGGGCGCCCGACCGCCTGCCGCTGCCGGAACTGGACGGCCGCGCGAAGTCGCTGCTGGTGGAGACGGACGACGCGGTCCGCACCAGCGCGGAGGAACTGGGCTTCGCCGTCGCCGAGTTCGGCGAGGAGGCGGCGGCTCCCTTCACGGCGGCCGTGGAGTACGCCGAGGGCGAGCTGACGCGCGCCTTCCGGCTGCGCCAGCAGCTCGACGACGCCTACCCGGAGGACGACGCCGCCCGGCGCCGGATGCTGGACGAGATCGTGGCCCGCTGCACCGAGGCGAACCGGCGGCTGGACGCCCAGGCCGCGGACTTCGACCGGCTGCGGGACCTGGAGCGGAACGCCCCGCAGGCCTTGGCGGCCGTCGAGGAGCGCTACCTGGAGCTGACCGGGCGCACCACCACCGCCGAGGCGACGCTGACCGCGCTGGCCCGGCGGTACGCGGACTCCGCCTCCGCGCCGGTCTCCTCCAATCCCGAACAGGCCAAGGACCGGCTGCTGTTCGCGGCGACCAGCCTGGGGCTGGCGCACGCGGCGGTCGACGCCGGCGAGAACGGCACGGCGGCGGTGCACGTACGGTCCGCCGAGGGCGCGGTGGGTCAGGCGGCGACCTTGATGGACGCGGTGGAGCGGCGGGCGCAGGAGCTGGCGGAGGCGGCCGGAAAGCTGCCGGGCGCGCTGACGGAGACGGAGGCCGACCTCGCGGACGCCCGCGGGCTGCTGACCGGCACCGCCGAGGGCGCCTCGACGGCGGACCTGCGCGGGCGCATCGGCCGCGCCGAGTCGGTACTGGCCGTCGTACGGCAGGAGGAGGCGGCCGGCCGGTACGACCCGATCGACGTGCTGCGCCGGGTGGAGGAGGCCGACGCGGCACTGGACGAGGCCCTGGCCGGGGTGCGGGAGCGGGAGTCGGGCCGGCAGCGGGCGGCGGCCCTCCTCGACCAGGCCATGCTGGCGGCGCGCAGTGCGGCCGGCGCCGCGACCGACTACATCACCACGACCCGGGGTGCGGTGGGCAGCCAGGCCCGCACACGGCTGGCGGAGGCGGGCCGGCGGCTGGAGCGGGCGGCGGCGCTGGCGGAGCGCGACCCGTCGGAGGCGCTGGCGCAGGCCCAGCAGGCGGACGCGCTGGCGCGGCAGGCGCAGCAGCTGGCGGAGCAGGACGTACGGGCGTACCAGGACCCGTTCGCGGGCCGGCGCGGCGGCGGGCAGGGCGGCGCCGTCCTCGGCGGGATCATCCTCGGCGAGATCCTGCGGGGCGGCTTCGGGGGTGGCGGCGGCAGGGGCGGCGGAGGCTTCGGCGGGGGCGGGGGACCGGGGTCCTTCGGCGGCGGCGGCACCCGGGGCCGCATGGGCGGTGGCGGCCGCTTCTGAACCGCCCGCGGCGCGGCCGCGCACCGGACAGACAGACCACCCCCTCACCAGGAGAGGCCCATCATGAGCAAGCAGACGATCCTCGGCCGGGTCACCCAGCTCGCCAAGGCCAACATCAACGCGCTGCTGGACCAGGCGGAGGATCCGCAGAAGATGCTGGACCAGCTGATCCGGGACTACGCCAACAACATCTCGGAGGCGGACCAGGCCGTCGCGACGACCATCGGCAACCTGCGGATGCTGGAGGCCGACCACAAGGAGGACGTGGAGGCGGCCGCCGAGTGGGGCTCCAAGGCCCTGGCAGCGAGCCGGAAAGCGGACGAGCTGAGGGCGTCGGGGGCGACGGCGGAGGCCGACCGCTTCGACAACCTGGCGAAGGTGGCGCTGGGGCGGCAGCTGCAGTCGGAGAAGGAGGCCGAGACGGCCGAGCCGACGATCGCCGCACAGACGGTGGTCGTCGACAAGCTCAAGTCGGGCCTGGAGTCGATGCGGAACAAGCTGGCGGAGCTCCAGGCGAAGCGGGACGAGCTGGTGGCCCGGGCGCGGACCGCCCAGGCGCAGAACACGATGCTGGACGCGGTGAAGAACATCGACGTCATGGACCCGACGAGCGACCTGGGCCGCTTCGAGGAGAAGGTACGGCGGGAGGAGGCGATGGCCCTGGGCAAGCAGGAGTTGGCCGCGTCCTCCCTGGACGCCCAGTTCGAGTCGCTGGAGGACCTGGGCCGGACCTCGGAGATCGAGGCCCGCCTGGCCGCCCTCAAGCAGGGCCGCGCCGCTTAGTGCTGTGAGACCTCAGGGTGCCTCGTCCGCGAACGCTCCGGCGCGCTGCGCCGCGGCCGCCCGGACGTCCGGGTCCTCCAGCGGGTCGTCGGCCAGTGCCGCGAGCCGGGCGCGGACGGCCGAGTCGGCGGCCGGCGCGGCGGCGACGGCGAGCAGGAGGGTCCGGGCCTCGCAGTCCCAGAGGCATTCCGCGTACAGGTCCTGGGCCGCGCCCGGGTCGATGGCGGCGATCGCGCGCAGGTAGTCGGCCCGCTCGTGGCTGTGGGGCGTCTCCCGCAGGAGGGCGCGCAGCGGCCGGACGCCGTCGGCGGCGAGGGGCCCGAGGCGGGCCAGTCGCCGGGCGGCGACGTCGGGGCCGCACCATTCGCCGGTGTCCCGCAGGTCGGCGAGTTCGCGCAGGAGTTTGGGCAGGGCCTCGGGGCCGGGGTTGTCGTCCAGGACCTCCTGGCCGAGTGCGGCCAGCCACGGCCGTTCGTCCCGGGCCCAGTCGCGGGCCGCCGGCACCGCCCGTCCTCCGAGTCCCTGCAGGGCGGCTCGGAGTCCGGGCAGCGGTCGGCCGGCGCCGGGGAGGCCGAGCAGCGGGACGAGCGGGATCAGTCCGGGCTGGGGGCCGCGGCGGGTCAGGGTCCGCAGCACCCCGGCTTTGTCGCGGGGGGTGGCGCCGGGCTCGGCGAGCAGTGCGAGCAGCGCGTCTGTTCCGAGCCGCTCGCGCACGGGGGCCGGCTGCGGCCCCTGCTGGGCCGCGGGGTTGCGCGGGATGCCGAAGTGATCCCAGGGTTCGCGGGCCCAGGGCTGCTCCTCTTCGCCGGTGATCCGGTCGCGGGCCACCTCGCGGAGCCCTTCCCACCAGGCGAGGGGCCATTCACCGGCGATCGACTCCATTACGCCGACCCAGTGTTCGCCGTGCCGGACGTAGTCGCGCAGGCCTTCCGCGGCCTCGCCGTCCCCGGCCAAGGCGAGCAGTTCCAGTACCGCACTCGCCCGCCACACCGCTTCCTCGTCACCGACCAGTTGGTCCAGCAGCGGCCCGATCGGCAGGCCGAGGTCACGGACCAGCCGGGCGTGGTAGCGGGCGCGCGCGTCGCACTGGCGGTCCCAGCGCCATTCCCGCCGGATGCAGTCGTACACGAACGGCGCGGCGGCTGCGGGATCGTCGAGGGCGCGGAGGTGGCCCAGCCCGCGGCCCCGTTGCAGGAGCCCCTGAAGGGAGTCGGGCGGCGCGTAGGCCGGTGTTTCGCAGGTCATCTCCGCGCACGATGCCGCAGCCGGGCCACGGCCACCAACCGGTTTACCGGCGGGCGGCCCGACCCCCAACCCCGGCGGGCCGGCTTCCCGGGGGTTGGGCCGGTGAGCGGGCCCGCCGGTCAGCCGTACATGTTGAGCAGTTGCTCCGCCGAGAGTTCCGAGGCGGCTTCCTCCGCCGCGCCGGGCAAAGGCAGCTCGAACCACACCGTCTTGCCGCGGTGGGTGCGCCGGGTGCCCCACCCGGCGGAGAGCATGCCGACCAGCTGGAGGCCCCGGCCGCCCTCGTCGGTGTCGCGGGCGCGTCGGCGGCGCGGCTGGACCAGGTTCGCGTCCCACACCTCGCACACCAGCGTCCGGTCCAGCAGCAGCCTGAGCCGGATCTCGCCCTCGCCGTAGCGCAGGGCGTTGGTGACGAGTTCGCTGACCAGCAGCTCGGTGGTGTCCAGCAGGCCTTCGAGGCCCCACGCCGGCAGCTTGGCCCGGGCCAGTTCCCGCGCCCGGCCCACCGACCGGGCCTCGCGCGGTAGCTGCCAGTCCCCGACGGCGTCCACGGGCAGGCCCTGCACCCGGGCCATCAGCAGGGCGATGTCGTCCTCACCGTGCCGGGTGTCCAGGGTGTTCAGCACGTGGTCGCAGACGTCCTCCAGGGGGCGGACCGGGTCGGCGAGCGCGGCGCGCAGGCCGCGCAGGCCCTCCTCCAGCGGATGGTCGCGGGACTCCACGAGTCCGTCGGTGTACAGGGCGAGCAGGGCGCCCTCGGGAAGTTCCACCTCGACCTCCTCGAACGGCTCCCCGCCGACTCCGAGCGGCAGCCCGGTCGGCACCTCCAGCAGCAGGGCGGGAAGCGGTTCGCGTTCCTCGCCCGGCTCGGCGTGTCGGGGCGACACCAGGGCGGGCGGCATGTGGCCGGCGTTGGCGATGGTGCAGCGCCTCGTCACCGGGTCGTAGACCGCGTACACGCAGGTGGCGAGGTACACCTCCGAGCGGTCGGAGTCGCGCGAGTGCAGGGCTGCGCGTGAGGCCTGCTGGGATCCGCCGGGCGCGCCGAGGCCGCGTGCGATCTCGTCGAGCGCGGTCAGCACCTCCGCCGGTTCGAGGTCCAGCAGGGCCAGGGTCCTTACGGCGGTGCGCAGTTCGCCCATGGCGACGGCGGCCCGCAGGCCGCGGCCCATGACGTCGCCGACGACCAGGGCCGTGCGGTGCCCGGGCAGTTCGATGACGTCGAACCAGTCGCCGCCGACCTCCGTGGCCGCGTTGCCCGGCAGGTAGCGGCAGGCGATGTCCAGGCCGGCGGCCTCCGGGTCGCCGGGGGGCAGCAGGCTGCGCTGCAGTATCAGCGCCCGTTCGTGCTCGCGCCGGTAGAGCCGCGCGTTGTCGATGCAGACGGCGGCGCGGGCGGCGAGCTCCACGGCCACCGCACGGTCGCGTTCGCCGAAGGGCTCGCTGCCCTTCGTACGGGAGAACTGTGCGAGTCCGACGACCGTGTCGTGGGCGACCATCGGCACCACCAGGGTGGACTGCACGAGGTCTTCCGGGCCGGCGCCCTCGATCAGCCGCGGTCGTGCCGTGCGCAGGGCGAGGGCGCCCGGTGACGCGGCGGGATAGCGGTGGATGTCGCCTACGGCGACCAGGGCGCCGGGGCCGGACAGCGGGGCGTCGGAGACGGCGGAGGAGAAGGCGACCCGGCGCAGGGGCGCGGAGGGCGTACGGGCCGGGCCCTGGCCGGGGAGGCTGGGTACGCCCGGCCCCTGGGGCCGTGCGGGGCGGTCGTCGTCGCCGAGCAGCAGCCCCTGGTAGAGGTCGACGGCTGCCAGGTCGCAGAAGCCGGGGACGGTGACGTCGAGGAGTTCGCGGGCGGTGGTCTCCAGGTCGAGGGAGTTCCCGATGCGGTGCCCGGCCTCGTTGAGCAGGGCGAGATTGCGCCGTACTCCGGCGGCCTCGCGGGCTGCGAGGTGGCGGCGGGTGACGTCGGTGCCGATGCCGGCGACGCCGATGGGGCGGCCGCTCCCGCCGTGTACCCGGTAGAGGTTGATGGACCAGTGGCGGTTCTCGCGGCTGCGGGGGGTGGCTCCGGTGATCCGCAGGTCGGTGACGGCGTCGCCGGTGTCCAGCACCCGGCGCAGGGCGTCCGCCATCCGGTCGGCCTCGTGCGGCGGCAGGTAGTCGTGCACGGTGCGGCCGCGGTGCGTCTCGGCGGTGCCGCCGAAGACGGTGGCGAAGCGGCGGTTGGCGCGCTGCACGGTGAGGTCGGTGCCGAAGAGCAGGAAGCCGAAGGGAGATTGGCCGAATATGGCCTGTGACGCGGCGAGGTCGGATTCGATGCGGCGCAGTGCGCGTACGTCGACGACGACGCAGAGGGCGGCCCGTTGCGCGGTCTCGGTCTGGGTGGGCATCACGTAGATCTCGGCCACGCCGTGCGCGCCGTTGCCGCCGGGGATCCGGAAGGGGATCAGGCCGGTCCACTCCTTGCCGTCGAGGATCTCGGCGACCTTGCGGTGGGCGTCGGGGCGCAGTTCGGGCGGCATGAAGGCGTCGACGGGGTCGCGCCCCACGGTCTGGGCGGCCGTCAGCCCGAAGAGCTCTTCCGCGCGCAGGCTCCACTGGTCGATGTACCCGTCGGGCCCGATCGAGAAGGATGCAACCTTTATGTAGTCATATATCGAGCCAGGCGGACTGCTGTGCCACAGGGCGTCGTGCCATGTCTCCCGAGGCACATTGGCCTGATGTGCCTGCGCAGGTATTTCGCTCACGCGACCGTCCCCTCCAGCTCACCGCAACCGGACCGGCCATGACGGCAGTATTCAGCACCACGACCCCGGACGGCACGGCGTTCACGATCACAGCACGGTCTCGATGATTTCGAGCCATGTCGCGCGATCTCCCCCGGCCCCCTGTCCGGCCACCGCCGGAAGGGACCGCGGGGGTTCTCCCGCCACCGCTCACCTTGTTACTCACCAGGAAGAGCCAACTCGAACCACACAGTCTTACCTGTTTTCCCGTGACGTGTGCCCCATCGCCGCGAGGAGACCGCCACGAGGTGCAGTCCGCGGCCGCCCTCGTCCTCCGCGCCGGCCTCCCGCTCGCGGGGCGGATCCGGAAGCGGATCGGAGATCTCCACCAGGAGCGCGGGGCCTCTGGCGGGGGCGTCCGCGAGGCCGTCGGCGGCTGGATTCCGCCATATCAGGCGGACGCCGATGGGGCCGGAGGCGTAGCGGAGGGAGTTGGTGACGAGTTCGCTGACCAGCAGCACGGTCAGGTCTCCGACGGCTTCGAGCCCCCACTCGTGCAGGGTTCCGCGCACGGCGTGGCGAGCGGTGCGGACGGCGCCGGGCTCGGCGGGGAAGGCCCATTCGGCGCTCTCACCGTCTGTGTCGATCACGCCGATCACTTCCCGGGCCAGCTGCGACCCCAGTCCGGTTCGTCTGGGACGAAAGAGGGACGAGATAGGGATTAATAGCGACATACCCGATATTCAGGGCGTCGTACCACTCGATCCCGAACCCACCGGCGCACCGTGCCGCGGACGGCCTAAGGCGCGTCCCCGCTCATGCCCTGCGCCCGTCCGCACGCCCGTCCGCGCGCCCGTCCGCGCGCAGTCGGCGGCCGGCCTCGGCGACGGCGGGGCGGTCCTGGTCGAGCCAGTCCACCGACTCCAGCTCCTCCGGCCCCAGCCAGCGCAACTCGTCGTGGTCCTCCAGCGGCGCCGGCACCCCCGAGAGCAGCCGCGCCGTCCACACGTGCAGGACCAGGCCCGGCTTCAGCGGCCACTCCCCCGGGATCCGCTCCAGCGGCTCGGTCTCCACGCCGAGTTCCTCGCGCAGTTCGCGTACCAGCGCCTCGGGGACGGACTCGCCCGGTTCGGCCTTGCCGCCCGGCAGCTCCCAGCGCCCGGCGAGCTCCGGCGGTGCGCTGCGGCGGGCGGCCAGCAGGCGCCCTTCATGGCAAAGGGCTCCGCCCACGACCACTCGTACAGTCATGGGCGGAGCCTACGCCGACGCCGTCAGGCGCCGTTGACTCAGTTCATCGTGGCGGTCTGGCCGATCCGCTCGACCCAGTAGAGCTGCTTGTGTCCTCGGTCGTCGAGACTGTCGACGACCTTCTGGGCCTCGGCCCGGGTGGCGTACCGGCCCACCCGGTAGCGGTTGCCGTTGTCGTCCTGACGTATGACCAGCCACGGGAGCAGGGCACCGCTGTCGTTCATCGCGCTTCACCCTCCGCCGACGTATCTGCCCGGGAAACCGCACTGTGCATATGCCCGACCTTACGCCCGACCTTTACACAGCGGATACGGTTTTTCACGAAGAGATACCTGGCAGGCGTACGCATCCGGCCATGCGTACGAGTGCGCCGCGTGCGCCGGTCCGAACCAGGCGCTCACGGGCATCGAGGGACACCACCCACGCGCCCCTGAGGCCTCTACGGACGGGTATACCCGCAGGTAGCTTCGAGGGGGCGCCGCTGCCCGAGCCCTCGGCGAGCCCGGGAACAGGCCCGTTCCGGCCACCGCGAAGGAGTCAGCGAGGGTGGTGCGAGCGCCCTGCGGCCCACGGGAGACGGCCTCCGGGGCGGCCGGGGACGATCACCATCGCGCCGAAACCCGCCGCCCCAGGCCCTTGCCGGCCGGACGCCCCTCAGCGCACCGGCAGGTGGTAGGAGAGGCGGTAGCGGTCCGCCGGGACGACGACGTCGGCCGTCTCCACCGCGCGGCCGGAGGCGTAGTAGGTGCGGCCGATCACCAGCACCACATGCCCCGGGACGCCGCCGAGCAGCATGATCTCCTCGGCCAGGCCGGGCCGGGCGCCGACCTCCTCCACCATGTTGTCGACGACGACGTCGATCGCGGCCATCCGGTCGACGACCCCGGAGCCCCCCAGCGGT
This sequence comes from Streptomyces sp. TN58, assembly GCF_001941845.1. Lineage (NCBI taxonomy): Bacteria > Bacillati > Actinomycetota > Actinomycetes > Kitasatosporales > Streptomycetaceae > Streptomyces > Streptomyces sp. TN58. Next base: position 4,736,714 of record NZ_CP018870.1, on the reverse strand, counting down.
CCCTCCTCCGGCAGCATCACCGGGGTCCGCCCGGTCACGGCGAGCGGCTCCCAGGAGGTCGAGAGCATCATCGTCTCCCCCGCGTCGCGGAACACGTACCGCGTACGCATGACCCGCTCGCCCGGCTCGATGCCGAGCCGCGTCGCGATCTCCGCGGACGCGCCCGTCTGTTCACTGCTCGACTCCCACGTCCCCCGCGCGCCGGAGTCGGCCTGCTCCTGCCGGAACGGCGTCGAGGCGCCGCCCGTGCGGTAGCCGGAGCGGACCACCCGCCGCGGCACCGGCTGCTCCCGCACGTACGTACCGGACCCGGACCTGCCCTCGACCAGCCCCTCCGCCATGAGGACCTTGCGCGCCTCCAGGGCGACGGTGTCGGAGACCCCGTACTCCTCGCGGATGCGGGCCTGGGACGGGAGCCGGGCGTGCGGGGGCAGAGAACCGTCGACGATCTGACGCCGAAGATCACCGGCCACGCGAAGATAGGCCGGCTGCTCACCGAAAGTCACTGGGCACTCCCATCAGGTTGACAGACAGCTACAGCCTGGCAACCGACGGTTGAATACCGCAAGCAAGGGCCAGAGTTTCACCCGAAGTGATGAAGCCAGGTCACTCAAACCCGCTACCGTGCGTAACCCCCCGAGGGCGTCACACCGCCTGGGACGAGGGCCTGCGCCCGTGCCAGTCCTCCGGGTCCTCCGGGCCGGCCTGGTCGTCCTCCAGCCATTGCGGAATCCGCGTCGACAGCCCGTACGCGCCGCGCAGCGCCTTCTCCGTCTCCAGCGACATCGCGGCCGCGGCCCGGTCCCCCAGCCGCTCGAACTCCGCCCCCGTACGCGCCTGGGAGGCGCGCTGCCACGCCGCCCGGGCCACCTCGATCTCCTTGAGCTGCGCCGGGACGACCACCTCCAGCCCCGGCCGGGCCGCGTCCTGCTGGAGGACCTGCGCCTCCTCGCCGAGCGCCGCGTGCATCTGCAGCGCCCACGCCCGGTGCCGGCCCAGCGCCTCGCCGGCGTCCTCCTCGGGGGGCCGGCTCATGACGAACTCGACACCGTTGGCCGCGCGCAGGAAAGCCGCCTGCTCGGGCTTCAGCATCCCGGCATCCCGGCGCAGGCTGCCGCGCCACTCCTCCTCCGTCGTGCCGATGACGCAGAGCAGCATCCGGTCGCCCTGGACCCAGGCCTCCCGCGAGGGAGCGAAGTAGAACATCTCCGCGAACTCGGGGAGGGCCCAGGTGTCCATCGCGTACTCGTCCTGGGCCTTCCAACAGGCGTCCTCCGCCGCCCGGTCGGCCTCGGGCGAGTCGGGGTCGGCGCCGCCCACCGTCTTGGACGCGGTGACCTCGGCGTGGTGCACCCGCGAGCAGTCGACCGCGTACACCAGGGGCCGGTCGTCGAAGAGGTCCCCGCCCGGGACGTTGAAGCAGTCGCCCGGCCTCAGGCCGCTGATGTCCCTGAGCTCGCCCTCGACTTCGCTGTACTCGCCCAGTCCACCGGGCCGGGCGTCGACCGCCTGCACGAAGCGACCGACGGCGAAGACCATCACGCCGGTCATCACGACGGACAGCACGAGCCCGGTGACCGCCAGGGCCTTGCCCCGGTCCCCCTTCTTCGCGATCTGCACGAGTGCCGCGATGCCGAAGGCGATGCCGAGCGGCGGGAAGCACAGCAGTCCGGACAGGAGCGAGGCGAGGGCGAAGCCGTTGAGCGCCGGCGGCTGCGGCCCCTGGCCGGGCGGCGGCCCCCATCCCGGCCGCGGTGCCGGCGGGGGCCAGGAGTGGCCCGGCCCGGGAGGAGGACTCGGCGGGATGCTCAAGGGGTCGTACTCCATCGCAGGTGGCAGAGGGCATCACGGGTGGCGGGGGGCGCCGGGAGGCACCACGGAGGGCGCGAACGGATGCGCGAATAGTACGCAGCGGGGGCGACCGGCACTCGGTCGCCCCCGCTGTTCCCTCACGTTCCGGTCACTGCATCCGGCCCGCTCCTCAGAACTGCAGCGCCCAGGAGTCGATCTTGCCGGTGTCACCCGTGGCGTTGTCGTTCACCCGGAGCTTCCACGTGCCGTTCGGCGCCGCCTCGGACGAGGCGTTCACCGTGAAGGTCCTGATGATGTTGTCGGCGCTGCCGCCCGAGCGGTTGTGCAGCGTGTACACGGTGCCGTCGGGCGCGACCAGGTCGACCCTCAGGTCGCCGATGTACGTGTGCTTGATGTCGACCGGGACCTTCAGCGTCGTCGGGGCGTTGCCGATCACCCCGCTCACGGCGACCGAGGACTCCGCGGTCGCGTTGTCGTTGATCGCCCGGTCGGCGGTGTTCTCGAAGCGCTTGCCCGGCGGGACGGGGCCCAGGGCGGTCACGTGCAGCAGGCGGTTCGGCGAACCGGTGCCCGCGCCGGTCACCTTGTCCGGGGTGGCGGATCCGATCAGCGCGGTGGCCACCTGGGCCGGGGTGCTGGACGGGTTCTGCGACAGGAACACGGCGGCCGCGCCCGCGACGTGCGGGGTGGCCATCGAGGTGCCGTTGATGGTGTTGGTCATCGTGTCGCCCGTGGACCACGCGGAGGTGATGGCGGAGCCGGGGGCGAAGATGTCCAGGGAGGCGCCGTAGTTGGAGTAGCCCGCCTTGGCGTCGGCGCTGGTGGTGGCGCCGACGGTGATGGCCTCGGCGACGCGCGCCGGGGACTTGGTGGAGGCGTTCGCCGACTCGTTGCCCGCGGCCACGGCGTAGGTGATGCCGGAGGCTATGGAGTTGCGCACGGCCGTGTCCAGCGCGGTGTCCGCTCCGCCGCCGAGCGACATGTTGGCGACGGCCGGCTTGACGGCATTGCGGGTCACCCAGTCGATGCCCGCGACGACCTGGGCGGTGGTGCCGAAGCCGCTGTTGTCCAGGACGCGGACGCCGACGATCTTGGCCTTCTTGGCCACCCCGTACGAGCCGCCCGCGAGGGTGCCGGCGACGTGCGTGCCGTGGCCGTGCCCGTCCTGCGCGGTGTAGTCGTTGTCGATGGCGTCGTAACCGTAGGAGGCGCGGCCGCCGAAGTCCTGGTGCGTGATGCGGACACCGGTGTCGATGACGTACGCGGTGACGCCCTGGCCCGCCTGGTCCGGATACGAGTAGCTCTGGTTCAGCGGAAGCGCCCGCTGGTCGGCGCGATCCAGACCCCAGGACGGCGGGCCGGGCTGGGTGGCACTGGCGGTGAAGACGCGGTTCTGCACGACGGACTCGACCGCCGGGTCCGCCGCGAGCTTCTCGGCCTGGGCCCGGGAGACCTCGACCGAGTAGCCGTTGAGGGCCGCGCTGTAGGTGCGGTCGATCCGCGCGCCGTACTTCTTGGCGACGAGCTTGCCGCCCGCGCTGGTGGAGCGGGGCGCGGTGTCCTTCAGCGTCACGATGTAGCTGTTGGCCACGGTCCCCGGGGCCCCGGCGTTCTGGACCACGCCGCGCGCCTCGCTGCCGACGGCCGAGGCGGGCAGTGCGCCGGCCGCGCCCAGCGCGAGGGCCACGACCGCGGTCGCGCTGATGCCGGCGGTCTTCCGGCGGATGTGACGCATCACTGGCATGTGACGGGCTCTCCTCTTGGGTGGTGCACTGCGGGGCCGACCGGCCGCGCACAAGCGTGACCATGACAATGCAGACGGCCCAACGGGCTGCTGTCGCAAAAAGGCTGACCCACCGTCGGCGCGACCCTCAGGACGACGACGAACGCGTAACATCCGTGCCAAACGACGGCCATGATCGAAACGAAGGTGCTTCGCACATGACGCACGCACCCCCCGGTTACGTCTGCTCCGAGGACGGTACACGCGCCGACGTGCGGACCGCGCCCTGGGGGTGCCCTCTGTGCGGCGGCCCCTGGGACCTCGATTTCACGCCGGATCCGGACGCACCGCTCGAACCGGCGACAGGACCCGGATCACTGTGGCGGTACGCGCCGGTGCTGCCGCTGCCGGGGGCCTTCTCCATCTCCCTGGCGGAGGGTCACACACCGCTGATCCCGCTGGGAGAGCGGATCCACGCCAAGCTCGACTACCTGATGCCGACCCTGTCCTTCAAGGACCGGGGCGCCGTGATGCTCGTCGAACTCGCCCGGCGGCTGGCGCCGCAGCGCGTCGTGGCGGACAGCAGCGGCAACGCGGGGACATCCGTGGCGGCGTACTGCGCCCGGGCCGGACTCGCCTGCGAGATCTTCGTACCCGAGGGGACGTCGGAGAAGAAGACCGAGCAGATGCGGGCGCACGGGGCGGTCGTCCGCGTCGTCCCCGGCGGCCGCGAAGCCGCCGCCCTGGCCGCCCGCAAGGAGGCCGACGCCCCCGGCGTCTTCTACGCCAGCCACGTCTTCAACCCGTACTTCCTGCACGGCACGAAGACCTACGTGTACGAGGTGTGGGAGGAGATGGGCCGGCGGCTCCCCGAGGCGCTGGTGGTGCCGGTGGGCAACGGCACTCTGCTGCTCGGCGCCGCGCTGGCGACGCGGGAACTGGCCCGGCGCGGAGTACGGCCGCCCGCCCTGATCGCGGTCCAGTCGGAGGCGGTGGCCCCACTGGCGCAGGCGTTCGCGGCGGGCGCGGACGACGCCACCCCGGTGGAACAGCGGCCGACCCTGGCCGAGGGCATCGCCATCCCCGCGCCGCCGCGCGCCCGCCAGATCCTGGCCGCGGTCCGGGCGTCGGGCGGCACCTTCGTCACGGTCCCGGACGCCCGGCTGCGCGAAGCCCAGCGCGACCTGGCCCGCCGCGGCCTCTTCGTCGAACCGACGGCCGCCGCCTGCTGGGCCGCGGTCTCCCCCACCGCCCCCACCGACCCCCTGCAGGGCCGCACGGCAGTGATCCCCCTCTGCGGCGCGGGCGCCAAGACGGGCATGGCGCCCGACCCCACAGGACGCGAGGCCGACACACCGGCGAGCTGAGGCCGACTGCTCAAGGGCCGAGACGGCAGATGCCTGCATGAGCCAACGACATAGGATCCGGCCATGCGCACCTCAGTCCCCGAGGACGGCAAGCCCACGGCCACCCCGCACGGCAGGATCACCGGCGCGGTCTGGACCGCGCTGGCCCTCGTCTACGTCGTGTGGGGCTCGACCTACCTCGGCATCCGGATCGTCGTCGAGACGATGCCGCCCTTCCTCTCCGCCGGAGCCCGGTTCATCACCGCCGGCGTTCTCCTGGCCGCCCTGGTGGCCTGGCGCCACGGGACGGCCGCACTCCGGGCCACCCGCGCGCAGCTCGGCTCGGCGGTCCTCGTCGGCCTGCTGCTGATCCTCGGCGGCAACGGCCTGGTCGTGCTCGCCGAGACCTCCGTACCGTCCGGCCTCGCCGCACTGCTCGTGGCGGCGGTGCCCATGTGGGTGGTCGTGCTGCGCACGGCCACCGGGGACCGGCCCCCGGCCAGCACCCTGGCCGGCGTCCTCGTCGGCCTCGCGGGCCTCACGGTACTGACCAGCCCCGGGCTCAGCGGCGCCGTACAGCTGTCGGGCGTCGTGCTCGTGCTGATCGCCTCGGTGCTGTGGTCGCTGGGCTCCTTCTCCGCCTCGAAGCTGCCCCTGCCCGGCAACCCCTTCACCGGCAGCGCCTACCAGATGCTCGCCGGCGGGATCGCGGGCGTGGTCGTCGGCCTGCTGCGCGGCGAGCACCGCGGTCTGGACCCGGGGTCCTTCTCCACCGCCTCCTGGCTGGCCCTGGGCTACCTGGTCCTCTTCGGCTCGCTCGTCGCCTTCACCGCGTACGTCTGGCTGCTCCAGGCCGCACCGCTGTCGCTGGTGGCCACGTACGCCTACGTCAACCCGGTCGTCGCCGTCGCGTTGGGCTGGCTGATCCTCGACGAGGCCCTGACCTGGCCGATCGTCGTCGGCGGAGCGGTGGTCGTGGCGGCGGTGGTCGTGATCGTCAGCACGGAGCGCAGGCAGAGGCGGTAGCGGGGGCGGGGACGGGGACGGGCTCGACCGGAGGGGAGGCCGGCGGCGCTCAGCCCCGCGCGGCCCGCTCGTACAGCGCCTTCGCCCGCTCGTCGAACAACGCGGCCGTGGAGTCCACATCGGTGTCCCCGCCACTCAGCACCCCGATGAGGTGCCCGGCGGGCTCCGCGCCGCCCCGGTCGGCGATCCAGGGGCTGCCGCTGGTGCCCGTCCAGAAGCCCGCGCAGCTCATGTAGAGCATGTCGGGGTCCTCCTCGTCATGGCGGGTCTGCGTGGTGCAGGAGACGGGCCTGTTCTGCGGGTTGCGCTCCGACTCCGGGTAGCCGACGACGGTCACGTCCCGCTCGTAGCCGGAGGTCCATTCGGGTCTGGGCGCCTCGGCGCGGCCGCCGACGGCGTCCTGGACGCTGCGCCCGTCCTCGTCCGGCTCGATGGTCAGGAAGGCGAAGTCGGCGGTGTCCTCGCCCCATTTGGACCAGCGGTCGTCGACGTGGATCGACTTGACCTTCCACACCCCGAGGGGCTGGGTGCCGTCGCCTTCGCCGGAGAAGGCCGGGGCGAAGGAGAGCTCGCCGATGGCGAGGCCGTCGTGGGCGACCTCACCGGGCTGCCCGTCCTCGCCGGCGGGGGCCACGCAGTGCGCGGCGGTGGCGACGACGTTGCCCTTCGGGCTGTCGACGACGCTCGCGGTGCACCAGTGCTCGCCGCCGGCCATGAGTACCCCGACGGTGGGGAAGGGCAGCACCGGCCGCTCGCCGGGGGCCTTCATGAAGGCCATGGCGCACACCGCCGCGATGCCCGCGGCGGCCGTCGCCGATGCCCCCTTCACCACCGTGCTCATGGCACGTCGGGAGCGGGTGTCGGTCCCTTCATCACCTTGCTGATCCACTCCAGGGAGCCCTCCCTCATGCCGCGCACGTACGACTTTCCGTTGTGCTCACCATCCTGGATCACCTGGAGCGAGGTGTGCACGGGACCCTTGCCGTACTCCTTCATGAACTTCTCGGCCTGCTCGCGGCCGGTCTCCTTGGTCCCGATCTGGAACTTGACGTAGACGTCGGGACCGCCGGCGTCGATCAGCTTCGCGGCGAGCTTCTCGGGGTTGTTCTCGTCCATGGCCCGCGTGTTCCCGTTCCACAGCGGGGAGTCGGGGACGATGTCGGTCCCGCTGGCGATGGCCGCCTTGAACCGGTCGGGGTACTTCAGGAGCTGCTTGAAGCCGTTGAATCCGCCGGCCGACGACCCCATGAAGGCCCACCCGTCGCGGGAGGTGAACGTCCGGAAATTGGCCTTCGCGAAATCCGGGACGTCATCGGCCATCCAGGTGCCCATCTTGGGCTGGCCGGGGATGTCCGATCCGTCGAAGTGGTGCTTGGTGTCCGCGTTGGTCACCGGCATGATCAGGATGAAGGGCAGGCTCTTGCCCGACTTGGCACCGTCGCTGACCGCCTGCTGGAGGCCGAGGCCGGGCCCCGTGCCCCAGTAGTTCGTCGGGTAGCCGCGGCCGCCGGGCAGGGAGATCAGGACGGGGAAGCCGCTCTGGGCGTACTTCGGGTCGTCGTACTCCTTCGGCACCCACACCCACACGTCACCCGTGAACCCGGACTTCTTGCCGGTGAGGGTCGCCTTGCCGATCTGGGTGCCGTCGGGCAGGCGGCTGGTCCGGACGAACGACGCCGCGGGCCCGGTGGGCATGCGCACCTCGGGCAGGGCCTCGGAGGCGGTGACCGTCTTCTCCTGGACCTTGCCGAAGGAGACCGGATCCCCTATGTCCGAGAAGAGGCCGAACTTGTACGCTGCCGCGCCACCCCCGGCGAGGGTCAGCGCGAGCCCTCCGCTGATCAGAAGCAGGCGCAGGCGGTGAGGGCGACGGCGGCCCGTGGTCGTGGGGCCGTCCTCGCCTTGCTGGTCATGCTGCACGGTGTTGTCCCGTTCCTTCTCCGGCGCTCACCTCGGAGCGCGGGCCGGACCGATCGGTCCCCCTTACACCCTTTACAGAGGTATGAACGACGGCGCGGGTTGCCTGGGACGGGGGTGACGTGGCGCGCACCACGCGGGGGCGGGGGCGGGCCGGGGGGCGGGGGTGGGAGACGCCGGACGGAATCGAAGTGCAGGGCAGGCTTCGGGGGCGGGATCCACTCGGGCGGTGTCGGGGAAGTCCTGGGGGTTTCCCGTCAGTCCCATCGTCTCTCCGCGTCGGGCCGGTCCGTCAAGGGCGCTCCCGTTGGTCGCGTCACTTCGTGAGGGCCTTCGGCCCCCCTTGACTGACCGTCCCGCCACGGAAATCCGAAAGACTGCCGGGAAGCCCCCAGGGGAACGGGCCGGGTGTCCAGGATCGAGACGGGCCGTTGGCGCCGCGCGCCCGGATCCAGGAGCGCGTCAAATCGCTACGCGCTCCTGAAGGACGGCGTCAGCGAGCCTCTTGGGCTGGTCATAAGCCGCCCCAGATCGCTACGCGCTTCTCCATCACGCGTCCGCGAGCCTCTGGGGTCGGGCATAAGCCGCCACCAATCGCTACGCGCTCCTCGACGACCGCGTCCGCCCCTCGTTCGGGGCTGGGAGGGGCGAAATCGAGGGCCGGGAAAGCCATTCCTCGGCTCAGCCGAACTCAACCCCCATCAAGACGCACGACGAGATCCCACCCGTCGGTACAGACGGGGGCATTTGGGGCGAATGGCAGCCTCTCGGGTGCGGGCACTCTCCCAGACATGGATTGGCATCGCTCCAGCCGTCATCCGGCGCTTTTCCACCCCACCCAGGGGCCGGACGCCGTCCAAGAGGGGCGCGGAAAGCTTTCTGCGGCTTGTGCCCAGCCCCAGACGAACCGCAGACGCGTGATCGAGAAGCGCGCGGCCACCACTGGCGGCCTATGCCCAACCCATGAGACTCGCGGACGCGTGATGGATAAGCGCACACGGATTTCTGGCGGCCTATGCCCAACCCAAGAGGCTTGCTGACGCCGTCAGGCAGGAGCGCGTAGCGATTGGTGGCGGCCTATGTCCAGCCCATGGGGCTCGGAGACGCCGACTCGCAGAAGCGCGTAGCGATCGATGGCGGCCTATGTCCAGCCCATGGGGCTCGCAGGCGCCGTCGGGCAGGAGCGCGTAGCGATTTGGGGCGTTCCTGGATCCGGGTGCGCGGCGCCGACCTCCCAGGGGGATGTCTGGATGGCCGGCCCGTTCCTCTGGGGGCTTCCCGGCAGTCTTTCGGATTTCCGTGGCGGGACGGGCAGTCAAGGGGGGCCGAAGGCCCTCACGAAGTGACGCGACCAACGGGAGCGCCCTTGACGGACCGGCCCGACGCGGAGAGACGATGGGACTGACGGGAAACCCCCAGAACCCCACCGACACCGCCCGGGTGGCTCCCGCCCCGCACCGCCGCCGCGCCTTCCGCCCCCGCCCCGGCGGCTCCCGCCACCCAAACCTCGCCGGCGCCTCGCGACCCCGCCCGGGTGGATCCCGCTCCTCGCACCACCGCCGCCCCTCTCGACGCCCCCGCCCCTGTGGCTCCCGCCCCGCACCGCCGCCGCGCCTTCCGCCCCCGCCCCGGCGGCTCCCGCCACCCAAACCTCGCCCGCGCCTCGCGACCCCGCCCGAGCGGATCCCGGCCCAGCGGCCCCCGCCCCCGACCGTCAGCCCGCCTCCGGCTTCGGTGCCTTCAGGACCTTGCTCACCCATTCCAGCGAGCCTTCCTTCATGCCCCGCACGTAGTGCCAGCCGTTGTGCTCGCCGTTCTGGATGTCGCGGATGGTGGTCTTGACCGGCCCCTTGCCGTACTGCTGCTGGAACTTCACCATGCGGTCCTTGCCGGACTCCTTGGTGCCGACCTGGAAGTTGATGTACACCTCGGGGCCCTTGGTGTCGATCAGCTTCTGGGCCAGCTTCTCCGGGTTGTTCGCGTCCATCTCCGCCTGGTGGCCCTTCCACAGCGGGGAGTCGGGGACGATCTCGCCGCCGCTGGCGATCACGGCCTTGAACTTGTCCGGGTGCTGGAGGACGGTCTTCATGCCGACGAACGCGCCCGAGGACGAGCCCATGAAGGCCCAGCCGTCACGGGACTTGTAGGTACGGAAGTTGGCCTTGGCGAACGCCGGGACGTCCTCGGCGATCCAGGTGCCCATCTTGGCCTGGCCGGGGATGTCGGAGCCGTCGTAGTAGTACTTCGCGTCCGGGTTGAGCACCGGCATGATCACGATGTACGGGAGGCTGGTGCCGGCCTTGACACCCTCGGTGATGGCCTTCTGGAGGCCGAGGCTGGTGTCCGCCCAGTAGTTGTTGGGGAAGCCGTTGCCGCCGGGGAGCGCGATGAGCACCGGGAAGCCGCTCTTCGCGTACTTCGGGTCGTCGTACTGCTTGGGGGCCCACACCCACACGTCGCCCTGGAAGCCGGACTTCGCGCCCGCCACGCGGGTCTTGGCGATGATCGTGCCGTCGTCGAGCTTGGCGGTCTGCTTGAAGTCCGACCTCGGTCCGGTCGGCATGAGCACGTCCGGGTCGCCGGAGGGCTTGGCCTCGGCGCTCGGTGCACCCGCTGCCGCACCGGCGCCCGCACCCGCACCCGCTTCCGAGGGCGGGTTCTTGCCGAAGGTCACTGCCTCGCCGTTGCCCGAGAACCAGTCGAGCTTCCAGGCGGCGAACCCGCCGCCGCCGAGGAGGAGCGCGACGGCGACCACGGCGCTGATCCATATTCGGCGCCGGGACCGCCTGGGCTGCGGGGGCTCGGGGTCGTGCGGGTACCCGGCCGCGGTGGGCGGCTCCGCGTACGGCGGCCGGCCCGGGTAGGGCGAGGGCGCCTCGTACGACTGCTGCTGGTGCTGATGCGGCTGGTGCTGCTGGGGTTGCTGGTGGTACTGGCCGCCGTGGCCCTGGGGCGGGTAGTCCTGGTACGACTGCTGGTCGTCAGGCCGCGGGCGCTGCGGGTACTGGTGCACGAACTTCGCTCCGAACGGTCTTGACTGCCCCCGAGGGCAGAGCGGCTGGTCTCCCCTACTCCTGATGAGCAAACCGCCCGCACAGTTCCAAATTCGAGCAAAAAACATACGCGGATCCGTGAGCGGGCGGAGAGATCAGCGCTCGGCGTCGAGTGCCTCCGCGCACCGCCCGAGCAGCTCGATGAACAGCTCCCGCTCCTCCTCGGTGAACGCGGCGGCGAGCGCGCGCTCGACCCGCACCGCACCGGCGTCCGCGAGTTCCATGGCCGCACGGCCCTCGGCGGTCAGCCGGGTCTCCAGCACGTTGCGGTGCCACTCGTGCGGGGTCCGCTCGATGAGTCCGCGCTCCTGGAGGTTCTTCAGCACGGTGTTCATGGTCGGCGGCGTCACCCCGCACAGGCGCGCGAGCGCCGCCGCCGAGATGCCGGGCTTCTCGGCGAGCCAGAGCAGGGCGGCGTACTGGGGAACCGTTACTGCGGCGGGCTTGCAGGCCGCGTTCTTCGCCGCGAGAAGCGCCTGCTCGGCGCGCTTGAGGTGCGAGCCGATGCGCTCCTGGGGGGCCATGGAGGTCATGGCCGAATCCTACGACCCTTGCATGCATTAGAGCTCTAACATACATTCACCTTCACATGATCAGTAGAGGACATCGAGCGAGGCATGTCATGACGCAGAAGACGAAGACGCCCGCACCGAAGGGCCCTGCGGCAAAGGGGGCTTGGGTCGTGGCGAGGGCACCTTTCCACCGGAGGTCCGTCGTGGTGGCGGCATCCCTGGCCGGCGCACTCGCCCTCGGAGCGGCGGCTCCGACCCCGGCCCTGGCCCTGACCCCGACCACAACCCCGTCCGTGGCCGTGGCCGCTTCCGTGGCGCACCCCTCCGGCGACGCCCGGATATCCACCGCCTTCGCCCTGCCGGGCGCGAAGGTCTATCCGGAGGGCATCGCCGCGGATCCCCGTACGCACACCGTCTACGTGGGCTCGTACACGGACGGCACGATCTACCGGACCAGGCGTGGGCGGGCCGAGGCCGAGGTGTTCCTGCCCTCCGGTACCGACGGGCGCCGGACGGCCAACGGCCTGCGGGTCGACGCCCGCGGCCGGCTGTGGGTGACGGATTCCACCGCCGGCGTGTCCGTCTACGACACGGCGACCGGGAGGCGGCTGGCCCACTTCGAGGTGGCCGCGGGGTCGGCGCGCTTCGTGAACGACCTGACCCTCACCCCGGACGGCACCGCGTACCTGACGGACAGCATCCGCGGCGTGATCTACCGCGTGACCCCGCGGCAACTGGCCGTCGGCAGCGGCGTCCTGACGGATGCCTACGACCTCACCCCGGCCATGCGCCCGCGCCCGGCCGGCTCCTACAGTCTCAACGGCATCACGTCCGACCGTGCGGGCCGCTACCTCCTGACCGTCGACATGACGGCGGGCGACCTCTACCGCATCGACCTGCGGACCGGCGCCGTTCGCCGGGTCGCCCTCTCCGGCGGTGACATGAAGGCCGCCGACGGTCTCGACCTCGCGCCGGACGGCACCCTGCGCGTGGCGCACAACGTCACCAACACGCTGACCCGGTGGCAGGTCTGCGCGGACGGCACCCGCGCCAGGCTGACGCGTACGATCACGGACCCGTCGCTGCAGATCCCCACGACCCTCGCGCGCGTACCGGGTCGCACCCTGGTGGTCCGCTCGCAGTTCGACAAGGGAGGCCCGCTGGACTTCGACGGCACGGGCACCCCGACCGCCTTCACGGTGGCTTCGGTGCGCGGCTTGTGAGCGGCCCGGCCGGGACGTGCGGTCAGGCGGCGCCGCGCCTCTTGGCCCGCATGTCGGCCACGGCGTACGGCAGCCCGGGCAGCAGCAGGAGCGGCGGCGCCCACAGCGGCAGCGTGAAGAGGGGGGAATCGCCGACCAGCCACTGCGCGCCGATGGCTGCGGGGAGCGCGACGAGAACGGCGACGGCCCAGCTCCGGCGGATGCCGAGGCTGCCGCGGCGCAGTTTCCAGGTGATGGTGACGGCGGCGAGGACCATCCAGAAGACGATGTTGCCGGGGGTCACATCCAGCTGCGTGGTCCGGCGGATCAGGTAGGGCACCAGCAGAATCCACCCCGCGAAGTAGGAGCCCAGGCAGACGGTGCGCAGTACGCGGCGCGGGAGCGGGGAGCGGGCCCGCGCCCAGGCGGCGGCGAAGGCGCGGACGTCGTCGCCGACGACGTCCCGCCCGGTGCGGCCGGCCGCCTCGGCGTCCTCCAGGTGCGCGGAGAGCTCGTCGAGCATCTCCCGCATGGAGGCGTCGTCGATCCCGCGGTACTCCCAGTTGCTGCGGCAGGCGGCGAGTATCTGCGCGTTCGTCATGCCGTGTTCTCCCCCGTGGATGGCGTGGTGTCGGTGGTGTCGGTGATGGCCGTAGCGTCGGCATCGGTGGCGGTGGCGGTGGCGGTGGCGGTGGCGAGGATCCGGCCCACCGGTCCGGCGAAGGCCTGCCAGTCGGCGCGGCCGCGGCCGAGTTCGGCGTGGCCCGTGTCGGTCAGCCGGTAGTACTTGCGCGGGGCGCCACCGCTCGGGGACGGGGCGCGGTACGAGGAGATCAGCCCCGCTCGCTCCATCCGGGCGAGCAGTGGGTAGATGCTGCCGTCGCTGACGAGTTCCAGCCCGTCGGCGGCGAGCGCTTCGGCGAACTCGAAGCCGTATCTGGGCCGTTCGGCGATGAGGGCCAGCAGGCACAGGTCGAGCACCCCGCGCAGGAGCTGGCTGCGCCGTTGATCACCGGCCGCGGGGAGCTCCTTTGTCATGCGGCACAAGATAGTGCCCGACTACCTTGTGCCGCAAGGTAATCCCCCAGCGCACCCCGCCCACTACCTCGGCGTCGCGGCGATCCGGCGGGTGGCGGAGCGCATCACGAGGGCCATCACCACTTCGAACACGCCCAGGAGGACGAGCCACAGGCCCAGCAGCCTGGTCAGGGCGACGGCGGAGTCCACCGGGAAGCAGAGCACGACGATCCCGGCGACGGCTCCGAGCGCGCCCAGGCCGAAGAGCAGCCCACGGTGCAGGAGGAGCCGGTCCGCGATGGCGACGTAGGCCGTGAGCACGCCGGTGATCAGCCAGAACACGCCGACGATCAGTGACAGCGCGCCGATGGTCTGCATCGGATGCCGCAGCACGAGTACGCCGGCCAGGAAGGCCAGGATCGCGATCAGCACGCCGGCCAGCCGGCTTCCGCCGGCGTCGTTGCTGTGCGAGAAGGCCGCGACGAAGCGGAACACGCCGGCCACCAGGAGCTGGAGCCCGATGATCACGGCCATGATGTGCAGCGTCTCGTCGGGCCAGACGAGTACGAGAATTCCCGGGATCAGGGTCGCGAGTGCGACGCCGAGCGCCCAGTGCCACGAACTGCCGAGCTGGTTGAGCGTGTCCTCGGGATCATGCTGCGCGCGCTGCGGCGACGCGTCGGGCCGTACGGACATCACGCCTCCCGAACCCACCTGGAGTACCTTTACACCCACTTTATGCCGCTATGAACCAACCCGCGCCAGCGCCGGCTCTCCGGCCTGAGCCGCGGGCCGCTACCGTGAACCCATGACCGCACTGCCCGACTGGATGCGCCCTCCACGCGCGGAAGGCTGGTTCGCGGAGGACCTGGACCGCCTCCCCGAGGCACCCCGCCACACCGAGCTCATCGACGGAGTGCTCGTCTTCATGATGTCGCCGCAGAGGTGGTGGCACGGCCACCTCGTCACCATGCTCACGGTCGCACTCATGGACCAGGTTCCCCCCGACACCAGAGTCGGCCGCGAGATGACCGTCAAGCTGGATCCACGCAACCGCCCCGAACCGGACCTGCTGGTGACAACGGCCGATTTCGACGGCGACCGCACCTGGTTCGCGCCGGAGGACGTCCAACTCGTCATCGAGGTCGTCTCTCCGGAGTCAGCCCATCGCGATCGCACGGTAAAACTCCGCAAGTACGCGGAGGCCGGCATCCCCCACTACTGGTGCATCGAGGACGAGGACGGCTCACCCGTCGTCCACGTCTACGAACTCGACGAACCCACCAGCGCGTACGCGCCGGCCGGGATCTTCCGAGGCACTCTCCAGCGCCCGGTGCCCTTCGAGATCAGCCTCGATCTCGACAAGCTCACACCGCCACGAAGCAGCTGACAAGTCATTGACTGCGGACTGGCCGGGGACCCCGAGGCAGAGAAATCCGTGGCACACGGGCAGGGCCTGCGACGAGACTGCGCAGGTATGCGACTCCTGCCCCTGCCCCTGCGGCGGACACCGCACAGTTCCGGCAGGTGGACGCCGACGGCACTACGGCGTATCTGCCCCCGGCCGGGACTGGGGACTCGACTGGACCGCGCCTTGGGAGCATCTGGTCCAAGAGTCCCGCACCTGGTCCCCGCTACAAGCCTCCGAGCCCCTACCCGGCTCGACCGCAGCGATCTGTACCCGGAGAGGTGACCGATGCCGTTCCAGCACCCTGAAACAATCGGCTACGGCCACGTGGTCGAGAGCTATGTGACGAGGACGTACGGGGGGCTCCCGCGCTATCTCGTACTGAACGGCGGGCGGTTCCTGAGCCCCCGGTGGTGGCACACCACCCGCTTCACCCGACACCTGCTCAATGACGCCGCCGCGATCACCGACGAGGAACTGGAAGCCCTCCTCGGGTACGAATGGCGCTCGCGCCTCACCGCCGCCTGGCTGATCGGGGTCGACCGCCGCGAACGCTTCCGGGAACACATAGGCGACCTGCTCCTGGCCAGCGAGGTCTGCTACTCCGGCAGCGCCTACTGCTTCGCCCTGGCCCGATTCGGCACGCACGCCGACGCCGGGATCCTCGCCACCTACCTCGACCGCTACCTCCCGCGCACCGACCTCCACTACGACCAGCCCACCGCTCTGGGCGCCCTCCTCCGCCTCGACGCCCACCTGGACACCCACCACGCCGACCGCTTCACGGAGCCCGACGGCCTCTGGGACGAGTGGGTCAAGGGAGTGGGACGCCTCGGCTATGCCAGTTCCACCCCCGCCGAGCTTCGCCGCTGGACGGACCTCCACTGCGACTTCGCCAACGGCTGGACCCGGACGTAGCCGTAGCTGCCTGATCGCGGCTACGTGGAGTCCGCGTACGCCATGTACCGGCCGCACGTGCGCCACATGAAGAGGTAGCCCGTAGGCTGACTGTCCTTGTCCAGAGCAGCCAGGTAGCTCTCCACTGCCTCGGCAGACCACCCCCACTCGCCGGCCTCGCTGCGCAGTTCCCCCGAGCATCGGTCAACGCGACCAGTTCGGCCGCCCGTCGACACGTGTACACCGGGCTTCGCTGGGCGGTGGGAGAGGGACATCGTCCCCGACCGGGTCACCGATGAAGTGTGCGTCGTACTTCGCAGCCGCGCTGCAGTACGGGCACAGCAGGCCGGAAAGTTTCTCGACCGCATACACCGGGCCGGTGTGGATGAACCCCCGCGCCCTCCCGCAGCAGAGGCACGTCCTGCCGGACTGCACCCGGCCCTCGATCCGAAGGCGGTCACGGCCGCAGCAGCCGAGCCCGAGGGTCATAGCGAAGGCCGCCCGGCCCGCTGCGGCGCGGTCTTCCTCTGTCTCACGGCACGTATCGCGTCGAGCCGCGCGTACCCGACATCGCCCAGGTCGGCGACTACCGTGTCGTCTACACGATCGACAACGGGGAGCTGGTGGTGTGGGTCGTACACGTCGGACACCGCTCCACGGTCCACGACACGTAGCTGCTCCCGGTTCTGCGGACTGTTGCGGACAGCAGAAGGGCCTGACCTGCATCCTCGCAGGTCAGGCCGCATCTGGAGAGGCGATCAGACGTTGAAGCGGAACTCGACCACGTCGCCGTCCTGCATGACGTAGTCCTTGCCCTCCATGCGGGCCTTGCCCTTGGCGCGGGCTTCGGCCACCGAGCCGCAGTCGACCAGGTCCGCGAAGGAGATGACCTCGGCCTTGATGAAGCCGCGCTGGAAGTCGGTGTGGATGACGCCGGCCGCCTCCGGGGCCGTCGCACCCTGCTTGATCGTCCAGGCGCGGGTTTCCTTCGGGCCGGCCGTCAGGTAGGTCTGGAGGCCCAGCGTGGCGAAGCCGACGCGGCCGAGGGTGGCGAGGCCGGGCTCGTCCTGGCCGACCGACTGGAGGAGCTCCAGGGCCTCGTCGTCGTCAAGCTCGGAAAGGTCCTGCTCCAGCTTGGCGTTGAGGAAGATGGCCTCCGCCGGGGCGACGAGCGCGCTCTGCTCCGCCTTGAAGGCGTCGTCCGTCAGCTCGTCCTCGTCCACGTTGAAGACGTAGAGGAAGGGCTTCGTGGTGAGCAGGTGGAGCTCGTGCAGGAGGTCGCCCTGCTCCGTGCCCTTCGTGATGCCCTTCGAGAAGAGGGTGTCGCCGGCTTCGAGGATCTTCTTGGCCTCGACGACGGCCGCGAGGACCGCGACCTTGTCCTTCTGGAGGCGGGACTCCTTCGTCAGGCGCGGCTCGGCCTTCTCGATGGACTGGAGGTCGGCGAGGATCAGCTCGGTGTTGATCGTCTCGATGTCGTCCTTCGGCGAGACCTTGCCGTCGACGTGGACGACGTTCTCGTCCTTGAAGGCGCGGATGACCTGGCAGATGGCGTCGGACTCGCGGATGTTCGCGAGGAACTTGTTGCCCAGGCCCTCGCCCTCCGACGCGCCGCGCACGATGCCCGCGATGTCGACGAAGTCGACCGTCGCCGGGAGGATCCGCTGCGAGCCGAAAATGCCCGCGAGGACGGCCAGACGCGCGTCGGGGACGCCGACGACGCCGACGTTCGGCTCGATGGTGGCGAACGGGTAGTTGGCCGCCAGCACGTCGTTCTTGGTCAGGGCGTTGAACAGGGTCGACTTGCCGACATTCGGCAGGCCGACGATTCCGATCGTGAGCGACACGTTGGCGACTTCCCGTAGCTGGAGGGGGCGGCGGCCCGGGAGTGGGCCACCGGACAGTTTACTTTCCGATGAGTGGCGGTCGATGTACGCGTGTCCGGGCCCGGATCCGGCCGCCCTCCCGCCTAATTTGGTGGGGTGGAGCAATACAGGACGCGACCGGCGCCTCACCCGCAGCGACCCCCGGCCCAGCGCAGGGGTTCCCGGCCCGCGGGCGTGCCCGCGCAGGGCGGCGCCGCCCGGCCGGCGCCCGTACGCCGTGTGCGCATGCCCCGCCCCCGGCTGACGGGCCTGGGCGGCGGGCTTTTCGCCTGCACCGCGATGGCGCTCGTCGCCGGCATCTGCTGGCTGCTGTTCAGCTCCTCGCTCTTCGTCTACGGGCTGCTCTTCCCGCCCGTCGCCGCCGCCACCGCGCTCTGGGTGCGTCCGGCGGACCTGATCACCGCGCCGATCGGCGTCCCGATCGCCTTCGCCGCCGGGGTGTGGCCCATCTCGGGCGGTTCCGGCGGCTTCGGCGGTCAGCTGATGGGGCTGGTCTCCGCACTGTCGCTGCACGCGGGCTGGCTGTACGCGGGCACGCTCGTCGCGGCCCTGATCGCGCTGGTGCGCAAGGCCGTGCTCATCGGCCGGCGCCGCCTCCCCCGGCGCCCGTCGGCCCCGCGCCGCGCAGCCTGACGCGTCCCCCGTAGCGTCCACCGGCCCCGTAGGGCCAGCCACCCGCCCCGGAGGCCGCCGGCTACCCCTTGGCCTTGCCCTTGGCCGCCATCGCCGCCCCGACGATGCCCGCGTTGTTCTGCAGCCCGGCCGGGACGATCTCGGCCCTTACGCCCTCGATCAGCGGCAGGAACTTCTCCGGCTTGCGGCTGACGCCGCCGCCGATGATGAACAGGTCCGGCGAGAACAGCATCTCCACATGCCGCATGTACCTGCTCAGCCGGTGCGCCCAGCGCTCCCAGGTGAGGTCCCCGTCCTCCTTGGCCTTCACCGACGCCCGCGTCTCCGCGTCGTGGCCCTTCAGCTCCAGGTGGCCCAGCTCCGTGTTCGGCACCAGCCGCCCGTCCGTGAAGAGGGCGCTGCCGATGCCCGTGCCCAGCGTGAGCAGGAGGACCGTGCCGTCCCGCCCGCGGCCTGCGCCGTACGTCATCTCCGCGACGCCCGCCGCGTCCGCGTCGTTCAGCACCGTCACCGGCCGGCCGCCGAGGCCGCGCGAGAGCAGCGCGGCCGTGTCCACGCCGATCCAGGACTTGTCCATGTTGGCCGCCGTGCGGGTGACCCCGCCCGTGACCACGCCCGGGAAGGTCACCCCCACCGGGCCGTCCCAGTCGAAGTGGCGCACCACCTCGACGACGCAGCCGGCCACCCCGTCGGGGGTGGCCGGCTGCGGTGTCAGTACTTTGTGGCGCTCCTGCGCCAGGTCGCCGCGCTCCAGGTCCACGGGAGCGCCCTTGATCCCGGATCCGCCGATGTCCACGCCGAAGATCTGCATGGACATACGGTACGAAACGAGTTACTTGTCTGCGACCAGTTCCGCGGCCTCGGAGCGCAGGTCGCGGCGGAGCTCCTTGGGCAGGGAGAAGGTGATGGACTCCTCCGCCGTCTTGACGATCTCCACGTCCGCGTAGCCGCGCGCGGCCAGCCACTCCAGCACCTCCTCGACCAGGACCTCCGGCACCGAGGCGCCCGAGGTGAGGCCGACGGTGGTGACGCCGTCCAGCCAGGCCTCGTCGATCTCGCTCGCGAAGTCCACGAGGTACGCGGCCTTCGCGCCGGCGTCCTTGGCGACCTCGACCAGCCGGATGGAGTTCGAGGAGTTCTTCGAGCCGACGACGATGACCAGGTCGGAGTCCGCGCCCATCACCTTGACGGCGGCCTGCCGGTTCGAGGTGGCGTAGCAGATGTCGTCGCTCGGCGGCGATACGAGCAGCGGGAACTTCGTCTTCAGCGCGTCGACCGTCTCCATGGTCTCGTCGACCGACAGGGTGGTCTGCGAGAGCCAGACGACCTTGGACTCGTCGCGGACGGTGACCTTGTCCACGTCGTGGGGGCCGTCGACGATGGTGATGTGGTCGGGGGCCTCGCCGGAGGTGCCGATGACCTCCTCGTGGCCCTCGTGGCCGATGAGGAGGATGTCGAAGTCCTCGTTGGCGTACCGGATGGCTTCCTTGTGGACCTTGGTGACCAGCGGGCAGGTCGCGTCGATCGTCGCGAGCTTGCCGCGCGCCGCCTCCTCGTGGACGACCGGGGCGACGCCGTGGGCGGAGAACATCACGATGTTGCCCTCGGGCACCTCCTCCGTCCGCTCGACGAAGATGGCGCCCTTCTTCTCCAGGGTCTGGACGACGTACTTGTTGTGCACGATCTCGTGGCGGACATACACCGGCGCCCCGTACTGCTCAAGGGCTTTCTCGACGGCGATCACGGCTCGGTCCACGCCCGCGCAGTAGCCGCGGGGCGCGGCGAGCAGGACACGGCGGGAAGCGGGCGCAGGGGCAGGAGCAGTCATGTGCCCCATCGTACGGGGGGCGCGGGCAGGCCGGACGTCGCCCGTACGGCAGACGGACGGACCGAAAGGCCCGGGCAAGGGCCAGGGGGCCAGGGTGCATGAGCGGGCCAGGGCCCGACCCTGATCCGCCGGACACCCCCTAACCGCTGAACCGCCTGCCGCGTCGTCGCAGGATGCGCCGGTGGACGGGCGGTGTCAGGAGGGCGCCGGCGAGGAACCCGAGTACGGCGCTCCGGCTCGCGAACGCGGCTGTCGCGATGACCGCGCACAGGACCACGCCGACCGCCACGAGGCCCGTGAGCCTGACGCCGCGCGACGCGGACCGGTTGAGCCGGCGCACGGCCGAGTCGGTCACGAGGTACAGGGCGCCGCCCGCGGCGGCCGACGCCAGGACTGTTGGCAGGACTGTTGGCAGGACCGTTAAGCCGTTCACTCCGCAACCTCTCGCGCTGCCGGAAGCCTGCCTGTCGGCTTCGGGTGCCGGGCAGACTATGCAGCGCTTTACAAGATCGTCAACGGCGGTTGCCCGCCACGCGAGAGGACTTCTCCGGACATCGGCACGGAGCCTGAGACGCTGTCAGCGGCTCCGGATAGCCTGCGTGCATGGGTCTGAATACGTCGGCCGAGGCGCCGTTGCCGGTGGGCCAGGTGTCCCGGCTCATCGGGGGCTGGATCGAGCGCCTGGGCCAGGTGTGGGTCGAGGGGCAGATCACGCAGCTCTCGCGGCGGCCGGGGGCGGGGGTGGTCTTCCTGACGCTGCGCGACCCCTCGCATGACATCTCGGTCAGCGTGACCTGCTTCCGCCAGGTCTACGACGAGGTCGCGGACGTCGTCTTGGAGGGCGCGCGGGTCGTTCTGCTGGCCAAGCCCGAGTGGTACGCCCCGCGCGGGCAGCTGTCGCTGCGGGCGACGGAGATACGGCCGGTCGGCATCGGCGAGCTCCTGGCCCGGCTGGAGCGGCTGAAGCGGTCCCTGGCCTCCGAGGGGCTCTTCGCGCTGGAGCGCAAGAAGCCGCTGCCTTTCCTGCCGCAGCTGATCGGGCTGGTGGTCGGCCGGGCCTCGGCGGCCGAGCGCGACGTCCTGGAGAACGCCCGGCGCCGCTGGCCGGCGGTCCGCTTCGAGGTGCGCAACGTCGCCGTCCAGGGCGTGCACGCCGTGCCGCAGGTGGTCCGGGCGGTCAAGGAACTCGACGCCATGGACGAGGTCGACGTGATCATCGTGGCGCGCGGCGGCGGCAGTGTGGAGGACCTGCTGCCCTTCTCCGACGAGGAGGTCGTGCGCGTCGTCGCGGCCGCCCGCACCCCGGTGGTCTCGGCGATCGGACACGAGCCGGACTCGCCGCTGCTGGATCTGGTCGCGGACCTGCGGGCGTCCACGCCCACGGACGCGGCGAAGAAGGTGGTCCCGGACGTCGGCGAGGAGCTGGAGCGCGTACGCCAGCTGCAGGGCCGGGGGCTGCGGGCGGTGAGCTCGCTGCTCGACCGGGAGGAGCGGGGGCTCGCGCACGCCCTGGCCCGGCCGGTCTTCGTCCATCCGCAGCGCATGGTGGAGATGCGGGAGGACGAGCTGGAGGCGCTGCTGGCACGCAGCAGGCGCACGCTGGGGCACCTGCTGGACCGGGCGGACTCGGAGCTGGCCCACACCCTGGCGAGGGTGGTGGCGCTGTCGCCGGCCGCGACGCTGGAGCGCGGTTACGCCGTACTGCAGCGGGCGGACGGGCACGTGGTGCGCTCGCCGCAGGAGGTGTCGGCACGGGAGGTGCTGCGCGCGAGGGTGGCGGAGGGCTCGTTCACCGTGGAAGTGGCTGCGGAGGGGGCCTCCGATGGCGGCGCCGGCGCGGACGGCACCGTCCCTCACGACGCCGTCCCGCACGGCACCGCATCGGGCGAGCCGACCGCATCGGGCGAGCCGACCGCTTCGGACTGACGACACGCTGCCGCAATCATGTGGTCGCACTACGAACCTAGGGTGGAAAAGGGAATGACAGAGGCCGAGACGGCGCTGGGGTACGAGCAGGCCCGCGACGAGCTGATCGAGGTGGTCCGCAAGCTCGAAGCCGGGGGGACCTCGCTGGAGGAGTCCCTCGCGCTGTGGGAGCGCGGCGAGGAGCTTGCGAAGGTCTGCCGGCACTGGCTGGAAGGGGCCCGGGCCCGGCTGGACTCCGCGCTGGCGGCGCGCGAAGCCGCCGGGGAGGAGTGACCCGGGCGTGACCGGGGAGTGACTGTGGAGTGATCCCGGTCACCACCACCCCCGTTTAGTTGAAAGTTAATCTAAATCGGCCGTAGAGTCGGGGACATCGCTTCACCTCTGCATGGAAGAAGGCTTTCCGATGTCTCTCGTACTCGACTCCGCCGCCCAGGACCTGCTGTTCCGCGAGGCCCGCACCGCCAACTCGTTCTCCGACGAGCCGGTGACCGAGGAGCAGGTCCAGGCGATCTACGACCTGGTGAAGTACGGCCCCACCGCTTTCAACGGCACGCCGCTGCGCATCACGCTGGTCCGCTCCGCCGAGGCCCGTGAGCGCCTGGTGCAGCACATGGCCGAGGGCAACCAGGCCAAGACGCTGGCCGCGCCGCTGGTCGCGATCCTCTCCGCGGACAACGAGTTCCACGAGGAGCTGCCGCAGCTGCTGCCGCACTTCCCGCAGGCCAAGGACCTCTTCTTCGCCGAGCGCCCGGCCCGTGAGCAGTCCTCGCTGGTCAACGCTTCGCTGCAGGCCGCGTACTTCATCCTCGGCGTCCGCGCCGCCGGTCTGGCCGCGGGTCCGATGACCGGCGCCGACTTCGCGGGCATCCAGAAGGAGTTCCTGGACGACGACCACACGCCGATCATGGTCGTCAACATCGGCAAGCCGGGCGAGGACGCCTGGTTCCCGCGCTCCCCCCGCCTGTCGATCGACGAGGTCATCACCACCGTCTGAGCAGGACCGAACCGCGGCCCGTGGGGCCGCGGCACGCGAGAAGGGCCGTGCGCCCCGGTGTCCCGGGGCGCACGGCCCTTCTCGCGCTGCATGGCCGGTCGCGGCCGGCGCCGCCGGCCTACCGGCCCTGCTTGAACTCCAGCGCCGCCGCCAGCGTGCCGAGCTGCTCGAAGGAGGCCGTGCCGGTCACCACCGTGACGTGACCCTGCTCCCGGCGCACGAGGGCGTCGTACTTCTCGCCCTCCCAGCGCTCCCAGGGCGCGTCGCCGACCTGCTGCGTCTGCCCGGACGCCTTGGCGTTCCTGGTGACCCGTTCGAGGTACTTGGCGGAGGTGTCGCTGGACTGCTCGACCGCCGCGTACTGCTGCTCCGGGTCGAGGAAGCCCAGGTGCCAGGCGTCGGCCTTCTTGCGCTCGTACGTCACCGAGGTCGCCCGCCACTGCTCCGGCAGGCCCACGGGGGCGGCCACCGGGTACGGGGCCGCGCGGCGGGCCGTGATGGTCTCCACCCGGTAGTCGACCGTGCGCGTGGGATCGGCCTTGTCGTCATGCGGGACGAAGACGTAGATCCCGGCGACGACCACTCCGATCACCGCCAGCGACCGGACCATGTCCCAGATCGTCTGCTTGCCTTTCATACCTGCCACGGCACCATCGTCCCGCATCGCCGGGCCGCGATCACCGCCGGGGTCGCGCGGACGCGCCGCACGGCGCACCCTTGACTCCCCCGACGGGCTCGACGAGCCCCCCGCGAGCCCCGGCGAGCCCTGGCACGGGTGCGCAAGGCGTCCGCTCAGGACAATGGACTGACCGATATTCCGCTCATACGTGACCCGCCCTGCTCAATATGTCGACGTACCGATAGAGTTCCAGCACCCTCACTTCCCGGCCGTCGCCGTACAGAAAGGTGCGCTCCGATGACCGAGCACAACCTGCCGCCCCAGCTCGAAGTCTCCCCGGAGGCCCCCGACCGCAATCTCGCGCTCGAACTCGTACGGGTCACCGAGGCGGCCGCAATGGCCGCCGGCCGGTGGGTCGGCCGTGGCGACAAGATCGGCGCGGACGGCGCCGCGGTCAACGCGATGAGGACCCTGATCTCCACCGTCTCGATGAACGGCGTCGTCGTCATCGGCGAGGGCGAGAAGGACGAAGCCCCGATGCTCTTCAACGGGGAGCAGGTCGGCGACGGCACCGGCGCCGAGGTCGACATCGCCGTCGACCCGATCGACGGCACCACCCTGAACGCCAAGGGCATGCCGAACGCCATCGCCGTCCTGGCGGCCGCCGACCGCGGCACGATGTTCGACCCGTCCGCCGTCTTCTACATGGACAAGCTGGTCACCGGCCCCGAGGCCGCCGACTTCGTCGACATCAACGCCCCGGTCTCGGTGAACATCCGCCGGGTCGCCAAGGCCAAGGGCATGGCCGCCGAGGACGTCACGGTCGTCATCCTGGACCGCCCCCGCCACGAGGGCATCGTCCGGGAGATCCGCGAGACCGGTGCACGCATCAAGTTCATCTCCGACGGCGACGTGGCCGGCTCCATCATGGCCGCCCGCGAGGGCACCGGCGTGGACCTGCTCCTGGGCATCGGCGGCACCCCCGAGGGCATCATCTCGGCCTGCGCCATCAAGTGCCTGGGCGGTGTCATCCAGGGCAAGCTGTGGCCGAAGGACGACGCCGAGCGTCAGAAGGCCCTCGACGCGGGCCACGACCTGGACCGGGTCCTCACCACCACCGACCTGGTCTCGGGCGACAACGTCTTCTTCGTCGCCACCGGCATCACGGACGGCGAGCTGCTGCGCGGCGTGCACTACCGCTCCGAGACCGCGACGACGTCCTCGCTGGTCATGCGTTCCAAGTCCGGCACGATCCGGAAGATCGACTCCACGCACCGCCTGTCGAAGCTGCGCGCGTACAGCGCGATCGACTTCGACCGCGCCCAGTAGGAGGCGGGGGCACAACGCGAGAGGGGCGGTCACCCTGTGCGGGGGTGACCGCCCCTCTCGCGTGTCCGCGACGCAACTCGCTGCGCGGCTCGCTGCGCGGCTCGCGACGCGGACCGGGGCCTGCGGCGCCGGTGCGGAGGCCGGCTCAGCCCGCCGCGGCTATGGATCCCGGCCCGGGGGCGGCCTGCCGCAGCTCGGCGGACCTGCGCCGCATCCGCGCCAGCACCACGCGGCGCTCGGCGGCGGTGAGGCCGCCCCAGACGCCGTACGGCTCGGGCTGCAGCAGCGCGTGCTCGCGGCAGGCGACCATCACGGGGCAGCGGGCGCAGACGCGCTTCGCGGCCTCCTCGCGGGAGAGCCGGGCGGCCGTCGGCTCCTTGGACGGCGCGAAGAACAGTCCCGCCTCGTCCCGGCGGCACACCGCCTCCGCGTGCCATGGCCCGTCCTCCGCCGCCCTGGCCGGCACCCGCGGGATCGGCACGGCGGCCGACGGGCGTGCCCCAGGACCCTGAAGGCTCTTCACGGCGGCTACCTGCAGGGACTGATGCGGCGGATGCGGCACGGTCTACTCCTGACGACGTATACGTGAGCGAGAGACGACGCACCTGTCCCTACCCGCTGTACGCGCCCCTATGCACTGTGTGCCACGGGGCGCCCGGGGTTCGTCCGAAACGCGACCCTCCGCATCCGGTTGCGCCCCGCCCGTCGGCCGCCCGTCCTACGTGTCGAGGTTCTTGCGCAGCCTGCGCGCCAGGTCGACCAGGCGGGCACCCGGCTTGGGCCGCGCCTCGATGTTGCCGAGCAGCGAGAACCCCCGGACGATCACCACGGGCGCCAGCGGGTCGGTCTGCCCGCGGCTCTCGCCGCGCACGTCGAAGTTGCCGAGGACCCCGCTGCCGTAGCCGCGCAGGGTGACGTTCTCCGGGACCAGGATCTCGACGTTGCCGAGGACGCTGGTCACGTTGACCTCGGTGACCTGCTGCTCGAAGACCGCCTGGGTGAGGTCGATGGTGATGTCGCCCATGACCGAGACCGCCCGGGTGTGCGCGCCCGGCCGCCAGCGGCCCTTGCGGCTGGAGCTGCTGCACACGGCGACGATGGTCTCGGCGGCCGGACCCACGGCCCCCGCGTACGGGGAGGCGTACGCGGACGGGGCATGGGCGCCGCCGGGCGCGGGCAGATCCCGTACGAGCACTTCCAGCTCACCGACCGTCTTGACGGCGTACAGCGTGTCCAGGCGCTCGGAGTGCTCCTCGGCGGTCAGCCTGCCTTCGGCGACGGCGTCGCCCAGGATCTGCGCGATCCGGTCCCGGTCGGCGTCGGAGGCGCGCAGCCCGGAAGGCGCGGGGCCGGGCGCGGGGGCAGGGGCGGCGGGGTGCTTTTCCAGGTCCACGACGCCAGCATAGCGAGACACGATAGATCGCGATACTACCGAGTGAGCCTTACCTCACAGACACACGCCCGGCCGGAGGTCCTACGCTGGTGGACTGCGCTGCCAAATTGGTCGTCAGTGCTGTCTGCCGAGTGAGGAATGGCCCCAATGCCGGAGTTCGCGTACACCGACCTGCTGCCCCTGGGCGAGGACACCACCCCCTACCGGCTGGTGACCGCCGAGGGCGTGTCCACCTTCGAGGCGGACGGCCGTACGTTCCTCAAGGTCGACCCCGAGGCGCTGCGCAAGCTCGCCGAGGAGGCCATCCACGACATCCAGCACTTCCTGCGCCCCGCGCACCTGGCGCAGCTCCGCCGCATCATCGACGACCCGGAGGCCAGCTCGAACGACAAGTTCGTGGCCCTGGACCTGCTGAAGAACGCGAACATCGCGGCGGCCGGCGTCCTGCCGATGTGCCAGGACACGGGTACGGCGATCGTCATGGGCAAGCGCGGCCAGAACGTGCTCACCGAGGGCGGTGACGAGGCGGCCCTCTCCCGCGGCATCTACGACGCGTACACCCGCCTGAACCTGCGCTACTCGCAGATGGCGCCGATCACCATGTGGGAGGAGAAGAACACCGGCTCGAACCTGCCCGCGCAGATCGAGCTGTACGCGACCGACGGCGGCGCGTACAAGTTCCTCTTCATGGCCAAGGGCGGCGGCTCGGCCAACAAGTCCTTCCTCTACCAGGAGACCAAGGCGGTCCTCAACGAGGCCTCCATGATGAAGTTCCTGGAGGAGAAGATCCGCTCGCTCGGTACGGCGGCGTGCCCGCCCTACCACCTGGCGATCGTCGTCGGCGGCACCTCCGCCGAGCACGCGCTCAAGACCGCGAAGTACGCCTCCGCCCACTACCTGGACGAGCTGCCGCGCGAGGGCTCCCCGCTGGGCCACGGCTTCCGTGACGAGGCGCTGGAGCAGCAGGTCTTCGAGCTGACGCAGAAGATCGGCATCGGCGCGCAGTTCGGCGGCAAGTACTTCTGCCACGACGTCCGTGTGGTGCGCCTGCCGCGCCACGGCGCCTCCCTGCCCGTCGCGATCGCCGTGTCCTGCTCGGCGGACCGCCAGGCGACCGCGAAGATCACCGCCGAGGGCGTCTTCCTGGAGCAGCTGGAGCGCGACCCGGCCCGCTTCCTGCCCGACACCACGGACGAGCACCTCTCCGACTCCTCGGACGTCGTCTCCATCGACCTGAACCAGCCGATGGACGAGATCCTGGCGACCCTGACCAAGCACCCGGTCAAGACCCGCCTGTCGCTGACCGGCCCGCTTGTCGTGGCGCGCGACATCGCGCACGCCAAGATCAAGGAGCTGCTGGACTCGGGCGCGGAGATGCCGCAGTACCTGAAGGACCACCCGGTGTACTACGCCGGGCCCGCGAAGACCCCGGAAGGCTACGCGTCGGGCTCCTTCGGCCCGACCACGGCCGGCCGCATGGACTCCTACGTCGAGCAGTTCCAGGCGGCGGGCGGCTCCAAGGTCATGCTGGCCAAGGGCAACCGCTCGCAGCAGGTCACGGACGCGTGCGCCGCGCACGGCGGCTTCTACCTGGGCTCGATCGGCGGCCCGGCGGCCCGCCTGGCGCAGGACTGCATCAAGAAGGTCGAGGTCCTGGAGTACGAGGAGCTCGGCATGGAGGCGGTCTGGAAGATCGAGGTCGAGGACTTCCCGGCCTTCATCGTCGTCGACGACAAGGGCAACGACTTCTTCCAGAACCCGGCTCCGGAGCCGACGTTCACCCACATCCCGGTCCGCGGCCCCGGCCTGGCGTAACGGCACTCCCCGCTCCCGGAGAGCCCCCGGCGCCAAGCGCCGGGGGCTCTGGCGTTGGCCACAGCGCGGTTGGCCGCAGTGGGCACTCGGCGTGAGTGGCGCCGGTTTCCCGTCTTGGAAACTCGAACCCCTTGCGCCTCAGGTGAGTTGGTCGGAAGCATCGGTCAGGACAACGCGACGCAGCGCCTAGGAGGGGAACCCCGTGAAGGTGACCAAGCTCGTCAGCACATGTGACCTCAAGGACTGCCCGACGATCTACGCGACCGACAGGGGCACGCTGCTGGTTCAGGGACAGACCCCGGCAGATCACGGGCTCGACATTCCCTCTCACGAAACCGTGGTCGAAATCCCGGAGCAGCTGATCTTCGACCTCATCCGGAAGGGGATTCGTGGCGCCTAGGACTCTGGGGGAACTGTTCGACACCTTCCAGCACGAAGCCTTCCGTCTTGAGACGCTGGATGATTACAGCAAGTCGGGAAACGTGGACGCCTATCAGGCTTACCTCGCCGGAATGCCCCAGCCGACTGACTATAACGCCGAGTGGGTGGCCGAACTCCGCTCCCACACCAACAAGGGCAAACGCGTGTATCGCGTTCACGTTCTCTCTCGGCCGCTAACGCCGTATCTGCGGTTCGAACTGGGCTGGGGCTACCAAAAGAACATGACGGGCGGAGAAGAATTCTTCATCCTTGACACCACAGGGAAGAGCAACCCCCTGCAAGGGGCCCCCGAATTTTGGCTCTTCGATGGCGTTACACCGGCAGTGATGAACTACACGCCAGATGGGTCATTCGTCGGTGCAGACGTGCTTCCCGATGAGCAGGCGGCGAAGTTTCGGGCGTACAGGGGTAAGGCTTTGGCGCACGCTGTGCCGTTCCCCGAATGGTGGGCGAAGTACGGGGAGTGAACAGAGCAGAGCTAGGGGCCGCGCTGCGGGCGCTCAGGCAAGCCTCCGGTAAGGAGGCTAAAGCCGTCGCCCGCAGCGCTGTCATGTCTGCAAGCAAGCTGAGCAAGATCGAGACGGCTAAGGTTGCCCCCTCTGCCGCTGACGTTGAACGCATCCTCACGGCGATCGGAGTTTCGGACGCGGTCAGGGCAGAGTACCTAGAGGCAGTCAGAGCGGCGGCAACGGAAACCACAGCTTGGCGCCTCGTCCGCCGAATGGGCCTGCATAAAGCTCAGCAACAGATGCGGGCGCTAGAGGCGGAAATGAAGCTGCTGCGACTCTTCCAGCCGGCCTTGGTCCCCGGGCTCCTACAGACCCCCGAATACGTCCGCGCAATTCTCTCTCGTCATAGCCTCGCCGAGGACACGCTTACTCGGACCATCAGTGCCCGGATCGAGCGGCAGCAAGCGCTTTACGATTCAGCCAAGCGGCTGCAGTTTGTTATCACTGAGCCCGTACTGCGGTGGCGCATCGTGTCAGCCGCAAGAATGGCAGAGCAGATTGACAGGATCCTCTTCCTATCCCGCCTGCCGAACATAGATATTCGCGTCGTCCCCTTGTCCGCACGCCAAGAGGACATAGCCAATCATGCCTTCGTCATCCGAGATGATCGGACGGTTACCGTCGAGACCGTGCACGCGGAAATCGTCGTGACCGACGCCAGGGATGTTGCACTGTATGTGCGCAAGTTCGAGGGGTTCACCTCACTCGCGCTTTCCGGCGATTCCATGCGTTCGCTACTTGAGGCGATCCGGGAAGAGTTCTTGCGGGAACAGGAAACCGGCTAGAACCCCACGTCGCACCCGGCCACGATGGTTGCCGATTCCCGGAGACAGTGGTGAAGGGGTGCACAGTGGCGACCACGACAGACACGTTCGAGTACGCGACCTACACGAAAAAGCGCGAGACGTGCCCGTCGTGCAACATGCCCATCCCCCTTCACCAGCTCGCCCGGCGCGGGATGCTCGCCGGGAAGGACGGCCCGCCGAAGGTGGCCTACTGGCACACCCGGTGCGTTGATTCGGACGGGTCGCGCCGATGACGCGTTCAGTCATCCGGCGGGCAGAACACCGGATCTTCAGAGACCCCGAGACCACGCCCACCGTCGTTGCGAGTTGCCTGCACGCGGATTGTGGCTGGGCTGCCGCTCCCGGCGCGGACGTGGCCGAGGTGGACCGACAGTGCATGACGCATACGGGCCTGAACGCCGGACACGGCCGCTTCCTACGGGGGTTCGAGGACATCGCCCTCGTTCATCGGGTCGCTACGGCCTGACACAAACTCCCGCCCCGACGGGGGCGGGCAGCAAGACGCCCAACGACAGGAGGAGTCACACGATGACGACCATGGTCGGAAGCCCCGTCGCCTCACGGCACGGGAGGGACCTTGTGAGCCCCGGGTTGTTCGAGAGGCTGGCCGCGTTCTGCGCGGACGAGTACGGCCTTGAGCGGGTCGTGGCCGACCGCGTGATGGACCAGGCCATCGCGTTCGTGTACGTCCTGGGCAGCCAGAAGGCGTTCGACCTGGCGCCCAGTGAGCGGGTGGATCCCGGCTGGCACTCGTTCATGCTCCACACGCAGGAGTACGCCGCCTGGTGTCAGGAGCAGTTCGGCTTCTTCGTCCACCACTCCCCGAACTCCGTGGTGCTGACGCGCGGACTCATGGTGTCCGTGGCCGACCGTGTCAGGGCCGCCGGGTTCGAGGTCGACGCCCGGCTGTGGGGCACCGCAGCCGAGTGCAACCAGCCGGCCTGCTGCGGCGACGGCGACGGCTGCTGATCCGCTCCCAGGACACGGATCACGTCGTGATCCGCTCGTACGAAGTAGGACCCGGGCACGTCGAAGGTACCCGGGTCCTACCCTGAGCAAAGGTACCGCCCATGGCATCTGACGAGGGTCTGGCCGGGATCAGCAGAGTCACCGTATTCGCCATGTTCGGCGTGGTCTTCGGGTACGCCACGCACCACCTGGACCTACGGCGGATCGGAGACGTGGCCGTCGTCGGCCCGCTGACTCCCGGGGCCGAATGGCCGCGCCTGTGGCAGATGGCCCGCCACTGCGGGCGCCCCACAGCCGGCGAGACCGAGCTGGCTCAATGGGTACTCACTCAGGCCACCCGGGCATTCGTGTGCGGCAGCGACCGCATCACGCAGTTCCAGGAACAGGGATGGAAGCTGGAGCCAGGTGGAAAGCGCGTCCGGTTCGAGTCGACGTACGCCAACCGTGACCAGCTCTGGACGGGAAACCTGACGGTGGAAGGGCTAACGCCGGGCCAGGTGGCACGGCGTCCTGCCATCTACACCGTCTGACCGTCCGTTGTCCGGCTCCGGAGCCGGCGTTCTCGTACCTCCCGGTGCCCGTCCTGGGGGCCTCTGCCGAATGGCAGAGGCCCCCAGGCGGTTTCCGCCGATCGGCAGATGGAGTCGGGGGCGCGGCGCGGCGAGGCTGTTCGTGTAGCCGAACAGCCTTTTTGGACATGGGAGTTCACGATGAAGAACCGTACGCGCGCCCTGGCCGTCGCCGGGTCCGCCGCCCTGTTGGGCACCTTGGTGGCGGCCGCCCCGGCCCCCGCGGCGCCTGCCGCGCCGAAGGCCGCCTCGGTGCGCGGGGGTGGCACGGTGCACTATCCGTACGTGCCCGCCTCGCACGACATCCGCTTCACGGTCGACGCCGAGTCGGTGCCGTGGAGCAGGCCGCTGAAGGGGCAGAACCTGGAGCACGGCCTGCCGACGGACGCGCGCGGCCGGGTGACCGTCTACCACGCGATGCCGGACCAGGGCTTCACCGGCGTCGCCGAGGCCGAGGTGGACTGCATGGTGACGGGCGGCCGGACGGCCACGATCACCGCGGTGGTCACGAGCTCGAACGTCGGCTGGGAGGGCAAGCGGATCGGGCTGAGCGTCCAGGACGGCGAGCGCGGCGCGCCCGACCGCGTCGGCTTCTCGTGGGGGATCGTGAACGTCGACGCGAAGCCGGACGGGTCGGTCGCCGAGCCGACGGTCGGCACCTGCATGGCCCCGGCGCCGTTCACCGAGGTCACCAGGGGCGGCTTCAAGGTCACCCCGGCCCAGCTGGCCCCCCGCCCGCAGTCGTAGCCGTAGCCGTAGCCGTAGCCGCATACGTAGCCGTTGCCGAAGTGGGAGCGGCCGCCCTTGCCGCAGCTGTCAGGTACCGGGCCTCAACGGGGGTGGCCCGGTACCCCGCCGTCCGTGCGGCGAGTACCTCGGCGATGCTCAGCCCGTACACCCGGCGCAGCAGCGCGATCGGGATCCCGTCGGGCCCGCCGACCGCCAGGTGTACGGCTCCCTCCCGGGCGAGGACGCGCTCCCGGACCCATGGCGGCGGGATGCCCCGGCCCCGGTCGCAGGCGTACACCTCGTACCGCGGGCAGTGCTGGTACCCCTCCCAGCCCAGCTCGCCGTCCTCCCGGACGAGCTGCCACTCCTCCTCGACGCACTCCTCGCAGGGGCCGCAGTGCGTCCGTCCGTACGTCTGCTGTTCCGCCATCCGTGCAGGATGCGGTACCGGGGCGCCGGGCGCATGCGGATAACGTCGGGGGCATGACGCACACGCAGCTCCGTACCGACCGCGCCGTCCGGGTCGTCGCCCATCGCGGGGCGTCCCACGAGCATCCCGAACACACGCTCGCCGCCTACCGGCAGGCCATCGCGGACGGTGCCGACGCCCTCGAATGCGATGTGCGGCTCACCGCCGACCACAAGCTGGTCTGTGTGCACGACCGGCGCGTGGAGCGGACGTCCGACGGGCGCGGGGTGGTGTCGGAGATGACGTACGAGGAGCTGTCCGCCCTGGACTTCGGCGGCTGGAAGGGCGAGGAGCACCGCGGGGCGCGCGTGCTGCTCTTCGAGGAGCTGCTGAAGGAGGCGCTGACCGCCGGGCGGCCCGTGGGGCTGGCGGTCGAGACGAAGCACCCCACCCGTGCCGGCGGCCGGCTGGAGGCCGAGCTGGTGCGGGTGCTGAAGGACCACGGCCTGGCCGACGGTTCGGCGGGCCTGGTCGAGGTGATGAGCTTCTCCCGCAACGCCCTGGTCCGGCTGAACCGGCTGGCGCCGGGCCTGCCGGCGGTCTACCTGATCGAGCGGCGGCTGCGGCCCGCCCGGCCGCCGTTCGCGGGGCACGCCGGGCCGGGTATCGACCTGGTGCGCCAGGATCCGGGGCTGGTGGGCCGGCTGAAGGCGAAGGGGCTGCGGGTGCGGGTGTGGACGGTGGACGAGCCTGAGGACGTGGAGCTGTGCGTGCGGCTCGGCGTGGACACCCTGATCACCAACCGGCCGCGCGAGGTGCGCGCCCAGCTGGAGGCGCTGTAGGCGGTGCGGTGTCCCCTGGTGGGTGCCGCTCGTGGAGGCACCCGGCCGGGGTGCGCCGGCCGGGCGTGGGGGGATCAGTCGGGTGGAGCGGGCGGTTTACGCGAAGCGCTGGTTCGGCGATCCGTTGCAGGTCTGGAGGCGCAGCGGGTCGTGGGCGGCGGCCACGGTCAGGCACATGCCCGGGGCGGCGGCGGGGCGCAGGGTGGCGCCGTCGCGGACGAACCGCTGGTTGGCGCCGCCGTGGCAGTTCCAGATGATCAGGCCGGTGCCGGGGCGGTAGTCGGCGCCTGGGGCGTCGAGGCAGCGGTCGTGGGTCAGTTCGATGTGGACGGACTTTCGGGTGCTGTCGTACCACCAGCCCTGGTTGCGGCCGCCGTGGCAGTCCCAGCCCACGATTCTGGTCTCGTTGGCGCTGGAGCCGCCGAAGGAGTCGAGGCAGTTGCCGGTGGCCTCGTTCCTGAGCGGCTTGAACCCGTCGTCCCAGGCCCCGGCGTGGAGTACGGGCGTACCGGTGCTCGCGGGGTCGGCGCAGGACGCCTCGCGCAGGCCCGACGCGTACAGCTGGGTCAGGCAGGACGCGAAGGCGCCGTGGCCGCGGCGGTTGGGGTGGAAGGACTGCCGGGCGGTGTTCTCGTCCCAGGGGAAGTGGTCGCCGAGGTCCAGGTAGAGGCCGCGGGCCCAGGTGTCCTCCATGCACACCTCGTGGCCGTGGAAGAGCCGGGAGTTGTCGAGGTAGACCGCGCCGGAGGCCAGGGCGGCCGCGCGTATGCCCTTCTCGAAGGCGGGTACCGCGTGGTCGCGGCCCCAGGTGGCGTCGGAGTCGTAGCCCGCACAGCCTCCGGGCAGCTTCCCGGGGAAGTTCGGGTTGTCGTGGAAGTCGGGGCCGATGGGGCTGGGGTAGCCCATGACGACGAGCCGGTAGTCGGCGTCGGCGTAGCCGGCGTCGCGCATGACGGTCCTGAGGTCGGCGACCGTGGCCTCGACCTTGGGTCTGAGGCCGTCGACGCGGGCCTGCCATCCGGGTGCGTACGTGGGCTGGCAGGTGCCCTGGCTGAGCACCCACCGGGTCACGCAGTCGGTCATGACCGGGCCGAACTGCAGGTCGTCGTTGGCTCCGGCGACCAGCAGGACCATCTTGATCCTGGTGTTGCGGGCCTTGATCGCCAGGTTGTCGCTCTGCACCAGTTCGTCGGCGTACTGCCTGCTGCCGCCGATCCTGATGTTTCCGGTGTGGGCGCCGGAGCAGGCGACGTTGAAGGTGAGGTCGGCCGCGATGCCGGTGCGGTGGATCGCCGCGTCCGGCGAGCGGTGGCACTGGTTGTCGGGGGTGTTGGTGGCCGGGTCGTAGGTGCCGACGCCCTCGCCCGAGATCTCGCTGTCGCCCAGCGAGATCAGGCCGGTCCTGCGCTCGGCCTGCGGGCGCACGGCGGGGTCGCCGTAGATCTCGACGGATTCGGCGGCGCGGATCGCCTCCAGCTCGGGCGGGAGGGTGGTGACGACGCCGGCGGTGGGGGCCGCCTGGGCCATGGGGGTGACGGCGGTGACGCCGCCGAGGGCGGCCGCGATCGCCGCGGCGGCGGCGGCGGTAGATCTGAGGGTGGGTCTCGTACGGGCACGTGCCATGGACGCCTCCCGAATATGGGTGTTACCCACGGTATTTACTGGCCGGTGGGGGAGTTGGGAACACTTCCAACAAGAGGATTGCTCAACTTTTCGAGGAGGCAGCACACATGACAGACAATCAGAAGGACCAGGCGTTCCGGACCGAGCGCGACTCCATGGGCGACGTACGGGTGCCCGCGCACGCCAAGTGGCGGGCGCAGACCCAGCGCGCCGTGGAGAACTTCCCCCTCTCGGGACAGCGGCTGGAGCGCGCCCACATCGAGGCCCTCGCCCGGATCAAGGCCGCGGCCGCCGCCGTCAACGCCCGCCTCGGCGTCGTCGACCAGGACGTCGCCGACGCGATCGGAGCCGCGGCCGGGGAGGTGGCGGACGGCCGCTGGGACGACCACTTCCCCGTGGACGTCTTCCAGACCGGGTCGGGGACCTCGTCCAACATGAACGCCAACGAGGTGATCGCCACCCTGGCCGCCGAGCGCCTCGGCCGGGACGTGCACCCCAACGACCACGTCAACGCCTCGCAGAGCTCCAACGACGTCTTCCCGTCGTCCATCCACATCGCCGCCACCGCCGCCGTCGCCAACGACCTGGTGCCTGCCCTGGAGCACCTGGCCGCCGCGCTGGAGCGCAAGGCGGCCGAGTTCGACCGGGTGGTCAAGGCCGGC
The DNA here is from genome assembly GCF_001941845.1 of Streptomyces sp. TN58. NCBI lineage: Bacteria > Bacillati > Actinomycetota > Actinomycetes > Kitasatosporales > Streptomycetaceae > Streptomyces > Streptomyces sp. TN58. The sequence goes on along the minus strand of NZ_CP018870.1, from coordinate 4,700,819 downwards.
CGGACCCACCTGATGGACGCCACGCCCGTCACCCTCGGCCAGGAGTTCGGCGGATACGCGGCGCAGATCCGCTACGGCGTCGAGCGGCTGCGCTCGTCCCTGCCGCGCCTGGCCGAACTCCCGCTGGGCGGCACGGCGGTGGGCACCGGGATCAACACCCCGGCCGGCTTCTCGGCCGCCGTGATCGCCGAGGTGGCGGTCGCCACCGGCCTGCCGCTGACCGAGGCGCGCGACCACTTCGAGGCCCAGGGCGCCCGCGACGCGCTGGTGGAGACCTCGGGCATGCTCCGTACGATCGCCGTCTCGCTCACGAAGATCTGCAACGACCTGCGCTGGATGGCCTCCGGGCCGCGGACGGGATTGGCCGAAATCAGCCTCCCGGACCTCCAGCCCGGCTCCTCGATCATGCCCGGGAAGGTCAATCCGGTGGTCCCGGAGGCCGTCCTGATGGTCGCCGCGCAGGTCATGGGGAACGACGCCACCGTCGCCGTGGCTGGCGCCGCCGGGAACTTCGAACTCAACGTCATGCTCCCGGTGATGGCCAGGAACCTCCTCGAATCGATCCGGCTGCTGGCCGGCGCGAGCCGGCTCCTCGCCGACCGCACGGTCGACGGGATCACCGCCGACGAGGCCCGGGCCAGGGAGTACGCCGAGTCCTCGCCCTCCGTGGTGACCCCGCTCAACCGCTACATCGGCTACGAGGAGGCCGCGAAGGTGGCCAAGAGGTCCCTCGCCGAGCGCAAGACGATCAGGGAGGTCGTCCTGGAGTCCGGCTACGTGGAGCGCGGCGCCCTCACCCTGGAGCAGCTCGACGAGGCCCTGGACGTCCTGCGCATGACACGCCCCTGACCGCGCCTCCGCCACCCCCCGGGCGGGGGCCGTTTCCGGTCGTCCACCGTCCCCGAATCGCCTCGTGACCTGCACCGCAGCGGGCGTACGGGCCCCCGCCCTAAGATCTGCGCATGACAGGTACTTTCAAGCCCGGGAACGGCCGGGGGCCGGACGCGCCGCCGAGCCCCGCGCGCGGGACGCGCTGGGCGCCCGGGGACCAGATCCTCTGGCGCTACCGCGACCACGCCCCGGGACTGAAGGGCGCGGTGCACATCTGCCGCCCGGTGACGGTGGTGCAGGACACGGACGAGATGCTCGCCGTGTGGATGGCCCCCGGCACCGAATGCGTCAAGCCGGTGCTCGCCGACGGCACCCCCGTCCACCAGGAGCCGCTGGCCACCCGCTACACCGCGCCGCGCACCACCGTACGCTCGCGCTGGTTCGGCGGCGGCGTCCTGAAGCTGGCCCGGCCCGGGGACCCGTGGTCGGTGTGGCTGTTCTGGGGAGCGGGCTGGCAGTTCAAGAACTGGTACGTCAACCTGGAGGAGCCACGGACGAGATGGGCCGGCGGCGTCGATTCCGAGGACCACTTCCTGGACATCGCCGTCTACCCCGACCGCAGTTGGAAGTGGCTGGACGAGGACGAGTTCGCCGAGGCCCAGCGGTCCGGTCTGATGGGCCGTGAGCAGGCACGGCGGGTACGGGAGGCCGGTCGGGCGGCCGTCGCGCTGATCGAGGCGTGGGGCGTTCCCTTCTCCGCCGGCTGGCAGGACTGGCGGCCGGATCCGGCCTGGGGGATTCCGGCCCTGCCCGAGGACTGGGACCGCACCCCTGCGCACATGACCTCATGAGACCCTTGATGCGCCCCCGGGGTTCAAACGTAGGATCGTCCTCCGCGAGGTCGCGCGCGCGGGACGGTGCGAGCGGACCGCACACCGGCAAGTGTCGTTCTGCGCACGGGATCTGACCGGAGGTCGACACACGAGGAAGTTCGAGCGAGGAACCTCTGGGCGATGGTGCCCGGGCCGCTGAGCGGGTATACCGCGACTGACCGAGTTGAGTGCAGCGCACATCGAGCGCAAACGGACGGAATTCCACGCGTGACGGAGTACCCCACCTCCCAGGAGGGACCGCCGCCCGTCGCCTCCGGCGGAGGTTCGGACGAGGCCGGCCACGGCAAGGCGCCCATCGCCGCCACCGAGGCCGTGCGCACGCATGCCGCGGGCGCCGGTACGGGCGCGCCGGCCGAGCCGGGCGCGGCGGCCGCAGCGGCGGCTTCCGACATACGGGCGGCGCGCTCGGCGGCGGGCGCGGCCTCGGGGCTCCCCCGGCCGCGCGGAGCGGCGTCCGCGGAGGTGCCCGCCGCCGCAGGCTCCGGCCCCGCCGGTTCCGGCCCGGGCCAGGACCACGACAACGCCCGTCCCCGGGACACCGCGGACACCGTGGACCCGGCGGACCCCTACGACGCCTACGACTCCTACGACGCCGCCCGCGGCGCGGTGGCCGGCCGGCCTCCCACCACCGCCGCGGGGAGCGGCGTACCGGGCTTCCAGGGCGGGGGCGGCCCGGAGGCGACCGCGGCGCGCCGCGAGGGGGACCGGCTGCGGTTCGTCGGCGCCGCGACCCGGCGGATCGCCCGCGGCATCGACCTCGACGAGATCGTGCTCGGCCTGTGCCGGGCCACCGTCCCGACCTTCTCCGACGCCATCCTCGTCTACCTCCGCGACCCGCTGCCGGTCGGTGACGAGCGGCCGGTCGGCCCGGTCGTTTTAAGGCTGCGCCGCACCGACCGGCTCCGGCCGATCGACGACCTGACCGACATCAGCAGCACCATCGGCGCGGGCATGGACCTCGCCGGGGCCGCGGGGGCCGCCGGCGAGCTCGACTTCAGCCAGCTGCCGCTGGTCGGCCCGCAGGGTGACCTGCCCGCGGCCGAGCTGTGCGAGATCCGGCCGGGCGGCGCGCTCGCCGAGGTGCTGCGCGGCGTACGGCCCGTCTTCGCGTCCTCGGCCGGCGCGCGGGCGGCGCTGCCCGAACTGCTCGGCGGCGAGCATCCGCTGCCGCGCGGCAACCGGGCGGTCCTGGCGCCGCTGCGGGGCCGGCGCCGGGTGATCGGCGCGGCGGTGTTCCTGCGCAGCCCGGAGCGTCCCGCCTTCGAGCAGAACGACCTGCTGGTCGCCGCCCAGTTGGCGACCCACACCGCGCTCGGCATCGACAAGGCGGTCCTCTACGGCCGCGAGGCGTACATCGCCGACGAGCTCCAGCGCACCATGCTGCCCGACAGCCTGCCGCAGCCCACGGGGGTGCGCCTCGCCTCCCGCTACCTGCCGGCGGCCGAGACGGCCCGGGTCGGCGGCGACTGGTACGACGCCATACCGCTGCCGGGCAGCCGGGTCGCGCTCGTCGTGGGGGACGTGATGGGCCACTCCATGACCTCCGCCGCGATCATGGGACAGCTGCGGACCACCGCCCAGACGCTGGCGCAGCTGGACCTGCCCCCCGCCGAGGTGCTGCACCACCTGGACGAGCAGGCGCAGCGGCTCGGCTCGGACCGCATGGCCACGTGCATGTACGCCGTCTACGACCCGGTCGCGCACCGGATCACCATCGCCAACGCCGGGCATCCGCCGCCGGTGCTGCTGCACCTGGGCGGGCGGGCCGAGGTGCTGCGCGTACCGCCCGGGGCGCCGATCGGTGTGGGCGGGGTGGACTTCGAGGCCGTGGAGCTGGACGCGCCCGCCGGGGCGACGCTGCTGCTGTACACGGACGGCCTGGTGGAGTCGCGCCTGCGGGACGTGTGGACGGGCATCGAGCAGCTGCGCGAGCGGCTGGCCACGACCGCGCAGTTGACCGGGCTGGACCATCCGCCGCCGCTGGAGGCCCTGTGCGACGACGTGCTGGACATGCTGGGGCCGGGGGACCGGGACGACGACATCGCCCTGCTCGCGGCCCGGTTCGACGGCATCGCGCCCAGTGACGTCGCCTACTGGTTCCTGGACCCGGAGGAGACCGCTCCGGGCCGGGCCCGGCGCTTCGCCCGGCGCGCGCTGACGCGGTGGGGCCTGGAGGAGCTGAGCGACTCGCTGGAGCTGCTGGTCAGCGAGGTGGTCACCAATGCCGTCCGGTACGCGGAGCGGCCCGTGACGCTGCGTCTGCTGCGTACGGACGTGCTGCGCTGCGAGGTCGGGGACGACTCCCCGCAGCTGCCCCGCCAGCGCCGGGCACGGGACACCGACGAGGGCGGCCGCGGCCTGTTCCTGGTCAACCGGCTGGCCCGCCGGTGGGGTGCGACCCGGCTCAGCAGCGGAAAGGTCGTCTGGTTCGAACTGCCGCTGACGGGGGTCGGCGAGCGGCGCTGACCGCCCGTCCGGCGGCCCGCGGTCGTACGAAAGAGCGCCGCCCCGCAGCCGAGTCGGCTGCGGGGCGGCGCTCTTGTGTTCAGTTCCCGGTGTGCTCACCCAGGATCGGCGGGTCCGGCGGCTTGGGGCCGCCGGTCTTGGTGGCGGTGGGCGTCGGGGACGTCGTACCGCTGGGCGTCGGGCCCGTCTTGGTCGCGGTGGGCGTCGGCGACGTCGTCGGGGACTGCGTCGGGCTGGTGGTGGCGGCCGGCGGGCTGGAGGACGGGCTCGCCGAGGCCGACGGCGAGGTGCTGCGGGAGGGCGCCTGCACGGCGCCCATGTCGGCCTCGGTCAGCTGGAACTTGCCGGTGTTCGCACCCTTGAGGGCGGCCAGGGTGTACGCCCTCCAGATGGAGGCGGGGAAGCTGGAGCCACCCGCGCGGCCGAGGCCGGCGGTACCGGTCAGGGTGACCTGGCTGTGGCTGTTGGGGTCCTCGCCGAACATCGCGACGACGGTGACCAGCTCGGGGGTGTAGCCGGTGAACCAGGCCGCCACGTTGGACTCGGTGGTGCCGGTCTTGCCGCCCGCCTCGTAGGCGCTGCTGCGGACCTTGTTGCCGGAGCCGCCCTCGTCCTCGACGACGCCCTGGAGCACCTTGGTGACGGTGTCGGCGGTCTTGCGGCTGATGGCCTGGCTGCCCACGCCCTCCTGGGGGGTGAACTCGCGGTCCTTGTGCTCGGCCTTCTTGATGATGGTCGGCGTGACCTTCTTGCCGTGGTTGTCGAAGGTGGCGTAGACGCCGGCCATCTCCACGGTGTTCGCGCTCATGGTGCCGAGGGCCATGGCCGGCTTGTCCTCCGGCCAGCCCTCGCGGTCCTGCATGCCGAGCTCCAGGGCCGTCTTCTTCACGTTGGGCGGCTTCACGTCCACGATCATCTGCGCGTAGACGGAGTTCACCGAGAAGTTGGTCGCCTCCTGGACCGTCATCATCGGGTTGCCGTAGTTCGTGTTGTCCTGGTTCTGCGGGGCGAACGGGATCTTGCTGCCGACGACCGGGCGCTTGCTCGTGCCGTCGTAGAGGGCGTTCGGGGTGATCGGCTTGCCGTCCTGGGTGTTGGAGGCGTTCTCCAGGGCGGAGGCGAGCACGATCGGCTTGAAGGTCGAGCCGGGCTGGTAGTCGGTGCGCAGGGCGTTGCTCGCCGACTTCTGCTCCAGGCCCACACCGCCGTACATCGCGACGATGGCGCCGGTCTTCGGGTCCACGGAGGTGGCTCCGGCCTGGACGCTCTGGTCCTGCGGCCGGCCCTTGGTGTCCTTGCGGTCGAGCTTGGACTCCAGCTCGTCCTGGACGGCCTTCTCCAGCGCCGCCTGCTTGGCCTTGTCGACGTTGAGCGTGATGTTCCAGCCGCCCGCCGTGATCATGGCGTCGGTGATGTTCTGCTTGTTCAGCTCGTCGTTGGCGGCCTGGACCAGGTAGCCCTTCTGGCCGTCCATGCCGGGGCGGGGCTTGGGCTTGATGGGTTCCGGCAGGGTCATCGTCTTGCGCTTGGCCTCGTCCAGCTCGCCCATCTCGACCATGTTGTCGAGGACGGCGTTGAAGCGGATGTTGACCAGCCGCCTGCCGTTCGGGCCGGCGGTCGCCAGGTCGTACTGGCTGGGGGCCTGGATGACGGCGGCCAGGTAGGCGCCCTGCTCCAGCGTGAGCTGTCCGGCGTCGACGCCGTAGAAGGCCTGGGCCGCGGCCTGGATGCCGTAGGCGTTGCGGCCGTAGAAGTTGGTGTTCAGGTAGCCGACGAGGATGTCGTTCTTCTCCATGCGCTGGTCGACCTTGAGGGCGATCACCAGCTCCCTGAGCTTGCGCGTGGGCGACTGGTCCTGCGTCAGGTAGTAGTTCTTGACGTACTGCTGGGTGATCGTGGAGCCGCCGGCCGTGCCCTTGCCGCGGACCGTGTTGAACAGGCCGCGGGCCACGCCCATCACGTCGATGCCGTCGTCCTGGTAGAAGGACTTGTTCTCGATGGCGATGAACGCCGTGCGGACCTCCGGCGGGATCTTGTCGATGCTGACGATCTCGCGGTTCATCTCGCCGGTGCGCGCCATGATCGAGCCGTCGGACCACCGGTAGGTGTTGCTCTGGAGGGTCGCCTGCTTGTTCGGGTCGGTGGGTTCGTCCACCGAGAAGTAGAGGGCGACCGCCGCGGCCATGAGGAGCAGGATCATTCCGAAGAACGTGCCCAGGATCTTCTTCCAGGTGAAGAAGCGGCGTATGCCGGCGCGTTTGCCGGTACCCCCGCTCCCTTCGGCGCCCTTCGCGCGTCCGCTCGGCGCCCGCCGCGCACCGCGCTGCTGCGCCTTACGCACTTCTGCTCGGCCCATCGCTCCCGCTCCGCTCGATTACCCCCCCGACGTCAACTCAGAAAGCTAACACCGCAGGCTGTGACAAACTTTGGCTAATCCGGACCAATTCCGGTCATTTCGGACGTGAGAATCAGCACCCACATCACAGGAACCGACGCTCAGATAAGCGGATGGGTTGCCATTGCGCAAAAAAGTGATATCACTTTGCTAGGCGACCCGATCGGTCGCGTGCAGAGAAACGGGGCGAACCATGACGAACCACATTGCCACTCCGGACGGAGTAAGGGAGTTCACCGCTCGCAGCGTGGGCGGCGGGCTCGCGCTGCTGCTCGGCCTGGTCGGCCTGCTGGCGGGCGCGGGACTGGTGGTGGCCGGCGCGGCGGCGGGCACGACCGGCGCCAAGGTGGCGCTGATCGCGGTCGGCGTACTCCTCGGCCTCGGCTCCGTGATCGCGATGAGCGGCCTCAACACGGTGGCGCCGGGTGAGGCCCGCGTCGTCCAGCTCTTCGGCCGCTACCGCGGCACCATCCGCACCGACGGCCTGCGTTGGGTCAACCCGCTGACCTCGCGGGAGAAGATCTCCACCCGGGTGCGCAACCACGAGACGGCCGTCCTGAAGGTCAACGACGCCTACGGCAACCCGATCGAGCTGGCGGCGGTCGTGGTCTGGCGGGTCGAGGACACCGCGCGCGCCGTCTTCGAGGTCGAGGACTTCACCGAGTTCGTCGAGACGCAGACCGAGGCCGCGGTCCGGCACATCGCGATCGAGTACCCGTACGACGCGCACGAGGAGGGCGGCCTGTCGCTGCGGGGGAACGCCGAGGAGATCACCGAGAAGCTCGCGGTCGAACTGCACGCCCGCGTGGAGGCCGCCGGGGTGCAGATCATCGAGTCGCGCTTCACGCATCTCGCGTACGCTCCTGAGATCGCCTCCGCGATGCTCCAGCGCCAGCAGGCCGGCGCGGTCGTGGCGGCCCGCAAGCAGATCGTGGAAGGCGCGGTGGGCATGGTCGAGCTCGCCCTGACCCGTCTGGCGGAGGAGGACATCGTGGACCTCGACTCGGAGCGCAAGGCGGCCATGGTCTCGAACCTGATGGTCGTGCTGTGCGGCGACCGCGCCGCCCAGCCGGTGGTCAACACGGGCACCCTCTACCAGTGAGCCCCTCCGGCGAGGAGAAGCCGACGGGCCGGCAGGCGCGCAAGCAGGTGCTCCTGCGGCTCGACCCGCAGGTGTACGACGCGCTGGCCCGCTGGGCGGGAGAAGAGCTGCGCAGCGCCAACGCGCAGATCGAGTTCCTGCTCCGCCGGGCCCTCGCCGAGGCCGGCCGGCTCCCCTCCGCGACCGGCCCCCTTCCCCGCCGGGGCCGGCCGCCGAAGTCCTCGGACTGAGCGCCGGGGCCGACTCCCCGACCGGCCGCCGCTCCCGTGCCCACGCACGGGAGCGGCTTGCGCGTGTCCACCCCTCCCCCAGTGCGGGCTTCTCGCTCCACGAGCTCTATACACTCCGCGTATACACACGATGTATAGTCGGCGGCATGTCCATCGGTCACACCCTCCTTGGCCTCCTGGAGGCCGGCCCGCGCCATGGTTACGACCTGAAGCGGGCCTTCGACGAGAAGTTCGGCCACGACCGCCCCCTCGCCTACGGACAGGTCTACTCGACCATGTCCCGCCTCCTGAAGAACGGCCTCGTCGAGGTCGAGGGCATTGAGGCGGGCGGCGGCCCCGACCGCAAGCGGTACTCCATCACCGACGCCGGGATCACCGACGTCGAGGCCTGGCTCGCCCAGCCGGAGAAGCCGGAGCCGTACCTGCACTCCACCCTCTACACCAAGGTCGTCCTCGCCCTGCTCACCGGCCGCCGCGCCGACGAACTGCTGGACACCCAGCGGGCCGAGCACCTGCGCCTCATGCGCATCCTCACCCAGCGCAAGCGCAAGGGCGACATCGCCGACCAGCTCGTCTGCGACCACGCGCTGTTCCACCTCGAAGCGGACCTGCGGTGGCTGGAGCTCACCGCGGCCCGGCTCGACCAGCTCGCACGGGAGGTACGCCGATGAACGCCCCGGCCGGCTCCCTGCTCACCGCCACGGACCTGCGCAAGGCCTACGGGACCACCCACGCCCTGGACGGCGCCGGGTTCTCCATCCACCCGGGCGAGGTCGTCGCCGTCATGGGTCCCTCCGGCTCCGGCAAGTCCACCCTGCTGCACTGCCTCGCCGGGATCGTTCCGCCCGACTCGGGCTCCGTCACCTACGCCGGCCGCGAGCTCACCTCCCTGAGCGACGCCGAGCGCAGCGCCCTTCGCCGTACCGAGTTCGGCTTCGTCTTCCAGTTCGGCCGGCTCGTACCCGAACTGACCTGCGTGGAGAACGTCGCCCTCCCGCTGCGCCTGACCGGCGTCAGGCGCAAGGAGGCCGAACGCACCGCCCTGCACTGGATGGAGCAGCTCCAGGTGGAGGACCTGGGCGCCAAGCGGCCCGGCGAGATATCCGGCGGCCAGGGGCAGCGCGTGGCCGTCGCCCGCGCCCTCGTCACCGGCCCCCGGGTCGTCTTCGCCGACGAGCCGACCGGAGCCCTCGACTCCCTCAACGGCGAACTCGTCATGCAGCTGCTCACGGAGACCGCCCGGTCCGCGAACGCCGCCGTCGTCCTCGTCACGCACGAGACGCGCGTGGCCGCCTACTCCGACCGCGAGATCGTCGTACGCGACGGGAAGTCCCGCGACATGGAGCCGGTCGTATGAGCCGGCTCCAGGTATGGACCCGCGACCTCGCCATGGGCACCCGCTTCGCCTTCGGAGGCGGCCGCGAGGGCTGGATCCGCACCCTGTTCACCGGGGTCGGCGTCGGTCTCGGCGTCGCGCTGCTGCTGATCAGCACCGCGATCCCCGGAGCCCTCACCGCACGCTACGAGCGCGGCGACGCGCGGTCGACCTACGACTCCGGGCGGGCCGACGCCCCCGGGCTCGACACCCTGCTCATCGCCCGGGTCAGCCAGACGTATCGCGGCAAGGACATCGAGGGGTACGCGATGCGGGCCGAGGGCCCGAGTGCCCCGCTGCCGCCCGGTCTGAAGAGGATCCCCGGGGCCGGCGAGATGGCCGTCTCCCCCGCCCTGGGCGAGCTGCTCAAGTCCTCCGAGGGCGCCCTGCTGCGCGAGCGGCTCGACGGCCCGGTCACCGAGACCATCGGTGATCCGGGGCTCGTCGGGCCCGGCGAACTGTTCTTCTACCTGGGCAGCGACAGCCTCGCCAAGGACAGCCCCGGCGACTTCCGCGTCAGCCGCGTGACCGGCTTCGGCTACGAGGCGGACCGCGAAGGACTCGACCCCGTGCTCATGCTGATGGTCGTCCTGACGTTCGTCGCCCTGCTGATGCCCATAGCCGTGTTCATCGCCACCGCCGTCCGCTTCGGCGGTGAGCGCCGCGACCGCAGGCTCGCGGCACTGCGGCTGGTCGGTGCCGACGGCATGATGGTCCGTCGGATCGCGGCCGGCGAGGCGCTGGCCGGCTCCCTGGTCGGACTGGTCCTGGGCACCGGCTTCTTCGCGGTCGGCCGGTCCCTGGTCGGCAGCGTCAGCCTCCGCCAGCGCAGCGTCTTCCCGGCGGACCTCGACCCGGCGCCGTGGCTGGCCGCCCTGGTCGCCGTCGCGGTGCCGGCGGCGGCGGTGGCCGTGACCCTCTTCGCGCTGCGCGGTGTGGTCATCGAGCCGCTGGGTGTCGTCCGCACGGCCAAGCCCGCTCGGCGCCGCATCTGGTGGCGGCTGCTGCTGCCGCTGGTCGGCGCCGGCCTGCTCCTCCCTCTGGGCGGTCGCGGCAACGACCAGGGCAGGTTCAACCAGTGGCAGGTCGGCGGCGGCGTACTGCTGATGCTGGTCGGGATCACCGTGCTGCTGCCGTGGCTGCTGGAACGCTTCGTCGGGAGGGTTTCCGGCGGTCCGGTCTCCTGGCAGCTGGCCATACGCCGGCTCCAGCTCGACAGCGGCGGCGCCGCCCGCCTCGTCAACGGAATCGCCGTGGCCGTCGCGGGCGCCATCGCCCTCCAGATGCTCTTCGCCGGCGTCGAGGGCGACTACACGACGCCGACCGGCCAGGACCCCGGCAGGGCCGCCGTCTCGGTCATGCTGCACGGCGACGACGGGCACACCATGGCCGGCCTCGCACAGCGGATCTCCGCCGTGCCGGGCGTGACCCGCGCGGTCCCGCTGACCTCCGCGCAGGCGGCCCCACGGGTGCCTGCGGAGGGGGAGACGGTCCGGTTGACCATCGGCACCTGCGACGCACTCCGCGAGGTCGCGACGCTCGACTCGTGCGAGGACGGCGACGCTTTCGTCCTGACCGGCGCCGCCACGGATGTGTTCGGGGCCGCGGCCAAGCCAGGTGACGAGCTGTTCGTCGGCGACGTGAACCAGTACGAGCCCGCTACGGCCGACCACCGCACTCCCGTGAAGTGGACGGTTCCGGCGGCCGCCCGCGCGGTCCCCGCCAGGGAGGACCCCGCCGGCGAGCTGCGCAGCGGCCTGCTGGTGACCCCGTCGGCCGCCCCGAAGGGGCTCGGCGACTACCCGGACGCGCGGATCTTCGTACAGGTCGACGAGTCCGGTCCGGACGCCCTGGACCGGGCGCGCACGGCCGTCTTCAAGACGGACCCGCTCGTCGCGACGATGACGCTGCGGGACACCGCGCAGACCGTCGGCTTCTCCGCGATCCGCACGGGCCTGTTCTTCGGCGCCGCGGCCGTGCTGGTCCTGATCGGCGCCAGCCTGTTCGTCTCGCAGCTGGAGCAGTTGCGAGAGCGCCGGCGGCTGCTCTGCGCCCTGGTCGCCTTCGGTACCAGGCGCTCCACGCTGAGCCTGTCGGTGCTGTGGCAGACGGCCGTGCCGATCGTGCTGGGCCTGGTGCTGGCGACCTTCGTGGGCACCGGGCTGGGCGCCGTCCTGATGGGGATGGCCGCCCACCCGATCCGGATCGACTGGCCGTCGGTCCTCGCGATGACCGGGGTCGGTGCGGGCGTCGTCGCCGCCGTGACGCTGCTCAGCCTGCCGCCGCTGCTGCGGCTGATGCGCCCGGACGGGCTGCGCACGGAGTGACCCGGTACGCCTGCTCCCCGGTCACCGTACTAGGTCCTGTCTGGAGTTCGGATCAGGAGTTCAGTAGATCGCCTGCGCGCGGAGGCTCGGTCTTGATAGACCGTCAGTCATGGCGCGAGGCGATCTCACCGACGAGCAGTGGGCCCTGATCGAGCCCCATCTGCCGATTGCCGCGGTTGGGCCCATCCCTGACCTGCGGAAGCACTTCAACGCGGTGATGTGGCGGTTCCGGACCGGTAGCCCCTGGCGTGACCTTCCGGGCGAGTTCGGGCCCTGGCAGAGCGCGTACGACCGCTTCCAGATCTGGGCGACGCAGGGCGTCTTCCAGCACCTCATGCAGGCAGTGATCGCCGAGGCCGCCACCCGCGGCCAGGCCGACTTGGGCCTGGTCAGCGTGGACTCGGCGACCGCCCGGGCCCACCATCACGCCGCCGGAATGGCCTTGGACCCCGAGCAGTTGGCGGCCTTGGAGATGGTCGTCGAGGTCGAAAAGGGGGCGAGGCGACTGGGCAAAGGCCGCAGGACGGACAGGTCGAGGATGAGGCGCGCATCGAGCGGCGACGGGCCCGTCGGCGACACAGGGCCCGCTTGAAAGCCGCCGAGCTGGGGCGTTCCCGAGGCGGGCTGACCAGCAAGATCCATGTGGCAGCCGACCGGCGCTGCCGCCCGCTTGCGTTCGTCCTCACGCCCGGGCAGGCCGGCGACAGCCCGCAGTTCGCCCCGGTCCTGGAGCGGGTCAAGGTACGCGGCCCGATCGGGCGTCCGCGGACCCGGCCGGACGCGGTGGCCGCGGACAAGGCGTACTCGTCCCGGCGCAACCGCCGCTACCTGCGACGACGCGGTATCCGAGCGGTGATCCCGGAGAAGGTCGACCAGGCCGCGAACCGCAAGAAGCGTGGCAGCGTCGGCGGTCGGCCGGTCTCGCACGACACGGCGCTCTACAAGGAGCGCAACACCGTGGAACGGTGCATCAACCGACTGCGGAACTGGCGCGGTATCGCTACCCGGTACGACAAGACCCCGAAGAGCTACGAGGCCGGACTGCACCTGTGCGGTGCGATGCTCTGGCTCCGCAGCATCGCACCACACTCATGATCCGGACTCCAGACAGGACCTAGTCGGTGGGCCACACGGGGAGCGGGCGTACGGCTTCGCGCAGGGCGGCGGCGATCGCCTCGAACTCCTCCTGGCGGGCGGTGCCCGTACGCATGGCCAGGGCGATCCGCCGCGTGGGGGCGGGCTCGGCGAAGCAGCCGGTGGACAGGTACTCGTTGCGGGCGGTCTCCAGGCGCAGCGCGGTGCGCGGCAGCAGGGTCACCCCGAGGCCGCCGGCGACGAGCTGTACGAGCGTGGACAGGCCGGCGGCGGTCGTCGTGACGTCCGCCCCGGTGGTCCGCCCGGCCTCCCGGCAGATGTCGAGGGCCTGGTCCCGCAGGCAGTGGCCCTCGTCCAGCAACAGCAGCTGCAGGTCGCGCAGTTCGTCGAGCGGGATGTCCCGGCGGCCGGCCAGCGGGTGTTCGCGGGGGGCGAGGAGGACGAAGTCCTCGTCGAAGAGGGGCAGTTCGGTGACGCCGGGGACGCCGAGCGGGACCGCCAGCAGGAGCAGGTCCAGGCGGCCGGCGGCCAGCCCTTCCAGCAGCGAGCCGGTCTGCTCCTCGTGCACCTGGAGGTCCATCCGGGGGTAGCGGCGGTGGAAGAGTCCGAGCACGGTCGGCAGGAGGTACGGCGCCACGGTGGGGATCACCCCGAGCCGCAGTATCCCGGTGAAGGGGGCGCGGACCGCCTCGGCCTCCTCCAGCAGTCCGCCGACGGCGTCGAGCACCACCTGCGCCCGGGCGGCGATCCGTTCGCCCGCCGGGGAGAGGAGCACCTTGCGGGTGGTGCGCTCCAGCAGCTGCACGCCCAGGGCCTCCTCCAGCGCGGAGACGGCGCCGGAGAGCGCGGGCTGGCTCATGCCGATGGCCGCGGCCGCGTCGCGGAAGTGCAGGTGCTCCGCGACGGCCGCGAACGCGCGCAGCTGAGCGAGCGTCGGTTGCTTCGCTCCCCTGTTACCGACAGCCACTGATAGGTACCTCCGATCACCCGCATCAAGACTAGCTATTTCCATAATCAATGCTGGTTGTGCCAGCATGTGAGACACGTCCAACCCCATCGGAAAGCCCCCAAAAGGGGTCATTTCCCATTGAACAAGGAGAGCGCGTGCTCACTGTTGGTGACAAGTTCCCCGCCTTCGACCTGACCGCCTGTGTCTCGCTCGACGCCGGTGCCGAGTTCGCGCAGATCGACCACAAGACCTACGAGGGCAAGTGGAAGGTCATCTTCGCGTGGCCTCTGGACTTCACCTTCGTGTGCCCGACGGAGATCGCCGCCTTCGGCAAGCTGAACGACGAGTTCGCCGACCGCGACGCGCAGGTCCTCGGTTTCTCCCTCGACTCCGAGTACGTGCACCACGCCTGGCGCAAGGACCACGCCGACCTGCGTGACCTGCCCTTCCCGATGATGTCGGACATCAAGCGCGAGCTCTCCGCCGAGCTGGGCATCCTCGGCGAGGACGGCCTGCCGATGCGCGCCGTGTTCGTCGTCGACCCGAACAACGAGATCCAGTTCTCGATGGTGACCGCCGGTTCCGTGGGCCGTAACCCCAAGGAGGTCCTGCGGGTCCTCGACGCCCTGCAGACCGACGAGCTGTGCCCCTGCAACTGGAACAAGGGCGACGCCACGATCGACGCCGGCGCGCTGCTGGCCGGTGAGTGACGGATGTCCCTCGACTCCCTGAAGGCGTCGGTCCCGGACTTCGCCAAGGACCTGAAGCTGAACCTCGGTTCGGTCATAGGCAACAGCGACCTCCCGCAGCAGCAGCTGTGGGGCACGGTCCTGTCCTGCGCGATCGCCGCCCGCTCCCCGCGCGTCCTGCGTGAGCTGGAGCCCGAGGCGAAGGCGAACCTCTCGCCGGAGGCGTACACCGCCGCCAAGTCCGCCGCCGCGGTCATGGCGATGAACAACGTCTTCTACCGCACGCGGCACCTGCTCTCCGACCCGGAGTACGGCACGCTGCGCGCCGGCCTGCGGATGAACGTCATCGGCAATCCGGGCGTGGAGAAGGTCGACTTCGAGCTGTGGTCGCTCGCGGTCTCCGCGATCAACGGCTGCGGCCAGTGCCTGGACTCGCACGAGCAGGTCCTGCGCAAGGCCGGCGTCGACCGCGAGACGATCCAGGAGGCCTTCAAGATCGCCTCGGTGATCCAGGCCGTCGCGGTCACCCTCGACGCCGAGGCCGCCCTCGCCGGCGAGTAGCGGCAACCCGTACAGCGCGAGGGCCCCGCGACCGGTTTCCGGTCGCGGGGCCCTTGCGTCGCTCGTCAGTCCTTCCGGAGCGCGGCCATCAACGCCCGCATGTCCTCGACGGCGGCGGCCGTCAGGGCGTCCTGGTCGGGCTGCGCCTCCCCCTTCTCCGGGGGGCCCGCCTCCTCGCTCCGGGTGAAGAACATCGTGTCGAAGGTGAACACGGCGCCTCCGTCACGGACGCGCAGCCGAAGATCGCCGCCGCGGCCGGACGAGCCGACCAGCGCCTGCTCGCCGAGGCCGGGCACCTCCTCCCACTGGAGGTCGTTGCCGAACATCCGGTCGGAAGGCGCGCCCAGCCCGAACTCGGGCGCCGGGTCGGACACCTTGTGCAGTTCCACCATGGCCACCACGATGTAGCCTCCCGGCCCGTCCTTGGTGTCGCCGTCGCGGGTGCACGCCGCCCAGTCCAGGGCGGGCGCACGGCCCGCCTTGCGCGGGGTGGACTCCGTGAACGGTCCCAGCGCCTTCGTGAGGGCCGATCCCTTGAACGGCTCGCACAGGTCGTCCGGGACCGTGTACCGGGCCTCCGGCGCCGCCTGGGCCAGCCGGTCGCCGAAGGCGTACAGTCCGCCCGCCCACAGTGCGGACGTGACGACGACGGTCGCCGCGACCCACCACCACGGCCGGTCCGGCCGCCGCTCGCGCACCGCCTCGTCCTGGGCGACCTCCGTCGGGCGCGCCGACTCCCACACCCCGTCGAGCTCGGGCTCGCTGATCATCCGTGTCCTCTACTTCTTCAATGCGGTCATCAGCTCGCGGGCGTCCTCGGCCATCGCCGCCCGGAGCACGGCGGTGTCGGCCGGGGTCTTCGGCTCGTTGCCGGAGGCCCGGAGCGTGAACACCGCACCGCCGTGCAGCACTTTGAGCTCGGCCGACGTCTCCTGGGGGCCCACGAGGAACAGGGCGCGTTCACCGATTCCCCGGACCTCCTCCGTGCGTCCCGCACCCGTCTCCGAAGGGTGCCAGGCCGGCGGTACGTCGAACTCGGGGCCGGGATCGGTCCTCCTGTGCAGGTCGACCTGCGCCGTCACGTGGAGCGTGGACACGCTCTCCCCGTTCTGCAGCGAGCAGGACGCCCGGTGCACGGCCGGGCGGTCGTCCTGCCGGTTCACCGGCCGGTAGCGGTGCAGGTCCCCCGCGATGCGGCTGAGCTTCCGCGCCGCGAAGTCCTGGCACAAGTTCTCCGTGGCCCGGTAGGAGAGGTCCGGCGCGGCGAGCCGGTCCCCCCAGGCGTACAGTCCGCCCGCCCACACCGCGGAAGCGAGCGCGGCGCCGCCCAGTGCCCACCACCACGGCCGTCGCGCCCGCGCCCCGGTGGCCTCCCGGCCGCTCGGTGGCGGTAACGCCGTCTGCTCCGCCGGCTGCGCGGGGCGGGTCTCCCCCGCACCGTCGAGCTCCGGATCGCTGATCATGGCTTCCCCCCGGTCGTTGGACACCCGAACGCCTCGATCATGGCAGCCCCGGTCGCTGAGACGTTCGGGTCCGGTGGTGCGCGATTCGGACAGTCGCGGCCCGGCCGGACCGGACCAGGCCGCTCCGGGCCGCTCCGGGCCGCTCCGGGCCTGACCTACGGGCGGGTGTACTCCTCGTCGTCGTCGGGCCCCACGCCCAGGGCCGTGGCGCCGTGCGGCGCGGGGCCTACCATCCCGGCCCCGAGGTGGTGCTGGTCCCGGGAGTACGCCTTCAGGTACCCGACCACCGTGTTGGTGACGGCCACCAGCGGAACGGCGACCACCGCCCCTCCGATACCCGCGATCATCCCGCCGGCGGCCACCGCCAGGACCACCGCGAGCGGGTGGACCCGTACCGCCCGGCCGAGGATGAAGGGCTGGAGCACATGCCCTTCGATCTGCTGCACCGCCAGGACCACCAGCAGCGCCATCAGGGCGGTGAACACGCCCTGGGTCACGAGCGCCACGACCACGGCGAGGGCGCCCGAGATCACCGCGCCGACCAGTGGGATGAAGGCGAACAGGAAGATGAAGACGGCCAGCGGTACCGCCATCGGCACGTCCAGGAAGTAGAGCCCCAGGCCGATGAAGATGGCGTCGATGAGGGCGACGATGACCGTGCCGCGGACGTACGCGGTCAGCGTGCGCCAGGCGCGCGGGCCGGCGCCGGCGACTCCGGCGCGGGCGCCGGCCGGGACCAGGCCGAGCGCCCAGTTCCAGATGCGCTTGCCGTCGTAGAGCAGGAAGAGCGTCGAGAACATCGCGAGCAGGATGCCCGTGAGGATCTCGACGAGGACCGTCACGCCCTGGAGCCCGGCGGAGGTGATCTGCTCGGTGTTGGTGCCGATCGTTTCGCTGAGGTTCTTCGCGATGTCGTTGATCTGCTTCTCGGTCACGTGGAACGGACTGTCCAGTGCCCAGAGTTTGAGCTCGTTGATGCCGTCGCGGACACGGTCGGAGAGGTCGTCGAGGTTGTCCATCACCTGCCAGACGACGAACCAGCCGACGAGCCCGATGACGACGAAGCCGAGGACGGCCGTGACCGCCGTGGCGAGGCCGCGCGGCAGGCCCAGCCGGCGCAGCCGGACGACGAAGGGCTGGAGCATCGCGGTGACGAGCATGGCGGCGGCGAAGGCGAGGACGACCAGGCGGACTTCGCTGATGACCTTCATCAGCACCCAGAGCATCCCGGCGAGCAGCAACAGCCGCCAGCTGGCCTCGGCGGCAACGCGCATGCCCCACGGGATGACGCTCGCCGGGTCGGGCCGCGCGGGGCGCTCGTAGCGCACCGCGGCGGCCGTGCGGCCCTCCGTCGGGGCGTCGGAGGGCTCGGCGGGCGCGGGCGCCCCCTGGGCCGTGCCGGCCGGCCGTGAGCGCCCGGGCAGGTCGTCTCCGGCCTCGGCCTCGACTTCGGCGCGCCGCGCGTTGAGCCGCGCCTCCATCGCGTTCAGCCTGTTGCCCAGCCGGCCGAGCCAGCCTTCTCTCTTCGCCATGTCAGCTTCCTTCCCCCGCCCCCCGGTCTGCGGGCACACCCCGTTGACCGTACACGCGCGCAGCCCCGCACCGTACGACGGTGCGGGGCTGCGCGGGGACGAGCTGGGCGCCGCGGTGCGGCGGCGGCCGTCAGTACCAGCCGTTGGCCTGGTGGAAGGTCCACGCGGCGCAGGGGCTGCCGTAGCGGTCTTCCATGTAGTTCAGGCCCCACTTGATCTGCGTGGCGGGGTTGGTGCGCCAGTCCGCGCCGGCCGAGGCCATCTTCGACCCGGGGAGCGCCTGGACCAGGCCGTAGGCCCCGGAGGACTTGTTCACGGCCAGGTAGTTCCAGGTGGATTCCTGGTTGATGATCTTCGAGAAGCACTGGAACTGGCCGGCCGGGACCATCTGCTGGGCGATGGCCTTGACCTGGGCGACCGTGTAGGAGCTCTGGACGGCGAAGTCGCCGGCGTCACGGGCGGCGGAACGGCTGGCGACTTCCTTCGCCTCGCGTTCCTTCTTCGCCTTCTCGTCGGCGGCCTTCTGCGCCTCGGCCTTCTTGGACTTGGCGTCCTCGGCGGCCTGGAGGCGGGCGGCTTCCTCCGCCGAACGCTTGGCGTCGGCGTCGGCGGCGTGCGCGATGGTGTCGGCCTGCTGCGTCAGGGCGCCCTGGACCTGCGCCTGGTCGCCGACCGGGATGTCTGCGAGGAGGGTCGCCCCGGACGCGGTCGTTTCGAGATCGTTCGTGGGGTCGCCGGTGGCAACGCCCACGACTGCGCCGACGGTGGTGACCGCGGTGGCCGAAGCCACTGCGAACCCCCGGACCGAGATCCGGCTCACACGGTGTCCTTCCAGCAGCGTCCGCAGTGACCGCGCGGGCGCAAAAGTGCCCTCGACTCTGGCCTCCGTGGTTCTACGGTCACTGGAGGCGCGGGCCCGTGGGCAACTCCCCTGCGGGGGCTGCCGCGTGAAACTCCGGGCGGCATACGGCCATCGGCTGTGGAGTTGTGGTGCTGCGCGTACCTCACGGGAGATACAGGTGTGCCGTATGCGGGGCCTGACGGAAACCAGACTCTGCCGGACCTCGGCGCCGCAAGGCAATTCTCCACTGAGTGGGAAAGGTCACACCTGGCATGAGGCCGTCGATTTCCCCAAAGGGCTGTGCAGCACGACGCCGCCCGGCTAGGCTCTGGGACCTTTGCCGGGCGGCGTCAACTCGCCTTCCCACTATGCCTTTTATGACCGTTTTTCGACCGCCCCGGAGAGCGGCGTCACGGGCTCACCAGGGTCAGAGGGTCTCCAGCATCTCGGTGACCAGGGCGGCGATCGGGGAGCGCTCGGACCGCGTCAGCGTGACGTGCGCGAAGAGCGGATGCCCCTTCAGCTTCTCGACCACGGCGACGACTCCGTCGTACCGGCCGACCCGCAGGTTGTCCCGCTGGGCGACGTCGTGGGTCAGAACGACCCGCGAATTCGCGCCGATCCGGGACAGAACGGTCAACAGGACGTTCCGTTCCAGCGACTGCGCCTCGTCCACGATCACGAAGGCGTCGTGGAGCGAGCGGCCCCGGATGTGCGTCAGCGGCAGGACTTCCAGCATCCCGCGGTTCAGCACCTCCTCGATGACCTCGCGGCCCGCGACCGAGGAGAGCGTGTCGAAGACCGCCTGCGCCCAGGGGCTCATCTTCTCGGAGGCGTCACCGGGTAGGTAGCCGAGGTCCTGGCCGCCCACCGCGTACAGCGGCCGGAAGACCATCACCTTCTGGTGCTGCCTGCGCTCCAGCACCGCCTCCAGGCCGGCGCAGAGCGCCAGCGCGGACTTGCCGGTACCGGCCCGGCCGCCCATGGAGATGATCCCGATCTCGGGGTCGAGCAGCAGGTCCAGCGCGATGCGCTGCTCGGCGCTGCGCCCGTGCAGCCCGAAGGCGTCGCGGTCGCCCCGTACGAGCTTGACGTTGCCGTCCGCGGTGACCCGGCCCAGGGCCTTGCCGCGCTCGGACTGCAGGACCAGTCCGGTGTGCACGGGCAGTTCCGCGGCCTCCGGGACGTAGAGCCGCTCCTCCGAGTAGAGGAGGTCGACCTGCTCGCCGGAGAGGCCGATCTCGCTCATGCCGGTCCAGCCGCCGTCGGTGATGGCGAGTTCCGCGCGGTACTCCTCCGCGATCAGCCCCACGGAGGAGGCCTTGATGCGCAGCGGGAGATCCTTCGAGACGACCGTGACGTCGTAGCCCTCGGCCTGGAGGTTGCGGGCGACGGCGAGGATGCGCGAGTCGTTGTCCCCCAGCCGGAAGCCGGCGGGCAGGACGCCCGGGTCGGAGTGGTTGAGCTCGACGCGCAGCGTGCCGCCCAGATCGCCCAGCGGGATGGGTGCGTCGAGGCGACCGTTGCGAACCCGGAAGTCGTCGAGCAGGCGCAGGGCCTGGCGCGCGAAGTAGCCGAGTTCGGGATGGTGCCTCTTTGCCTCCAGCTCGGTGATCACCACGATCGGGAGCACGACCTCGTGCTCGTCGAAGCGGGAGATCGCGTTGGGGTCTGCCAGCAGGACGCTGGTGTCGAGGACGTAGGTCCGCCTGTCTGACAGGCGGCGCTTAGTGCTGGTCACCACGGAAGGACGTACCCCCTCGGAAGAGGTCGGGCCATGAAGACCGGACCGGTCATCGGCACCCATGCCAGGGCCGATTTCCGGCCCTCCACTGCGTCCGTGCGAACCGCACGTGCGTCCTGGTGCAAAGGGCCTCCCGGGCGGACGGCCCCATGCCGTCCGCTGAGACTCGACACCCGTGGATCGGGCATCGACCTGAAAGGGATATTCCCCGAACAGGCCAGGACATGCCATGGCATATGACGGACGCTCGGTGAATCCCTGGTGAAGGCTTCGGGGGGAGGGGGCGGGGCGGCGCGCGGCCTACGGGGTATCAGGTACCGAAGCGCCGGTGGCGGGCCGCGTAGTCGCGCAGGGCCCGCAGGAAGTCGACCTTGCGGAAGGCCGGCCAGAAGACCTCGCAGAAGTAGTACTCGGAGTGCGCGCTCTGCCACAGCATGAATCCGGACAGCCGCTGTTCGCCGCTGGTGCGGATCACGAGGTCCGGGTCGGGCTGGCCGCGGGTGTAGAGGTGCTCGGCGATGTGGTCGATGTCGAGGATCTCGGCGAGCTCCTCGAAGGAGGTGCCCTTGCGCGCGTGCTCCAGCAGCAGCGAGCGCACCGCGTCGGCGATCTCCTGGCGGCCGCCGTAGCCGACGGCCACGTTGACGAGTATCCCGTCGACGTCGTGCGTGGCCTGCTCGGCCTCCTTCAGGACCCGCTGGGTCCCGGCGGGCAGGATGTCCAGGTTGCCGACGTGGTGGACGCGCCAGCGGCCGTCCGCGGCGAGGCCCCGCACGGTGTTCTCGATGATGTTGAGCAGGGGGCGGAGCTCGACCTCCGGCCGGTCCAGGTTGTCCGTGGAGAGCATCCACAGGGTGACGACCTCGACGTCCGTCTCGGTGCACCAGCCGAGCATCTCGGAGATCTTGTCGGCGCCGGCCTGGTGGCCCTGCTCCGTCGTACCTCCGGACGCCTTCGCCCAGCGGCGGTTGCCGTCCAGGATGACGCCGATGTGCTTGGGCGACGCGTCATGGTCGAGGCGGCCTTCCACCCGGCGTGCGTAAAGCCTGTACACCAGGTCGCGCAGCTTCACGATCTTCCAGCCCCTCCGTGCCTTGCCCCCGTGCGAAATGCGGTCCCTCCCCCGAGTCCGCCACATTACTGCGCGTCGGGATCGGGTACCCAACTCGGTCTGTCACAACTCCGTGATAGGGAGGACAACGTGACTGATACCAATCCCTATCGGGCAGAGCCCTCGCGCTACGACTCCATGGAGTACCGGCGCACCGGCCACAGCGGCCTCAAGCTCCCCGCCATCTCCCTCGGCCTCTGGCACAACTTCGGCGACGACCGGTCGCTGGAGTCCCAGAGGGCGATCCTGCGCCGGGCCTTCGACCTCGGTGTCACCCATTTCGACCTCGCGAACAACTACGGGCCGCCGCCCGGCTCGGCCGAGCTGAACTTCGGCAAGATCTTTTCGCAGGATTTCGCGTCCTACCGCGACGAGCTGATCCTGTCGACCAAGGCCGGCTATCTGATGCACCCCGGGCCCTACGGCGAGTGGGGCAGCCGCAAGTACCTGCTCAGCTCCCTCGACGCCTCGCTGAAGCGAATGGGCGTGGACTACGTCGACATCTTCTACTCGCACCGCTTCGACCCGCAGACCCCGCTGGAGGAGACCATGGGCGCCCTCGCGTCCGCGGTCCGGCAGGGCAAGGCGCTCTACGTCGGCGTCTCCTCCTACACGGCCGAGCAGACGACCGAGGCCGTGCGGACCCTGCGCGAGATGGGTGTGCGCCCGCTCATCCACCAGCCCTCCTACTCCATGATCAACCGCTGGACGGAGGAGGACGGCCTGCTGGACGCCCTGGAGGACGCCGGCATGGGGTGCATCTCCTTCGCGCCGCTCGCGCAGGGCCTGCTGACCGACAAGTACCTCAAGGGGATCCCCGCGGACTCGCGGGCCGCCCAGGGCAAGTCGCTCAACCCCGACCTGCTCTCGGACGACGTGCTGCGCCGGCTGGCCGGGCTGAACGAGATCGCCTCGCGCCGCGGCCAGTCCCTGGCCCAGCTCGCGCTCACGTGGGTGCTGCGCGACGAGCGGATGACCTCGGCCCTGATCGGCGCTTCGAGCGTCCGGCAGTTGGAGCAGAACGTGGCCGCCCTGTCGGGCGCGCCGCTGTCCGAGGCGGAGCTGAAGGAGATCGACTCCTTCGCGGTGTCCACGCCCGGTACGAACATCTGGGCCCAGCGCGGCTGACCTGCGCTTTTGGCCCAACGCCCGTACGGGGGGCGGCTGTACGGAAAACGGGCCGGTCCGTGGGGGGGATACGGACCGGCCCGAGGGGGGGGTTCCACCATAACCCTTCGTAAAGCATGCTGCGTGCATCGGCACGCCGTGATTACGCTCCGAAACCACCCAGCAGCACTCCGGTGAGTGCCCCGGCCGCCATGAAGGGCCCGAAGGCGAAGCCCTGGTGGCGGGTCGCGGAGCGGCGCACGAGCAGCGTCAGGCCGTACAGCGAGCCGTAGAGGAGCCCGAGGAAGGCCCCCGCCGCCCATACCCCCCACCCGTACCACCCAAGAGCGACGCCCAGCGAGAGCGCGAGCTTGACGTCGCCGAAGCCCATGCCGCCCGGGTTGATCAGATGGAGCACCAGGTACGCCGCTCCCAGCGCCGCCCCGCCGAGCAGGGCGAGCCGCCAGGACCCGGCGGAGCCGGGCAGCAGCGCGGCGAGCCCGAGCAGCGCCGCCGCCCCGGCGGCGAGCGGCAGGGTCAGTACGTCGGGCAGCCGGTGCACGGCCCGGTCCACCAGGGCGAGCAGGATCAGGAGCGGGGCCAGTGCCGCGTACGCCGCCGTCTCGGGCCGCGCCCCGACGGCACCCGCGATCAGGGCGCACACCCCTGCGGTGAGGACGGCCGGGAGCACGGCGCGCGGCCCGTACGCGTGCGCCGGCCCGGACTGAGGCCCGGGCGCGTGCTGCGGCGCCGACTCCGCTCCCGGGACGGCGGGCTCGGCCCGGGGCGGGCGGCAGCGGGCCGGGCCGAGCCAGCCGCGCAGCGGGTGCCCCTGCGGGCACTGCTCCCTCCAGGGGTCCCCCGGCTCCACGGACAGCCTGTAGGCCGCGCGCGGCAGCAGCAGTCCGGCGGCCGCGCCGTATCCGGCGGCGACGACGATCACGCCCACATCCATGGGCCGACGGTAGACACCGTTCCCAAAGGTCCGCACCCCCTGCGGGCTGTCCCGCGCGCCGCGCGCCCGCCGGGGATCACGGGACAGCCCTTAAGGTGGCCGCCATGGCGCACTGGCATGACGGTCCCGCCGTGTTGCGGGTCGGAACGGACCCGACGCGGATCCCGCTGGAGGTGGCCGCCTCCTACCGGGCGAGGACGCGCGGACTGCTCGGCCGGGAGGGGATCGAGGGGGCGATGCTCCTGACCCCGGCGGCGAGCGTGCACACCTTCCGGATGCGGTTCGCGATCGACGTGGCGTATCTGGACCGGAACCTGCGCGTGCTCCGCGTGGTCACCATGGCTCCCGGCCGGCTCGGGCTGCCCCGGCCGCGCGCCCGGCACGTCCTGGAGGCGGCGGCGGGCGCCATGGCCGGCTGGGGGCTGACGGCCGGAACCGCACTGGAAGTGGACACCCCTTAGAGGTTTGCCCCCGCCGGCAGTAGGTTGGGGCGGTTGAGCTGGGGCAACAGGGGAGCGGCATGACGGAGAACGCGCGGATCAAGGCGCTGGAGCAGATCATGCCGGCGACGCACGGCGCCGACGAGGACATCGACTGGCCCGCGGTCGAGGCGGCCTGGGGGACCCGGTTCCCCGCTGACTTCATCGCGTTCATGGGCCGGTTCGGCGCCGGCTCCATCAACGGCGAGGCCGACATCCTGCTTCCGCTGCCCAAGGCCGGACCGCAGTGGGACCCGGCCGCGATGGCGGAGGAGACGGACAACGCCCGGCAGATGTGGGAGGCCGGGGGCGGCCGTTCGGCCTTCGACGCCGACCCGGAGTCGATCATCGCCTGGGGTGTCACCGGCGGCTCGGACATCCTGTGCTGGCTGGCCCGCGACCCCGACCCGGACCGCTGGCCGGTCCTGGTGTGCGGCCGGCACACCGCCGACTCCTTCGCCGTGTACCCGTACGGCATGGCCGAGTTCCTCCACCGGCTGTGCTCCGACGAGTTCGACGTGAGCCCGGTCAGCATCACCTTCTGGGACGGCGGCCGCCTGAGCTTCGTGCACTGGCGCAAGGCGCAGCGCCGCTGGCAGGAGGGCCGCAACCCGGAGACGGGCGAGCCCGACCCGTACGCGGGCGAATTCGCCGACTGACCGGCCCTTCCCGAGCGCACCATCCCGAAGCCCGTTTCCCGACCGGAGACGGGCTTTTCAGCATGTCTACGCGCGTCAGAATTGTCGGCGGTATATCGGAAAGCACCATTCACAAATGCGCCGCTTGGAGCATCGAACACAAGTGAGGACCCCATGCAATCAACCACCCCTCTCACAGGAGAGAATTCCGGCCAACGGGCCATCGAGGGATTAGCCGGCTCGGAGCAACCCATAAGTAACAACGCGAGACAAAAGAAATTCAGGGGAATATACGCGTGCGACGGAGAATTTTCGGCCCGACCGCCACCGCGGCCGTGCTCGGCCTGCTGACAACGCTGTCCGGATGTGGCGGTTCCGGAGACGGTGCAGGTGACGGCGGAACACTGCGACTGATCGCCGCCGAATACGGCGACAGTCCGACCACCAGTTCCAAGCCCTACTGGGAGAAGGTGACGACTGATTTCACCAAGGAGAACCCGGGAATCAAGGTGGAGGTCGAGCTCCTGCCGTGGGCCGACATCGACCGCGAGGTCTCCCGTAGGGTCAAGTCCGGAAAGGCGCCGGACATCGCGCTCATGGGCTCCTACTCGGACTTCGCCGCCCGGGGCGAGCTCTATCCCGCGGACGAACTCCTCTCGGTCACCGCCGAGGCGAATTTCCTGCAGCCGCTCGCCGACGCCGGCTCGGTGGGCAGCACCCTCTACGGCCTGCCCTTCGTGGCCAGCAGCCGCCTCCTCTTCTACAACGAGGCGCTGTTCGCCAAGGCCGGTGTCAAGGAGGCCCCCAAGACCTGGTCCGATCTCAAGGCCGCCGCCAGGGCGCTGAAGGACAAGGGCGTGAAGTACCCCTACGCCCTGCCGCTGGGGCCCGAGGAGGCTCACGCCGAGGCGATGATCTGGGAGCTGAGCAACGGCGGCGGCTACGCCGACAGCAGCGGCAACTACAGCCTGGCCTCCGACCAGAACATCAAGACCTGGCAGTGGGTCAAGGAGAACATGGTCGCGACCGGGTACACCGGCCCGACGGCCCCGTCACAGCTGAACCGGGCCGACGCCTTCGCCGCGTTCACGCGCGGCGAGGTCGGCATGCTCAACGGCTACCCCTCGCTCGCCCACGAGGCGCGTGCCAAGGGCATCAGCGTCGCCACCACCGCCATGCCGGTCTCGGACGACCTCGGCACCGGGGAGACCCCGCCGGCCGTCGGCGTGGCCGACTGGATGATGGCCTTCAAGCAGAACGGCAAGCGCGCCGAGATCGGGAAGTTCCTGGACTTCGTCTACCAGGACAGGAACCTGTCGGCCTTCGCCGACCGCTACCACCTGCTGCCTTCCACCGTGACCGCCTCGCGCAGCCCGGCTGACGGCGGACTCGACAAGAACGACCAGCAGTTCCTGAACGCGCTGCGCGGCGCCCAGCTCTACCCGGTCAACGACCCGTCCTGGGTGACGGTCAGCGACACCATCAAGCGCAACATCGGACGCGCGGTGGAACCGACGGGCGACCCCAAGGCGGTACTGGAGGCCATCGCCGCGCAGGCCGCCCAGGCCTCCAAGGCCAACTGAGCGCGCTGGGAGCGGAGGGCGCCCAGAGAGCGCCGGGAGCGTCGAGATCACTCAAGTCCCGCACGACACGGGACCTTCGACCCGCGCCGCAGACCATCCCGTGCGGCACCATGGGACCACGGCACTTGATCCAAGGCCACGGCCCTGTCGCCCGCCGAGCACTCACGAGGTGCGCGGGGCGGCCGGTCCCCGACGGACCGTTCCCGACGGAGCGTTTCCGATGGACCGTTTCCGAGGCAGCATCTTCTGTTCCAGCGTCAGGACTGCTTCCCGTGGTCCCGCGAGAAGGCCGTCCGGTACTGCTCGCAGCTGGAGTTCCAGTTCAGGGAGCCCGTGAGCGTCCCGTAGCCGGAGCGCGTCACCGACCATTCCACCGTGTACTCACCGGTGTCGCAGGCGATCCGCCTGCCGCCCGCGACCTTCTCGCGTCCCGTCGCCGGCTTCCCCTTCAGCTCCTTGTGCACCTCCGCCACCGTGGAGCGGTCCGCGCGGCGCAGTACGGCGTGCACGACGATCGGGTGCTCGCCCTCCTTGACCGTCACCGCCTTCTTCACCACCGTCGAGTCCGACACCGCCCAGGCGAACTCGTACGACGGCTCCCACGCCAGCGTCGAGGGATCGCCGGACCTGCGCTCGTAGTCCGGTGCGGCAGCCGGGCCGGGGCGGCTGACCGTCTTGTACTGGACGCCCGGGTGGAAGCGGAACTGCCCTTCCACCTTGTGCATCTCGTCCTTGGTCCACATCGACTTCATGGCCTTCTCACCGCCCGCCGGGTCCTGGAGGTAGGTGCCCTCCGCGGCGGTGGCCTGCTGGGCCAGTACGGGGGCGAGGGCCGCGGCGGCGGTGGCGAGGGCGAGAGCGGCGGTGCGGGTGCGCTTCATGCCCGGACCAACGGCGTCCCGGCGCGGGCCGGAACGACGCGGCCCGGCCTTTCACCCGTACGGGAGCGCTCCGGCCGTCGGAATATCCGGTGATCCACTTCGGTTCGTGAGCTGCGGAACGACGATCCGAACCGAGGGGGCGCGATGGGCGGGAACGCCGTGGACGGCACGGTGGCGGCCGGGTGGGAACGGGTACGGGAGGAGTTCGAGGCGTTCGCGGCGGCGGAGCCGCATTCGCCCGAGGCGCAGCTCGCCGTCCACCACCGGGGGCGGCGCGTCGTGGACCTGTGGGCGGGCGAGGACACCGGCGCCGACACGCTGAGCGGGGTCTTCTCGATCACCAAGGGTGCCGCGTACCTGGTGGTGGCGCTGCTCGTGCAGGACGGCGTCCTGGAGCTGGACCGGCGGGTGTCGGCGTACTGGCCGGAGTTCACCGGGTACGGCAAGGAGCGGCTGACGCTGCGCCGGCTGATCAGCCACCATGCGGGGCTGATCGGTGTGGACGGGGGCTTCGGCTACGAGGAGATCGCGGACGACGCGCTGATCGCGGCCCGGCTGGCGGAGCAGAAGCCGTACTGGGAGCCGGGGACGGCGTACGGCTACCACGCCTTCGTGATCGGCGCCCTGGTCGGCGAGGTCGTGCGGCGCGCGACGGGCCGGTCGGTGCAGGAGCTGTACGAGGAGCGCGTACGCGCCCCGTACGGGCTGGACCTCTACATGGGGCTCCCGGCCTCGCAGGAGGGCCGCTGGAAGCCGGTGCTGGAGATGCGGCCGACGCCCGAGCAGGCCGCGGTGCAGGCGGCGGCCGGGCCGGTGCCCGAGCTGCTGGCGGTGGCCTTCAACTGGCACCGGGAGCCGCCGATGGACCTGGTCGCGCATGCCAACCACCCGCGGACTCGGGAGCTCGGCCCGGCTTCGGCGGGCGGCATCGGCTCGGCGCGCGGCGTCTCGGGCCTGTACGCGGCGGCGATCGGCGGGGCGGGGGGCCTCCCGGCGCTGCTGAGGCCGGAGACCGCGGCGGAGTTCGCGAAGCTGCACACGCCGGGTCAGGAGGCGCTGACCGGCGAGTTGGACCACTACGGGCTGGGCTTCGAGCGGCAGCCCGCGGTGGGGCCGCAGGCCTTCGGGCACTGCGGTGCGGCGGGCGGGCAGGGGTTCGCCGACCCGGTGACGGGGATCGCGTACGGGTACACGCGCCGCCGCTTCGGCTTCCCGGGCGGGATCGCCCCGGAGAACGAGCGCCTCACAGCGGCGGTGCTGGAGGTGGCTCGGGGTCTGTGAGTCAGGCCTGGCCGGTTTCGAAGCGGCTGATGCGGCCGCCGCCGGGGGCGATGGTGAAGCGCCAGGCGGTGCGCATCTCGCCCCAGGTGTCGTTGCGGTAGTTGACGACGAGGGCGCGGCCGCCGTCGGACTCGGACTGGACGTCCATGTGGCCGCTGGAGTCGAAGATCTCGCGGTCGATCCACTCGTGGAGGTCGCGGTCGGTTCCGTCGTCGGACATGGTCGCGTCGGCGGTCAGGAGCTTGAGGAAGGCGTCCTTGTCGTGCGCGTTGACGGCGGTGACGAGGGCGCCGACCACGGGGTCGGACAGTTTGGCGGGGGCGATGGCCACGGGGAGCCTCCTGGTCGGGCGTACGTGCGTATGTGCGTACGTGCCCGACCAGGTAACAACGGGCGCGGGTCCGCGTCGTAGACCCTCACCCGTTCGCGCGGCGGACGGCGTGTCAGGGGCGGGCGGTGTGTGGGAGGGGCGGCGGGCGGGACGGCGGAAGGATGGCGGAAGGGGTGGCGGCTTACGGGCCGTCGGGGGCGGTGCGGACGGGGAAGCCGGTCGGCCGGCCCTGGTCCGCGAGCCAGGCCAGCACCTGGTCGAGGGCCTCGACGGTCTGGGCGCGGTTGCCGCCGCCGTCGTGGAAGAGGACCGTCGGGCCGTTGCCCAGCTCGCGCTTGACGGCGGCGACGATGGCGGCCGTACCGGGCTTCTCGAAGTCCTTGGTGTCGACGTTCCAGCCGAGCGGGCGCATGCCGTTCGCGGCGGCGATGCGCCGGCTGTCGGGGGTGAAGGCACCGCCGGGGGCGCGGTAGTACTCGACCTTCGCGCCGTTGCCGGCGGCCTCCTCTATGAGCTTCTTGGCGTCGAGTATCTGCCGTTCCTGGTAGTCGACGGGCTTCTTGTCCATGGCCGTGTCGTGGTCCATGGTGTGGTCGCAGAGCCGGTGGCCGTCCGCGACCACCTTCCTGACGAGGCCGGGATGCTCCTTGGCGTGGGGGCCGACCATGCAGAAGGTCGCCTTGACGCCGTGCTCGCGCAGGACGTCGAGCACCTTGGGAGTCCAGCGGGGATCGGGGCCGTCGTCGATGGTGATGTTGACGGTGTTCCCGCCGCTCTCCGAGGCGTGGGCTATGTCCTCGGGTACGGCCTGCGGCTGCTGCTGCCCCGGCCCGCCCGCTCGGCCGTGGCCGGAGTCGTCGCCTCCGTGCGGCTGGGACACGGTGGGGCGGGAGGCGGCGCCTGCGCTGCCCGGGTGCACGAGGGTCGCCACTCCCCAGACCGTCGCCGCGACGGCGACGGCCGACGCGACGATGGCCGCACCGGTCCGGACGCCGTTGTTGTCCGTGTGCGTCGTGAAGCCCATGAACCGTCCCTCCCCATCCGCTGCGCGAGCGTTCTGTGGACCAGGACGTTCACCGCCTCAGAGGAGTTCCAGTCAAATCACCCATATATTCCGCGTAATGGGACTGACAGGACCGATGGGGCTGATGGGACTTCGGTCCTCGATCGCCCGGGGTTCCTGCCCGGGCGGGCAGCGGCGAAAACGCGCCGGCCCCGGCGGACGCGTTCGTCCGCCGGGGCCGGGATCGGGCTGTGTGCGCCGGTCAGTGCGCGAGGGACTCCTGGGCGGCGGGGGCGGGCTTGCCGTCGACGGCGGGCTTGCCGTCGGCCGGAGCGGACCTGCCGTCGGCCGGGGCCTCGGCGGGGGCCGGGCCGGCTCCCCTCAGGGGGACCTCCTTGACGAACCAGGCCGCCAGGAAGCCCAGTACGGCGACGCCAGCGCCGAGCAGGAACGCCGAGTGCGTACCGGCGGCCACCGCGTACTGGTAGGCCTCGCGTACGGCCTCGGGCAGCTTGGCGAGGCTCGCCGCGTCCAACTGGGCGGATCCGGCGGCTCCGGCGGCCTCGGGGCCCAGCCGGTCGGACATGGTGTCCGTGACCTGGGAAGTGAAGAGGGAGCCCATGAGTGCCACGCCGAAGGAGCCTCCGAGCGTACGGAAGAGGGTCGCCGAGGACGACGCGACGCCCATGTCCTTCATCTCGACGCTGTTCTGGGCGACCAGCATGGTGATCTGCATCAGGAAGCCGAGTCCGGCACCGAGGACGGCCATGTAGAGGCCGGACACGAGGCGGGTGGTGCCGGTGTCCATGGTGGCGAGCAGGAACATCCCGACGACCATGAGGCCGCCGCCGACGATCGGGAAGATCTTGTACCTGCCGCTGTTGGTGGTGACGCGTCCGGCGATCAGCGAGACGGCCATCATCGAGAGCAGCATGGGCAGGAGCAGCAGGCCGGAGTTGGTGGCGGAGGCGCCCTGCACCGACTGCTGGAACAGGGGGAGGTAGAGCACGCCGCCGAACATGGCGAAGCCGACCAGGAAGCCGATCACGGACATGAGGGTGAAGTTGCGGCTGCGGAAGATGTGCAGCGGCATGACGGGCTCGGCCGCCCGGGTCTCGACGTAGAGGAACGCGGCGGTCGACAGCACGCCGACGCCGGCGAGGCCGAGAATCTGGGCGGAGGCCCAGGCGTACTCGTTGCCGCCCCACGTCGTGACCAGCACGGTGGAGGTGATGGCGACGGTGAGCAGGGCCGCGCCGAGGTAGTCGATCTTCGGGCGCTGCCGTTCGGCGGCCTTGGGCAGGTGCAGTACGGCGGTCACCATGGCGAGGGCCACCGCGCCGAGGGGCAGGTTGATGTAGAAGGACCAGCGCCAGCCCATGTGGTCGGTGATGGTGCCGCCGACGAGCGGGCCGCCGATCATGGCGAGGGCCATCACGCCGGCCATCATGCCCTGGTACTTGCCGCGCTCCCGGGGCGGGATCAGGTCGCCGATGATCGCCATGACGCCGACCATCAGACCGCCGGCGCCGAGGCCCTGGACCGCGCGGAAGCCGATGAGCTGGCCCATGGTCTGGGCCATGCCGCTGAGGGCGGAGCCGATCAGGAAGATGACGATCGAGGTGAGGAAGGCGCCCTTCCTGCCGTACATGTCGCCGATCTTGCCCCAGATGGGGGTGGAGGCGGCCGTGGCCAGGGTGTAGGCGGTGACCACCCAGGACAGGTGCTCCAGGCCGCCGAGTTCGCCGACGATGGTGGGCATCGCCGTACCGATGATCATGTTGTCGAGCATCGCCAGCAACATTGCGATCATGAGGGCCATGAGGACGACCCGCACGCTGCGTGGCTTCACCTCCTGCGAGGGCTCCGCGGGCTTGCTTGTCTCCACCATTTCCTGTCCACTCCCCTGGGTACCGCCTGCCGGACCGGCACTTACTTGCCGCCCGGCTAGTTCACTACACTGGGGACCGTAGACCCGTAACTTGCCGGGCGTCAAGTAAGTATCCGAGGAGAGTCATGTCCAGCAGCAGTCCGCAGCGCCGTCGTGGCGACACGCGCCAGCGCATCCAGGACGTCGCGCTGGAGCTCTTCGTCGAGCAGGGCTACGAGAAGACGTCGCTGCGCGAGATCGCGGAGCGGCTGGAGGTCACGAAGGCGGCGCTGTACTACCACTTCAAGACCAAGGAAGACATCATCATCAGCCTCTTCGAGGACGTCACACGTCCCATCGACGAGCTGATCAAGTGGGCGGAGCAGCAGCCGCGCACCCTGGAGACCAAGCGCGAGGTGCTGCGCCGCTACAGCGAGGCGATGGCGGCGGGCGCGGCGCTGTACCGCTTCATGCAGGAGAACCAGGCGACGACGCGCGAGCTGAGCATCGGCGAGACGGTCAAGAAGCGCCTGTTCCGGCTGGTGGAGCTGCTGCGCACGGACGAAGGCCCGCTGACGGACCAGGTGCGCTGCGTCAGCGCCCTGTTCACGCTGCACGCCGGGATGATGTTCCTCCAGCACGTCGAGGGCGACCCGGAGGAAACCCGCCTGGCCGCCCTGAAGGTCGCCACGGACCTCATCACGCAGGCGCACCACGAGGAGCCGTAGCGCCGCCGGCCGGTCCCGCACCGGCAGGGCGATGCCCGCCCGGGGTCCGGGACCGGCCTGAGCAGGGCGACGGCGGCCGGCCGACTGCAGAGAGGACATGCGTCAGACGGGGCCGCGCCCGTCACCCGCACGGACTGCCGCGCCGCCCACAGAACAGGCACGGGGTTCAGCTGCCCGCCCACTCCTGCAGGGCGTCGAGCGAGGGCACGTCACGGATCTCGGTCTCGGACCCCGATGGTCCGGACTCCGACCGTGCCGCCGCTGCGAGAGCGTCGAGTGCGGCCGATCCGGCTCGACACGCCTCGGCGAAGGCCAGGAGCAGGGGTACACCGGCGGTGAAGGCGATCTCCCCGGCCGCGGTGCGCGGCTCGTATCCCGCAGAACTGCCGTCCTTGCCCGCCCAGAGCCAGCCCACGGTGCCACCGCTCCGGCGCACCTCGGTGTACTTGACCGGGCCTTCGGTGAACGCCTCGTAGGACTGCTCCTGACAACCCTTCGGCAGGAGGTGCAGCATGCGCTGCCACCTGGCCGGTACGGCGAAGGTGCTCCACGGGTCTGTGTAGTCAGTGCCCTCCTCCGAGAGGTCCTCGAAGCCGGACGCCGTGGGCCTGCCGTAGTAGGTGGAATCCCCGGGATCGACTTCGGCTCCCAGCAGGTCGGAGACGGCACTCAACAGGGCAGCCAGACGTGGCGCGTTCGCCGCGGCGACCTCGGGCTGGGGGCGTTCCCTCAGGTCCAGGGTCATCCAGGCGTCGGAGTACGCCGCGAGCGACACGACGGTGTGCCCGCCGGGCCAGAGGAGCAGCCGCAACGCGAAGAAGCGTTCGGAGCGATGCGCACCGCCGTCGGCGTCCAGCCATTCGCCGGGCAGCACACTCCACATGTGCAGGGTCGTGTCATGGTCGAACCAGGCCCGGCTCTCCTCCACCGCGCCGTCGAGGCGCCCGTTTCCCTCCCACTCGTACCGCGTCTCCCGCGGCGCCGCCAGCGTGACGACCTTGACACCCCCGTGTCCCCAGCCATCGACGATACCGAGGTCGGAACCGAGAGAATGGACTCGGTCGAAGAGGTGGAGCGCCTGGCGCGCACCCTGCTGTCCGGGGACGGCAATCGTCGTCTCCCAGAACCATTCGCCTACAGGGTCCGTGGTGATCACAGCATGTCCTTCGGATCGGTCTTGGAGCCCTGGGGAACGACCAGCGTCCCGTCATCGAGCCGGATGACGAAGGTCACGTCCTTGCCGGCCTCGACCCTTCTGACGTAAGCCGCCGGAAATGCCCTTCACCGCGTCACGGACGGCTGGTTCGAGGTTGCCCCCACGCGGCCCGGGGCCAGCTATCGGGATGCCGACCCATCGCGTCGCCGACGAGTTCGGCCGTGGCGATCTCGTCCAGCGGGACCAGGCCGGCGGCCTTGACGGACTCTTCCGTCTCCGGGAGTCGGTCCGTCGGCTCCCAGCGAAGGGTGATATCTCCCTTGGCTTTGGATCTGCTGAAGGGCGGCGTACTCGTTCCTGTCGAGTTCCACGATGCCGAGGCCGGGGTGGAGTTTCAGAGCCTGCCCCAGGGCGCGGTGGAGTCAGTACGGTCTGCATCAAGCCCGTGTGGTGTCTGCCGCTCGGCATCAGGCGCCCCGATCGACCTCTCGGTGACGGAGGCGGCGGCAAAGGCAGTCGAACCCACCTGCATGGCTGAGACCGTGACGTGGCCTTGCGCCCTACGCGAGAGATCAGGTCGACGACCCACCACGCAGCACGTGCCGGCTCACACCGTCCTGCTGGCCCAGAACCTCCGAGGGGGACCTCCGCTCAGGAGCGGACCTCCTCGTCCAGCACGCCGCCGAGGCCCGCTCCCGCACGTCGAGGCGGGCCGTCTTCCGGTGGATCGGCGTCCGTAGAAGCACCGCGGACGACGCTCCGTTGTCCGTCCGAGCTTCCTGGATCTGGTTACGTCGGGAACTCGCCCACCCAGTCGCGGGTGAGGAGATGATGGGGAAGGTATCCCGACTCCACGTTGATGGGAATTCCGCCGTCGCGTGCGTGGCAGGCGAGGGCCAGAGGGGCCAGAGCGAGATGTCCGTCGGGCTTCTCTGCTCGCTTTTCGTCGACGGTCCAGTAGGCCTTGTGGAGTTCGAGTGCCTGTACGAGGAACTCGTTGAAGCCGTCGGGGTTGTTGGTAATCAGCAGGTAGAAGAGGTTGATGGGCGGTGACAGCACAGTCTGGAGCAGGCCGTGCGGGGTGAGGGTGGCGGCGCCGGGCTGTGACATCTCGACGGCGAGGGTGAGCTTCTCCACCAAGTCGGGGCCCTGAAGCCAGTAGGTCTGGAGGGCGTCCACCCAATGCCAGACGAAGATGTCGTAGCCGCTGGATGCGATGCGGTTGAGTGGAACCTCCGCAAGTGCGTTCAGCCGTTCCCGATCGCGGCACACCATGGCGATCCAGAAGGTGGTCAGCCACGTGCCGAGGTCGGCGAAGCTTGCCGGGCCTTCGGCCGGCAGGGTGCGCATCTCACGGTTGATCCGACACTCCACGGTGCCTTCGTCCGCGCACACGGTGGCGAATACGGCCGACCCTAGCTGCAGCGTGTTGACCAGGGCCTCCCATGTCTCCAGCCGCTCCGCGCTCGGATCCACGGTGCAGCGCGCCCCGAGGTGCAGGAGCGCGTCGTTGAACACCATGGGGAGTGAATTCGGGTACTCCTCCAGCTCGTCGATGTCCCGAGCCAGACTCACCCAGAGACGCTCAGCCCACTCCTCTTCTGTGGCACCTGGGGTGAAATGCCGACTCACAGTGACGGTCACGGGAGGCTCCTCTTGCTGAGGTCGAATCGCTGGTAGTGGTGGCCATTGTACGCAGGCGCATTGCTGTCGCCCTTGACGACCACATAATCCAGCTTCCCCTGTTTGAGGGCTGTCTTAAGGGCCTCTGCGAGATCACCCTCGCTCTTGATCTTCTTGCCTCGATCTGTCATTTCCCTAATGATGTCGAAAAAATATTCCTGCGACCCCTGGGAAACCCTGCGTCCACTGAGCAAGTTTCGGCCTCCGAGTTTCGTTTTGATACTGCTCTTTGCCTCTATGACGATGTACCTGCCGTCTGGCGTGAGCCACACCTGGTCGAACTGGTCGTTGCCATTCTTCGGCCCATGCAGGGTCTGCTTCACGGAACCGGGGTGATTCTCCGCGATGTAGTGGTACTCCGCCACGAACTCGCCGTAGCGCTCGGTTTCCTTGATCATCTGCGTGTGGGACTCCCGGTACACGCCGCGGCTCTCCGCCCACAGGCCGAGAGTTTCATCGGTTCCGGTTATCTTGTGGGTGGCCTCCGCTTCCTTCTTCAGTCTTTCGGCGAGAGTGTCCCACTCGATGGTGAAGTATCGGTCCTTAGTGGCGACCTTGAGCCTGTCCAGGCGTGCCGAATCGGTAACCGTTCCGGCATCCCTGTGGATGAGATCGGGGTCAAGATAGTGGGGCGTAGGCGGGTCGGGGGCATCCTTGGCCCTGATCCACGGATGGTTTTCACTTTCCCTGGTGAGCTGGGGCGGCGTGAGCTTACTCTCGTCCTTGTACTTGAGTCTTTTTCGGTTTCCGTTTTCTTTGTAGTAGGAATCAAAATACCCGGGCTCTTCGTTGGCCCGATAGACCTGAATTTCCTCGATCTGATCTACGGTGAGACGCCCGGGACGGCCGTAAGGATTACTGCCGTGGAGCATGAAGCTGGGCCGTGGCACCGGCTGGCGCGTGGTGGCGGGAGCCGATGTTGCCGCATTGTCCGTGGCACCCGTGCCCGGGGTAGGCGCGGCCACGTCGTCCGCAGTGTTCCCGAGGTCGCCCAAGCTTCCGGTGCCCGGCGTCTGCGGGTGGTGCCCGCCCCTGGACGCGGGGTCGTGGTGGCTACCGCCCGCACCCGGGCCGTCGTCTCGACTGCCACCGCCCGGTCCGTCATGGTGGGTGCCGGCGGTGCTCGGGGGGTCCGGGCGGGGGGCGCCGCCGGGGTTGTTCAGGTCGCCCCGGGGCACGTTCTCCGGGGCGTGGCCGCCCGGGGTGTTGTCGATGCCGCGCGGGCCGTGGGCGCCGTTGTCCATGGCGTGGACGGGGTCGGAGATGTTGCTGCCGAGGTTGATGCCGTTGTCGCCGCCGCGGCCGCCGACGCCGGCGAGTTCCAGTTCCGGGACCCTGGCGGTGGAGGGGGTGTCGACCTTGGGGGCCTCGGTGCGCGGTACGCCTGCGCCCGTCTCCGGGGAGGGTTCCTTCGGGGCGGCCGTGCCGCTCTGGTCGAGGCTGCCGTCGGCCTTGTAGATGTTGCCGTCGAGGTCCATGAACCGCGAGGTGCCGTCGGGCGTCGGCAGTTTTACCGTTCCGGGCGGGAACGTCGTGGTGTTCTCCGGAAGCTTGATGTTGCCGTCGGAGAGTTTGATCGCGCCGTCCGGGACGGCCGAGCCCGGCGGGAGGTGGATCGCGCCGTCGGGCAGCATCACGGCGCCGTCGGGTAGGGCGACCGCGCCGTCGAGGTTGATGTTCGGGACCTCGATCTTCCCCATGCCCTTCAGGCCGGCCATCACGTCGCCGATCTTCGAGATGCCCGCGCCCGCGCCCTTGAAGACGTACGTCATCGGGTCGACGATCCGACCGGCCTTGCCCGCGACCGACAGCGCCTTCGCCACGGCGCCCGCCTTGCCCGCGCCCGAGACCGCGCCACCCGCACCACCCGTGCAGACCGTGGTGATCACGTTGAAGGTGACCGCGCCGGCCGCGCGGCCGGGGTTGGAGCCCCACTGGTCCCATGCGAGAAGTGCCTTGCCCGTCTCCTTCATCGCGGTGCGCGACTCACGCAGGTAGGCGGGAAGCTTGTCGTCCGGCACTGCCATGTACAGCGCACCCACGCCGGGGATCATGGCGATCGACAGGCCCGTCCCAAGCTTCGCCAGGCCCGCCCACGACTGCTTGAACGTGTCCCAACCCTGCAAACCGACCAGGCCGCCCAAGCCCTTGAGAGTCCCCCACACGCCGTCGACGAAGAACCCCTTGCCGTACTCCCAGGCGTGCTCCCACACCTGCCACGCCGGGATGGACTCCTCGACCGCGTCGCCCCACGGCAGGGACTTGGACTGCTTCATCGCCTCGGCGTCGTAGCCGTACATGTCCGGGGCGTTGGAGCCGTCGTTCACGCGCAGCGGCTTGCCGCCCACCAGCGCGACGATTTTCGCGTGGGCGGCCCGTTCCACCTCGAGGAACTGCTCCCACACCTCGGCGATCTCGTTCCGGCGATCGAGATTCTCGTCGATCAGGCTGCCGTCTTCACGCCACTTGTCGTCGTCGGCGACCTTCGTACGGAACGCTTCCGCCTCCGTCTTCAGAGTCTTCAGCTTCTCGACGATCGGCGCGGCGTCGCGGGAGTACGTACCCAGCGCGCCGGCGATGGTGCCCATGTCGGAGCTGAGCTTCAGTCCAAGGTCCGAGACGGGCTTCGTCGTCGCGAAGAGCTGGTCGGCCTCGGGTGCCTGGTAGAAAGCCTGGAGCCCGCCGAAGCTCGTGTGGACGTCCGAGGCCTTCGTCGAGACCGTGGCCCCGCCGGACGAGATCAGCTTGACCTTTTCGTCCAGTACGGCCAGGTTGCCGGTGAAGACCGGTATCTCGGCCGGGTCGACCGGTGCGTTCCCGCTCACTTCTTGCCCCCGGGCTTCTCACGCAGGATGTCGAGGTTGACGGACTTGGCCGCGTCCTGGGCCGCCTTGGCCTGGTCCAGGTCGCCTTCCAGGTACTCGTTCGTGGCCTTGACCGCGCCGAGGATGCACGCCTCGATCCGCTCGGCCATCGACTTGAACTCCGGCTTGCGGGCCGTCAGGTACTCGCCCAGGGCGGCAGCCACCGGCCCCATCGCCTTCTGCGGCGCCACGAAGGCCGAACCCGGAGCCGGCCCCGCCCCCGGGGCCAGCGGACCCTGCGGAGTCATCCCCGACTGCGAGCCCGGGACGGCCGTCCCCGCGGCCTGGGCCGCCTCAGACATGGCTGTGAGCAGCGCGTTCAGGGCCTTCTCCAACTCGCCGGCGTTCCCGCCGACGGTCTTCAACTGGCTCTGCACGCCCTGCGGCTTGATGTCCCATGACGTCATGGACGATCCACCCCCGTGAACCCGACTTCCCTACCGGCTATCCGGCTTACCGGCCTGCTGAAACGATCCTGCTCAGCCGATGTTGTCGACCGCGGCCTTCGCGCGCTGCAGCGTCTGGCGCGCCGTCGCGTCGTTCTTCTCCAGCGTCGTGTTCAGCAGCTGGATGATGTTCTTGACCTCCTGCGAGGCGTTCTTCCAGCGCAGTTCCTTGGCGTGGTAGTCGTCCGCCACACCGTCCGCCGCGAAGTCCGACATGGCCGCCGCGACCTGCGCCTCACGTGCGGCGATCACCTGCTCCAGCTGGCCGATCACCGCCTTGATGCCGCCCTGCACCTCCGTCGAGGCGCCCACGTCGTACGCACGACGGTCCGTCCCACCCGTACCCATGACAACCACACTCACCGTTGAAACCGAAGAAAGAAGAAGAAGCGGAACCCGGCCGGCCTAGCGGCCGCGGAAGCGGGCGGCGTCGAAGTTCGCCGAACCCTGCGTCTGGCGGGCGTTCTCGCCCTGCTCCTGGTCACCCGACCCGAACGCCTGCTCCATACCCGACTGGCCGCCCAGGATCGCCGCCAGCGAGGCGTTCAGCTCCTTCGCGATACCGTCCGCACGCAGCTTGAACGAGTCGAACGCCACCTTGCCCTGCCCCTGGAACTTGCCCTCCAGCGGCTGCGCGGCGGCCACCAGCTGCTTGATCAGCGATCCCAGGTCGGTATTCGACGTACGCGACCCCGACATCAGGTTCGTCAGAACCTGAGTCCCCATGTCGAACTTCATCCCACACTCCCCCGCACTCCCCAAAGAGGATCAATCGATCACACGTATGACGAGTCCCATCAACATACATCGCACCTGCAACCAGCAACGAAGCGGTTATGGCTTACCCATGACAACCCGCCAGGCACTTCCCTGCCACAAGCCCACACCTGTGTGCGGGAGCGCGCCATACTCCGAACGACCGGTACGTCATCGCACACGAGAACTCCGCGACGACACCTCCGGCCGACCGCCGCCGGACGATCAGCGGCGCGTGGCGGAGCCGGTGGAGGCGATGAAGGCGAGGACGTTCTCGGCGTAGCGGTGCGGGGCGGTGAGGTGGGGGACGTGGCCCTCTCCGTGCAGAGTCCGGGCCTGCGCTCCGGGCAGCACCTGCGCGAGCCGGTCGACTATCGCGGGGAACCACGCCGGACTGTCGGTGCCCTTGCTCAGCATCGCCGGGCCGGTGTAGCCGGCGAGCCGGGCGAGGTCGACGGTGTCCCAGCCCGGGTCCCCCTGTTCGTCGGCGGCCGTGGGGGCGTTGGTGGTGAACGTGCGCCGGGCCGCGTGCGGCATCGCGTCCCACGCGCCCGGCCCGAACACGACCTCCTCGACGAAGCGGCGCGCGCCGCCCTCGGAGTCGCCCGCGCGCACGTCCGCCATGACGGCGTCGATGGGCGCCTGCGCCTCCCGCATCAGCCGGTCGAGCTCCGGGTCGCCGGCGACGACGGCGGTGAGCGGCGGCTCGTGGACGGCGAGGCTGCGCAGCAGTTCGGGGCGGCGGGCGGCGAGGCCGAGCGCGACCGAGCCGCCGAAGGAGCTCGCGGCCACGTGGACGGGGGCGCCGAGCATCTCGATGAGCGCGGCCAGGTCGTCCTCGTCCTGGGCCCGGGTGCCCTGGCCCGGCGGGCGCTCGCTCCGGCTGTGGCCGCGGCGGTCGTAGACGAGGACGCGGTGGGCGCGGGCGAGATGCGGCAGGACGGCGTCCCAGCTGTGGTGGTCGGTCCAGGAACCGTGCACGAGGACGAGTGGTTCCCCGTCGCCCTCGATCTCGTAGAAGAGCTCGACGCCGTTCACCTGAGCCCGTGCCATATCCGGTCCCCCTTGCCCGTTGCCATGCCGGCCTCCCCGCGAAGCCTTGATCATGCTGTCAGACGCGGTTCACTGCTGGACGGGCGTGGTGGCCGACCAGAACTCGTCCTGCTCGTCGGGGCGCTGGGGGAACGGCCCCTTGCGCTGCGAGGTGTTCGGCTTGGTGGCGGGCTCCATGACGTCGGAATCGGTCAGGCAGGGGGTGGCGGCCTCCAGGAAGAACTGTCCTTCACCGCCCACCTCGACCGAGAGGCTGTAGCCGTCCGGAGTTTTTGCGAAGATGGCAGGGAACTTCGGGCTCTTGTTCACATTGGTGATCTTGTAGCCGCGGTCCTTCCAGGTCCGCTCGATGACTCCAAGCAGGGCGCCCCGCCTCTGCTCGGAGACGATGGTGAGGATCAGGATGGTCCGCTTGGCTGCCGCAGTGCCCGTTCCCCCGCCCACCGCGTTCGTGCAGCCGGAATCCGACGAGGAACCGTGGTTCCACTTCAGCTCCGGCCGTACGGCTCCCAGCGTCTCCTGAAGGATGGCGTCGGCGCGCTCGGCGCCCTGCTGCAGTCGCATGGACTTACTCCTCTTGGCTGATCCGTCATCGGTACCCGGGCCGCATCCCGCGACTAGGGTTGCCAGCGCGAAAAGCACGGCTACGGCGCGCGGTGACTTCATCGGGGTTCCTCGGTGCTGATGTCCTCGGCATGACCCGAGACGATCCGTGCGATGTTCGACGCGGAATCCAGGTCCTTATCCGGGTTGAAGTAGTTGGAGTGTGCGTCCATGGGGCCGTCACCTTCCATGACAGGCAGTGGGCCGTCGTCCACCTTGAAGCGGTTGCCTCCGAAGTTCTTGTGTGCTGGATCCGTGCCGAAGTAGATCTGGCTTTCGTCGGTGAGCGCGTCGCCCATCACGAGTCCGTGGACGGCGCCCCCAGCGCCTCCGACGATGGCTCCACCCACCATGCCGAGGGGCCCCAGAACCGATCCTGCGAGGCCGCCGGCAACGGCACCCGCCGCCCCACTGCCCAGCATCGCCCCGGACTCCACCTTGTTCGGTGCCATGGAGACCGGGTCGTGGTCGGAAGCCCCCACGTAAACGTGCTCCTTACCCACCCCTAGCTGGTCGGCGCGCTGCGCCCCGGTACCCGGGCTGCCCACCAGGACGATGTCGTCGACACCGGGGATCCCGCCGCTTTGCAACGCAGACTGCCCCACCGTCAGCGAACCGTATGAGTGACCGATGGCGGTGATGTGTGGGTCGGAGTTGTGGTTCGTGGCGGCGAGACCCGCCATGAACCGGCTATACGCCGGCGCCCCCTTCTCCGCGTGCTCCTTTGACATGACGTCCAGGTTGTCGAGGATCCTGTCAGCAGGCAGCTGAGGCGCGTCATAGCCGAGCCAGACGATGGACGCGGAGCTCGGATCGAACTTCTGGGCGCCCTTGGCGGTATCGCGGGCCCGAGTTAGGTCATTGCGGGCGAACTCCGCGTCGAGCGCGGTGCCCAGCCCCGGAACGTACGCTGAGACATTCCGCGACGTGTCCGGGTTGCCGAAGGCCACGATGGCCCGGCCTCCGCCCTGGTCTCCGATGCCCAGCAGGTACATCGGGGGATCTCCCGGCTTGGGATAGAGCAACTGGTGGTCGATCGAGCGCATGCCCGCGAGCTGTGTCCGGGATTTTTCATCGCTCTGTTCCGACAGCTTACCGATCAGCATCTGGAGGTTGTCCTGGTTAGCCTGGTGCCGGACGTCCGCCGGGATGCCGTCCAGGTTGCCGATCACGTCGGGGTAAGTGGCCATGAGCTCGGCCCGCTGGTCCTCCGTGAGCCCCTTCCACCAGCTGCTGCGGTCTGCCGGGGAGCTGCTCTCCGGAATGGTGTCGCGCAGGTAGTCCGCTGCTTCCCGGCGGACCACGGCCGCATCGCCCGCGGCATCGGCCCAGGTTGCCTCCGTGACATCGAGGCCGTCCGGCGCCTTGAGGCCGTTCAGCGCCCGCGTGAAACGGGAGTCAACGTCCTGGGCCGCTGTCAGCGCGCCCGCGATACGGGTGGCTATCTCCTGGGCGACGGCATGGTGCGGATTGGCACTGGTGGGAAAGGGCGCCTTGCCCCGGGGGTGCGTGGGTGCGCCTTGGAGGTGCAAGGGTCGGTCGACGCCCCGGACGGAACCGCCCGGCACCGGCTCCTTGGTGAGGAAGTTCTCGCCGCCCTGCGGATACTGGACGGATCCGTCCGAGTGGACGGTGTAGCCGTGCGCCGCCGCGTCGTCGAGCGCCCGCTTGAGCCGTACCTGCTCCTCGGAGAGTTCGTGGGCCAGCGAGTTGAGGGTGGTACGGACGAGGCCGCACTCGGTGTGGATGAAGTCGAAGTTGCGGTCGACGCGCTTGAGCCGTTCGTAGGCCGCGGTCGCGGACGCACCCTTCTGCGACTCCAACGCCTTGATCATCCCTACGCTGATGCGCGTACGCCCGGTGTCGGCCCTGGTGCTGACGTCGGCCCACGCGGTCGCGGCCTCCGTGAACTCCTGGGTCTTCAGATCGCGGAGCTGCTGCCAGGTCAGTGTCACCGGTCGGCATCCTGCTTGAGCACGAGCTGCGAGAACGCGACCTTGTTGTTCTCGTCCACCTCGCCGATTTCCCGAGCGACGTTCAGCAGAGCGCCCTGCACCGAGCCGCACTCGTCCCGTATGGCGGACACCCGCCTCTCCCACGACTCGCGGACAGCGGCCAGCGCCGCAGTTGCGCCGAGCCCCGCCGTCCCGGCAGCGATTCCCTCGTGTGCGGCGGCCATCTTGCCGAGACCTTCAGCCGTGGTGACGCGCAGCTCGCCTGCCGCGACCGAGGCCTTGGTCCAGGGTCCGCCGGAGTGCGCCAGATCCCCGTCTCCTCCGCCCCCGCCGCTGGGTGCGGCAGCCGATGCCAGCCTCATGGCCGGTGCTTCGCCGAAAAGCTGCTGCCAGTGCGCCGGCAGGTCT
Organism: Streptomyces sp. TN58; assembly: GCF_001941845.1. NCBI lineage: Bacteria > Bacillati > Actinomycetota > Actinomycetes > Kitasatosporales > Streptomycetaceae > Streptomyces > Streptomyces sp. TN58. Next base: position 4,657,435 of record NZ_CP018870.1, on the reverse strand, counting down.
CCCTGTGTGCTCATTTGGTGTGACACCCCTCCTGCGGCGCCTCCCCGACGCCGTTTCCTTCCCCCAAAGAATCAGTAAGCGCACGACGAACACAAGTTCGCCATGCGGCCCCTCCGGACATTGGGGAGGCATGTCATACCAGCTCGAAACGGCCCCGACCAGGGGCGGGCGTACTCAGACCCGGGGGCGCGTCTGAGTGCCCGTACCCAGGGGTGTGTTCAGGGGATGCTGCGGTCCTCCGCGGTGATCGGGACGTCGTTGATGCTGGCTTCTCGGCGGCGCATCAGGCCGTCGTCGTCGAACTCCCACTGCTCGTTGCCGTGGCTGCGCCACCACTGGCCGGAGGCGTCGTGCCACTCGTACTCGAAGCGGACGGAGATGCGGTTGCCGGTGTGGGCCCACAGCTCTTTGCGGAGCCGGTAGTCGAGCTCGCGCGCCCACTTGTCGGCGAGGAACGCGCGGATCTCTTCGCGGCCGGTCAGGAAGCGGTCGCGGTTCCGCCAGACGGAGTCCTCGGTGTAGGCGAGGGCGACGCGTTCGGGGTCGCGGCTGTTCCAGGCGTCCTCGGCGGCCTGGACCTTGGCGCGGGCGGTCTCGTCGGTGAAGGGCGGGAGGGGCGGACGGGCGGTCATGGCGCATCCTTTGGGCGAGGGGTTGAGAACGGACGTTCTCCTGATCGCGAAGACTAGGAGAACGATCGTTCTCGCCGCAAGCGGTTTCGGGCTACGCTGCCCTCATGGACGACGAAGAGGCCCGTACCCGACTGCTGGACGCGGCGGAGGAGCTGTTCTACCGCCACGGCATCCAGGCGGTGGGCATGGACCGCATCCGCACCGCGTCCGGCGTCCCGCTCAAGCGCCTCTACCGGCTCTACCCGGCCAAGGAGTCCCTGGTGGCGGCGTACCTCGAACGCCGCGACCGCCGCTGGACGGCGAGCCTGCGCGAGTCGGTGGCGGCGGCGTCCGCGTCGACGCGGCCGCCGGTTCTGGCCGTGTTCGACTGGCTGGCGCGGTGGTTCGCGGAGCCGGACTTCCGCGGCTGTGCGTTCCTCAACGCGTACGGGGAGCTGGGCGCGGCCGCGCCGGAGGTCGTACGCGTCCACAAGGCCGAACTCCGCGCCCTCCTGACCGAGTGGGTACCGGCCGGGTCCCCGCCCTCGCTCGCCGACCAGCTCCTGGTCCTGGTCGAGGGAGCGACGGCGGTGGCCGCCCTGAACCCCGGCCCGGAACCGGCCCGCCGGGCGCGCGAGGTGGCGGAGCTTCTGCTGTCGAAGTCGAAGTGACGCGGGGGCGCCTTCCCGCGCCGTCGCGTGGTGGTTCTTCGGCGGCTCCGTCGCCACCGTCCGTGTTCGCGAGGCACGGGCCGGCCGGATCAGCGGCTGCCTATGGGGGTTGCGCCGGCTTGATGCCGAGGGAGAGGCCGGGCAGCGCCTCCGCCTCCTCCACCTCATGGGGCGGCCTGGCGAGGTCGGGGGCAACTGGGTACGCGTACTCACGACAGGAGCGCGGGGCCGCCCGACCATGGAGGTATGAACGCTCGTACGCTGGCCCGCCTCACCTTCGCGAACCCCGCTTCGGCGATCTACCTGGGCCTCGTCGGCGTGGCCGCGGTCGTCGCGGCGGCCGTCACGCTGTTCGCCCCGGATCCCGGGTTCGTATGGGTGCTGCCGGCGCTGTTCGCGTTCCCGCTGATGCTCGTCGTGGCGCTGGTCCAGGCGGCGGTGCTCGGGGAGGGGCAGCCGGCCACGTGGCTCTTCCTGACGGAGCTCGTGGTGTGCGTACTGCTCCAGTCGCTCGCCCTCGGCACGATCGTGGAGGCCTCCCGCGGCCGCCTGCGCCTCCGGTGGCGGGCGGGGGCGGGGGCGGGCGTGGGGGCGGGAGTGGCAGAGCTGACTAGCCTGCGGCGCCGCGCGGGAAGGTGATCTCCACCCGGCGGTTCTTCTTGCGGCCTTCCTCCGTGCTGTTGTCGGCGATCGGGTAGTCCTCGCTGTAGCCGCGGACGTCGAAGACGACGCTCGGGTTCGTCACGGTCTTGGCCAGCTCGTTGTGTACGGCGTCTGCCCGCTGCTTGGACAGTTCCTTGCCGTGCTCGTAGCTGCCCTGGTCGTCGGTGAAACCGAAGACGCGGATGCGGGTCGCCTTGGACTGGTTGATCTCGTTCCCGATGGCCTGGATCCGGGCGGCGGCCTGCGCGTTGAACACGGCGCTGTCCTCTGGGAACAGCACCTCGGACTGCAACGCCATCATGACGGTCTCGTTGGTCTCCTGCCGCCGCTGCTCGCCGCCGAGGTCTTCGACGACCTCGGCGATGTCGAGGACCTTGACCGGTGCGAGGGTCCCGCCCTGCGGGATCTTCAGCCCGGGGGCGTTGGAGTCGATCGCCACGGGTGCGGAGGCTGAGGGCTCTGTGCCGGGGGGTACGGAGGGCTTCACGTCGTCGGCGTGGGCGGCGGTGGCCCCGACGAGGTGTCCTCCCGCGATCACAAGACCGGCAGCGGCCGTGGCGGCGACGGTGCGGTGGCGTGTTGTCATGGGGTCACCCCGAGATTTTGACGGTGGCCGTGGCAAAGGTGGGCAGGCTGAACTCCACCTCTGTGGTCGAGGTCGGCGGCGCAGGGAACTGTGCAAAGAACGGAACCACCTGACCGGGGTCGACGCTCGAAATCCCCGTGGTGCACAGGCAGCGCGCTTCGGTGTCCCGCAGTACGTAGTAGCGCTTCTTGCCCGCCTTGTCGACAAGCGTGGCCCCGGCCACGGACTCTCCGCTGCCCTTCAGTTCGATTCCCCGCCACGCCGAAGTACCGGTGAAGGACTGGCTGCCCGTGTTCTTGATCTGACCGTTGACCGTCAGGAACCCACCCGGGTCGCGCTGCAATGAGTTGACTACCAGTGTCATACCACTCGCTCCGTTCACGGTGGCGATCACTGCGGTCGGTTCGGAACCCTGGCTCCCGCTCGGCGCCGGGTTCTGCGCTCCTGATCCCTGAGACTGGGGAGCTGAAGGCTTCGGCTCCCCCTTCGGCTTGTTGTCTGCGCCATTGCCACCACACCCGGCCAGCATGAGGATCACGACCGCCGCACCCGCAACAGCCGCTCCCCCGCGGACCTTCACCATGCGCCGCATGCTCATCTGTGAACGCTTCCTTGTCTCTCGGTCCCCGTCAGCCGACGAGTCGCACGCTGAACAGTTTCTTGGTCAATCCGCTGAGCGAGCCGGGCTTGAGCGGGTCGAGCTTGATCAGATCCCCGCCGCAAGCGAAAGTCACCGTTGGCGGAGTAGGCGTCGGCGGGGCCGTCGAGCCGCCCTCCCCTGGCGTGGTGGGGCTAGCGGTGGGCGTTGGAGTGGATGCCGCACCCAGGTGGCACTTCGGCTTTATCAAAGCTGTGGCTGTTGCAGTCGCGTGCATGCTCTCGGTCCCGGGAATCACGGATTGACCAACTGCTCCCCGGGTCTCCACCGTGACGGTGAACCTGGGGCCTGCGGGATCACATGACGTCACTGTCGCGTCGTTTTTCGCTGCGAAGGCGGTGGCCTCGCCACATGCTTCGCCGACCGCGAAGGCCTTCCCTCCGAGGATCTTCTCCCAGTCGCCAGATGTCAGCGCGGCCAGGTCGAGACCCAGCAGCACATCGTCCCTGACCGCCCGCCCGGCAGCCAGAGCTGCGGCGTCCGCAGCACCCTGGGCGTCGCTTCGCTTGACGGAAGCCTGGCCGACGACGAAGAAGGCGAGCGCGGCAAAGAGCAGACCCGCCACCACGACGACGTAGATGGGAAAGGCCTGGCCACGGTCGGCCGTTCGCCGTTCAAGCGACGTCATCAGCCGGCTTTGATGTCCTTCACCGCCTGCTTGATCCGCGTGGTGATCTCTGTCCCGACACCGGAGCCGACGATCGCGCCGACGATCACGATCACCACCAGGATGATGCCCAGGTACTCGAAGGCCGTCTGACCGCGGTCCCGTTGGGCGTGGCGGCTGCGGAGCCTCGTCACCGCCGTGTCCGCCCATCCGTTCACCCTGATCCGCGCCTCCACGGCGGCCTTCAGCAGCGTGTTCTGTGACATGGGGGTTCCCTCCCGGGCCGGTACCGGTGTCGATCTGCGGACGGTACGGCGAGTCACCGGTCGTGACCAAGGGTCCCGGGACCCAATTACGGACCCACTGCGCACTCCGTCTACCCATGACCGGTCACTCCTGGACGGGCGGTTCCCAGCCAGCGGGCTATCGCCTCGCTGCGCGTGGCGCTCCGGAGCTTCGCGAAGATGCGGTTGATGTGGTTCTTGACCGTCTTCTCGCTGATGAAGCAGGCGGCGGCGATCTGCTGGTTGCTCATCCCGGACGCGATCAGATCCATGATCTCCACCTCACGCGAACTGAGCCCGAAGTCGACCGAGTTGTGCATCCGCTCGGACGACTGTGCCACATCGCGTTGCGGATGCGAAGAGGCGCGGAGTTCCGCCAGCAGGGCGCTCGCCGCCGTCGGCGTGAAGTGGGGGCGGCCCAGGGGGGCGTCGTGGACGGCCCTGACCAGGTCGTCGGCCGTGAACTCGCCGTGTACGAGGTAGCCGCCGGCGCCCAGCAGCAGGGCCTCGCGGACGATGTCGGCCTCCCTGCTGTACGTCAGCATCAGTACGGGCGCCAGCTGCACCAGGTGCGGCAGCGCCGAGATCCCGTCCACCCCCGGCATCCGGACGTCCAGCAGGACCACGTCCGGCGCGTGCCGGCGGGTCAGGCTCAGCGCCTCGCGGCCGTCCGCGGCCTGGGCCGTCACGTCCACGTCACCGGCCGCGCCCAGGATGGCCGCGAGGCCGGCCCTGATGACCGGGTTCCCGTCGGCGATGAGCACGCTCAGCCGCGCCATCGCTCAGCCACCCCCGAACAGCGCGCCGAAGTCGACGTTCGCGCCGTACACGAAGCCGCACACGAGGAGGATGAGCGTGCCCGGCAGCATGAACATCGTCACCGCGAACGTCGCCTTCGGCACGGCCCGCGCCGCCCGCCGGCGGGCGTTCTGGGCGTCCGTACGGCGCATGTCCTCGGCGATCGCGATCAGCGTGTCGACGATCGGGGAGCCCAGCTCCTCGCCCTGCTGGAGGGCGGTCACGAACTGCGCGACCTGCTCGCTGTCGTTGCGCCGCCGCAGTTCGTCGAAGGCCTGCCGGCGGCTGACACCCATGTCCATCTGCTGGAGCGTGATGCGGACCTCGTCCGCCCACGGCCCCTCGTACTTGCCGGCCACCCGGTCCAGCGCCTGCCGGAAGCCCAGCCCCGCGCTCACCACCACGGCGAGCACGTCCAGAAAGTCCGGCAGCGTCCGCTCGATGTGGTCGCGGCGGACCCGGATGGCCGACCACAGGCCGACCTCGATCCAGAACAGGCCGAACGCCACCATCAGCAGGGCCGCGACCAGCTGGCCGTTGACCAGCATGGAGAAGGCGCCCGCGGCGCCCAGTACCCCGTACACCGCACGCCGGGCCGCGTACCGGTCGATCGTCAGGCCGGCCGGGTTGCCCGCCATGTCGATCTGCCGGCGCTTGCGGGCCACCCGGGCGGCGCCCATCGCGCGCAGGACCAGCGGCGCCCAGCGGATGCCGATGCGGTCGACCAGCGATCCGACCGCCGTCGTACGGGTCGCCCCGACCTCCAGGGCCAGGGCCAGGTCGGAGGGGAGCTTCACGTCCGCCCGGTAGAGGCGGATGCCGTGGAAGGCCCCGAAGACGGAAAGGCTCACGGCGAGGGCGAGGAGGAGTGCGGTCATCGTCCCGTCCGCCCCCTCACACGTCGATCTTCGAGAGGCGGCGGATGAGGACGAAGCCGAGCGCGAAGAGGCCGAGGGCGACGAGGACGGCCGTCTGCCCGAGGAACGCGCCCGTCATCCGGTCCAGCGCGCCCGGCATCATCATGTCGACGAGCAGCAGCGAGCCGAGCCCGATGGCGGGGACCAGGTAGGCCGTCACCGTGACCTGGGACAGCTGGGTGCGGATCTCGCGGCGGGTCTCCTTGCGCTGCTCCAGCGTCACCGTCAGGTTGCGCAGGCTGTCCACGATCGCGCCGCCCGCGCGGGCCGACAGCACGAGGGTGGAGACGAGGACGACGAGTTCGCGCGACGGCAGGCGTTCGGTGAGTTCCCCGAGGGATTCCTCGATGGAGTGGCCCACGGCGAGGCGGTCGGCGACCCGGGCCAGTTCCTCGCCGGCCGGCGCTTCCAGTTCCTCCGCCGCGATGCCGATGGCGGTACGCAGGGCCAGCCCGGCCTGCGTGGCGTTGGCGAGGATGCGGGCCAGGTCGGGCAGCTGGTTGATGAAGCGCTCCGTACGCCGTGCCCGCTGCCAGTTCAGGAAGGCGTTCGCCGCCCAGCCGCCGATGAGGCCGGCGACCGGTCCGAAGAAGGGCGCGAGGAGGGACGAGGCGATGAGCCAGACGCCCGCGACGGAGGCGAGCATGTAGACGAGGAACTCGCCGGGTGTGAGGTCCAGGCCGGTCGTCGCCAGCTTCTGCTCGATGCGCCGGCCGAGCTTCGTCTTCCGCAGTCGGCGGTCGATCTTCCGGAAGCGGCGTGCGCGGCCGAGCGGTTCGGGTGCGCCGCTCGCCGAGAGGCGTTCGACGAGGGCGGCGTGCTGGGCGCGGCCGGCCGCGTACGCCTGGAGGCCGACGACCGCGAGCACGCAGGCCAGCAGCGTGATGCCGAGGGTGAGGAGGATCAGTGGGTTCACAGGGCGGTCCGTGTGATGTGCGGGGTGGTGAGCGGGTCGTCCGGCAGGGCGACGCCGAAGGCCTGCGGGATGGGCTGGTTGTTCATGTAGAGGCGTTCGGCGATGCGGCGGGGCAGCGGGCGGTACTCGAAGAAGCCGTGGACGCGGCCGTCCGGCCCCATGGGATGGGCGACGAAACGGCAGACGGTGGTGATCCGGAAGGGTTCGCGGCCGTGTGATTCGAGGATGGAGATCTCCGTGATGCGGCGCGAGCCGTCGCCGAAGCGCGTCAGCTGGACGATGACGTTGACGGCGCTGTTGATCTGGTCCTGGAGTGCTTCGAAGGGGATCTCGACCTCCGACATGGAGGCCAGGGTCTGCAGGCGCGTGAGGGCGTCGGAGGAGCTGTTGGCGTGGACGGTTGCCAGCGAGCCGTCGTGGCCGGTGGACATGGCCTGGAGCATGTCGAGGGTCTCGCCGCCGCGGACCTCGCCGACGATGATGCGGTCGGGGCGCATGCGCAGGGAGTTGCGTACGAGGTCGCGGATGGTGATCCGGCCCTTGCCCTCCACGTTCGCGGGCCGGGATTCCAGGCGGATGACGTGGGCCTGCTGGAGCTGGAGTTCGGCGGAGTCCTCGATGGTGATGATGCGCTCGCCCTCCGGGATCAGGCCGGAGAGGGCGTTGAGGAGGGTGGTCTTGCCGGTGCCGGTGGCGCCGGAGACGATCACGTTCATCTTCGCCTGCACCAGCCCGGACAGCAGCAGGAGCATCTGCTCGTCGAGGGAGCCGAGGGCGATCATCTCGTGCAGGGTGAAGGCGCGGGGGAAGCGGCGGATGGTGAGGGTGGCGCCGGTCAGGGAGAGCGGCGGGATGATGACGTTGACGCGCTCGCCGCTCGGCAGGCGCGCGTCGACCATGGGATTGGCCTCGTCGACGCGGCGGTTGACGGTCGAGACGATGCGCTCGATGGTCTGCATGAGCTGTTCGTGCGAGGCGAAGCGGAGCGGGAGCTGTTCGACGCGGCCGGCCCTCTCGACGAAGATCTGGTCGGGGCCGTTGACCATGATCTCGGAGATGGAGGCGTCTTCGAGGAGCGGTTCGAGTACGCCGAGGCCGAGGGCCTCGTCGACGACGCGGCGGATGAGCTGCGCGCGTTCGACGGTGGACAGGACGGGGCCCTCGCGGCTGATGATGTGCCCGAGTACGCGTTCCAGGCGCGCCCGGCGCTCGGCGGGCGCGAGCGCGGACATCTCGGCGAGGTCGATCTCCTCCAGCAGCTTGGCGCGGTAGGAGGAGACCAGCCGGCCGTCCTCTCGGGGGCTGTGGCGGTCGTCGGGGGTGCTGACCCGGGAACGCAGGCTCATGGTCCGGTCTCCTCCGGGTCGTCGTCGGGCATGACGGCTGTGGCCTTGGCCGGTTCGGGGTTCAGCCCGGGAATGATCGAGTTGACGGGGATGACAGCGACGGCTGTGATCGCGTCGCCGGTCCTGGTCACGCGGACGTCAGCGCCGATCCCCTCCCTCACGGCCGCCACCCCCGCCGCCTCGCCCCGGCCCCGGTGCTGGGCCTCCACGCGTGCGGCCGTACGGGCGGCCGTGTCCGCCTGCTCGTGCACGTACGCGACCCAGCCGAGCTGGATGCCGCACAGGGCTACGAACAGCAGGATCGGTATGAAGCCGATGTACTCCAGGGCGACTTGGCCCCGGTCGGAACGGATGCGCCGCCTCATCTCACTCGGCCTCCTTCTCCAGTGCCGCGCCGCCGGTGGCGTCGATCTCGCCGAAGTCGAGGCCGGGGAAGAAGACCGGCACGCCGAGGGTGACCTTCGCCCGCATGATGTCGCCGGACCGCACGCAGACGGCCTTGGGTCCCCAGGCGGCCCCGATGTGCTCCTGCGCGGCCGCCTGGCAGGCCTGGGGCCCGTGCACCGCCCCCGCCCTGGCCGCCTCGTCCGCCGCGTTGCCCGCCAGGGAGAAGGCGTAGCCGATCAGGACGCACTCCCAGACCGCCGCCACCAGGAGCAGGATCAGCGGGACCGTGCCGACGAACTCGATCGCCACCTGGCCCCGGTCGCCCCGGCGGCCCCGCTCGCCCCCGACCGCTCTTCCCGCGGGCATCCGTCAGCCCTCCCGGCCGCGGCGCAGGCGGGAGACCGTGCCCGCGGCGCGCAGGGTCAGGGCGCCGCCCGGGGAGCCCGAGGGGGCGGGCGTGTCGGGGGCGGGGGCCAGGAGGCCGAGTTCGCCGGCGAGAGTCCACAGGGCCTGCTTGACCGTCGACCGGTTGTCGAGGTCCTGGACGCGGCCGGCGTCCACCACGGCCTGGAGTTCCTTGAAGGCGGCCGGGACGGGGGTGCGGGTGGCGCGGGTCTTGGTGATCTTCTCGATGAGGGCGGGCTGGATCTCGGTGTGCTTGCTCCAGCGGTTGACGACCACCGAGGTGTCCTCGGCCTTGCGGACCTGGAGGCGTTCCCACATCCGGACCATGCGCTTGGTGGCCCGTACCGCGATCACGTCGGGTGTGGTGACCAGGACGGCGACGTCGGCCATCTCGACCGCGGCGGCGTTGGCGCCGGTGACCTGGGTCCCGCAGTCGACGACGACGAGTTCGTAGCGGGTGCGCAGGGCGCCGACGATGTGGCGGGCGGCCCGGTCGTCGACCTCCTCGCCGCGTTCGCCGTCGGCCGGTGCGAGCAGCAGCGCCAGGCCGGTGCGGTCCTCGTACACGGCGTCCTGCAGGACTCTCTGCGAGATGTCCTGGATGCCGGCGAGGTCGGCGATGGAGCGCCGGAACTGCACGTCGAGGTACGAGCCCACGTCGCCGGCCTGGAGGTCCATGTCGACCAGTGCGGTACGCCGTCCCGAGGCGGCCGCGGCGAGTGCGAACTGGACGGCGGTGAAGGTGGTGCCCACTCCGCCCTTGGCGCCGGTGACGGTGACCACCCGTCCGCCCGGCCCGGTGACGGCGTCGGCGGCGGCCCTGCCCAGGTGGCGGCGGACTCCGACGGCCCACTGGGCGGCGGCCTGGACGCGGGCGGCCAGTTCCTCGTAGGACAGCGGCAGGCCGACCAGGCCCCGGGCGCCGGAGTCCATGGCGGCGGAGAAGAGCGCGGGCCCGGCGTCCGAGGAGACCAGGACGACACCCACCGCCGGGAAGCGCAGGGCCACCTCCCGGATGAGTTCCAGGGCGGGCACCGGACCGATCCGCTCGTGTACGAGGACCACCTCGGGGAGTTCGTCGAGGGAGTCCGCGGCGAGCCGGGCCAGGGTGTCCAGCAGGGTGGTCGAGTCGGCGACGGGATCCGCCGGTTGTGCCGAGGGGAGCTGGCTCAGCAGGGTGGAGAAGATGCGGGCGGCGTCCGGGTCGCCGACGGCGGGGAGGATTCGCGTGGTCATCCGGGCCTCACCTGTCCCCGTCGAGGGTGTACGTACGGTCGTCGGCGGAGGGCGCGGAGTCGGTGCCGGGGGCGACCAGCGCGAGGCGCACGTGCTCCGCGAAGGACTCGGCGTACGCGACGCGCTGGGTGTCCTTGGTGCTGAGGGCGAAGGTGATCGGGACGGCCTCGGAGGGGCCCTTGCGGTCGCTGTCCTTCTCCAGGGCGGTGAGCTTGCCGACGCCCAGGACCCGGGCGTTGGCGACGATGATCACCGAGCGGGAGGGTTCGGTGTCCTTGGCGCCCTTGAAGGTGGCGATGATGTTGACCTTGGCGCCGGAGGTGATCTTCCCGGCCACTCCCGTCGCCGCGTCGATCATGATGGCGATCTCCTGCTCGCCGGGCTGGAGCTGCGGCCGGTCGACGAACATGTCCGACTGGAGCAGCGATCCCTTCTTCAGGGTGGTGAGCGCGATCTTGTCCTTCAGGGCGGCGAGGTCGGTGACGGCGGTGCCGGAGAGCCAGCGCGCGGGGATCCTGACCTCCTCGAACTGGCTGTCCGCCAGCGGGCTGTACGGGACTATGTCCGCCTTGGCGCGGTAGGCGACGACCTCGGACCCGACCTTGGAGTTGACGTCGCCGATCACCACGAGGACTCCGGCGAAGGCTCCCAGGGCGCACAGGACCGACAGGATCAGCAGAATGACGCCGCGGCGCTGGCGTGAGTTCATAGGCCGTACTACCTCGCCGTTCTTTCTTCACTCGTACGTTCGGTCGTCGGTCAGGGTCTGGAGAGGCCGGTGCCCGCCGGCACCGCCGATGACGGTGGTGGGGTGGCGGGCGGGGCGGTGAGCGGGGCGGCGCAGAAGCCGCAGCGGTCGCCGATGAGTTCGAGGCCGCACCAGCGGCACTGCTCGCGGCGTACCGAGGCGACCAGTTGGTAGAGCACGGACAGGTCGGGGATGCCGGCGGCGAACTCGACGAGCTTGGGGGTGCCCCACCAGGCGGGTGAGGCGGCCGGCAGCGGGTTCTCCAGGACGCCCTGCACCTGCCAGGCGGTGGCGAGTTCGGCGGCGACCCAGTCGGAGGCGAGCTGGCCGCGCGCGAAGGTGAGGTGCGTGGCGAAGCCGGGTCCGGCGGGCAGGTCCGCTGCCGCGTCCGGTGCGCCGCCCGCTGCGCCAGCCGGTGCACCGCCCTGCGGGGTGCCGCCGCGGCCTCCACGGCCCCCGCCGTGCGCACCGCCGCGCCCGCCCCGTCCGCCGCGCCCGCCCCCGCCGGCGGATCCCAGCCTGGCCAGGTGCGGTGTCGGATGGGCGAGTACGGCGAACTGAGCGCTCGGCGACCAGGACCGGGCGTGCGCCCCGAGGCCGACGGGTACGCGGACCCGGTCGAGTTTGGCGACCGAGCCGAGCAGGGCGCCCGCGTAGATGTAGTGGGACAGCAGCCGGGCCGCGGAGGCGATGACTCCGGGGCTGAAGTCGCAGACGCTGAGCTGGCGCAGCTGACGGGCCAGCAGGGCCGTGCCCAGCGGCGGGAGATCGATGTCGAGGAGCGCGATCCGGTCGGTTTCCAGGATGGCCCGGACGGTGTGCAGCCGCTGGACGGTGGTCCGGGGCAGCCAGGGCGGTACGAGGGCGACGAGGTGGCCGTGCCGCTCCAGCAGGGCACCGGTCGCGGTGAGCGCGGCCTCCAGGTCGTGCTGTTCGGGCGGGTGCAGCAGGGCAGCCCCGGGCGTGTGCCGGTCAGGGGCCGGCAGCACCAGGTCGGCGCTGGTGACAGCGATTGCGGTCGGCACGCGAATCCCCCCGTTCCCCCACGTCCACGTTCTCCCCGTACGCCCGGACTCTCGCGCGCTCGACGGGGACGCGTCGCAGCCGTTTCGCGTGCGCGCACCACTGCGCGGCCGCTGACGGCGCGTCACCCGTCCCCCCTTGCCCCAGCACCATAACCGCGTGACCCCTGGCAGGTCAGGGGCTTGGTGATTCCCGTGTGTAAGGCAGCGGTCACAGGTGACGGGAAACCCGGACAACAGGGAACGCGCATTGAGCCATTTCAAGCCACTTCGCGAAGACCCTTGACACGGAGATTGGTCTGGACCAACTTGGCAGCGCATGCCGTGAGTCGACCCCACCCCGTACGACCCGGCTGTCCCCTCACCCTTTCCCCTCCCCCACGGAGCCCACGTGAACCGCATACGCTCCCTCTCCCTGCCGCTCGCCGCCGCCGTCGCCGCCGGGGCGCTGACGGCCCTCGCCACCGGTACCGCACAGGCCGCCGACGTCAACGTCGCCCGCAACGGCGGCTTCGAGTCGGGCCTGGCGAACTGGTCCTGTTCCGGCGGGAGCGGCGCCGCCGTCTCCTCGCCCGTGTACGCCGGCGCCGGTGCTCTGAGGGCCACCCCGGCCGGCTCGGACAACGCCCGCTGCAGCCAGACCGTCCGGGTCAAGCCGAGCTCGACGTACACGCTGAGCACGCAGGTGCAGGGCAGCTACGTCTACCTCGGCGCGACCGGGACGGGCACCCAGGACGTCTCCACCTGGACCCCCGGGTCGGGCGGCGGTTGGCAGAAGCTGTCCACCACCTTCACCACCGGCCCCTCCACCACCGAGGTCACCGTCTACACGCACGGCTGGTACGGCCAGCCGGCCTACACCGTGGACGAGTTCAGCGTCTTCGGCCCGGACGGCGGCGGGGGCACCGACCCCGGGCCGGGCGTCCCGGGAGCGCCGGCCGGGGCCGCCGTTTCCGGCCAGAGCGCGAACGGCCTCACCCTTTCGTGGAACGCCGTCAGCGGCGCGGCCGGGTACCACGTCTACCAGGACGGCGCCCGCGTGCAGACCCTGACCGGTACCTCCACCGCCGTCACCGGCCTCGCGCCCGCCACCTCGTACTCCTTCCAGGTGAGCGCGTACAGCTCCGCGGGCGAGGGCCCGAAGTCCGCGCCGGTGACCGGGACCACGACCGGCGGCGGGAACCCGGGCAACCCGGCCGTCCCCAGGCACGCCCTGACCGGCTACTGGCAGAACTTCGACAACGGCGCGACGGTGCAGCGGATCTCGGACGTCTCCGCGCAGTACGACATCATCGCCGTCTCCTTCGCCGACGCCACCGCCACGCCCGGCGCCATCACCTTCAACCTGGACTCGGCCGGCCTCGGCGGCTACACGGTCGCCCAGTTCAAGGCCGACATCGCCGCGAAGAAGGCGGCCGGGAAGTCGGTCATCCTCTCCGTCGGCGGAGAGAAGGGGACGATCACGGTCAACGACTCGGCCTCCGCGACCAACCTCGCGAACTCCGCGTACGCCCTGATGCAGGAGTACGGCTTCACGGGCATCGACATCGACCTGGAGAACGGCCTCAACCCCACCTACATGACGCAGGCGCTGCGTGCCCTGTCCGCGAAGGCGGGCCCCTCGCTCGTCATCACCATGGCCCCGCAGACCATCGACATGCAGTCCACGCAGGGCGGCTACTTCAAGACGGCGCTCAACATCAAGGACATCCTCACCGTCGTCAACATGCAGTACTACAACAGCGGCTCGATGAACGGCTGCGACGGCAAGGTGTACTCCCAGGGATCGGTGGACTTCCTCACCGCGCTGGCCTGCATCCAGCTGGAGGGCGGCCTCGACCCGTCCCAGGTCGGCATCGGCGTCCCGGCCTCCCCCAGCGGTGCGGGCAGCGGCTACGTCTCCCCGACCGTCGTCAACAACGCCCTGGACTGCCTGACCCGCGGCACGAACTGCGGATCCTTCAAGCCGTCGAAGACCTACCCCGGGCTGCGCGGCGCGATGACCTGGTCGACCAACTGGGACGCCAAGGCGGGTAGTGCTTGGTCGAACTCGGTGGGTCCCAAGGTCCACGGGCTCCCGTAGGCGGTAGACGTGTGGGGGTGGCCGGATCGGTTCGGCCTACGCCCGAGGTCCTTGACCGGGACATGCCACGAGAGGACGCTGAGCGCGTCCGCACGGCTACCCCCACACTCCCCACCCAGGAGAACGCATGCGGCTCCATACCCGCCGGAGGGCCGCCCTGACGGCGGCCCTGCTGGCGCTCGCACTGGGCGCACCCGCCTACGGCATGAGCGCGACGGCAGCGCCACCACCCAGCCCGTCCACCGCCACCCAGGACGAGGCCGTCGTCCAGTACCGGATCCACGGCCCCTCCACCGTCGCCGACCGCACCGCCCTGCTCGGCACGGGCGTCTCGATCGACGAGGTCGACGACCACACCGTGGTGGTCAGCGCCGACACCACGCAGGCCAGGAAGCTGAGGGAGCTCGGCTACAAGCTGACGGCCCTGCCCGGCCCCCCGGACCGCTCGATGCCCGGCATCGCCGCGAACCCGATGGACTTCCCCTCGGCGGACTCCAGGTACCACAACTACGCCGAGGCGACCGCCGAGATCAACCAGCTCGTCGCGCAGTACCCGGCGATCGCCTCCAAGCGGGTGATCGGCAAGTCCTACCAGGGCCGGGACATGCTCGCCATCAAGATCAGCGACAACGTCGCGACGGACGAGTCCGAGCCCGAGGTGCTCTTCACCGCGCACCAGCACGCCCGCGAGCACCTGACCGTCGAGATGGCGCTGTACCTGCTCAAGGAGTTCACCTCCAAGTACGGCACCGACTCACGCGTCACGAACGCCGTCAACGGCCGCGAAATCTGGATCGTCCCGGACCTCAACCCGGACGGCGGCGAGTACGACATCGCCACCGGCTCCTACCGCTCCTGGCGCAAGAACCGGCAGCCGAACTCCGGCTCCTCCTACGTCGGCACCGACGAGAACCGGAACTGGAACTACAAGTGGGGCTGCTGCGGCGGCTCCAGCGGCAGCAAGGGCTCCGAGACCTACCGCGGCGCGGCCGCCGAGTCCGCACCCGAGGTCAAGGTCGTGTCGGACTTCGTCCGCAGCCGCGTCGTCGGCGGCAAGCAGCAGATCAAGGCCGCGATCGACTTCCACACCTACAGCGAGCTCGTCCTGTGGCCCTTCGGCTACACCTACAACGACACCGCCCCGGGCCTGACCGCCGACGACCTCGCCGTCTACAAGAAGATCGGCACGAGCATGGCGGCCAGCAACGGCTACACCCCGGAGCAGGCGAGCGACCTCTACATCACCGACGGGACGATCGACGACTGGCTGTGGGGCAACCAGAGGATCTTCTCCTACACCTTCGAGATGTACCCGCGGAGCGGCGGTGGCGGCTTCTACCCGCCGGACGAGGTGATCGACCGCGAGACCGCCCGCAACAAGGACGCCGTACTCCAGCTCCTGGAGAACGCCGACTGCATGTACCGCTCGATCGGCAAGGAAGCCCAGTACTGCTCGTAGCGGCCGGGGCGGGCACCTGAACCGGGGGCGCCCCGCCGCGAGGAGGGCGCCCCTCCCCGCGGCAGGGGCGCCCTGCCCGACCGTCCGGGCTCAGCCCAGGACGGCCAGGGCGTCGATCTCGACGAGCAGCCCGGCCGGCAGGCCCACGTACACGGTGGTGCGGGCGGCCGGGGCCTCCTTCAGCCCCTGCTCCTCGAAGTAGGCGTCGTAGACCTCGTTCATCTCGGCGAAGTGCGCCGTGTCGGTGAGGTAGACGCGGATCATCATCACGTCGTCCCAGCCCGCACCGCCCGCCTCCAGCACGGAGCGGACGTTCTCCAGCGTCTGGAGGGTCTGCTCGCGCAGCGTCGGCCCGGCCGGCGTCGGCGGCCGGCCCTCCACGTGCGGCAGGAACCCGACCTGCCCGGCCACCTGCAGGATGTTCCCCTTGCGCACCCCGTGCGAGAACTTCGCGGGCGGGACGGTGTGGGTGGCGGGGGTGACGGCGGTCTTCTCGCTCACTCTGTCTCCTGTACTCCTGAACAGTCCTGGCTGATGGCATCGGCGGTCCGCAGCACCTGCGGCAGCAGTTCGAGCAACCCCTCCGCCGGGACGACCACACCGGGCGCGGAGAGCGACAGCGCGGCGACGACCCGCCCGCCGGGCCCCCGCACGGGTGCGCCCAGGCAGTTGATCGACTCCTCGTGGCCGCCGAGGTCGGCGGCCCAGCCCTGCTCCCGTACGAGGTCCAGCTCGCGCAGGAAGGCCTCCGCGTCCGGGGTGGAGCGGGCGGTGTAGCGGGGGTACTCGATGCGGTGGGCGAGGGCCCGGCGCTCGCCCTCGGGGAGGTCGGCGAGGAGCAGCTTGGCGACGGCGGCGACGGTCAGGGGCACGGGCCTGCCGATGCGGGAGTACATGCGCACCGGGTAGCGGCTGTCGACCTTGTCGACGTAGACGACCTCGTCGTCCTGGTGCAGCGCGAGGTGCACGGTGTGCCCGGTGGCCCGGTTCAGTTCGGCCAGGTGGGGGCGGGCGACCTCGCGGACGTCGAGGTTCTCCAGGGCCTCGGCGGCGAGCGCGAAGAGCTGCGCGCCGAGGCGGTAGCGGCCGTCGGGGCGGCGGTACACGAACCCGCGCTCGCTCAGGGTGCGCAGCAGGCGCAGCGCGGTGCTCTTGTGCACGCCCAGCTCGTCGGCGACGTCGCCGAGCCCGGCGGGCCCCTTCGCGAGCAACGGCAGGATGCCGAGCGCCCTTTCGACCGACTGGCTCATCGCCTGCCCTTCCCCGCAGTCACGGCATCACGGCCCGGCTCGGTCGGCAGCGGCGCCGCGCGGGCGACGTTGACCCACCGTCACCGCGGATGTTAGACAGCATGCAGTGGCATACGCAACGACCGTTGCAGCCAACGCAACACGCCCGGGAGGCATCCGCATGGCCAGCGCCAGCGACCCCGTCAAGGACCTCGCCGCCGAGCCGGTCGACCACCGGTTCAAGGGCCTGCCCCCGGACGCCCAGGCGGACGGCCTCACCGTCGGACAGCTCGCCGCCCAGCGCCGCGGCCTGCACACCGGCGGCTTCACCACCCCCGTCCTGACCCTCGACGCGGACGCGCTGGAGCACAACCTCACCGCCCTCGGCACCTACGCCGCCCGCCACGGCCTCGCCTTCGCCCCGCACGGCAAGACCTGCATGGCCCCGCAGCTCTTCCGCCGCCAGCTGGACCACGGCGCGTGGGGCATCACCGTCGCCATGCCCCACCAGGCCCGCGTCTGCCGCGCCTTCGGCATCCAGACGATCTTCCTGGCCAACGAGCTGGTCGACGCTCCCGCCCTGCTCTGGGTCGCCGACGAACTCGCCGCCGACCCCGGCTTCCGCTTCGTCTGCTACGTCGACTCCGTCCGCGGGGTAGAACTGATGGACGCCGCCCTGCAGGGCCGCGGCGCCACCCTCGACGTCGTCCTCGAACTCGGCGCCGGCGCCGAGGGACGCACCGGGCTGCGCACCGACGCCGAATGCCAGGCCGTCGCCGAGGCCGTCGCCGCGTCCCCCTCACTGCGCCTGGCTGGCGTCGCGGGCTACGAGGCCACCATGCCCGGCGCCGACGCCGACAGCGTCCGCGCCTGGCTGCGCCGCCTCACCGCGCTCGCCGCCGATCTCGACAAGCAGGGCCTCTTCACCGGCACCGGCCTGGACGAGGTCATCGTCAGCGCCGGCGGCAGCGAATGGTTCGACGCCGTCGCCGAGGTCTTCACCGACATCCCGCAGCTGTCGCTGCCCGTACTGCCGCTGCTGCGCTCCGGCGCGTACGTCTCCCACGACCACGGCTGGTACTCGGGCCTGACCCCCTTCAACCGCGTCCCCGAGGAGGGCGGCCTGCTCCCCGCCTTCCGGCTGTGGACCCAGGTCGTCTCCCGTCCCACGCCCGGCCAGGCCTTCGTCAACGCCGGCAAGCGCGACATCGCCTACGACCTCGGCCTGCCCGAGGTCCTGGCCGTGCGCGGCGCCCGCGACGGCGTCGAGCGCGCCGCGCACGGAATCCGGGTGACCAAGCTGTCCGACCAGCACGCCTGGATCGAGACGGACGCCGACGCCACCGGACTGGAGGTCGGCGACTGGGTCTCCCTCGGGATGGCCCACCCCTGCACCATTTTCGAGAAGTGGCCGCTGATCCCGGTCGTGGAGGCCGACGGCGCCGTCACCGACTACGTCCGCACCTTCTTCTAGACGCGGACGCGGCCGTGGACCTGGTCCTGCGGGGAGCCCGGGTCGTCGACGGCACGGGCGGCCCCTCGTACATTGCCGACGTCGGCGTCCACGAGGGCCGGATCGCCGCCGTCGGCAGGCTGTCCGGGGGCCGCGAGACCGTCGACGCGCACGGTCTCGCCCTGGCTCCCGGCTTCGTGGACATGCACGCCCACAGCGACCTGGCGCTGCTGCGCGACCCGGACCACAGCGCGAAGGCCGCGCAGGGCGTCACCCTCGAAGTCCTCGGCCAGGACGGCCTGTCGTACGCGCCCGTCGACGACCGCACGCTCGACGCGGTCCGGGCCGCCATCGCCGGCTGGAACGGCCCCGGCGACGACATCCACTTCGACTGGCGCACGGTCGGCGAATACCTCGACCGGCTGGACCGCGGCTTCGGCGGCGAGGGCGTCGCCCTCAACGCCGCCTACCTCGTTCCCCAGGGCACCGTCCGCGCCCACGTCGTCGGCTGGGACGACCGCCCGGCGACCGCGGCCGAACTGGACCGGATGCGCGGGCTCGTCGCCGACGGCCTCGCCCAGGGCGCCGTCGGCATGTCCTCCGGACTCACCTACACCCCCGGCATGTACGCCTCGCGGTCCGAACTGACGGCACTGTGCCGGGTGGTGGCCCGGCACGGCGGCTACTACTGCCCCCACCACCGCAGTTACGGCCGGGGCGCCCTCACCGCCTACGCCGAGATGGTGGACCTGGCCCGGGACGCCGGCTGCGCCCTGCACCTCGCTCACGCCACCATGAACTTCGGCGAGAACGAGGACCGCGCCCCCGAACTCCTCGCCCTCCTCGACACGGCCCTGGACGCCGGCGCCGACATCACCCTGGACAGCTACCCGTACACCCCGGGCTGCACCACCCTCGTGGCCCTGCTGCCCAGTTGGGCGAACGCCGGCGGCCCGGAGGCGGTCCTCGCCCGGCTGCGCGACGACGACCAGGCCGCGCGGATCCGCCACGCCCTGGAGCAGGAGGGCGCCGACGGCTGCCACGGCGTCCCCGTCGACTGGTCGACGATCGAGATCTCGGGCGTCACCGACCCCGCGTACGCCGCCCACGTCGGCACCCGCGTGGACGGCTGGGACACCGCCCGCCGGCTCCTGATCGGCGACCGGCTCGCGCCGACGATCCTCCAGCACGTCGGCCACGAGGAGAACGTCCGGGCGATCATGCGCCACCGCGCCCACACCGGCGGCTCCGACGGCATCCTCCAGGGCGCGAAACCGCACCCGCGCGCGTACGGCACCTTCCCCCACTACCTGGGGCACTACGTCCGCGAGCTCGGGCTGCTGTCGCTGGAGGAGTGCGTCGCGCACCTGTCCGGCCGCCCCGCGACCCGGCTGCGCCTGCCGGACCGCGGCCTGATCCGGGTGGGCCACCGCGCGGACCTCGTCCTCTTCGATCCCGACACGGTCGCCGCCGGCGCCACGTACGAGCGGCCGCGCACGCCGCCCACCGGGATCCCCTACGTCCTGATCGGCGGCCGCTTCGTGATGCGCGACGGGCGCAGGACCCAGGTGCTGGCCGGACGTTCGGTGCGCAGGACCGGCTCCCGGACCGGGTGACCGGGGTCCGGCCGGCAGTGAACGGGCGGCGGTCTCCGGCGGATCCGCCACCTACGATGGCGCCATGGTCGCCTTCGCCCTCGCCGCCCTGCTGTTCGTCGCGTTCTGCATAAGCGTCCGGCAGGACCGGCGCCGCTTCAGCAATGCCGTGCTGCTGGGACTGACCTTCCTCGCCGCCTTCTCGGCCGTCTTCCTCCAGGTGGGCAAACTGCCCACCTGGGCGGCCGTCACGGTCGTCGTCCTCACTTTCGCCTCACCCGCGTTCGGGATCCTGGCGCTCGGCGTCCTCCTCGTACGCAACGGCGTGACCATGGTCCGCAAGGAGGGCTTCCGCCCGGCCACCCTGCTGTCGCTGCTCGCCGGCCTCGCGATCTTCGCGCTGATCGCACTGCTGGTCCTCGTCGCCGTGGTCGGCTCCCCCGTGCTCGGCGGCATCGCCGGAACCCTCACCGTCGTCGCCGGCTACGTCTCCTTCGTCTTCTTCTGCTTCCTCGGCTACGCCTTCCTCTACGGCCGGATCAAGGTGCGCGGCGACATCGACCACGTGGTCATGCTGGGCTCGGGCCTGATCGGCGGCGACCGCGTACCGCCGCTGCTGGCCTCACGCCTGCGCAAGGGGCAGCAGATCTACGAGCGCCAGCTGGCCCGGGGTGGCCGGCCGCCGGTCCTGCTCGTGTCGGGCGGCAAGGGATCGGACGAGAAGGTCTCGGAGGCCCGGGCGATGGCGGACTGGCTGATCGCGGAGGGTGTGCCGGCGCACCACGTCGTGCTGGAGGACCGGTCCACGACGACCGAGGAGAACATGCGCTTCAGCCGGGAGATCATGGAGGCGCACGATCCGGCGTACCGGTGCGTGGTGGTCACCAACAACTTCCACGCCTTCCCGGGCCGCGATGCTGGCGCGCAAGACCGGAGTCAACGGGCAGGTCCTGGGCTCCCCCACCGCCAAGTACTACTGGCCGAGCGCCACCATCAGGGAGTTCGTCGCGGTCTTCTGGGAGCACCGGATGGTGAACCTCGCCATCTGCGGCGTGCTGACCGTCCTCGGCGCGCTCGGCACGCTTGCGGCGGTCCTGGTCTGAGGCGCGGCGGCGGACGGGGGGACGCGGGAAGGTGCCGTGACTCCCCCCTTGGCAGTCACGGCACCGTTCACGGCATGGACGTACTGACGTACGGATGTTCAGGCGCGCTGCCAGAGCGCCGGTACGTTCGGCGGCTCCCAGCCGGTCTGGGCCTGGTGCCCCTGGATACAGCGGTAGGTGGCCCCGCCGTAGGTGACGGTGGCGCCGGCCGCGTAGACGGTGCCCGCCTTCCAGGTGCCGCCCGGCTCGGGCTCACCGGGGCCGGGGCCCGGGTCGCCGCCGCTGACCTTGAGCGTCAGTCCGTACGCCGACAGGATCGGGTTCAGCGGCTGGAAGAAGGTCGTGCCGCCGCTGGAGCAGTTGCCGGAGCCGCCCGAGGTCACGCCCTGGGCCTGGCTCCCGGAGATGTAGGAGCCGCCGGAGTCCCCCGGCTCGGCGCAGACCGTCGTACGGGTCACGCCGGAGATGGTGCCCTCGGGATAGGTGACGCTGGTGTTGTGCTGCTGGATCGTGCCGCAGTGCCATCCGGTGGTCGAGCCGGACCGGCACACCGAAGCCCCTACCGGTTGCAGCACCGAGCCGGCGACCTGCACGTTCGCGCCGCCGCTGCCCTTCACGTACGGGGTCGAGGTCCAGCTGGTGTTCGCGGCGACCCAGGCCATGTCGCTGCCGGGGAAGACCGAGGCCTGGAAGGAGCCCTGGGCGACCCGGTTGAAGCCGGTGGTGGTGGTCCCGGCCCGCCCGCAGTGCCCGGCGGTGGCGAAGCCGTTGACGGTCCCCTTGGTCACGGGGAAGCCGACGGAGCAGCGGCCGCTGCCGTTCATGTAGTAGGCGTCGCCGCCGCGCAGGTCGTAGAGCGGACGCGGGGCCTCGTCCGTACGCACCACCGTGACCAGGGCGGCATCGGTGCCGGTCGCGTCGAGCAGCCGGGCGGCCGCACCCGCCTCGGTCTCCTCGACGACGAGCGTGTTGGAGCGCGGGTCGACGTAGCGGACGGGCGTCGCGGGGCCGGCGGCCCGGTCCAGTGCGGCCTTGGCGCCGTCGAGGTCGGCGAGGGTGCGGGGGACCAGCTTGGCCCGGGCCCCGGCGGCGCGTATCGCGGCCGTGTCGGCGGCCCGCGTGGTGGCGACGGTGAGGGTGCCGGCGTCGGCCCCGTCCACCCAGGCCCCGGCGAAGGCGGCGCCGAGCCGGTCACGGAGGCGGGCGGCGGTGGCCCCGGCCTCGGCTTCGTGGGCGAGACGGGCCTTGGCCTGCGTGGGGGTCAGGCCGAGGTCGCGCTGCATGGCGGCGAGCAGCTCGGGCGGAGCGTCGGCGGTCCGCAGCGTTGCGGCCGCGGAGGGGGCCGCGGGGGTTGGGGCCGGGTCGGCGACGGCGCCTCCGGTCCCGGCCAGCAGCATCCCGGCGGCGGCCAGGGCGGTACACGCCGCGCGGGCGTGTCGCTTGAGCATGGGGGATCTCCTCGGTTTCCGGTGGGGGTCTGCGGAAACCGTAGAAATCCGAACCTTCGCGCGGGAGCTGCCAGTTGGCCCTTCCCCCGGCGGTATGCCCGTCGCTCCGCGGCGGCCGAAGTGCGTTCATGGGGCGGGGGCCGGACCATGGGGGCAGGGAAACCGTAGGAGGTACGCGATGGTCAGTGAACCCGACGAGCAGCCCACACGGTCGGACCGGCTCTTCACGGGCGGGGAACGGCCGTACGACCCCGAAGACCTCGTGATGGCGACCGGCCACGACCCGACTCCGGAGCGGGTCGAGAAGGCCCGCAAGTTGATCGAGAAGGAGGGCCCACAGGTCATCGAGCGCTACCTGCCGTAACCCCCGAAGCGCTGCCCGCCCCCGCCTTCGCCGACCAACTCCACCCCGGCCGGCGCGGGGGCCGGGGCAGCACCCCGGCGCCGCCCCAGCCCCGCCCCGCAACCCCAGCCCCGCCCCGCAATCCCAGCCCCGCCGGCGTTTGAGGCGCGGGGGCCCGGGGGCAGCGCCCCCAACATCCAGCCCCGCCGGCGCTTGAGGCGCAGGGGCCCGGGGGCAGCGCCCCCAACATCCAGCCCCGCCGGCGCTTGAGGCGCAGGGGCCCGGGGGCAGCGCCCCCAACATCCAGCCCCGCCGGCGTTTGAGGCGCGGGGGTCCGGGGGCAGCGCCCCCGCAACGGCGCCGCACCCGGCATCGCTTCCGCACACGCACCCACACCGCTACGCCGCAGGCCACGGCACAGCCGACCGCAAGGCCGCAGAAGCCGAATCCGGAGCCGGACCCGGAGCCGAACCCGGAGCCGCCCGCAGGGCCGATCCCCCAGCCGCCGCCCGCCCCAGGGCCTCCGCATGCGCAGCCCTCGCATGCCCCAGCACCCCCACCGCCCGCGCCGCGACCCGCCCCGCGGGATGCCATCCGAGCAGGTGCCGCCACACCAGCGGCGTCCCGGCCAGCGGCCGCGTGACCACCCCCGGGGTCGCCGGGAACGTGGCCCGGCAAAGCCCCACGGCCCGTCCCACCTGCACCAGGTGCACGCACGAGGCCGTGTCGGTCTCGTAGACACAGGCGGGCGTGAAACCCGCCCGCACGCACGCCGCGGCGAAGCAGTCGCCGAAGCACCCGTCGCCCGGTACGTCCGTCCACGCCTCGGCCGCCAGCTCCGCCAGCTCGACCTCGTCCGTCGCGGCCCGCCCCAGGGCCAGGGGGTGGTCCTCGGCCAGCATCACGTGCACCGGATCCCGCGCCACCTCCATCCACGCCAGCCGCCCGGGCTCCGGCGGCGCGCTCTCCCCGCAGACTCCGACCAGCGCGAAGTCCAGGCGTCCCTCCGCGACGCTCCCGGCGATCTCCCTCTCCGACCAGGAGGTGTACGTGGTCACCGCGACCCCCGGTTCCTCCTCCGCCAGCCGGTCCACGAGCCCGCCGAGCAGCGGCCCGTGCGTCCCGCCGAGCCGGTAGCCCCGCTCCCCCTGCCGGGCGAACCGCTGCGCCTCCTCCTGGAGTTCGCACACCGCGGGCAGCAGCACCCTGGCCCGCTCCAGCACCAGCTCCCCGAGCGCGGTCGCCCGTACACCCTCCCGCCCCCGCACGAACAGCGAGCCGCCCAACGCCCGCTCGACCCGCTTCAACTGCGCACTGAGCGCGGGCTGCGCCAGACCGAGGACGGTGGCGGCCCGGGTCAGGCTCCCGGCGTCGGCGACGGCCCTGACGATCTTGAGATGCCTCAGCTCCAGATCCATGACACCGAGCTTGGTCCAGACATATGGACGTGCGCTACGGGTCGTACGCATCCAGAATCGTTAATGCTCGTTGAGCCGCCAGGGGGCCGCCACGACCCTAAGGACAGGTAGATGCACACACTCGCAGTCGACTGGGACCACCCCACGGACCCACGACCCGGCGCCCGGCTCGACCACGTCCGCGCCTACGTCAGCACGGCCGGCGCCGACGGGCACCTGTGGCACGGCGTTCCCACCCTGCTGCTCACCACGCTCGACCGCGCCACCGGCACCACCGTGCGCGTCCCGCTGGTCTACGGCGAGGACGCGGGCCGCTACCTCGTCGTGGCCTCCGCAGACGGCGCCCCGGACCACCCCCGCTGGTACCGCAACCTCACCGCCCACCCGGAGGTCCGCCTCCAGGTGGGCGCCGCCACCTTCACAGCGACGGCCCACACGGCCACCGCGACGGAACGGGAGGTGTACTGGGAGATGATGACCGCCCTGTGGCCCCCGTTCGAGGACGACCAGGCGGCCGCCCGTCCCCGCGAGATCCCCCTGGTGATCCTGGAACGCCACCCGGACCGCTGAGCCCTACTGCTGCGACCGTAAAGGTTCACGGGCCACGGCGCCCGGTACGGCATCAGACGGGATCCGCCGCCTGTCGGCGGGCGGCGATCCCGCTCAGCTCCTCCTCCGTGAGCGCGATCCCGAACACCGTGCGCAGGGTCCCGTCCAGCGCCTCCGGGGCGATCTCCTCGGTGGTCTTCGTCCCGTCCGGGAGGGTGGTGACGAGCGTCAGACCGTCCAGGCTGTGATGGGCGGCCGGGGTCATGCGCTGCGCGAAGAGCCTGCGGACGAACGGCGAGCGCGCGTTCGTGCCCACGAAGTGGCTGCCCACGACGTAGTCGATCGGGTACTGCGCGGTGAGGGTGAAGGTGTGCCGGTCGATCCACGGGGTCGGCACCCGCCCGGGCGTGTCGTCGGGCCCGGCGGGGCCGGGGGCGGTCTGGTACAGCCACCACTGGTCGATGCCGTGGGCGCCGGGCCGTCGCTCCAGCCGGTGATGCCAGCCCTCGTACGCGATGTGGGCGCCGTCGGCCAGTTCGATCGGTCCGAACGGACCGGCCCCGAAGCCGACGTCGCACAGCCACACGCGGTCGTCGTCGCGGGCCGTCACCGCGAGCAGTCCGTGCGTGGCGGGGAGCACCTTGGGCGCGCCCAGGCTGACCCGGCCGATCAGGCCGGTGACGTGGAAGCCGAGGCGTTCGACGGCGGCCGCGAAGAGCAGCACGTGCTCGAAGCAGTAGCCGCCGCGGCGGTCCCGTACCAGGCGCGCCTCGACGGAGGGCAGGTCGAGCGGCAGCTCCCGGCCGAGGACGGCGTGGACGTTCTCGAAGGGAATGCCCGTGGTGTGGGCGCGCTGGAGGTCCCTCAGCACGGCGAGGGTCGGCTCGCGGGGGCCGTCGTACCCGATCCGCGCCAGGTAGGCGTCGAGATCGAGCACCTCACCGGACCACCGGTCGGGCCGGTGGTCGGTCGGGCTGGGTACGGCTGGAAGGGAAACGGGACCGGGGACGGGAACTGGAGTGTCGGCTGGCTTGGTGGTCATGATCCCAGCCTCCTACCTCGACCCGCCTTGAGGTCAAGCCGGAATTCGCGGCCCCTCCGTGCACAACCGCGGTCCCAGCCGGGACCGAAGGGCCCGGGCGATGGACCGCACCTCGTCGTCCACGGAGCCGCCCGCGACGACGTCGAGCACGGCGAGCACGAGGTCCGCCTCCGCCCGACTGAGAAGGGGTAGGCGTTCAGGTTCGGCCGCGGATTCGATCTCGTCAGCCACGATGCTGGTGTACAGGTCGTCGAGCGTCACGTGGAGGAAACGCGCCGACCCGGACCAGGTCACGGCCACAGCACACCCAGCCCAGCCGACGCCTTCACCCCCGGTCGTAGACGGTCACCGCAACGCCGCGCTCACACAGCGCCCCGGTGATCAACGGCTCGACGCGCGGCCAGACGCCACCCGCGAGCCCGCACCCGATCCTCGGCATGTGCACGCTCGCCCCCAACTCGACGGCATGTTCACCCAGCGCGACCAGGCAGCGCCCCAGGGCGTCATAACGGATCGGCGGGCCCGCGCTCCCCGTCCGTATCCCCCGCTGCGCCACCATGTTGGCCACCCACAGGTCGGGCTTCACCCGCACCATCTGTACGGCGCCCAGCCCGAAGTCGTTGCCGCTGCGCCCCCGATGCCAAGCCCGATACGCAATCTCCGGCTCACGCCACCGCTTCGATACGGCCAGCACGAAACCTTTCCCCCACCCCCCGAGGTCGTTGCACACGTGCGCTACGACCTTGGGCCCCGCGGCCTGGGGACTCGTCGCATCCCCCGCGATGATGCTCAGCGACTTCATACCCCGACGGTACGCAGCGGCACCGACAACGCGGGGCGGGAGCTTCGGCGGGGCGGGGGCGCGGGTGGGAGCCGCCGCAGCGGGGGCTTCGGCGGGCGAGGCGGGGGCGCGGGTGGGAGCCGCCGGGGCGGGGGCGGAAGGCGCGGCGGCGGTGTAGGGCGGGGGCCGCCGAGGCGGGGGTGTCGAGAGGCGCGGCGGCGGTGCGGGCAGCGGGATCCGCTGGGGCGGTGTCGGTGGGGTTCTGGGGGTTTCCCGTCAGTCCAATCGTCTCTCCGCGTCGGGCCGGTCCGTCAAGGGCGCTCCCTTCGGTCGCGTCACTCCGTGAGGGCCTTCGGCCCCCCTTGACTGACCGTCCCGCCACGGAAATCCGAAAGACTGCCGGGAAGCCCCCAGAGGAACGGGCCGGCCATCAAGAGACACCCAAAGCGGTCGGGGCCGCGTGCCCGGATCCAGGAGCGCCCCCAATCGCTACGCGCTCCTGCCCGACGGCGCCTGCGAGCCCCATGGGCTGGACATAGGCCGCCATCGATCGCTACGCGCTTCTGCGAGGCGGCGTCCGCGAGTCTCTTGGGTTGGGCATAGGCCGCCAGCGAGCGCGGTGCGCCTATCCATCACGCGTCCGCGAGTCTCATGGGTTGGGCATAGGCCGCCAGTGGTGGCCGCGCGCTTCTCGATCACGCGTCTGCGGTTCGTCTGGGGCTGGGCACAAGCCGCAGAAAGCTTTCCGCGCCCCTCTTGGACGGCGTCCGGCCCCTGGGTGGGGTGGAAAAGCGCCGGATGACGGCTGGAGCGATGCCAATCCATGTCTGGGAGAGTGCCCGCACCCGAGAGGCTGCCATTCGCCCCAAATGCCCCCGTCTGTACCGACGGGTGGGATCTCGTCGTGCGTCTTGATGGGGGTTGAGTTCGGCTGAGCCGAGGAATGGCTTTCCCGGCCCTCGATTTCGCCCCTCCCAGCCCCGAACGAGGGGCGGACGCGGTCGTCGAGGAGCGCGTAGCGATTGGTGGCGGCTTATGCCCGACCCCAGAGGCTCGCGGACGCGTGATGGAGAAGCGCGTAGCGATCTGGGGCGGCTTATGACCAGCCCAAGAGGCTCGCTGACGCCGTCCTTCAGGAGCGCGTAGCGATTTGACGCGCTCCTGGATCCGGGCGCGCGGCGCCAACGGCCCGTCTCGATCCTGGACACCCGGCCCGTTCCCCTGGGGGCTTCCCGGCAGTCTTTCGGATTTCCGTGGCGGGACGGTCAGTCAAGGGGGGCCGAAGGCCCTCACGAAGTGACGCGACCAACGGGAGCGCCCTTGACGGACCGGCCCGACGCGGAGAGACGATGGGACTGACGGGAAACCCCCAGGCCTTCCCCAACACCGCCCGAGTGGATCCCGCCCCCCGAAGCCCGGCCGGGCCTTCGCTCCCGCATGCGCAGCGCCCACCCCGAGGCCGCCTCGCACCTTCCGACCCCGCCCTGCGGCTCCCACGCGGAGGCTCCCGGCCCGCCTCCCCGACCCGCCCCCGCAGCTCCCGCACAGAGGCTCCCGCTCCGCCTTCCCGACCCCGCCTCAGCGCTCCCCCGCCCCCCGAAGCCCGGCCGGGCCTTCGCTCCCGCATGCGCAGCGCCCACCCCGAGGCCGCCTCGCACCTTCCGACCCCGCCCTGCGGCTCCCACGCGGAGGCTCCCGGCCCGCCTCCCCGACCCGCCCCCGCAGCTCCCGCACAGAGGCTCCCGCTCCGCCTTCCCGACCCCGCCTCAGCGCTCCCCCGCCCCCCGAAGCCCGGCCGGGCCTTCGCTCCCCGCATGCGCAGCGCCCACCCCGAGGCCGCCTCGCACCTTCCGACCCCGCCCTGGCGGGCTCCCACGCGGAGGCTCCTGGCCCGCCTCCCCGACCCGCCCCCGCGGCTCCCGCACAGAGGCTCCCGCTCCGCCTTCCCGACCCCGCCTCAGCGCTCCCCCGCCCCCGCGATCCCGCCCCGCCTTCCCGACCCCGCCCCCGCAGCGCCCGCCGACCCGACCCCGACCCCGACCCCTCAGAGGTATTCGCGGGCGAACTCGACCGCCCACTCGATCGCCGCCACCGGGACGCTCGCCGCCGCCGGGTCGATGGTCAGGCGGGCGTCCTCCCAGCCACGGCCGTGCTCGCGGAAGATCGCGAAGTGCCCTTCCTCCAAGGTCCCTTCCGGCCTGACCAGGAACTCGATCGCCCGGTCGTCGCCATCCGTGCCGACCGTGGTGATAGCCATGTCACCGACTACGAATTCCACTGCCCCGCGCTCCTTGATCGCCGCCGTTCAGGCATCACTCGCCCTGGTCCAGGACCCCAGCCTCTCCCGCCGGCCCGGCGCCCGCATGAGTGCGCGTACTCAGCCCGGTACTCAGTCACCTCCGTCCCCACCCGAGGTGACGAGGGCAACACGCACCCCCACACGCAGCTCGGACGCGCGCATTCCGTAGGTCGGGCGGCGGTCGCGCCCCGGATTCCAAGGGAAGAGGGCGCCCCCACCCACGCATCCCGCCAAACGGGATATATCGACCTTGGAGTCTCTCGCCAAAAGGCGGGTCGGGCCCGCACCCGGCCCCGTAAGCTCCCGTCATGCAGGTGATCCAGTCAACGAAACTCGCCAATGTCTGCTACGAGATCCGCGGCCCCGTCCTCGAAGAGGCGATGCGGCTCGAAGCAGCAGGTCATCGCATCCTGAAGCTCAACACGGGCAACCCCGCGGCCTTCGGCTTCGAGTGCCCGCCGGAGATCCTTGAGGACATGCTCCGCAACCTGGGCTCCGCCCACGGCTACGGCGACGCGAAGGGCCTGCTGTCCGCGCGCCGCGCGGTCATGCAGCACTACCAGACCAAGGGCATCGACCTGGACGTCGAGGACATCTACCTCGGCAACGGCGTTTCCGAGCTGATCCAGATGTCGATGCAGGCGCTGCTCGACGACGGCGACGAGGTCCTGGTCCCGGCACCGGACTACCCGCTGTGGACGGCGTCCGTCTCCCTCGCCGGGGGCACGGCCGTGCACTACCGCTGCGACGAGCAGTCCGACTGGATGCCGGACCTCGCCGACATCGAGCGCAAGGTGACCGACCGCACCAAGGCGCTCGTGATCATCAACCCGAACAACCCGACCGGCGCCGTCTACGACGAGGAGATGCTGCGCGGCCTGACGGACATCGCGCGCCGCCACAACCTGGTCGTCTGCTCGGACGAGATCTACGACCGGATCCTCTACGACGGCGCCAAGCACTTCAACACCGCCGCGATCGCCCCCGACGTCCTCACGCTGACCTTCAACGGCCTGTCCAAGAACTACCGCGTCGCGGGCTACCGGGCCGGCTGGATGGCCGTGTGCGGCCCGAAGGGGCACGCCGCCGACTACATCGAGGGCCTCACGATCCTCGCGAACATGCGCCTGTGCGCGAACATGCCCTCGCAGCACGCCGTGGCCACCGCGCTCGGCGGCCGGCAGTCCATCGAGGACCTGGTCCTGCCCGGCGGGCGGATCCTGGAGCAGCGCAACGTCGCCCACGACCTGCTCACCCAGATCCCGGGCGTGACGTGTGTGAAGCCGAAGGGCGCGCTGTACGCCTTCCCGAAGCTGGACCCTGCGGTCTACAAGATCAAGGACGACCGGCAGATGGTCCTGGACCTGCTGCGGGCCGAGAAGATCATGGTCGTGCACGGTACGGGCTTCAACTGGCCCGAGCCCGACCACTTCCGGATCGTGACCCTGCCCAACGCCAAGGACCTCGCGGACGCGGTGACCCGGATCGGGAACTTCCTGGACGGCTACAGCCAGGCCTGACCGATACCGGCCAGGAGCGCCCGTACCGGCCAACATCAGGATCCAGCTCAACTTTAGAACCAATCCAATGTAGGATGGTCTCCTGACCACGCAGGAGGCCTCCTCATGTACGAGCCGATCCGCACCAAGCCGGTCGTCCACCGCATGGGCGGCACCACGGTCGACTACCCCCACAGCAGCCGCGGCGAAGCGCTGGACATCCAGCTCGCCGGCCACCTCGCGGCCCTGCTCGCCGTCACCGACGAGCTCGGGCTCGACGAGGCCGCCGAGACCATCGCCGCCCAGGTCGCCCGGCTGCGCGGGGCCCAGCCCGCCCGGGCGCCGCAGGCCCCCGTGGGGGACGCCGCCGCGCTGCACCGGCGCGCGCACGACCTCGCCGCCCGCGCTCTCCTCGTCGCCGCGTCCCGCGCCGACACCACCGTCGCGATCCTCGCCGCCGAGCGTATGGACGCGCATGCCGCCGCCCTGGAGTCCCTGGACCTGGCGGGCGCCCTCTAGACGGCCCCGGTCCGGGGCCGCGGAGGCTCCGGACCGGGCGCCATGACCGGCCCGGCCGGCCCGCGAGGCCCACCTCCGCCGCCCGCCCCGCAGGCAACGAATTGGACAGATCCCCGCGCTCCGAACACGATGTTGGCTGAAACATCGCGGCAGCAAGGGGGAGGCCGCTCGTTTGGACCATCTCCTCCACTCCGCTTCGTCCCCGATCGAGCACCTGGAGAGATGCGCCAATGAGCTTCGGCGATCCGAACAACCCCTACGGCCAGCAGCCTCCGCAGGGCCAGCCCGGCTACGGCCAGCAGGCCCCGCAGGGCGTCCCCCCGCAGTACGGCTACCCGCAGCAGCCGGCGCCGGGCGCGGCCCCCCAGTACGGCTACCCGCAGACCCCTCCGCCGGCCAACTACGGCGCGTACCCGCCCCCCGGCATGCCCGGGATGCCCGGCGGGATGCCGCCGCTGGCGCACTGGGGTCTCCGCTTCGGCGCGTACCTGCTCGACGTGCTGATCATCGCCGGCCCGATGTACGCGCTGATCGGCCTCGGCGCGGCGTTCTCCGGTGACGAGACGGGCGACTCCATCGCCGGTGTCTTCAGCCTCATCGGCATGCTGTACGCCTTCGGCATGGGCTTCTTCCAGCTCTACAAGGAAGGCACCACCGGCCAGACGCAGGGCAAGAAGATCGTCGGCATCAGCCTGCACCGCGAGGCCGACGGCGCGACCCTCGGCTTCGGCATGGCGTTCGTCCGCAAGCTGGCGCACTTCCTGGACAGCATGGCCTGCTACCTCGGCTGGCTGTGGCCGCTGTGGGACGCCAAGAAGCAGACCTTCGCCGACAAGGTGTGCAGCACCGTCGTCGTCAAGGTGAAGTGAGCAGCGACACCTGAGCTGGCGGGCGGGGCAGCCCACCGGCCCCCGCCCGCTACGGAACCCCGGGTGCCGGGGTCGCCGGCGTGAACTCCGCGCCCGCGACCCCGCACCAGGGCACCGTCGCCACCGGCCACACCGGGCCGACCGCCTCCCCGTACTCGGTCGCGCCCGGAGCCACCCCCGGGATCCGCACCAGCGCCTGCGCCGCCCGCCGCCCCGGGTCCGCTTCGGCGCGGTCACGGAACTCCACCGTCACCACATACGCGCCGACACCCTCGGCCCGCCCGGTCGCCTCGACCGCGGCCGCCACGCGCCGGCTGGCCGGATCGACACGGCAGCCCGTGACCCGTACGTCCTCCACCGCCGCCCGCGGCGGCGCCTCGTGCTGTCCGCCGCCGCTGGCCCACACGTACAGGCCCAGCGGGGCGAACACCAGCAGCCCGGCGATCGCCACCAGGCCGACCAGCCAGCCCTGCCACTTCAACGCGCTCACGCCCATGCCCCGATCCTCCCGGGCGGCCGCCCCGCCCACCAGCACCCGCGAACTCACACAGCATTTCGAAGCGGGACCGGCGCGGGGCGCAAAGCGCGACGGCGGGCCTCCACGAGGTGGAGGCCCGCCGTCGGCAGGCGCACCGACCCGCCTGTCAGGAGCGCGAACGCTCTCGGCGGGGCGGGTCGGTGCTGCGGTGGGCGCCGCTTGGTCGGGGGCTCCCACAGCGGTGGGACGCCGCTTGGTCGGGGGCTCCCACGTTCATCGGCCCTTCTTCAGGGCGTGTCCCGGCTCAGCCCAGGCGCTCCACGAGGGCGTGGTACTGCTCCCACAGCTCCTTCGGAGTGTGGTCGCCGTAGGTGTTGAGGTGCTCGGGGACCAGGGCGGCCTCCTCGCGCCAGACCTCCTTGTCGACGGTGAGGAGGAAGTCGAGGTCCTCGTCGGCGATGTCGAGGCCGTCGAGGTCGAGGGAGTCCTTGGTCGGCAGGATGCCGATGGGGGTCTGGACGCCCTCGGCGGTGCCGTCGAGGCGGCCGACGATCCACTTCAGGACGCGGCTGTTCTCGCCGAAGCCGGGCCACACGAACTTGCCCGCGTCGTTCTTGCGGAACCAGTTCACGTAGTAGATCTTCGGGAGCTTGGCGGCGTCCGCGGAGGCACCGACCTTGACCCAGTGGGCCATGTAGTCGCCCATGTTGTAGCCGCAGAACGGCAGCATGGCGAAGGGGTCGCGGCGCAGCTCGCCGACCTTGCCCTCGGCGGCGGCGGTCTTCTCGGAGGCGATGTTCGAGCCGATGAAGACGCCGTGGTTCCAGTCGAAGGACTCGGTGACCAGCGGCACGGCGGAGGCGCGGCGGCCGCCGAAGAGGATCGCGGAGATCGGGACGCCCTTGGGGTCCTCCCACTCGGGGGCGATCGTCGGGCACTGCGAGGCCGGGACGGCGAAGCGGGCGTTGGGGTGGGCGGCCGGGGTCTCGGACTCCGGGGTCCAGTCGTTGCCCTTCCAGTCGACGAGGTGCGCGGGCGCGTCCTCGGTCATGCCCTCCCACCACACGTCGCCGTCGTCGGTGAGCGCGACGTTGGTGAAGACCGTGTTGGCGTACATGGTCTTCATGGCGTTGGCGTTGGTGTGCTCGCCGGTGCCGGGGGCGACGCCGAAGAAGCCGGCCTCGGGGTTGATCGCGTAGAGGCGGCCGTCCTCGCCGAAGCGCATCCAGGCGATGTCGTCGCCGATGGTCTCGACCGTCCAGCCGGGGATCGTGGGCTCCAGCATGGCGAGGTTGGTCTTGCCACAGGCGGACGGGAACGCGGCGGCGACGTACTTCGTCTCGCCCTCGCCGGCCGGCGGGGTCAGCTTGAGGATCAGCATGTGCTCGGCGAGCCAGCCCTCGTCGCGGGCCATGACGGACGCGATGCGCAGGGCGTAGCACTTCTTGCCGAGCAGGGCGTTGCCGCCGTAGCCGGATCCGTAGGACCAGATCTCGCGGGTCTCGGGGAAGTGCGAGATGTACTTGGTGGTGTTGCAGGGCCACGGGACGTCGGCCTCGCCTTCGGCGAGCGGAGCGCCGAGGGTGTGGACGGCCTTGACGAAGAAGCCGTCGGTGCCGAGCTCGTCGAGGACGGGCTTGCCCATGCGGGTCATCGTGCGCATGGCGACGGCGACGTAGGCGGAGTCGGTGATCTCGACGCCGATGGCGGAGAGTTCGGAGCCGAGGGGGCCCATGCAGAACGGGACGACGTACATCGTCCGGCCCTTCATGGAGCCGCAGAAGACGCCCTTCTCCCCCGCGAAGATCTCCTTCATCTCGGAAGGAGCCTTCCAGTGGTTGGTCGGGCCCGCGTCCTCCTCCTTCTCGGAGCAGATGAAGGTGCGGTCCTCGACGCGCGCGACGTCGGAGGGGTCGGAGGCGGCGTAGTAGGAGTTCGGGCGCTTCGTCTCGTCGAGCTTCTTGAACGTTCCCTTGGCGACGAGCTCCTCGCACAGGCGCTCGTACTCGCTCTCGGAGCCGTCGCACCAGACGACGCGGTCCGGCTGGGTGAGGGCTGCGATCTCGTCCACCCAGGAGATCAGCTCCTGGTGGTTCGTCGGGACAGTGGGAGCCGCGTTGTCGCGCGCCACGATTGCTCCTTGTTGAGGGGTTGTTTGGTGTAGGCCCCGTGGGGGCTGCGACCCGGACGCTTCGCGCTCCGCTCATCCGGTGTCGACCGCACTCATCTGATCATCCGGTGGATGTGCGCATATGTCCAGAGGGCCTCTCACGTGAGCATTGCCACGTCCGTCAATCTTCCGTAAAGAGGATGACCGGAAAGCTACGGACCCGTAGGTAGCATGGCGCACATGACTTCCGACGCCGCCGCCGTCCCCGCCGCCGAGGCCGCAGCGACCTCCGAGACCTCCCCGGTCACCCAGGCCGCGGAGGCCGTCGAGTCCGCCATCGAAGCCAAACCGCTGCTGCGCGGCTGGCTCCACCTCGGAATGTTCCCCGCCGTGATCGTCGCGGGACTGGCCCTGATGGCCTTCACCGACTCGACCCGGGCACGCGTCGCCTGCGGGATCTACATCCTCACCGCCTGCCTCCTCTTCGGCGTCAGCGCGGTCTACCACCGCGGCACCTGGGGCCCGCGCGGCGAGGCCATCCTGCGACGGCTCGACCACGCCAACATCTTCCTCATCATCGCGGGCACCTACACCCCGCTCACCGTCCTGCTCCTCCCGCCCTCCACCGGCCGGACCCTGCTGTGGGCGGTGTGGATCGCGGCCGCGGCCGGCATCGCCTTCCGCGTCTTCTGGGTCGGCGCCCCGCGCTGGCTCTACACCCCCTGCTACATCGCCATGGGCTGGGCAGCCGTCTTCTTCCTCCCCGACTTCATGCGCACGGGCGGCATCGCCGTCCTGGTCCTCGTGATCGTCGGCGGCCTCCTCTACAGCGCCGGCGGAGTCATCTACGGCATGAAGCGGCCCAACCCCTCCCCCCGCTTCTTCGGCTTCCACGAGGTCTTCCACTCCCTGACCCTCGCCGCCTTCGTCGCCCACTACGTCGGCATCTCCCTCGCCGCGTACCAGCACTGAGCCGACGACAGGGGCCCGGCCGCGCGCTCGCGACCGGGCCCCTCACCCCCTGCCCGGCAGGGGACACCACCACCGTCAGGGACGAACCGCGCCCAACTGCTCCGACAGCTCGGCCGGGTCCGTCGTAGGCCGCGCACAGACGAAATGCCGGCACACGTACGCCGCCGGAAGACCACCCACGAGTGTGCGTCCGGCCAGCAGCGGGAACTCCCCCTCGCCGTCCTCCGCGGACTGCGGCCGCCCGACCGCCACCACCGCCCCCGGAGCCGTCCCCAGCAGCGCCGCCCGATGCAGCGCCGCCAGCGCCGGGTCCTCCGGATGCCCGACCACCGCCACCTCACGCGGCCCGTCGAGCAGCGCCTCGGCCACCGCCAGCCCGTGCCCGATGAAACGCGGCACCCGCGGACCGAGCGCGTGCACCACCCCCAGCGCCCGCTCCGCCGCCGTACGGTGCGCCTCGGACCCGGTGTGCGCCGCGTACGACAGCAACGCGCCCGCGGCGGCCGTCCACCCGGACGGCGCGGCCGTGTCGGTGGGATCCTGCGGCCTGCGGATCAGCTTCTCCGCATCGTGCGCCGTGTCGTACAGCGACCCGTCCTCGGCGGTGAACCGGTCCAGGACCAGATCCGTCAGGAACCCGGCGAACTCCAGCCACACCCCCTCACCGGTCACCGACGCCAGGGCGAGGAACCCCTCCGCGACATCGCCGTAGTCCTCCAGCACCCCGGCGTTCGAGCCCACGTGCCCGTCCTTGCTGGTCCGCGCGAGCCGTGCCCGGCCGGCGGCCGCGTCGAAGTGCACCCGCACCAGCAGGTCGGCCGCCTCCGTCGCCCGCTCCACCAGGTCGGGCCGCTCGAAGTACGCCCCGCACTCGGCCAGCGCGGCGATGGCCAGGCCGTTCCACGCGGCGACGACCTTGTCGTCGCGCCCGGGCGCGGGCCGCTCCACCCGCGCGGCCAGCAGCCGCGCCCTGATCCCGGCGATCCGCTCCGCGTCCACCGCGGGCCCGTCCTGCGGCAGCTGGAGCACGGACGTGCCGTGCTCGAAGGTCCCCTCCTCCGTCACCCCGAAGTACCCGGCGGCGAGCGCCCCGTCGTCCTCCCCCAGCACCTCCCGCAACTGCGCGGGCGTCCAGGCGTAGTACGCGCCCTCCACGTGCTTCCCGGTCAGCGGGTCCTCGCTGTCGGCGTCGAGGGCGGAGGCGAAGCCGCCCTCGGCGGTCCGCAGCTCCCGGACCATGAAGTCGGCGGTCTCCAGCGCCACGCGCCGCGCGAGCTCCGACCCGGTGGCCCGCCACAGGTGGGCGTAGACCCGGCAGAGCAGGGCGTTGTCATAGAGCATCTTCTCGAAGTGCGGCACCACCCACTCCCGGTCCACGGAGTACCGTGCGAACCCGCCCCCGAGCTGGTCGTAGATCCCGCCGCGGGCCATCGCCTCACAGGTGTCGGTGACCATCTGCAACGCGCCCTCGGACCCGGTGCGAGCGTGGTGGCGCAGCAGGAATTCCAGCACCATGGACGGCGGGAACTTCGGCGCCCCGCCGAACCCGCCGCGCGTGGCGTCGTACTCGCGCGTCAGCCCGAGCAGTGCCTGCGCGAGCTCCTCCGGCCCCGGGGTTCCGGCCTTGCCGTAGTCCAGCTG
Organism: Streptomyces sp. TN58; assembly: GCF_001941845.1. Taxonomy (NCBI): domain Bacteria; kingdom Bacillati; phylum Actinomycetota; class Actinomycetes; order Kitasatosporales; family Streptomycetaceae; genus Streptomyces; species Streptomyces sp. TN58. The sequence continues at coordinate 4,620,690 of NZ_CP018870.1, read as the reverse complement.
CCGCCCGGCGAGGTCCTGGGCGATCTTCCGCGCGACGTCGGCCACCTCCTCGGGCCGTCCCACCCAGGCGGCCCGCACGCCTTCGAGGACCTGCATGAAGGAGGGCATCCCGTGCCGGGGCTCGGGCGGGAAGTAGGTGCCGAAGTAGAACGGTTCCGCGTCTGCCGTGAGGAAGACGGTCATGGGCCAGCCGCCCTGCCCGGTGGCGGCCTGCACGGCCTCCATGTAGACGGCGTCGACGTCGGGCCGCTCTTCCCGGTCCACCTTGATGTTGACGAAGTGCTCGTTCATGTAGGCGGCGGTCAGCTCGTCCTCGAAACTCTCGATGGCGAGTACATGACACCAATGGCAACTTGAGTAGCCGACACTCAGGTGCACAGGCACACCCCGCTCCCGTGCCTCGGCGAAGGCCTCGGGCGACCACGGCCACCAGTCCACAGGATTGTCCGCGTGCTGGAGCAGGTACGGCGAGGTCTCGTTCACGAGGTGATTCGGCATGGCCCCATCCTGCCGCACCATCCGCTTTACGACCGGTGACCTGGCCATCAGCCCGCCGGTTCGGCGGACATCAGACGGTCCGCCCACTTCCAGGTCGGGACCACACGGGAATGGTCCCAGGTGCCGCAGCCCTTGCGGCCCGGTCTGATCACGAAGTGGGCGAAGACCGAGGCGATCACCTTCCGCTTCTCCTCGAAACCCATCTCACCCGTCTGCCATCGCAGCCTCATCGACGTGGGCAGCCGGACCCGGCCCTGCTCGTCGGCGGGAAACAGCAGCTTGTCGATGGCGTCCTCCACGAGCGGACCGCTGATGGCGCATCGCCCGCAGCCGCGGCCCGAGGCGCAGATGTAGTTGTAGGGACTCTTCCGGCTGGCGACTTTGCGGCCGCCCATGAGCTGACCGCACGTGGCGCCGCCCCCGAGCGGTGCCCCGCAGCGCACGAATCCCGCAGCGAGATACTTCGGCCCGGCCTTCCCTTCGGTGAGGCGCGGACTGAGCGAGCCCCGGTGCGTGTAGAGGCTTCCGGCCGAGAAGGTCGCACAGACCTCCGTCCACTGTTCGGGCGTGACGATGGCCTCCCACATCCCGACCAGCGGAGTTCCCGTCTCGGGATCGATCAGCAGTTCTCCCCGGTTGGCGCGGAAGCCGCAGACCCTCGGCGCCGTGATGATCTGCGTGGCGGTCATCGCGTTGGGACGGCCGCCACGCGTTCCCGTGATCCCCAGCGCCTCCCACTCGCGTGCCACCTGTCCCATGGAGGCGCCGCCGACACGGTCCTCGATCGCCTTGCGGACGAGTGCCGACTCCACCGGGTGCAGCGTCCGGCGGTCCGCAAGCCAGCCGAAGGGGCGGGGGCCGCTGTGCGGCAGCCCGTCCATGGCCCGTGACCAGTGCCAGTCCTGGACCCGGCGGCTGCGCATCTCGCCCTCGCTCACCGCTCCTTGAAGGCATGCGGCCCCTTGGAGCAGGCCGGCCTTGGTGTACGGATCACGCAGGCCGTCCCGGGCAACGTAGACACGTCCCGGCGCCGAGGTGAGCGCCGCCATGAAACGAATGAAGTCCTCGGGCCTGCGGTAGAGGCGGTCATCCGCGACGGCTACGACACCCTGCAGCGGACCGGCCGCGAAGGCGTGACCCCGGTGGAGGTCGGCGAGGAGGTGGTCGAAGGCCGGGCGTTCACGGTCGTCCTTGGTCGCGTTGCGCGCGTTGTCGGTGTAGGTGGCGACGACGACGCAGCCGTGCTCGCGGGCCGTGCGTTCGTTGATGCGGTGCTGGTGGCGGACGCCGCGGGCATCGCGCTGGGGGGTGTCCTGTGAGGTTCGGGCATACGAGGCGACCGGTATCTGGGCCATGGAGCGTTCTCCGTCGAGAGTTGGTGCGATGTTCGCTACAACTCGCGAACAACACACGGGGTTACGCCCCGAGCAGGGGTGCCAGGCCCTTCAGCTCGGCGTGACGGTCCGTGAGGAGGTCCCCGATGGCGCCATCGACACTTCGCTCCGCGGGAGTTGGCGATGACCGCTTCCCTCTGAAGAAGCTCAGATGCACTCGCGAACGGCGTTGTCCCGCAGGACACTTGTGGCTCGTTGCCGGAGCTCTCTGAGGGGGATGCCGATGCGGGACAGCCATCGCGGTGAGGCCGAGCGCCTGTTGGAGCGGGCTGTGGACGAGGCGGTCCGGCGGGGGGTGGGCTCGGCGGATGCCGCGGGCGGGGCGGGGGTCCCGCCGGTGGACGGGGCGGTGCTGCTGTCTCGCGGCCGGGAGGCTCTGGACGCGCTCGCCGCGAGTGCGGCGCCCGAGTACGAGGCGTATGTACGGGCGTTGGACGAGGCGGCGGCCGGGGAGCAGTCGCTGGGTGAGGCGTTCCGGCGGGGTGACACGTCGACGGCGGTGCTGGTGACGGCGGTCGCGGCGGCGGCGGCCGTGGGGGCGGATCTGTCGCTGGGTGTGGCGGCGGGTACGGCGTTGACGGCGGGCGCGGTGGTGGGGATCGCGGGGGCTGTGGCGACGGTGGTGAGGGTGACGGCGTCGCACGTGCCGGCCGCGAATCGCCGGGCGGGGGAGCTGGGCCGGCCCGGTGGGGCGGAACAGCTGAGGTTGCAGTGGTTGTCGGCGTTGGAGGTGCGGGGGATACGTCCGTTCCTGGAGCAGCAGCGGGCGGTGGCGGTGGCCGCGCGGGTGCCGCGGCCGGTGGCGGTGTCGCCGGTGCGGGCGCCTGGGGGGTTGCGGGGGGTGGATCGGAGTGCGGAGGCGCGGCGGCGCAGCGCGCTGGAGCAGTCTTTCGGGCAGCTGCCTGATGTGGCGGGGCGTTTCGTGGGGCGCCGGTCGGAGTTGACGCGGATCGCGCAGTGGGTGCAGGCGGCGCGGGCGAGTACGGAGACCCGTCCGGTGGTGGTGGTGTTGCACGGGGAGCCGGGGGTGGGGCGGACGGCGCTGGCGTTGCGGGCGGCGCATGCGCTGCGGGATCAGTTCCGGGGTGCGTGTGTGGTGGACATGCGGGGTGGTTCCCCCGGTCGTGAGGTGGGTGAGGCAGGTGACGCGGGTGAGGCCGGTGAGGCGCCGTTGTCGACGCGGGAGGCGCTGCTGCACCTGATGAACCGGCTGGGTGCGCCGCGTGAGCAGTTGCTGTTCCGGGAGGGGGCGTCCGCGGAGCAGCAGGTGCGGCGGTTGGGTGAGCTGTACCACCAGCATCTGCGGGGGTTGCCGGTGACGGTGCTGCTGGATGACGCGGTGGATGCGGCGCAGGTGCGGGTGCTGGTGCCGGAGCGTTCGGAGAGTCTGGTGCTGGTGACGGCGCGGGAGCCGTTGGAGTTGCCGGGGGACGTGGCGGCGTGGGTGCATCAGCTGCCGGTGGGGCGGTTGGCCGGGGATGAGGCGGCGGAGCTGGTGAGGGCTGTGGCGCCGGAGGCGGCGGCGGCCGGGGGAGCTGCGGCCGAGGGGGCCGCGGTGGGTGTGGCTTCGGTGGTGGAGCTGGGCGGTGGGCTGCCACTCGCGTTGCGGATGCTGGCTCCGCTGGTGGGTGGCGGTGTTGCCGCTCCCGCGGGGGACGGGTCCGGCGGTGGCGGGGTGCATCCGGTGGAGGCTGCGCTGCGGGCGGCCGATGCCCGGTTGGCCGAGCCGGCCCGGTTGCTGTTGCGGCGGTTGCCGTTGGCGGGGCGGGCTTCGCTGGGGGGTTCGGCGGCGGCCGCGCTGGCCGGCGTGTCGGAGCAGGTGGCGCTGCGTACGTTGGAGGAGCTGTGGGAGGCCGGTCTGATCGAGCGGGTTCGGGGTCAGCGGTTCCGGATGCACGACGTGGTGCGGGCGTACGCGGCGGCGCGGCTGGCGGCGGACGAGGACCGGGCGGAGGCCGTGGCGGCGCACGAGCGGCTGATCCGCGACTACGCGCAGCTGGCGGATGCGGTGATCCGGATGGTCGACGGGAAGATGTCGACGCGGGCGAACCAGTTCGGGGGGCACGGTTTCGTCTCGCTGGACGCGGCGCTGCGGTGGCTGGATGACGAGTCGAGCTTCATCACGGCGGCGCTGCGGCATTCGGAGGGGGTGGACCAGCAGGCGGTGCTGGACCTGTTGGGGGCCTTGTGCGATTTCTGTCTGCTGCGCGGGGACCTGTACCGGCTGGGTGAGATCGACGAGTTGACGCAGGCGGTGGCGGCGGGCCGACAGGGTCAGGCGGGTTCGCAGGGGCGGCTGGTGCGGTCGGTGCGGTGGCGTACGGGTATCGCTGCGCGGCAGTTGGGTGAGCTGGACAGGGCGCGTACGACGCTGACGTCGGTGGTGGACCAGTACATGGAGGCCCATCAGGAGGCGGGGGCGGCGATGGCGCTGGTCTCGCTGGGGATCACGCTGCACCACCAGGGGAATCTGCCGGAGGCCGCGGTGCGGATCCGGGAGGCGCTGGTGTTGCAGGAGCCGGCGGAGCTGGCGGGTGACCGGGCGTGGGGTCTGCACGCGCTGGCGGCGGTGGAGCGGGATCTGGCGCACCTGGCGGAGGCGGCGCGGCTGCTGGAGACCTCGCTGGCGCTGCATCGGGAGAGCGAGAGCGTGCACGGGGAGGCGTGGGCGCATTTCCAGCTGGGGCAGGTGTATCTGCGGTTCGGTGAGGTGGGGCAGGCGGAGAAGGAGCTGGATCTTGCGCTGCAGCTGTACGGGCGGACGCGGGACGAGCGGGGTGAGGCGTGGGCGCTGACGCAGTTGGGCCGGGCGCGGGTGGTGGACGGGGATCCGGGGGCGGCGGTGGAGCGGCTGCGGGAGGCGCTGTCGCGGCATCGGGAGGCGGAGGACGCGCGCGGTGAGGCGTGGACGCAGTACTACCTGGGGCAGGCGTTGGAGGTGGGCGGGGAGCGGGACCGGGCGGTGCGGGAGCTGGAGCGGGCGCGGACGATGTTCTCGCGGATGCGGGACGTGTACGGGCTGGCGCACGCCCGGCATCATTCGGGGCGGGTGACGCGGGACCAGCGGGCGGCGCAGACGGGGAACCTGAAGAACTCGGGTTTCGCCCGGCAGCTGCTGGTGGACGCGCGGGCGGATTTCCAGCGGATCGGTCTGGCGCACGGTGAGGCGTGGACGTGTCTGGAGCTGGCGGTGGTCGACGCGGGCAACGGGCGGCTGTCGCAGGCGCTGGGGCTGTGCGAGGAGGCGGTGCGGCTGTTCATCTCGTACGGCGACCGGCGCGGGGAGGACTGGGCGCGGTTCCTGCGGTGCACGCTGCTGCCGTACGTGGGGCTGGCGGGGCCGGGGGTGCCGGAGGAGGCGCGGGCGGAGCTGGCGCGGCTCGTGGAGGCGCCGCATCCGGCGCGTGACGGTCGGCTGGTGGACTGTCTGGAGACGTACGGGGTGATCCTGGGCAGGGGTGTGGATCCGGCGGAGGGCTGGCAGGCGTGGCGGCTGGGCCTGGTGCCGGACCTTCATGCGCGGGAGGTCATGGGCGTGCCGCGGTCATGACGGCCCCCGCGGCGGCCCTGCGGACGGCCGGGCCGGAGGTCAGGCTGCCGCCTGCGGCGGGCCGGCCCGGTGGCGGCCCGCAGGGCGGCGTCGGCGGGGGCCGGTTCCGTCCGCGGCAGAGCCGGGGCCCGGTTGCCGCCCGCGGCGGGCCGGTCCGGTCGCGGCCCGCAGAGCCGGGCGGGACCGCTACGTGCCCGGCGGGCGGCATCTGTGGCCCAGACGGCGGCGTGGGCGCAGGTCGGGTCACGGCGCCCGCGAGCCCGGCAGCCCGCGCGGCGCCACCCAGCACAGCCGTGCACCGGCACCACGACACAGGCGGCGGGCCCCCGTCGGCGACAGCCCCAGCGGGGCAGCACAGCCGCGGGTCCCGTTGGCGGGCGGCTCGCAACCCAGCGTGCGGTAGCCGTGCGTGGAGCGAGGCGGAACGGTCGTTCGGACCGCGGCACCGGCAGTGTGGGCGGCACGCCGCCGGGCCGGGCGGGCGGCGTGGGCGCAGGCCCCCGCGCGGGGCCCGCAGGCCTACGGCATCAGCCGGCAAAAACGTGCACATGGCACGGCCGCGTACCCAGCAGGTAGGACCGCAGTCGGGCAGCACAGCCGCGGACCCCAGGCAGCGTGGACGCAGGCCCGGGCAGCGCGGCCACGGGCCACGGCGGGCGCAGCCGCAGGCCCGGCGGGACGCCGGGGGTACCGGCGGCCCGGGGCGGCCCAGCCGCGGCTCCGTGGGACAACGGCGGCCAGGGGCGCATGCCCAGGCAGCACGGACGCCGGAGGCGCACGCTCAGGCAGCGTGGACGCAGGCCTGGGGCGGCCCGGGGCGGCCCAGCCGCGGCACCGTGGGACACCGGAGGGGGGCGCATGCCCAGGCAGCACGGACGCCAGGCCGGCCGCAGGCCCGGCGGGCCGGGTGGCGCGGCCGCAGGCCCCGGTGGGACGCCGGGGGCGTCGGTGGGGCGGGGGCTAGGTGGTGGGCTTGGGGGTGGGGGGCTGGGTCGGGTCCGGGGATTCTTCGAAGTCCACACGGCCCATGTGGCGGTTCATGGACTTCATCAGGGCCCACACGCCGACCGCGAGGGCCGCGAACACGAGGAAGCCCAGGATGCCGGGGGTCACCTTGTTCTTGTCGAAGGTGTCACCCGCCAGGGGGAGGAGCTGGGTCAGTGCTGCCTGTGTAGCGCTCATGGCTAGGCATTCTCCCGGATGCCGGCGAAGAGGTCGGACTCGGGGAGGGAGGTGTCGACGAGCGACTTCGCGAGCTCGTACTCCTCGGTGGGCCAGACCTCCTTCTGGACCTCCATGGGGACGCGGAACCAGCCGCCGTCCGGGTCGATCTGCGTGGCGTGCGCGATGAGCGCCTTGTCACGGATCTCGAAGTAGTCCGCGCAGGGGACGTGGGTGGTCAGGGTCCGCTCCTTGCGCTCGAACTCCTTCCACCGCTCCAGCCACTCGCCGTAGGGGGATTCCAGGCCGCGCGCGAGCATCGCCTCGTGCAGGGCGATGGTGCGCGGCTTGTTGAAGCCCTGGTTGTAGTAGAGCTTCTGCGGCTGGTACGGGGCGCCGTACTCGGCCTCGGGGTACTTCTCGGTGTCGGCCGCGCCGTCGAAGGCCACCATCGAGATCTTGTGGGTCATGATGTGGTCGGGGTGCGGGTAGCCGCCGTTCTCGTCGTACGTGGTGATGACCTGCGGCTTGAACGCGCGGATCTTCTTCACGAGCTCGCCGGCGGCCTCGTCGACGTCCGCGAGGGCGAAGCAGCCGTCGGGGAGCGGGGGCAGCGGGTCGCCCTCGGGGAGGCCGGAGTCGACGTAGCCGAGCCATTCCTGCCGGACGCCGAGGATCTGGCGGGCTTCCTCCATCTCCTTGGCGCGGACCTCGTGGATGTTCTCCTCGATGTACTTGTCGCCTTGGAGCTTGGGGTTCAGTACGGAGCCCCGCTCGCCGCCCGTGCAGGTGACGACCATCACGGGGACCCCCTCGGACACGTACTTGGCCATGGTGGCCGCGCCCTTGCTCGACTCGTCGTCGGGGTGGGCGTGGACGGCCATCAGTCGAAGCTGCTCGGTCAAAACAGGATCCTCTGCGGTTCGGCGCGACACTCGGCTTCTATAGTGACCGAACTGGGGGACGGAAAATTCCAGGGGTGACACGGTGGCCCATCCCTCCCCAGCGAGAGGAAAAGATCATGAGTGCGGTGCGTGAGGGACTGCCCGAGGGCCGGTACGGCCGGTCGGCGGACGAGCGTACGGACCGCAGGCTCAAGATCGTCGGGGCGGCGCTGGGCGCCGTGCTGCTGGGCGTGATCGGCTGGATCGGCTGGGGCTACGTCTCGGCGCAGAGCGTGAGCGCCGAGGTGATCAAGTTCCAGGTGGTGTCGGACACCGAGGTGAAGGTGCACCTGGAGGTCCGCAAGGACGCGTCGGTCACCGGCGTGTGCACCATGGTCTCGCAGGACGAGCAGCACGCCGAGGTGGGCCGCGGCGACTTCACCTTCGCCGAGTCCTCGTCGCGCGTCGACGAGGTCGTCTCGCTGCGGACGACCGGCCGGGCCACCACGGTCGAGCTGGTCGGCTGCCAGCCCGCGGCCTCCGCCGGCTGAGGCGTTCCGCCGATCGGGGCACGCCGGTCGGGGCACGCCGACCGGGAATCCCACCGCACACCTCTGCCGGGCTTCCGCGACGGGGCTTGGGAGCGTGGTCGGCGGGGCAATGGCCCTGTGGGGGTCCTCCCCCTTTTCTTCCCGAATTGTTAGGCTCGTGGTTTCGCCCGCCGCTGGCGGGCGTGTAGTCCCCTGTACCGACGAGGAGCACCCGTGACCCAGACGAGCGAGAGCGTCACCTGGCTGACCCAGGCGGCGTACGACCAGCTGAAGGCGGAGCTGGACTACCTCTCTGGTCCCGCCCGCACGGAGATCGCCGCGAAGATCGCAGCCGCCCGCGAGGAGGGCGACCTGCGCGAGAACGGCGGCTACCACGCGGCCAAGGAGGAGCAGGGCAAGCAGGAGCTCCGGGTCCGCCAGCTCACGCAGCTCCTGGAGAACGCCAAGGTCGGCACGGCGCCCGCGTCCGACGGCGTGGTGGCTCCGGGCACCCTGGTGAAGATCGCCTTCGACGGCGACGAGGACGACACGATGGAGTTCCTGCTGGCGTCGCGCGAGTACGCGTCCGGCGACTTCGAGACGTACTCCCCGCAGTCCCCGCTGGGCTCGGGTGTCATGGGCAAGTCGATCGGCGAGGACGCCGAGTACGAGCTGCCGAACGGCAAGACGGCCTCGGTCAAGATCCTGGACGTCAAGCCCTTCACCGGCTGATCACCCCCGATCCGATCCACCCTGTACGTGCTGATGCCCGGCCGGTTCTCCGGCCGGGCATCACGCGTGTACGGCCGGACGCGCTGCGGGTCCTACGCGGTCGCCGAGCGGTACTTGCGGACCGCGAGCGTCCGGAAGACCACGATGATCAGCAGCGACCACAGGACGGACGCCGCGACCGGGTGCTGCATGGGCCAGGCGTCCGGGACCGGATAGCCGGGCGGAAGGTTTCCGAAGAGCTCGCGGCACGCCTGCACGGTGGCGCTGAAGGGGTTCCACTCCGCGATGGTCCGCAGGAACGGCGGCATGTTCTCGGAGGGGACGAAGGCGTTGGAGATGAAGGTCAGCGGGAAGAGCCAGATCAGCCCGCCGGAGGTGGCCGCCTCGGGGGTGCGCACCGACAGGCCGATGAGGGCGCCGATCCAGGAGAAGGCGTAGCCGAGCAGGAGCAGCAGGCCGAAGCCGGCGAGGACCTCGCCGGGGTTGGTGTGGGTGCGCCAGCCGACGAGCAGGGCCACGACGGCCAGGACGACGAGGGTGAGCGAGGTCTGGACGAGGTCGGCGAGGGTGCGGCCGGTGAGGACCGCCCCGCGGGCCATGGGCAGGGAGCGGAAGCGGTCGATCAGCCCCTTGTGCATGTCGTCGGCGATGCCCGCGCCGGCGCCCGCGGTGGCGAAGGTGACGGTCTGGGCGAAGATGCCGGCCATCAGGAACTCGCGGTAGGCGGCGGGTGACGTGCTGCCGCCGACGCTGATGGAGCCGCCGAAGACGTAGCTGAAGAGCACGACGAACATGACCGGCTGGATCACACCGAAGATGATCATCTCGGGGATGCGTGACATCCGGATCAGGTTCCGTTTGGCGATCACCAGGGAGTCGCTGACGCCCTGGGCCAGGCCGCCGCGCGGGCGCGGTGCCGCGAGGTCCGGTGTCGGGGTGGTGAGGGTCACTTCGCCGTCTCCTTCCTGCGGCCCTTGGCCTCGGTACCGGTCGCGGTACCGGTACCGCCGTCGCCGTTGTTCTCCTCCTCCGCCGCCCGGTCCGCCGCGTGGCCGGTCAGGGAGATGAACACGTCGTCGAGGGTGGGGCGGCGCAGGCCGATGTCGTCGATCTCGATGCCGCGGCCGTCCAGTTCGCGGATGACCTCGGCGAGCAGCTTGGCGCCGCCGGAGACCGGCACGGTCAGCTTGCGGGTGTGTTCCTCGACCGTGGTCTCGCCCTTGCCGAAGCCGGCGAGCACGTCCCGGGCGGTGGCGATGTGGCCGCGTTCGTGGACGACGACCTCGACGCGCTCGCCGCCGGTACGGGCCTTGAGCTGGTCGGAGGTGCCGCGGGCGATGACCTTGCCGTGGTCGACGACGCAGATGTCGTCCGCGAGGTGGTCGGCCTCCTCCAGGTACTGGGTGGTCAGCAGGAGGGTGGTGCCCGCGGCGACCAGTTCCTGGATGATGCCCCAGAGCTGCTGGCGGTTGCGGGGGTCGAGTCCGGTGGTGGGCTCGTCCATGAACATCACGGGCGGGCTGACGACGAGCGCGGCCGCGAGGTCGAGGCGCCGGCGCATGCCGCCGGAGTACGTCTTGGCGGGGCGGTCGGCGGCGTCGGCGAGGTTGAAGCGGTCGAGGAGCTCGGCGGCCCGCGCCTTGGCCGCCCGGGCCCGCATCTGGTAGAGCTGGCCGACCATCTGGAGGTTCTCGCGGCCGGTCAGGTACTCGTCGACGGCCGCGAACTGGCCCGAGAGGCCGATGGCGCGCCGGACCTCGTTGGGGTGCTTCAGAACGTCGATGCCGGCGACGAGGGCCTTGCCGCTGTCGGGCCGCAGGAGGGTGGTCAGGACGCGTACGGTCGTGGTCTTGCCCGCTCCGTTCGGACCGAGCAGGCCCAGGACGGTGCCTTCCGGGACGTCGAGGTCGACGCCGTCCAGAGCCCGTACGTCGCCGAAGGCCTTGACCAGACCTTCGGCGTGGATAGCACCTGGCATATGGATTCTCCCCATGTGAATCGAGCCGGTGGTGTCAAGCCGATCAGGGCAGTTATGCGCAAATCCTATGGGCGGCGGGCGGGTCGCGCTCGGCCGAACGAGTGGGCGGTGCGAACCGGCGGCCTACGCGTACGCCGCCCCCTGCCCCCGGGCCCAGCCCCCGGCCCCGGCCCCGGCCCAGGCCCCGGCCCAGGCCGCTACCCCATCACCTTGTAGCCGGCGCCGTGCAGGGTCCGTGCGACCTCCGCGCAGTGCTCCGGCCCCTTGGTCTCCAGGTGCAGTTCCACCTCCACCTCCGTGAGTCCCAGCATCGGGTCTGTCCGTACGTGGCTGACGTCGAGCACGTTCGCGTCCACCGCCGACAGCACCCCCAGGAGGCCGGCCAGCGCCCCGGGCCGGTCGGCCACGCGCAGCCGCAGCGACAGGTAGCGGCCGGCCGCCGCCATGCCGTGCCGCAGGATCCGCTGGAGCAGGAGCGGGTCGACGTTCCCGCCGGACAGTACGGCCACGACCGGGCCCGACCCGTACAGCTCGGGCTCGGCCAGCAGGGCCGCCACCGTACTGCACCCGGCGGGCTCGACGACGAGTTTCGCCCGTTCGAGGCAGAGCAGCAGGGCGCTGGAGAGGGCGTCCTCGGACACCGTGCGCACGTCGTCGAGGAGTTCGCCGATGATCCTGAACGGGATGTCGCCTGGCCGCCCGACCTTGATGCCGTCGGCCATGGTGTTGGGGTCGTCGATCGAGACCGGGTGGCCGGCCCGGAGGGAGGGCGGGTAGGCGGCGGCGCCCGCCGCCTGGACGCCGATGACCCGTACGTCGGGCCGCAGCGCCTTGACGGCGACGGCGACTCCGGCGGCGAGACCGCCGCCGCCGATGCCGACGAGGATGGTGCGCACCTCCGGGCACTGCTCCAGGATCTCCAGGCCGACGGTGCCCTGGCCGGCGATGATGTCGCGGTGGTCGAAGGGGTGGATGAACACGGCGCCGGTGCGGTCCGCGTACTCCTGGGCGGCCAGGAAGGTCTCGTCGACGACCTGTCCGTGCAGGCGTACGTCGGCCCCGTACTCCTGGGTCGCGGCGACCTTCGGCAGGGGCGCACCGACCGGCATGAACACGGTGGAGCGGACCCCGAGGAGGGAGGAGGCCAGTGCCACGCCCTGGGCGTGGTTGCCGGCGCTGGCGGCCACGACTCCGGCGGCGCGCTGTTCGGGGCGCAGGCCCGCGATGCGGACGTAGGCCCCGCGCAGTTTGAAGGATCCGGTGCGCTGGAGGTTCTCGCACTTGAAGTGGACCGGGGAGCCGGTGAGTGCGGAGAGGTGCCTGCTGCCTTCCATCGGTGTGACCCGGGAGACGCCGGAGAGCATCTTCTGAGCCCCCCGTACGTCGTCGAGGATGACCTGCGGGACGGGCTGGGGCACGCGGTAGTTCATGCCGTCAGTCTCGCAGCCCGGGCGGGACCGGGCCGGGAGCGTCCACGAGGGGGGCGGCGGCGGCGCGAGGGTCTACCGGCGGGTAGGGGCGGAGCTGCGGCGATGGGCGAAATCTCGCCATCCGGTACGGGTGCGGGGCGCCCGCCTGTGCGGGCCGTACAAGTTCTCGTACGAGGCGTACGAGCCGCCGCAGGGCCGCGTACTCTGTCCCCCATCCTTGTCGGACCCACGCGAAGAGAGCCCACGGCCATGCCTTCCTCCCCGGCCAATTCCGATCTGTCCGTGCCGGCCGACGGGCCTGCCGGAGCCGGTCTGCTCGACGCGCTCCAGCACCAGGTGGCGGTTTTCGCCCGCCGCGCCGAGCAGACCCGTCTGGGCGGCGTGGGCCAGGCCCGCAACTCGATGGACCGCGCCGCCTATCTGCTGCTCAACCGGCTCGACCTGGAAGGCCCGATGGGCGTGAAGGCGCTCGCCGGGGGCATGGGGATCGACTCCTCCACGGTCACGCGGCAGGTCGCGCCGCTGGTCGACGGCGGTCTGGTCAAGCGGACCTCGCACCCGGAGGACGGGCGGGCCGTGGTCCTCGCGCTGTCCCCGCGGGGGCTGGCGCGGCTGGAGGAGGTGCGTTCCTCGCGGCGCGAGCTCATGGCCCGGGTGACGGAGGGCTGGAGCGAGGACGAGCGCGAGTCCTTCACGGGGCTGCTGACGCGCTTCAACCTGTCGTTGTCGGAGCTGATGGCGGCCGTGGCCGAAGCCGGGCCCGCCTCCTGAGCGGAGTATGTCCGTCCTCTTGACCTGACCGGTCCCACCGGCCGCACTATGTGAACATGCGGGCGGTTGATCAACAGGCGGGTTCCTACGGCGAGTTCGAAGCCTTCGTCGCGGGTGCGGCCGGGCGGCTCCTGCATGTCGCGGTACTGCTGACCGGTGAACCCGAGTCCGCGCGCCGACTGCTCGCGGGCGCGCTGGCGCGTACGTACGCGAACTGGCGGCGGCTGCGCGGGGACGACCCGTACGACTTCACCCGACACGAGCTGTGCGCGGCCTTCGCCAGGACCGGCTGGCGCCACCACGGGGGGACGGGGGTGCTGGCGCGGCTCAGCCCGCCGGAGCGGCTGGTGCTGGTCCTGCGGCTCTACGAGGGGGTCGCGGAGGAGGTCGCCGCGGCGCAGCTCGGGATGCCGGTGGAGCGGGTGCGGGTGCTGTGCAACCGGGCCGTGTCGCTGTTGAGGGCCCGGGAGGCGGCGTGAGCGGGCTCCCGTACCGTAAGGAAGCGCAGGTCAAGCGGCTTCTGGAGGGCCCGCACCCGGTGGTGCCGACGGGTCTGGCCGCGGGCGCGGCGGCTCGCGGGGACCGGCTGCTGCGTCGGCGGCGGGCGCTGCGCAGGCTCGGCTGGGCGGTGCTGTTCGCCGCCGCGGTGGCCTTCGTGGTGTGGGCCTCGCTGACCCGCCCCTGGGCCGGCCCCCCGAGCGGCATCTCCCCACCCCTGGAGGGCTGGTGACCCCCTGCCCAACGGCTGCGCCGAGCCGTTTCAGCCCCGCCGGGCCCATCTGACCCCGCCTGGGCTACACCAGCCTCGCCGGGGCCACCCTGCCCCGCTGGGACCACCTCAGCCTCGCCGGGGGCCACCCCAGCCCCGCCCGGAGCCACCCAGCCCCGCCGGGACTACCCCAGCCTCGCCGGGACCACCTCAGCCTCGCCGGGAGCCACCCAGCCCCGCTGGGACCACCTCAGCCCCGCCGGGGCCACCCCAGCCCCGCCGGGAGCCACCCAGCCCCGCCGGGGCCACCTCAGCCCCGCCGGGACCACCCCAGCCCCGCCGGGACCACCTCAGCCTCGCCGGGACCACCCCAGCCCCGCCCGGAGCCACCCAGCCCCGCCGGGAGCCACCCAGCCCCGCCAGGGCCACCTCAGCCTCGCCAGGAGCCACCTCAGCCCCGCCGGGACCACCTCAGCCTCGCCGGCGTTTGAGGCGCGGGGTCTGGGGCGGCGCCCCAGGAAACCCGGCTCCGCCGGGCACCGGGCTCTGCCCGGACCCGCGCCTCAAACGCCGGCGAGGCTGGGTAGAGGCTGGGGTGGGCCCGCAGGGCTGAAGCGGCTCGGTCCAGCCGGAGAGCCAGGCCCCGGCCGGAGTCCGGGGGAAGCCCAGCCGGGGTCCTGGGGGAAGCCCAGCCGGAGTCGGGTGGAGCCCGGCCGGGGTCCTGGGGCTGGGCCCCGCCGGGGTCGGGTGAGCCCGGCGGGGGCGGGGCGGCGGTGGGTCAGCCCAGCGCCTGCGTCAGGTCCGCGATCAGGTCGTCGGCGTTCTCGATGCCCACCGAGACGCGGATCAGGTCCGCGGGGACCTCCAGCGCCGAGCCGGCCACCGACGCGTGCGTCATACGGCCCGGGTGCTCGATGAGGGACTCGACGCCGCCCAGGGACTCGGCCAGCGTGAAGATCCTGGTGCGGCCGCAGACCGCGACGGCCTCTTCCTCGCCGCCGGCGACCTGGAAGGAGACCATGCCGCCGAAGTTGCGCATCTGCTTGGCGGCGATCTCGTGGCCGGGGTGCTCGGGCAGGCCCGGGTAGAGGACCTTGGTGACCTTCGGGTGCCGCTTGAGCACCTCGACGATCTTCGCCGCGTTCTCCGCGTGCCGGTCCATGCGCACCGCGAGGGTCTTGATGCCGCGCAGCACGACCCACGAGTCGAACGGCCCGGCGACCGCGCCCATCGCGTTCTGGTGGTAGGCCAGCTCCTCGCCCAGCGCCTCGTCGGCGGTGACCAGCGCGCCGCCGACCACGTCGGAGTGTCCACCCATGTACTTGGTCAGCGAGTGCACGACCACGTCCGCGCCCAGCGCCAGGGGCTGCTGGAGGTACGGCGAGGCGAAGGTGTTGTCCACGACGAGCTTGGCGCCGGCCGTCCGCGCGATGTCGGCGACGACGGCGATGTCGGTGATGCCGAGGAGCGGGTTGGAGGGGGTCTCGACCCAGACGACCTTCGTCTTGGGGGTGAGGGCGGCCCGTACGGAATCGGCGTCGGAGGTGTCGGCCACCGACCACTCCACGCCCCAGCGGGAGACGACCTTCGCGAAGAGGCGGAAGGTGCCGCCGTAGGCGTCGTTCGGGATGACCACGTGGTCGCCCGGGGAGAGCAGCGTACGCAGCAGGCAGTCCTCGGCGGCCAGCCCGGACGCGAAGGCGAGGCCGCGTCGGCCGCCTTCCAGCGCCGCGAGGTTCTCCTCCAGCGCGGTGCGGGTCGGGTTGGCGCTGCGGCTGTACTCGTAACCGCCGCGCAGGCCGCCGACGCCGTCCTGCTTGTAGGTGGAGACCTGGTAGATCGGGGGCACGACCGCGCCGGTCAGCGGGTCCGCCGTGTTGCCCGCGTGGATCGCGCGGGTCTCGAAGCTCTGGTGCTCGTGGCTGTCGTCGCTCATGGTCCGATGCTATGCCCAGGGGCGGCGTGCACCCCCCTGTTGGCCTGTCGCCCCCTCGGTCTGGTTCGCTGGAGGCATGGAGATTCTGTGGTTCCTGTTCGCCGTGCTCATGATCGTGTTCATCGTCGTCCCGTTCGTCCGGCGCAGCCGCGGCGGCGTCCGTCTGGTCGCGCCGGGCAGCCCTGACGCCGCGGACCCGGCGAACTACGGATTCGAGCGGCAGGAAGACCTCGACGTCCGTGTGCCCGGGCCCGACCAGGACCTGATGGACGCCCTCGACAACGTGCGGCGCACCGGGCAGTGGCAGGCCGCCTCGCAGCTGCTCGCCGGGACCCCGCAGGAGGGTGAGCGGCGCTGGCAGCGCGTACAGGCCTTCGGTGGTTCGGCGGCGCTGGAGCTGGTGGCGCAGCCGGGGGTGGGCGCGCAGTGGCTGAAGGCGTGGCGGCTGGAGGCGGAGAAGGACGCGGGCGGTGCGCAGGTGCACGCGGAGCTGCTGGTGCAGCAGGCGTGGCGGCACTCGGGCGGTGTCGGGGCGGAGGACCACCGGATCATCCTGGAGGAGGCCCGGGAGGCGTGCCGGAAGGCCGCGCTGCTGGCGCCGGGGGACCCGGTCCCCTACATCACGGAGCTGGCGATCGCGCGCGGTCTGGCGTATCCGGAGACGCAGTTCGACGAGCTGTGGGCGAAGGTCATCGACCGGGCGCCGGAGCACATGGGCGCCCACCTGGCGGCGCTGCACTACTGGTGCGCGAAGTGGCACGGCTCGCGGGAGAAGGCGGACGCCTTCGCGCACGCGGCCGCGGCGCGTGCCCCGCAGGGCTCGCTGCTGGCGGCGCTGCCGCTGTTCGCGCTGTACGAGAACCTGCCGGACGTGCTGCTGAGCCGGAACTTCTACCGCAGCGAGGCCGTGACGCGGGCGGTGGAGGGCGCGCTGTACGCGGTACGGACGGCGCGGCAGGACGACCCGGTGCTGGCGCACGTACGCCACCTGCTGCTGCTGTTCCTGGTCAACATGGAGCGGTGGGCGGAGGCGATGGAGCAGGTCCGGCACGTCGACGGGTACGTGGGCGCGCTGCCGTGGACGGCGGCGGAGGATCCGGCGGCGCAGTACGCGGTGTACCGGGCGCTGGCGGTGGCCGGCTACGAGGCGAACGGCGGGTCGCCGGCGACGCTCCCCCGGTAGCGGGCGGTCGCCGGTCCGCAGCGTCCCCGGTCGCCGGTCCGCAAGGGCCCCACGCGCCGGTCCGCAGTGTCCCCACCCGCTTCGAGCGGGTGGGGACACTCGCGTCTGACGTACCTTCTCCTCGCGCGTACCGTGGCCCTCTGCCCGGCCCCCTTCTGTCCTACGTGCCGAAGTCCCGCTGCGTGCACGCGCGGGACCGGGCGTGCGCGAGGTCATGCCGGGCCTGTGAGGCATACGGGCGGGCGGGTCGGGGAATCCCGGCCCGCCCCCTGTGCGTTGTGCCCTCCACAAGGAGGGAATCCATGTTCTCGTACCGCCGTACGCCCGAGCTCCCCACCCGCGAGGAGGCCCTGCCGGGCCGCGCGGAGCCGCTGTTCGACCTTCCCCAGCAGCACACCGTGCTGGGCAATCCGCTGGCCGGCCCGTATCCGGCGCATCTGGAGGTCGCCGACTTCGGCCTGGGCTGTTTCTGGGGCGCGGAGCGCAAGTTCTGGCAGACGCCCGGGGTGTGGACCACGCTGGTCGGCTACCAGGGTGGCTTCACGGAGAATCCGACGTACGAGGAGGTCTGCTCGGGCCTGACCGGCCACACGGAGGCCGTCCGCGTCGTCTTCGATCCCGCGCAGGTGTCCTACGCGGCCCTGCTGAAGCTGTTCTGGGAGTCCCACGACCCCACCCAGGGCTTCCGCCAGGGCAACGACGTCGGCACGCAGTACCGCTCGGCGGTCTACACCCACTCCCCCGCACAGCAGGCGGCGGCGGAGGCCTCCCGCACGGCCTACCAGCAGGTCCTGGGCTCCTCGGGCTACGGGCAGATCACCACGGCCGTGCTCCCGGCGGACGGGCGCCCCTTCTGGCCGGCGGAAGCGGCCCATCAGCAGTACCTCGACAAGAACCCGGGCGGCTACTGCGGGATCGGCGGCACGGGCGTCTCCTGCCCGATCGGCGTGGCCGCGGCCCCCGGCGAGTGACTCCGGCCGCCCGCCCCGGTCCCGCCCCTGGCGGGACCGCCGGGGCGGCCGGAGCCGTCCCCGGCGGTCCCGGATGCGGCTACAGCTTGGTCTGGAAGATGCCGACGCCGCGCTCGCGCCGGTAGCCGAGCGCCTCGTTCACCGCCCGCATCGGGCCGTTCTCGTCCGCCACCGTGGTGGTGATGCGGCGCAGCCGCGGGTGGCGGGCGGCGGCCTGCGCGGCCATGTGCCGTTTCACGGCCCGTCCGAGGCCGTGCCCGCGGTGGGCGGGCAGGACCACGGTGTCGTACTGGAGGGCGCTGGTGCCGTCGGGATCCGGCAGGACGATCTCGGTGTAGGCGGCCACCTCGCCCTCGGGGGTCACCGCGGCGACGGTGCTCAGGTCCCCGCCCCGGTCGAGGATCAGCTGCTGGAGGGTGTGCAGCCGCTGGGCGGTCCAGGTCTGGATCCGCTCGTCCATGTCCCCGGTCGGTGCGTCCTCCATGGCCGCGTGGGCGGCGGCCGCGGCGGGCGCCCAGTCGTCGGGGACGAGGCCGTGCCAGGTCAGGAGCTCGTAGCCGGGTGTCCGCGGGGCCCGGTCCGGCGCCGCGGCCGGTATCTCCTGCGCGTACCAGGCCATCGGCAGGACGTTCTCGAAGCCGATCGCCTCCGCGAAGGCCTGGCCGGGGCCGCCGAGGTCCACCATGGCCGCGACCGAGGTCCGGCCCTGCGCCAGCAGTTCCTCGCGGACCCGCTCCCACAGGGCGGTGCCGACGCCCCGGCGCCGCTCCTCGGGGCGCACCGCCAGCACGTCGAGGAAGGCGGTGTGTGTGTTGCCCTCCTCGGTGAACAGGAGCAGGGCGGCCACGCCCGCGCCCTCGCCGGCCGTCCACAGTACGGGCCGGCCGCGCGCCGGGGTCACGCGCAGCCGCCCGGCGACCTCGACCCGGGAGGGCGGGGGCAGGTGGGGCAGGTCGGCGGCCGCGGCGGCGGTCAGGACCGCCAGCCAGCCGTCCACCTCTGCGTCGGACGGGGGCAGGGAGAGGGAGTGGATCATCATGGCTCGACCCTAGGGCCTGTATCGAGTTGCCCCGTGGAGCAAGGAGCGGCGTTCGGTGCGTGCCCTCGGCGTGCGGGACGAATGCCCTCGTAGCGGAGCTACCAGGACATTCGGCTCGTACGCCGAGGGTGGGTGCCGGGCGTCGCGACGCCGCGGGGCAACTCGATATAGGCCCTAAAAGGTGGCCGGGAGCGCCGCCCCGGGGTTTTCGGCTGCCGTGCGACGGCGAACGGGGCGGCGGGAAAACCGTGAGGTTTCCCCGCCGCCCCGTTCCGTTCGTACGCGTGCGAGCCGCGTCGGGCGTCGCGTGCCGCGCCGTGCGTCGCGTGCCGCGCGTCAGGCGGCCGAGCCGGCCTTCCAGTCGGCCCAGCTCATGTTCCAGCCGTTGAGGCCGTTGTCCGGCTTGATGGTCTTGTCCGGGGAGTTGACCACCGTGACGACGTCGCCGATGAGGGAGTTGTCGTAGAACCAGGCGGCCGGCTGGTTCGGGTCGCCCGCGCCCTTGACGTCGTTCAGGCCGACACAGCCGTGGCTGGTGTTCACGTTGCCGAAGATCGAGTCCGCGCCCCAGTAGTTGCCGTGCAGGAAGGTGCCGGAGGTCGACAGCCGCATGGCGTGGGGGACGTCCTTGATGTCGTACTCGCCCTTGCCGTCGGCGTCGGTGAAGCCGACCGTGGCGCCGTTCATCCGGGTCTCCTTGAACTTCTCGGAGATCACCATCTGGCCGTTGTAGGTCGGGTTGGCCGGGGCGCCCGCGGAGATCGGGATGGTCTTGATGACCGCGCCGTCCCGGGTGACCGTCATCTTCTTCGTCTTCGCGTCGACCGTGGAGACCTGGCTGCGGCCGATCTTGAAGGTGACGGTCTTGCTCTGGACGCCCTGGACGCCGGGAGCGCCCTGGACGCCTTCCAGTGCCAGCTTCAGGGTGACGGTGGAGCCCGCCTGCCAGTACTGCTCGGGGCGGAAGTCCAGGCGCTGGGCGCTGAACCAGTGGCCGACGACCTCCTGGCCGCTGCTGGAGGAGACCGAGATGCCCGCCTGGACGGCCTTCTTGTCCTTGATCGCCTTGTTGAAGGTGATCGAGACCGGCATGCCGACGCCGACGGTCTGGCCCTCCTCCGGCACGAACGACGCCACGAAGCTGTTCTCCGGGGAGACGGTCGTGAAGGAGGCGTTCTCGTGCGCCTCCTTGCCGTCGGCGTCCTTGGCGGTCGCCGAGAGGGCGTACTTCGTGGAGCGCTTCAGGGCGCCCTTGGGCTTCCAGCTCTTGCCGTCGGCGGCTATGTCGCCGGCGACGGCCGTGCCCTCGCTCGTCTTCAGCTCGACCTTGGTGAGGGTGCCGTCGCTGACCGCGACGTTCGCCGAGTCGTTGAGGCCGACGTTGGTCGCGCCGTCCTTCGGCGTGATGGTGATCTTGGCCTTCGAGGCGTCCTTGGCCGCTGCCGCGTCCACGTCCGCCTGGGACTTGCTTGCCTCCCCGTTGCCCTTCGGGTCGCCGCCGCCCTCGTCGTTGCACGCCGAGAGCACCAGTACGCCGCCGAGCACGACGGATATGGCCGCCAGGGCCCTTCTCCGCCGCTTGCTGTCCGTCCTCACACGCCACTCCATCGTTGCCGGAAACCCCGAGACCGCCGTCCCGGGGTTGGCCCGGCAGGGGGCCCGGCCCCCTGCCTGGTCCTGACAACGCGTTAACGGCGCCGGCCGGTTCCACATTCCGTCGGGATGTGGGCAACCGCACGGTCAGGCGTTGTCGGGTTCTTCGTCGAAGTCCCCATCTTCCTCGTCGAGGTCCCACTCCATCGACTCGGGGTCGTATTCGACGGGCTCGCTGCTCCAGGAGGCCTGCGCGAGCTCCACCCCGGGGATGTCGAGCACCAGGTCAGTGGGGTCGACGAGGTAGGCGAGGGCTTCCGATTCGTCTTCCCGGACGGCGGCCTCCGCATGGCTGCGTTCCTCGTCCGGCATGAACTCGTCGGCCTTGATGTGTTCGAGTGCGGCTCCGGTGAGCGCCTGGGCGTCCGGCACTTCAAGCACCAGATCCACCCGGAGCCGTACATATCGTGATGTCTCAGAAGGGTTCATACGACGGAGAGTAAGCCCGCGGATGCCCTGACTTTCCCACGACCCGCCCCTTTCCGTAGCATCACCGCACACGGCCAATTCGCTGCTGCCACAAGGGGGATCGCACCGTGTCCGCACGCCGACCGATGCTCACCGCTCTCGGAGCGACCACCCTGCTCGCCGCCCTGTGGTTCGTACCCTCGGCGGGCGCGACCGCTCCGGAAGCGCCGGGGAGCTCCGCCGGCGTACCCGTGGGCGCGAACTCCGCGGAGGCCGCCGACGGGACGGCGCGCACCGGGACGGTCACGGGCTCGGCCCCTTCCGCTTCGGGCGCGCGGACGCAGTCCCTCTCGCTCGCCGACACCGGATCCGTCGACACCACCCCCTACCTCCTGGGCGGTACGTTCTGCCTCGGTGTGGGGGCCGCCTTCGTCGCCTACTCGGTACGCCGCCGCCCCGGGGCGTGAGACACGACGGCGAGGGCCGCCCCGGGAGGATTGTCCGGGGCGGCCCTCGGCCGTGCGGCAGCGGCGCGGTTCGGGTGCGTCGCGCGGGGGGTGTCCGCCGTCAGGCGAGCGGGCCCGTCACCGGCTCCACCGCGGCGAGCAGTCCGCCGCTGCGGACGAACTCGTCGGCGGCGGCGAGGTCGGGGGCGAGGAAGCGGTCCGGCCCGGGGCCCTGCACGCCCGCCGCGCGGGCGGCGGCGATCGCGGCGAGGCTGGCCGGGGCGGCCGTCAGGCCGTGGCGCAGCTCGATGGCGCGGGTGGCGGCGTACAGCTCGATGGCGATGATCCGCGTCAGGTTGTCGACGGCGGTGCGCAGCTTGCGCGCGGCCGACCAGCCCATCGAGACGTGGTCCTCCTGCATGGCGGAGGAGGGGATGGAGTCGGCCGAGGCCGGCACCGCGAGCCGCTTCATCTCGCTGACCAGGGCGGCCTGCGTGTACTGGGCGATCATCAGACCGGAGTCCACGCCGGCGTCGTCGGCGAGGAACGGCGGCAGGCCGTGGCTGCGGTTCTTGTCGAGGAGCCGGTCGGTGCGCCGTTCGGCGATGGATCCGAGGTCGGCGGCGGCGATGGCGAGGAAGTCCAGCACGTAGGCGACGGGCGCGCCGTGGAAGTTGCCGTTGGACTCCACGCGGCCGTCGGGCAGCACCACCGGGTTGTCCACGGCGGAGGCCAGCTCGCGCGAGGCGACGAGGGCGGCGTGCGCCATGGTGTCGCGGCCCGCGCCGGCGACCTGCGGGGCGCAGCGCACGGAGTAGGCGTCCTGCACGCGCGGGGCGGACTCCTCCTGGAAGTGCCCGGTCAGCCCGGAGCCCTTCAGCACGGCGGCCATGTTGGCGGCGGAGGCGCCCTGGCCGGGGTGCGGGCGGATGGCGTGCAGCTCGGGCTGGAGGACCTTCTCGGTGCCGAGCAGCGCCTCCAGAGTGAGGGCGGCGGTGATGTCGGCGGACTTGTAGAGCCGGTCGAGGTCGGCGAGGGCCATGACCAGCATGCCGAGCATGCCGTCGGTGCCGTTGAGGAGGGCCAGGCCCTCCTTCTCGCGGAGTTCGACGGGCTCGATGCCGTGCTCGGCGAGCAGTTCGCCGGCGGGGCGGATCGTGCCGTCGGGGCCTTCGGCGTCACCCTCGCCCATGAGCGCGAGCGCGCAGTGGGACAGCGGCGCGAGGTCGCCGGAGCAGCCGAGGGAGCCGTACTCGTGGACGACCGGGGTGATCCCGGCGTTGAGGACGGCGGCCATGGTCTGCGCCACGGAGGGGCGTACTCCGGTGTGGCCGGAGGCGACGGTCTTGAGCCGGAGGAACATCAGTGCGCGGACCACCTCGCGCTCGACGCGCGGGCCCATGCCGGCGGCGTGCGAGCGGACGATGTTGCGCTGGAGCTGGGCGCGCAGCTCGGGACTGATGTGCCGGGAGGCGAGGGCGCCGAACCCGGTGGACACCCCGTAGACGGGCTCGGGCTTGGCGGCCAGCGCGTCGACGATCTCGCGGGCGCGGGCGAGCGCGTCGAGCGCCTCGCCGGACAGCTCGACCCGTGCGTTGCCGCGGGCAACGGCGATGACGTCCTCGGCGGTGGTACCGGACGTCCCCACCACGACAGTGTGCATATCCATATTCAGCACCCTACGGATTGAATCGCTGTATGTCACTAGTTGGAAGTGTCACGATCGCGCAGGCTGTGGACCCCTTACGGATCGGGGCGCCGGGCATCCGGCCGGGACCCGGTCACTGCCGCCCGCGGAAGCGCCGCCGCTCCCCCGGGGCCTCCTGCGCGGCGGCGTCCGCCAGCCGCACCACCGCCGTGTCCCGGCCCGCGACCACCGGCGCGGTCGAACGCGCCGCCTTCGCCTTGTACTGGGCGGCGTCCGCGAGGCGGAACAGCCGCCGGGACGACTTCAGCGGGCCGATCGGATCCCCGGTGGAGGCCACACCGCAGGCCACGCCCTCGCCCAGCTCCAGCTCGGCGGCGCGCACGCACAGCTCCTCGCTGACCCGGACCACGTCGTCCGCCGACGGGCCGACCCCGACCAGGCAGAACTCGTCGCCGCCCAGGCGCGCCACCAGGGCGCCCGGCAGCATGGCCCCGCACAGGCTGAGCACCGAACCGAACCGCTCCAGCAGCCGGTCACCCATGGCGTGCCCGAGGGTGTCGTTGACCTTCTTCAGCCCGTTCAGATCGCAGACGACGAGGCTGACGACGACACCGGTCCGCCGATGCTCCTCCAGGGCCTCGTCGAGGCGCATGTCGACCGCCCGGCGGTTGGCGAGCCCGGTCAGCGGATCGGTGAAGGCCAGCCGCCGCGCCTCCTCCAGCCGCTCGTTCTGCGCGAGGCCGGCCGCGACCACGGCCGCGAGCACGGTGGCGAACTCCGCGTCGCCCTCGTCGAAGTCGGGCAGCCCCTCGTCCCGCGCCACGTACAGCTCGCCCCAGGCCCGCCCGCTGAGCACCACGGGCGCGACCACGCACGTACCGCGGCCCCGGCGGCGCAGGGCCTCGCCGCGGCGGCCCGGCCGGTCGCCGACGGCGCTCTCGACCCAGGCGTGGGGGCCGCCGCCGCCCACCCACCGCTCATGCAGGAACTCGGTGACCTCGGGGAAGTCGTGCACCGGATAGGACTCGTCCTCGGGGAACTCCTCCTCGCCCGGCCTGCGCTCG
Source organism: Streptomyces sp. TN58 (assembly GCF_001941845.1). NCBI lineage: Bacteria > Bacillati > Actinomycetota > Actinomycetes > Kitasatosporales > Streptomycetaceae > Streptomyces > Streptomyces sp. TN58. The sequence continues at coordinate 4,596,705 of NZ_CP018870.1, read as the reverse complement.
CCCTCGTTGACCAGGACGCGCAGGCACCCCCGCTCCCGCTCCCACGCCGAGATCGCGGCGAACGAGCCGTCCATCGCCAGGCGCGCGCCCCGCGCCGCCGCACGCACACTGTCGCGCGGCGTGACCGCCGCGGCCATCGCCTGGGCGAGGCCCACCACGGCTCGCAGCCGCCCGTCAGCTCCCATCACCCCAGGTTAGGGAGTTTTGTCGGATTTTGAGACAATTGGCGCGATTTTCAGCGCACCCCCGGCTACTCCCCCGGCCAGTTCGGCTTGCGCTTCTCGTTGAAGGCCGCCACACCCTCCGCGCGGTCACCGGAGAAGGCGACCGTCCGCCAGGCGGCGTCCTCGATCTCCAGGCCGGCCGCCAGGTCCATCCCGTGGCCCAGCCGCAGCGCGCGCTTGGCGGCCCGCAGGCCCACGGGCGAGTTCGCGGCCATCCTCGACGCCAGGGCCAGCGCCTCCTCCGTGTCCCGGCCGGCCGGCACCACGGAGTCCACCAGGCCCAGGGAAAGCGCCTCGGCGGCCTCCACGCGGCGCGCGGTGAAGATCAGCTCGGCGGCCCGCGCCGCCCCCACCCGGCGCGGCAGCAGCTGCGTACCGCCGCCTCCGGGGATCACGCCGACCGACACCTCGGGCAGGCCCACCACGGCGGTCTCGTCGGCGACGATCACGTCACAGGCCAGGGCCAGCTCGAAGCCGCCGCCCAGCGCGAAGCCGTGCACGGCCGCGATCGTGGGCATCGGCAGCTCCAGCACACCCCCGTACGCCCCGCGCGTGGTCGGCCGCTGCCGCACCAGCTCGGCGTCCGACAGCGAGTTGCGCTCCTTCAGGTCGGCTCCGACGCAGAAGGCCCGCTCCGCCGTGGAGGAGAGCACGACCACCCGTACGGTGCGGTCCGCGGCCAGCGCGGCGCAGGCGGCACCGATGGCGCGGGCCATGTCGGTCGAGACCGCGTTCATGGCCTTGGGGCGGTCCATGACCAGCTCCGCGACCCCGCCCTCGTGGCGGCGCACCGCCACGAACTCCGACTCGAACTCGGACGCCATAGGACCCTCCCGGTTAACGAACGTTACGTCGGGATAGTAGGCGGTGCCGCGCCCTTCGGGACGCCCCCGGAACACATCGCAGTGCGGTCGTGACGTCCGTACGCGCGACCGCCCCGCACGGCGCCCCTCAGGTGCGGGGCGCGGGGCGCGCGGCCCCGCGCATCCGCGGGCGGCGTCCGCGTACGGTCAGCGGCGCTTGCGGCGCGTCAGCGACCAGGGCTCGACGACACCCAGGCCGCGGACCGGGCGCTGCCACATCGGCTGGAGGGCGAACCGGTAGGCCGCACCCTCGCCGGGCTCCGCCTCGGCCTCCTTCTCCGACACCGGGGCGGCGCCGGTCCGGGACAGCTCCTCCGCCATCGCCCCGTCCACCAGCACGGCGTCCTTGGGGGCTATGGAGGTCAGCCGGCTCGCCAGGTTCACCGTGGTCCCGAAGACATCGCCCATCCGGGTCGTCACCGTGCCGAAGGCGATCCCGACCCGCAGCTCGGGCATCTGCGGGTCGGCCTCCATCGTCTCGATGAGCCGTAGCGCGATCTCCGCCGCCGTCGCCGCGTCGTCGGCGACGTACAGCACCTCGTCGCCGAGCGTCTTGATCAGCCGGCCGCCGTACGCGGCCACCAGGTCCGCCGCGGTCGTCTCGAAGGACTCGACCAGCTCGCCGAGCTCCTCCTCCTCCAGCCGGCGCGTCAGGCGCGTGAAGCCCACCAGGTCTGCGAAACCCACCGCGAGCCGCCGGTCGACCATCTCCTCGTCGTCCGCGACCTGCACCACGCGCCCGGTTGCCGCCGCCAGCTGGCGGCGCCACACGTACACGAGGAACTCCTCCAGCTCCGGCAGCAGCAGCTCGACCAGGGGATACGTGACCTCCGTACGGGTCATCCCCGGCTCCGGCGGCTCCGTGAGCCCCTCCAGGAACGAGTCGATCTGCCACTCCGCCAGCCGCGCCGTGGTCTGCCCGGTGGACCGCGCCACCTGCACCGCCATCGGCTCCGACAGCAGCCCGGCCTCCACCAGGCCGGCGAGCCGGCGCAGCGCCAGTACGTCGGCCTCCGTCAGCGCCCGGGCCTGGCCGATGTCGGCGAAGCCCATGGCCCGCCAGAAGCGGGAGGCGAGTTCCATCGACACCCCGGCGCTGCGGGCGGCCTGGAAGGGCGTGTACCGGCGCTCGGCGCCGAGGATCAGCTGCTCCAGGCGGATCGCGAGGGGGTCCGCCGTCGGCTGCACGGTGTGGTCGACCTCGTGGTGGGGAGTGTGCTGGTCGCGCCCGATCGGGGTGCCCGGATTACCGGGCCCGGGGGCGGACGCGCCGGAGGCAGAGTCGTCGACGGTCAAGGGCCGCCTCCTGTCCATTCCGTGCGCACTGCCCTGCCGAACCGGTTGATCACCACGAGCAGCGGGATCGCCTAAACCATACGGCAGGTGTGCCGTAGCTCACTCCCCTGCCCGGCTTCGATCCGGGTACGACCCGGGGCTCCGCGCGGCGGCGCCCCAAGCCGTACCCACCCGAAACCCGGCATTGCGCGCATACCGCCGCCCGCCTGGCCCCGGCCCCGTCAGTGCACGGATCGCAGGTGGACGACGTCGCCCGCCCCCACCGCCTCGTGGGTCCCTTCGGAGGTGCGGATCACCAGGCGGCCATCGGTGTCGACGGCTTCGGCCGTTCCGGTGAGGGTGCGCCCGCCGGGCAGCTCCGCGCGCACGTGCCGGCCGAGGGTGGCGCAGCCCGCCGCGTAGGTCTCCTGGAGGCCGCTGGCCGCCGGGTCGCCGGCTGCGGCGCGCCAGTTCCCGTACCACTCCTCCAGGGACCGCAGCACGGCCTTGAGCAGCGGCTCGCGGTCGGTCACGGTGGCCTTGGCCAGCAGCAGCGACCCGGCGGCCGGCACCGGCAGCTCCTCCTCGGAGAGGGTGACGTTGAGCCCGATCCCGACGACGATGCCGTCCGCGACGCGCTCGGCGAGGATGCCGCCGGCCTTGCGCTCCTCGCCCTCGACGCTGACCAGCAGGTCGTTGGGCCACTTGAGGGCGGTGTCCACGCCGGCGGCCCGGGAGAGCCCGGTCGCGGTGGCGACGCCCGCCAGCAACGTCAGCCACCCCCACTGCTCCTGCGGGACCGCGGCGCCCGGCTTGAACAGGACGGAGAAGAACAGCCCGGAGCGGGCGGGAGCGACCCAGCTCCGGTCGAGCCGGCCGCGTCCGGCGCTCTGCTCCTCGGCGACGAGCACGGCCCCCTCGGGCAGTTCCGGCGCGCGCGTGGCAAGGTCGGTATTGGTGGACCCGGTGGAGGGGACCACCTCCAGGGAGGTCCACAGCCCGTCCCCGGTGACGAGGGCCCGCCGCAGGGCGGCGGCGTTGAGCGGCGGCCGCTCCAGGCTCGACCAACGACCTGCGGAGGCTCCTGCTGAGGCATCTGATGGCGTCATGCAACCCAATGTAGGTGTGTCAAACGCCGCACTGCCGAGCGCCATGCCCGCCGATACGCTACGCACCAGTAGCCAGCAGTAGTCAATCAATTGACCAGGCAGTTGACACCACGCAGGGAGCCGCGACCCCGATGTCACATCCGTCAGAGCCGATCGACATGCACACCACCGCGGGCAAGATCGCGGATCTGCAGCGCCGCATCGACGAAGCCACCCACGCCGGTTCCGCCCGTGCCGTGGAGAAGCAGCACGCCAAGGGCAAGCTGACGGCGCGTGAGCGGGTTGCCCTGCTGCTGGACGAGGGATCCTTCGTCGAGCTGGACGAGTTCGCCCGGCACCGCTCCACCAACTTCGGGCTGGAGAAGACCCGCCCCTACGGCGACGGCGTCGTCACCGGCTACGGCACGGTCGACGGCCGCCCCGTCGCCGTGTTCTCGCAGGACTTCACCGTCTTCGGCGGGGCCCTCGGCGAGACCTTCGGCCAGAAGATCATGAAGGTCATGGACTTCGCCCTGAAGACCGGCTGCCCCCTCGTCGGCATCAACGACTCCGGCGGCGCCCGCATCCAGGAGGGTGTCAGCGCGCTCGGCATGTACGGCGAGATCTTCCGCCGCAACGTCCACGCCTCCGGCGTGATCCCGCAGATCAGCCTGGTCGTCGGCCCCTGCGCCGGCGGCGCCGTGTACTCGCCGGCGATCACCGACTTCACGGTGATGGTCGACCAGACCTCGCACATGTTCATCACCGGCCCCGACGTCATCAAGACGGTCACCGGCGAGGACGTCGGCTTCGAGGAGCTGGGCGGTGCGCGGACGCACAACAGCACGTCCGGTGTCGCGCACCACATGGCGGGCGACGAGAAGGACGCGATCGAGTACGTGAAGTCGCTCCTGTCGTACCTTCCCTCGAACAACCTCTCCGAGCCGCCCGCGTTCCCGGAGGAGGCCGACACCGAGGTCTCCGACACCGACCGCGAGCTCGACGTGCTGATCCCGGACAGCGCGAACCAGCCGTACGACATGCACACCGTGATCGAGCACGTGCTCGACGACGCGGAGTTCCTGGAGACGCAGTCGCTGTTCGCGCCGAACATCCTGACCGGTTTCGGCCGGGTCGAGGGCCACCCGGTCGGCATCGTCGCCAACCAGCCGATGCAGTTCGCCGGCTGCCTGGACATCGACGCCTCCGAGAAGGCGGCCCGCTTCGTGCGGACCTGCGACGCCTTCAACATCCCGGTGCTGACCTTCGTCGACGTGCCGGGCTTCCTCCCGGGCACCGACCAGGAGTACAACGGAATCATCCGGCGCGGCGCCAAGCTGATCTACGCGTACGCCGAGGCCACCGTCCCCCTGATCACCGTCATCACCCGCAAGGCCTTCGGCGGCGCCTACGACGTCATGGGCTCCAAGCACCTCGGCGCGGACCTGAACCTGGCCTGGCCGACCGCCCAGATCGCCGTCATGGGCGCGCAGGGCGCGGTGAACATCCTGCACCGCCGCACGCTCGCCGAAGCCGCTCCCGAGGAGGTGGAGGAGACCCGGACCCGGCTCATCGCCGAGTACGAGGACGCGCTGCTCAACCCGTACACGGCGGCCGAGCGCGGCTACATCGACGCGGTGACGATGCCGTCCGAGACCCGCGCGCACGTGGTCAAGGGGCTGCGGCAGCTGCGCACCAAGCGGGAGTCCCTGCCGCCGAAGAAGCACGGCAACATCCCCCTCTAGTCCCTCCAGGAGGTCACCGTGGTGATCAAGGTCGTCAAGGGCAATCCGACCCCGGAGGAGCTGGCCGCCGCACTGGCGGTGGTCCAGGCGCGCGCGGCGCTGCTGGCCTCGTCGCAGCCGTCGGGCGCCCCGCAGGTCACGGACGAGTGGTCGACACCTGCCCGGGTGGCCCGGCGGCGGCTGCCGCAGCCGGGGCCGCGGGCGTGGGGCCGTACGTACTGGCCCGGCTAGGGGGTGTGGTGAACGCGGGGCGGCGCTTGAGTACCCGTACTCAGGCGCCGGACCCGCCCCCGGGGCCAGGATCGGAGCATGCTCTGGTCCGACCCGAAGAACGAGCCGCCGAAGGACATGCGCGACGCGCAGGCCATGATCCGGCGGCTCACCGTGGTGCTCGCCCTCGCCATGCTCGTGGTGGTCTACGTCCTCGGCGTGAGCCACTTCTGAGCCGTTGCCCAGCCGTTTCTGAGCGCGTCCGGCCGCGCCTACGATGGCGGCATGACTGCCACGCCCGAGCCCTCCACCACGCGGGGGCTCGTCCTCGCCTCCGCCTCCCCCGCCCGGCTGAACCTGCTGCGGCAGGCCGGCCTCGCCCCGCACGTGATCGTCAGCGGCTTCGACGAGGACACCCTGGACCACGACGAGCCGGCCGAGCTGGCGCTCGCGCTGGCCGAGGCGAAGGCGGCCGTCGTGGCCGGCCTGGACGAGGCCTCGGGCGCGCTGGTGATCGGCTGCGACTCGGTGCTGGAGCTGGACGGCGAGGCGCTGGGCAAGCCCGCGGACGCCGAGGAGGCCACCGCGCGCTGGAAGGCGATGCGCGGCCGGGCCGGTGTGCTGCGCACCGGGCACTGCGTGATCGACACGGCGACCGGGCGGCAGGTGTCGGCCACGGCGTCGACGACGGTCCGATTCGGCGAGCCGACGGACGCGGAGATCGCGGCGTACGTGGCGAGCGGCGAACCGCTGCACGTGGCGGGCGCCTTCACGCTGGACGGTCTGTCGGCGCCGTTCATCGACGGCATCGACGGGGATCACGGCAACGTGATCGGGCTGTCCATGCCGCTGCTGCGCTCCCTGCTGGGCGAACTGGGCGTGTCCATCACGGACTTGTGGGCTTGAGCTCCCCGTACGGCGGCGGGGGCGGGGTGTCCGCCACCGGGCCGGCGCCGCCGTCGGCACCCTCGCCTTCGCCCCTGCCGCCGCCGGGCCGGGCGGCGGGATAGAGCGTCAGGACCAGTACGAGGAGGGCCAGGATCAGCATCAGCGTCGCGAAGGCGGCCCAGCCGACCAGGCCGACGGCGAGGATGCCGAGCACGGCGTGGGTGGCGGCGGCGCCGATGAGGACGGCGCGGGCGAAGCGGCCCGGCGGGCGGTCGCGCAGCGCGCCGGCGGCGGCGATCAGGGCGCACAGCACCAGGAAGGCGCCCATGCCCGCGCCCATGGCGTAGGTGGCCTTGGACATGACGTCCGGGTCGCTGCCCGCGATGGACATCGACTGGTTGGCCGTGGTCCGGCCCAGCACGATGTGGACGAGCACGAGCACCGCCGCCTCCGCGACGAGCACGATCGCGGCCAGTGCGGCCACGAGTCTTCGCAGCACGGTGTGCCCACCCCCCACGTGTCACAAGCCTGTTCGACGCCTGGAGGCTACTAACGGGTAGCGCGATGGACAAGACATCCGTACACCCCGGTTCCGGGGCCGCCGCACCGACCGGGCCGCCAATCGGAGCCGGCGGCGCCCTACGGCAGCCTCCGGAGCAGATCCAGCCGGTAGGTCTCGCCGTACCGGCTCGCGTCCCGGCCGGCGACCTGGACCGTACCGGCAACGGCACGGAACACCTCGTGGACCCCTCGTCCGGTCATGACCCCCTCGGCGCCCTCGTGGACCCAGTGCGCGAGGAGCAGGTGGCCGCCGGGCCGCAGCCGTGCGCAGATCCGCCGGGCGGCGAGGGCGAGGTCGGCGTCGGACAGGTAGTAGCCCACCTCGGACATGACGACGAGGTCGAGGTCCGCCTCGCCGCCTGCCAGGTCCTCGGGCACGCGCAGCGTCGCGAACGAGACGCCGTCCAGGTCCGCGCAGTTGGCGCGGGCCTGTTCGATCGCCGCCCCGGAGCAGTCGGTGGCGAGCAGCGCGTCGCAGTGCGGGGCGAGGAGCCGGGTCAGGGCGCCGACGCCGCAGCCGATCTCCAGTGCGGAGCGGAAGCGGCCGGCGGGCAGCAGGGAGGCGGTGTCGGCGAACTTCTCCCGTTCGTAGGCCTTGTGGAGGGTGCCCCAGGGGTCGGTGCGGGCGCGGTAGGCCTTGTCGAAGTGTGCGGTGGACACCGAGGTGCGGCGGGTGGTCGGCATCAGGGCTCCGGGGTGTGTGCGGTGGTGTCCCCGAGCGGCTCCAGCGCCCAGACGAGCTCGGCCTGCAGGGGGCCGGGTTTGCGCAGGAAGGGGCCGTGACCGACGGCCACCGGGGCGAGTTGCGAGCTGTGGCAGACGATGGCGGCGCGTTTGGCGGCCCATTCGGTGTCGTCGAGGCGGACGTCGTACGCCACCCGCATGCGGTGGCGGGCGGCCGTCTCGCGCAGCGCGCCCCCGTACGCGGGGTCCCCGGCCAGGCGTTCGACCGCCGCGTCCGTTCCCCACCGGCGTACGGCGCCGGTGTAGGGCAGGTCGGCGTACACGTACGGCCGGGGGCCCGCCGGGTCGGCGAGGAGGGCGAGGGCCTGGTCGCGGACGGCCGCGTGGTCCGGCTGGTTGGTGCCGAGCGGCAGCAGGACCCTGGTGTCCGGGTGCAGGTCCCTCAGGAGTTCGGCGAGGCCGGTGAGGGGGCCGCCGTCGCGGTACGGACTGTCGGCGTTGGGCAGGGTGAGCTGTTCGACCCCCATCAGGGCGCAGGCGCGCGCGTCCTCCTCCAGGCGGGTGCGGTGGGCCTCCGCGGCCGTGGTGAATCCACAGCCCGCGTCCCACCAGGAGGCGGGTGCCCCCTCGGGCGGGGCGCCGCCGTGGACGGTGGCCACGGCGGCGGGGCCGTCCAGCCGGCCGAGCAGGCCGGCGACGGAGAGGGCCGCGTCGTCGAAGTGCGGCGAGAGGACGAGGGTGCTCCAGCGCTGCGGTGTCACCGCTCGCCGGCCCCGGGCTGCCGGTCGCCGTCGTGTGGACGGTCCTGGGTACGGTCCTGGTCGCCGGCCGCGGGGGTGATGCCGGCGGCGGCGAGGAGGAGCCCGGTGGAGGTCTTGCCGAACGGGCCGGCGACGTACTCGGCGAGGAGCCGGCGGGCCTCTTCCTTGTCCTCCTCGGGTATGGCGTCGGCCAGGGAGAACGTGGCGTCGGTGCGCTTGAGCTCTTCGACCGCCGCGTAGTACTCGTGGCGCAGCAGTCCCCACACGGCGCCGTCGTGGTGGCGGCCGTCGAGGTAGAAGTACTCGCGCAGGATGCCTTCGAGGGTGAAGCCGACGCCGGTGACCAGGCGGAGGACGTTCTTGTTGTAGAGCGCCGTGGTGAACTGCACGCGGTGGGCGTTGCGGGCGTGGAAGAGGTGGTCGATGAGGAGGTCGAAGGCCTCGGCGCCCAGGCCGCGGCGCCACAGTTCGCGGTCTCCGATCGCGCCGCCGAGGACGTATCCGCCGACCGGGCCCTGGTGTTTGAAGTGGACGGCGCCCACGGTGCGGTCCTCGGCGTCGCGGACGGCGAACTGGCGCAGGCCGCCGCTCTGGTCGAGGCGGCGGAACTCCTCGGCGGTGACGACGTCTCCGTCGGTGGCGGCCATGACGGCGGCGGGGGCGTCGGGCCCGAACCACCGTGCCATCAGCTCGTAGTCCTCGTCCCTGGGCCGTTCGAGCCTGACGAGTTTGCCCTGCATGGGGACTCCCTGAGTGAAGGTGCCGGATGGATGGCTTGATGGATGGAAGGGTGGTGCTCAGGTGCCGGTGGCCACGCCCGGCGCCGTACGGGTGCCGGCGGTGCCGGTGCCCGCGGCGGACGCGGCGGACGTGGCGAGGCGTTCCAGGCGGTCGGCGGCCTCGGGGGCGGCGCCGGCGCAGCGCAGTTCCTCGCGCATCCGTGCGGCGTTGGCGCGGATGCCGGGGTCGTCCATGACGCGTACGAGGGCTTCGCGCAGGGTGTGCGCGGTCAGCTGTTCGCGGTCGAGGCGGACCCCGAGGCCCAGTTGGGCGACGCGCTCGGCGACGGCGGCCTGTTCCCCGGTCTGCGGGACGGCCACCATCGGGGTCCCGTGGGAGAGGGCTTCCATCGTGCTGCCCATGCCGGCGTGGGTGACGAAGGCGTCGGCGTGGCGCAGGACGGCGAGCTGGGGTACGTGCGGCCGGGCGTCGACGTGGTCGGGCAGCGGGCCCACGGCTTCGGGGTCGATGCCGGGGCCGTAGGCCATGACGACCTGCCAGGGCAGGTCGGCGACGGCCTCGCCGCACATGCGGAAGAACTCGGGCCACTCGTAGCAGGCGGTGCCCAGGGCGATCAGCAGCACCGGCCGGCGGTCCGCGGCGGGGTGCCAGTCGCCCTGGAAGGCGCGGTCTCCGGCGCAGGGTCCGACGAAGGCGAAGCGGTCGTCGAAGGTCTCGCCGCGGTACTGGAAGGAGCGCGGCAGGAAGACCAGGCGCAGCGGCTCGGTGTGGCCGAGGAAGTCGCCGGCGGATGTCGCGGGCAGTCCGTGGGCGGTGAGGAAGCGGGTCAGTTCGCGGACGAAGCGCAGGACCCCGGGGTGCAGCGGCTGGTCCGCGAGGAACTCCGCCTCCAGGGAGAAGTGCTCGTTGGAGACGAAGGAGGGCCACATCTCGGCGGCCGGGATGTGCCACTTGGCGGCGAGGGCCCGTCCGGCCCAGGCGATGCCGTCGTAGGCGATGACGTCGGGCCGGTCGTCGGCCCAGGCCTCGGCGATTACGGGCAGGGTGGCCTCGGTCTCCCGGAGGAAGTCCGTCGGCGAGATCTCCAGGCCGTCGTCGGTGAGGGCGTCGTCGACCGGGTTGCGGTAGACGACGGGCTCGGCGCCGACGGCCCGGACGGTGTCGGCGAAGGCCTCGGTGACCGCGTAGGAGACCCGGTGGCCCCGGCGGACCAGTTCCTGGACCAGGCCGAGGGTGGGGTTCACATGACCGTGCCACGCGATGCCGACGAATCCGACGTGGAGCGGCATGACTCCCCTTTCATTTCGTTGACAAAAATTGACTACCGGCTGAGCATATTCGACAGATCATGACTTGCGGTAGAGGGGTTGGGATGACGACAGGAACCACCAGGCCCGTCGCGGTGCCCTGGCACCGGGCGCTCGCCGGGACCGACGAGACCCGGCTGGCCGCCGTCCCGGTGCCGCTCGCGGCACGACCCGTGCACCGCAAGCCGGCGGACGCGGCCTCCGCGGCCCTCGGCGACGCCTTCGGCGCGCTGCCCGAGGACGTGCGGGCGACGGCCCCGCTGTACGTCCTGTGCCACGACTACGGCACCTGGGCGGCCCGGCGCTTCGTCGCCCGCTGCCACGACACCGCACGCCGGCTGCGGCCCTCGGACTCCGTCGGGCTGGAGGCCTCCGAACTGGTGCGCCCCTACCTGACCGCGACGGAGCACCGCGGCGACTGCTACCTGCTGGCCCGGCCGGCGGAGCCCGGCGTGGAGCCCGGCGCGGAGTTCACCCCCGCCGTCACCGCCGCCCGCCCGGCCGCCGTCGTACTGGACCTGATCGTGTTCCCCGGCGAGGACCCGCGCGACGCGGACTGCCTCGCCCTCGCCACCACCTGGAAGGCGTCCGGCCTGTGAGCGACATCGTCATCAGCGGACTCGGCCTGGTCACCCCGTTCGGCCACGGCGTGGAGCCGTACTGGCGGGGCCTGGTCGGCGGACGCTCCGCCCTGGCACCCGCCCGGCGCTTCACCGCGGCGCCCTACCGGGGCGAACCGGTCGGCGAGGTGCCGCAGACGGCACCGGAGCCCGCGGGGGCCACCCGTAAGGGCGCCTACGCCAGGGCCGCCCTGGCGGAGGCCCTGCACGCGGCGGGCCTCGCCCGGCTCCCGGACGGCGCCGTCGTGCTCCTCGTCGGCCAGGCCCCCCTGCCCCGGCCCGGCGAGGGCCGCGCCGAACCGACCGGCGACGAGCGGGAGTTCATGGGCCCCGACCCGGCCGAGGTCCTGGGAGCGCCGCCGGGCCCGCGGTACGTCCACCTCTCGCACGCCTGCGCCTCCGCCGTCTTCGCCGTCGGGTACGCGCGCGAGCTGCTGCGCGCCGGCGAGGCGCCCGTGGCCGCCGTGGTGGGCTCCTCGGTGCTCAACCGGTACGAGTACGCCAGCATGGACGTCGTCCGTGCCGTCGGCCGCACGGCCGCCCGGCCCTTCGACGTCGAACGGGCGGGCATCTCGCTCGGCGAGGGCGGTGGCGCCGTCGTGCTGGAGAGCGCCGCACACGCCCGGGCCCGCGCAGCGGCCGCGGACCTCGTCGTGGCCGGGTCGGCCTGCCGGGTCTCGGGCGCCAAGTCCGCCGCCTCCGACACCGACCGGGTCGCCGCCTGCATGCGCGACGCCCTCGACGACGCCTCCGTGCACGGGCTGGACCATGTGCACGCCCACGCGACCGGGACCGGCCAGGGCGACGCGGCGGAACTGGCCGCCGTCGAGGCCGTCGCCGCGGACAGCGGCGCCCGCGCCCTGCCCGTCAGCTCGCACAAGGGCGCCATCGGCCACCTGCTGCACATCTCCGGCGCACCGGCGATCGCCGCGGCCGCCGGGACGCTGCGCAGCGGGATCGTCGCCCCCACGGCGGGCCTGGCCACCCCGGAGCCGACCGCCCGGCTGGTGCTGCCCACGGCCCCGATGGAGGTCTCCGGCGTCCGGACGGCCGCCGTGAACAGCTTCGGCTTCGGAGGCAACAACGCCTCGCTGGTCCTGCTCCGGCGGTGAAGCGCCAGGGTCGCTCCGCCCGCGGGGGTCGGGCGGAGCGACCGGCACGGGGGCGGGCGGAGCGGGCGCCGCCGGGATGGGCGGGTCAGGCGGCGCCGGGGGCTGCCCCGACACCCACCATCCTGCGCAGGGCCGCCGTGTCGGTCTTGCCGTTGGCGCTCAGCGGAAAGCGGTCGACGACGTGCACGGCGTTGGGCTGTTCGTACTCCGCCAGATGCGGGGCCATCCGCCCGCGCCACTGGGCCGGCGAGCCCCCGTCCGGGTCGGCCACGACGAAGTGCAGGGTGCAGCCGCGCCGCAGGTCCTCCACCGCCAGCGCCTTGACCTGCCGCCCGCAGGCCTCGGCCTTGCGCTCCAGGTTCTCCGGGTAGAGCGTGAAGCCCGACCGGTGCACGGCCTGGTTGCGGCCCACCACGTACAGGTGGCCCTCGGCGTCGAGGCGCCCCAGGTCGGCCGTCGCGTACCAGCCCCGCGGTACGGGGGCGAGCGTGCCGTCGTCGAGCAGGTGGCCCTCCATCAGCCCGGGCGAGAGCACCTCGATCTCGCCGAGCTCGCCGGGGGCGGCGGGTTCGCCGTCCGGGCGGACGATGCGTACCTCGACGCCCGGCAGCGGCCTGCCGCAGCCGGTGGGCACGTCGGGGGTGGCCAGCGCGACGTTCCCGAGTTCGGTGAGTCCGTACCCGTCGAGGAGGGGCCGGCCCAGGGCCTGCGGGAAGGCCTCGGCGAGCGGGGCGGGCAGCGGGGCGCCGCCGACGCCCCAGACGCGTACGCGGCTCAGCGCGGCCCGCAGCTCGGGCCGGCGGCGCACGACGCCGAGCAGGGAGTGGTAGGTCGACGGGGCGGCGTCGACGGCCGTGACCCCGTGCCCGGCGGCCTGGGCGAGGGCCACGTCGAGCCGCTGGTAGGGCGTGACGGCCAGCGTGCAGCCGGCCAGCCACCACAGCAGTACGACGGACAGCCCGTACTGGTGGGAGAAGGGCAGCAGCGGGGCGAGCACGTCGTCCGCGCGGTACCCCATGGCCGTGATGGTGCGCCGGGTGTTGTCGTGGACGGCGCGGCCGGATTTCACGATGCCCTTGGGCGGGCCGGTGGTCCCCGAGGACCACAGCACCACGGCGTCGGCGCGGGCGAACCACGCGGTGAGGTCGACGTCCCCGTCGGGCGGGGCGTGGCCCGTACCGAGGCCGGGATAGGCCAGCACGTGCTCGCCGGGGAAGTCGGCGGCGGCCGCCTCCCCGGTCAGCAGCCACCGCGCCCGCGCCCGGCGGGCCGCGAACCGCCCGTCCGCCGCGGACTGGCGGTGGTCCACCGGCACGAGCGAGGCGTCCAGGTGCATCAGGGCGAGCAGGGCCACGACGTAGTCGACGCAGTTGTCGCCCTTGACCAGGACCCGGTCGCCCGGTGCGACGCCGCGCTCGCGCAGCTCCGCGGCGGCGGCGAGCACCCGGCGGGTGAGCGCGGCCCCGGTGAGGGTGCCGGCCGCGTCGGCCAGTCGCGGGGCCGGGGCGGGAGTGCCTGCCACCGGGCCCGGGGGCGCGGCCGCCACCGCCGGGTCCGCCGGTGCCCCGGTCCTCGTCGCGCTCACGCCTGCGCCCCTTCCCGCGTCTCGCGTTCCAGCAGCGGGGTGCGCGGGTCCCAGCGTGTGCCCAGGGCCTGGTCGCGGCGCCGCCGGGCGATGCCGGACAGGGCCTCCAGGACGACCCGGTTGCCCAGGTAGGCGGTGATGTCGGCGTGGTCGTAGGGGGGTGCCACCTCGACGACCTCGACGCCGACCACGGGAAGCTCGTAGGCGATCCGGCGCACCGCGTCCAGCAGTTCGCGGGAGGTCAGGCCGCCGGGCTCCGGGGTGCCGGTGCCCGGTGCCTGGCCGGGGTCCACCACGTCCACGTCGACGGACAGGAAGACCCCGTCGCAGTCGTCCATGGCGACGGCGAACGCCTCGGTGAGACAGGCCGGCAGCCCGCGCGAGGTGATCTCGGACATCTCGTACGAGCGCATGCCCTCGCCCGCCATCCAGCGCAGGGTGTCCGGGCCGGGCCAGTAGCCGCGCAGTCCCATCTGCAGGAAGCGGTCGCCGCGCACCGCGCCCGACTCGATGAGCTGGCGCATCGGCTTGCCGTGGCCGTACAGCGGGCCGTCCTCGACCTCGCCGGTGTCGGCGTGGGCGTCGAAGTGCAGCATGGCGATGCGGCCGAAGCCGTGGTGGCGGGCCAGGCCGCGCATGTCGGGGAGCGCGATCGTGTGGTCGCCGCCGAGCACGACGGGGATCGCCCCGAGGGCGGCCGTCATCCGTACCGCCTGCTCGATGCTGCGGATGCTCTGCTCGATGTCGCCGGAGTAGCAGGGGACGTCGCCGGCGTCGTACACCTTCAGTTCCGTGAGCGGGTCCACGCCCATGGCCAGGCTGCGGCGTGCGCCGTTCTGCGGCAGGTAGCAGGCCTGCCGCATCGCGGACGGGCCGAAGCGGGCGCCGGGTCGGTGCGAGGTGCCGCCGTCGAAGGGGGCGCCGAGGATGACCACGTCGGCGTCCACGGGCGGGGCGGACAGGTCGAGCCGGGGAACGCCGAGGAAGGTGATGTCGGGCCCGTGGGCCGATCCGAGGTGGTGCACGTCAGCTTCCGATCATGTGGTGGCCGCCGTCCGCGTGGACGATCTCTCCTGTGGTGGCGGGGAGCCAGTCCGAGAGCAGTGCCAGGCAGGTACGGGCGACGGGTTCGGCGTTGGCGGAGTTCCAGCCGAGCGGGGCGTGTTGCGCCCAACCGGTCTCGAAGGCCGGTCCGTCGCCGCCGATGCCGCGGGCGGCCAGGGTGCGCAGCGGGCCGGCCGCGACCAGGTTGACCCGGATGCCGTCGGGGCCGAGTTCGCGTGCGAGGTAGCGGCTGCACGCCTCCAGGCCCGCCTTGGCCACACCCATCCAGTCGTAGCCGGGCCAGGCCCGGGAGGCGTCGAAGTCCAGGCCGACGACGGACGCGCCGGGGCGGAGCAGGGGCCGGCAGGCCACCGTGAGCGCCTGGAGGGAGTACGTGGAGGTGTGCAGGGCGGCGGAGACCTCGGGCCACCCGGCGCTCATGAAGCCGCCGTCGAGGCATTCGGCGGGGGCGTGCGCGATCGAGTGGAGGACGCCGTCGACGCCGTCGAGGTGCTCGCCGACCCGGTCGGCGAGGGTGGCCAGCTGGTCGGGGGCGGTGACGTCGAGTTCCACGACCGGGGGTTCGTGGGGCAGCCGGCGGGCGAGTCGCCGCACCAGCGAGGCGCGTCCGTACGCGGTGAGGACGATGTGCGCGCCCTCCTGCTGGGCGAGGCGTGCCACCGCGTAGGCGATCGAACTCTCGGTGATCACACCGGTGATGACGAGTCTCTTGCCGTCGAGCAGGCCGCTCATACGGGTCTCTCCCTCAAGGTCCTTCGGGGCGCCGGGGCTCGGTCCGGCGCGCAGAACGCGCGGAGCGCGCGGAAAACGGACGAGCTCCGGGGCCCGCCCCGAAGGGCGGGCACCGGAGCTGCTCAGCTCGTTCAGCAGTGGTTGCTGGCGGTGCTGGCGACGCGCGTGGTCTCCTCGGCGGGGACCTCAAGGCCCTGCAGGTCGAGAACGATCGACATGGTGTTTCCTCCTCTCCGTGTATCGGGGTCAGTGGACAACCGGCCGGCTGGTGCCGTCCGGAGCTCAGGGGGCGTGGGGGTCCACGCCGGTGGGGCGGTCCGTGCGCGGCGCGAGGAAGGGCAGGAAGTCCCGCCGTCCGTCGAGTGCCGCGGTGAGGGCCAGCAGGATGCCGGGGCTGCCGGTGGCCAGGTCCATCGAGATCCTGCGCAGCTGCTCGCCGGGGAAGGCGAGGTGGCCGCGGTAGGACAGCGCGTGCCAGTGCAGTCGCGACAGGTGCCGTGGCACGGCCGTCGCGGGTGCCGGGCCCGCGGTGCGGGTGCGCAGCGAGGCGAGCGTGGCCAGGAGGCCGGCCCGGCCGCCGAACAGGTGCGGCTCGATGGTGAACTCGGGCTCGGCGGCCCGCACCAGGAGCGGCAGCGCCTGTTCCAGCCGGGCGTCCCCGCGGTGGGCGAGGACCTGGTCCGCGACCAGTGCGATGCCCGCGCTGCCCACCTCCAGGTAGGGCAGCAGCCGGAACCCGCCGTCCGCCTGGAGCGAGCCGTCCTCGGCGACGCCGCACAGGTCGAGGTCGTGGTGGAGGGCCCGGACCGCGAGGTCGAGGTGGGCCGCGTCCGCCGTGTCCTCGTACAGCCGCAGGAAGAACAGGGCGGGCCCGCTCCAGCCGCGCAGCAGTCCGGCCCGGCTGCCCCGGCCGGGGCCGGCCGTGATGCCCGGGGCGGTGCCCAGGGCGATCGCGTCGGCCATCCGGTCGGCCAGGGCCAGCGCGCGGCGGCGGTGGTCGCCGTCGCCGGTGCGGGTGGCGGCGTCCAGCAGGTCCAGGCCGATGCCCGCGGTGCCGCGCTGCAGGCTCGGGTCGCGCAGCGCGCCGACGGCCTGCGCACTGCGGGCCAGCAGTGCCTCGGCCGCGTCCAGGTGGCCGAACTCCCGCAGAACGTGGGCGACTCCGTGCGCGCCGTCGTAGAGTCCGGGCCGGGAGGGGGGTCGTCGGTCGGCGGCCTTGAGGAGCCACTCCTCGTGCTCGGGGTAGCGGCCCGCGCCCGAGGTGTGCAGCGCCCACAGGACGCCCGCCGCGCCGTGGGCGAGGCCCAGTCCGTCGGTGAGGAACTGCCGTACGTCGCCGGGGAAGAGCCGGTCGTCGCGCTCGGGGGTCGCCGAGAGCAGGACGGCTTCCGCCAGGGACTTGCGTACGGCGGTCCAGTCGGGCCGCTCGTGGTCGAGGTCCACGCCCGGCGCCTCGCGGAGCACGGCCGGCACCCGTTCGAGGGCCTCCTGGCCGGGGGCCAGTTCACGGCGTACGGCGTCCAGGGTGCCGACGGGCAGGGCGAACCGCCGCTCGGCGATGTCCGCCTGGCGCACGCCGCGCCCCGGGTCGAGCTCGCTCAGGCCGGTGAGCGGGAACAGCAGCCACAGCCGCAGGGCGGCCAGGGCGTGCCGGTCGATGTCGTAGCCGGTGCGGCCGGCTCCGGCGAAGCCGGGGTGGCCGAGGCCGAGCCGGTCCGCCTCCTCGACGGGGACGGCGAGTTCGAAGTCGACCAGGGAGACCTGGTCCTCGTCGTCGATGAGGATGTTGGCCGGGTGCAGGTCGCCGAAGACCATGCCGCGGGCGTGCACCCGGGCGACGAGCCGGTCGATGCGGTCGGCCACGGCCTGGGCCCGGCGGGCGTAGGCGGTGAGTTCGCCGTCGGCCGGTCCGGCCTTGGTCAGCGGGTAGTGCCGGGCCATCCAGCCCTGGAGGGTGTCGCCCTCCAGGTGCTGTACGGCGAGGAAGTGGTGCTCCCACACGACGCGGTGCTCGTACAGGGCCGGGATGCCGGGGATGCCGGCGAGGTGTTCCATGGCCCGGCGCTCCCGCGCCAGGCGGGTCACCGCGTCCCGGCCGCGGCCGTCGAGGCCCGCGTGGGGGCGGCCCTCCTTGAGGACGACCTGGCGGCCCTGGGCGTCCTTCGCCAGGTAGACGCCGCCGCCGTTGGAGAAGTGCAGGGCGCGCTCGACCCGGTAGGGGAAGTCCGCGGCGGAGCCGCCGGCCTCGCGGGCGGCGAGCTGCTCGGCGAGGAAGGCGGGCAGCTGGACCCATTCGGGTACCTCGAACACGGGCCGGCGGCGGTCGGGGACCAGGGTGCCGTCGGGGCGTTCGATCGCCGCGACGGGGGAGCCGTCCTCGTCGGTGCACCAGCGGGCGACGAAGCCGCCGTAGCGCACGTGCAGGGGTCCGGCGTTCCAGCGCAGGTCGGTGAGGATGTAGGGGCCGGCCTCGCCGTCGAGGAGGGCGCCGAGGTCTTCCAGGGTGCGGCGCAGCTGCTGCTCGTCGCTCGGGTAGATCGTCACCAGCTTGCCGCTGGAGGAGCGCGGGGCGTACTTGAGGCTGTGGGTGGTCAGTACGTCGACGCTGCGCAGGAACTTGAAGGGCAGTCCCTCGCGGGTGCAGTAGGCCCAGGCGGCGTCCACGATGCGCCGGGCGTTGTCCGGCAGGCCGGAGATGTGGATCTTCCAGCCCTGCTGCGGCATGGTGTGGCCGACCGGCGTGTGCACGATCCACACGTCCATCTCGCGGCGCTCGAAGCCCTCGTGGGCCGGGGCGCCGGTCTGGGCGAACCAGGAGGTGTCGTCCTCGTTGTGGCGGCCGGCGATGTCGTAGAAGACGCGGCTGGCCTGGCAGTACTCCTCGGGCTGGGGCCTGGTGCTGGTCATCGCTCTCCTCCCTGGGGCTCCGGCTGCTGCGGGGACTGGGACGGCTTCGGGGTGTCCGCGGAGGGGGCGCGGAGCACGAGCACGGCGTTGTGGCCGCCGAACCCGAAGGAGTTGCTGAGGACGGTGCGCACGGCGTGGGGACGCGCGGTGTGCGGTACGTAGTCCAGCTCCGTGTCCTCGGGGTCGTCGCAGTTCACGGTCGGCGGCACGATCCCGTCGCGGATCGTGTGGACCGCGGCGATCAGCTCGACCGCGCCGGCGGCGCCGATCATGTGGCCGGTCATCGACTTGAGGGAGCTGATGGGGACGCGCCGGGCGTGGCGCCCGAACACGGCCCGGATCGACGCGCTCTCGATGCGGTCGTTGAGCTGGGTGCCGGTGCCGTGGGCGGAGATGTGGTCGATCTCCTCGGGCCGCACCCCGGCGTCGTCCAGGGCGTCGGTCATGGCCTGCCGGGCGGCGAGTCCCTCGGGGTGGGGGTGGGTCGAGTGGTAGGCGTCGGTGGTCGCGCCGTAGCCGGCCAGTTCGGCCAGTACGGTGGCGCCGCGGCGGCGGGCGTGCTCGGCGGACTCCAGGACGACGATGCCGGCGCCGGCGCCCATGACGAACCCGTCACGGGCCCGGTCGAAGGGGCGGCTGGCGCGGCCGGGGTCGTCGTCGCGGCGGGAGAGCGCACCGGCGTTGGCCGCGGCGGCGAGGTCGAGCGGGTTGACCGCGTCGTCGGCGCCGCCGGCGACGACGACGTCCGCGTATCCGTGGCGGATCATGCGCATCGCGTCGCCGATGCAGGTGGCGCCGGTCGCGCAGGCGGTGGCGGTGGCGCCGGAGGCGCCCCGCGCGCCGAGCCGGAAGGCGATCTCGCCGGCCGCGCTGTCCAGCGAGCCGCTGGAGGCGAGGTACGGGGTCATCCGACGCCGGCCGTGGTCGCGCAGGTCGTGGATGGCCGACTGCATGAGCTGGCCGGGGCCGTAGCCGGAGCCGACCAGGACGGCGGTCCGGGTGGCCCGTTCCCCGCCGGTCTCCAGTCCGGCCTGGCGTACCGCCTGGAGGGCGGCGGCGAGGGCGAACTGGGCGTACCGGTCGAGGCGGCGGCCCTGCTTGTTGGGCATGTACGGCTTCGGGTCGAAGTCGACGACCTCGCCGGCGAACCGGGTCGGAAGGGTGTCGGCGTCGTAGCGGGTGATGGTGCGGATTCCGCTGCGCCCGGCCGTGGCCGAGGTCCAGAACTCCTCGGTGGTGCAGCCGATGGGGGAGACGACGCCGCTTCCGGTGATGACCACCCGGTGTTCCGGGGCACCAGCCCGTGTCTGCGCCATAGCCGCCTCCCTCCGTCGTCGTCGTGAACGTCAACCACCCTTCGGCTGGGGCCTCTTGGGCTCCCTGCCGGGGCGATGACCAAACATTGACACACTCTCGACTCACGAGTCAAGAAACATGACTGAGGGATTCTCGGAGTCATCTCGACGGGGACCCACTCACGTTGACGATGCGCCGTGCGTGCTGTTCACTGTCGAATTCATGGATAGTCATGGACTTGACTCAAGAGTCATGGAGAGTTGATATGCCGCGCTGGAGCACCCTGCTGCTCGATGACGCCTCGCTCGCCGAGATGCCGAAGCTCCCTCTGCGGGACGTACTTCGGCACGCCGACCTCGTCACCGAACAGCAGCCACAGCCACAGGCTCTCTACGAGCGCTGGGAGAAGCAGCAGTGGTCGGCCCAGGCCATCGAACTCGGGCCGGACCGCGAGGACTTCGACAAGCGGCTCCCGAAGGCCGCCCGCAGGATGATCGAGGAGTCCATCGCCACCTTCATCATCGGCGAGTACACCGGCCTCGACCTCCTGGGTCCGATCCTCACCGGAGCCCCCGAGGAGCGCGACCACCTCTACCTCGGTACGCAGATCGCCGACGAGACCCGGCACACCCAGCTGATGCTGCGCCTCGGCGAGGAGATCCTCGGCCTGGACTCCGACCCCAAGCGGATGCTGGTGCAGGCGTGGAACATGGTCACGCCCGCCCACCAGGAACTCAGCCGCGTCGAGACCGAGATCATCCGGGAGCTGCAGCACCACCCCTCGGACTACCGCCGCTGGCTGCGCGCGGTGGCTCTCTTCCACCTGATCACCGAGGGCGTCCTGGCCCTCGTCGGGCAGCGGGCCATCGTCAACTCCCTGCACGGCATCCCGCTGCTCGCCGGGCTGAAGGCCGGCTTCACGGCCATGTGCCGCGACGAGTCCCGGCACGTCAGCTTCGGTCTGCACGCCCTGCGCCAGGGCGTGCAGGAGGGCTACGGCGACGACATCCGCGAGATCATCGAACTCGCCGCGCCGATCGCCCTCAACATCGAGGAGGGCGGCGAGGCGGACTCGGCCCCGCAGGGGCTCACCATGAAGCAGCTCGGCATCGAGAGCCTGTACCGCCAACTGCGGCTCATCGGCATCGAGAAGAAGTTCGCCGACCACGTCGTCGGCCTCTCCGCGCCGAAGCCGCCCGCCGAAAAGGACCGCTGAGCCGGCGGCGCCCGGGCGACGGCGCACCGCGCTCCCCCGCCCCGCTCTCCTGCCCCGCACCCACTGCCACACAGACCACCGCCACACACACCACCGCGACACACCCCAAGAGAGGTAACCGCCATGACGCGTGACGAAATCATCTCCGGCCTCGCCGAGATCCTGAACGAGGTCGCCGACGTGGAGCCGGCCGACGTGACCGAGGAGAAGTCCTTCATCGACGACCTCGACGTCGACTCCCTGGCCATGGTCGAGGTCATCGTCGCCGCCGAGGAGCGCTTCGGGGTGAGCCTGCCCGAAGAGGAGCTCAAGGAGCTCCAGCTGGTGTCCGACATCGTGATCCGGATCGAGAAGCAGCTGGCCGGCTGACCGCCCGTTCCTCCCGCCGCTGCTTCGGCCCGCGCCACCCCGGGGCCGGAGCGGCGCATCCACCCACCCCCGGACTCGCCGTACGAGCCCGGGCCCAGGAGGCACCATGAGCGACGACCGGATCCAGGTACGCCGCGCACTTCGCGCCCTGTTCAGCCCGCTCGGCTGCCCCGACCCGTACCCCCTCTACGCGGTGCTGCGCGAGCGGGCCCCCGTGGCCCGCCTGCCCGACGGGACCGTGGTCGTCACCCGTTACGCCGACTGCGACCGGGTGCTGCGCGATCCGCTCTTCCGGGTCGAGGACGACGAATGGATCGCCCGCACCTGGCCCGAGGGTCCCGAGCACCTGGCGGTCCACTCCCTCATGGGCGAGATGGTCAACCAGAACTCGCCCCACCACGAGCGGCTGCGGCGCCTGGTCAGCCGGGCCTTCACCCCGCGCCGGGTGGAGGGCCTGCGGCCGGCGGTGGAGCGGTTGACCGACGCCCTGCTGGACGACCTCGCCGCCCAGGCCGCCACCGGCCCGGTCGACCTGATGGAACGGCTCGCCCTGCCGCTCCCCATCACCGTCATCGGCGAACTCCTCGGCATCCCCGAGGAGGACCGGGCCTGGTTCGGTCCGCGGGTGCGCGACATCACCTCCGCGATCGAGCACAACCTCCTCGGCCCCGACCTGGAGCGCGCCGACGCGGCGACCGCCGAACTGTGGGACCGGCTGGGCGCGCTGGTCGCCGAGCGGCAGGCCGATCCGCGCGAGGACATGGTCAGTACGCTCATCGCGGTCCGCGACGCGGACGGCGACCGGCTCACCCGCCGCGAACTGCTCGCCAACCTGGTCCTGCTGTACTCCGCGGGCTACGAGACCACCAGCAACCTCATCGGCAACGGCACGGCCACCCTCCTCGACCACCCCGGACTCCTCACCCGCCTGCGCGCCGAGCCCGGCAACGCCGCCGCCTGGGTGGACGAGATGCTGCGCTTCACCCCGCCCATCCAGATCGCCTCCCGCTGGACCGGCGAGGACACCGAACTGAACGGGGTGCACATCGCGAAGGGCACCCAGGTCGTGGCCCTGCTCGCCGGCGCGAACCGCGACCCCGAGCGCTACGAGCAGCCCGATGCCTTCCTGCCCGGCCGGCCCGTGTCCGGCTCGCTCAGCTTCGGCGCCGGCGCCCACTACTGCCTGGGCGCCGCCCTCGCCAAGATGGAGGCGCAGGTCGTCTTCCCCCGGCTGCTGGCCCGCTTCCCGCACATCGCCCACGCCGGCCCGGCGCAGGCCCGTACGCGCGTCACCTCACTGCGGGGCTACGACCGGCTCCCGCTGGAGCTGGGATGACCCCGGACGGCCGCCGGCCCGGGGCGGCAGGCCCCGGGCCGGAGACGCGCGGCGCCGTACGGCGCGGCTACGACTTCGCCTTCTTCTCCCGCGGCCAGATGGTGTAGGACCACGACCAGATGGTGTCGATCACCCAGATGGTCAGCCAGATCCGGCCGAACCACACCAGCGGCCCGCGCTGGTCGTCGGGCACGCTGCCGTCCGTGATCTGCCATACGAGCCAACTGGAGTCCAGGGCCCACAGGACCAGCTGCCCCAGCGCGAACGCGGCCGTGTGGATGTACCAGTCCCGGCGCTCCTTGCGGGCGTGGGCCTTCGGGCTCAGGGCGGGCTTCGCCGCAGGCTGCGCCGGTTCGGGCTTGCTCGTGTCCATGTCTTCTCCGTCCTGTGTCGTGTGCAATGTCTCCGGCACGGCGCCGGCCCCCGTTCCGGCCCCGGCCGCTGTCCGGGCGTTGCTCTCCTCCCGCGGCAGGCGCAGGACGCGGACCGCGAACGGCACCACGACCGCCCCCGCCGCGGAGGTGGCCGCGGCCGCCACGCACGCGGCGACCCAGCCCAGTTCCTCGTAGAGCACCCCCATCACCAGCGGGCCGGCCACCACCCCGGCCAGGCGCGCGGTCTCGTACAGGCCCATGCCCCGGCCGATCCGGCCGCCCGACGCGGCGGCCACCGTCGCCTGCTCCACGGGGATCTGCGCCGCGAAACAGGCGGCGGCCACGGTCCAGAACGCGGCGATCGCCAGGGGCGTGGAGACGACCGCCAGCCCTGCCGCGAACAGCGCGCCCGCCGCGAACGAGATGATCATGGTAGGGGTGCGGCCCAACCGGTCGGTGATGTGGTGGGCGTGCTCCGGCAGCAGTACGAACACCACGAAGCCTGGGGCGAAGACCAGCGCGATCTCGTTCGGCGACAGGCCCAGATCCCCCTGAAGCCGCAGCAGCAACAGCATCCACAGCCCGGCCTCGGCGGCGGCCGTCACCGCGGACACCACCATCAGCGGCAGCAGCCGCCGCTCCGCCGCCCCGCGCCGCAGCCCCTCCCCCGGCGCCCCGGCCTCAGCGGCGGGGCGCGCCGGCCCTACGCGCGGCCCGCGCAGCAGCAGGGCCGCGGCCAGCACGCAGGCGGCGGCGCCCAGCCAGAACAGCGCCGGGTATCCGGTGCGTTCCAGCAGCGAGAACGCCACCAGATAGCCCACGAAGGCACCTTGGCCCTCGGCGGAGAGCAGCTTCCCGTACGCGGCGGTGCCGTCGCCGTCCCCCGCCTGCTGTCCGGTCCAGGCCCGCAGGGCGACCCAGAACAGCGCGCCGCCGGCGCCGCCCAGGCCTGCCGCGGCGAAGGCCAGGAGCAGGGAGTCGGCGAGCGCGTACCCGGCGAACGAGAGGGCGTACAGGGCCGCGCCCGCCGCGGCCACCCGCCGCTGGTCGTACCGGTCGGCCAGTTCTCCGGCCAGGGGGCGCACGATCAGCGAGAGCACCGCCTCGAAGGCGATGAGGGCGCCCACCACGGACGCGCCGGCCTTCAGCGCCGAGCCGGCCCACAGCGGCAGCAGGAAGTCGAGCACCTCGGCCGGGGCGCTCGCGAACACCGCCGCCGACAGGACCCGGCGCCCCGCCGGGTCCGTCGGCGTCTTCGTTTCCGCGCTCACGCTCCGAGCGCCGTCCTGGGCGTGATCACCCGGGTGGGGATGGCCTTGTTGGTGATCCGCGCGAACATGTTGCGCGGGCCCGGGATCCACACCTCGTCGACCGCCGCCGCGTGCAGGCCCCGCAGGATGGTCTGCCAGTGGACGGGGGTCGTCCAGCCGTCCAGCAGGTCCTGCTTGATCTCCTCGGGATCGGTCAGGAGCCGCCCGTCGACGTCGGACAGGACGGGTATCGCGGGGGTGTTCCACGGGACGGTGCCGTAGACCTCGTCGTGCAGGCGCTCGCGCAGCCCGGAGACGGCGGAGCAGTGCTCGGCGCGGTTCATGGTGTAGAAGGGGAACCCGCCCTCCTCACGGACCCGCTGCTCGAAGCGCTCCAGGGAGCGCAGCGACGCGGACACCGCGTGGACCTCCTCGTCCAGGACCACCGACAGCTCGATCCACTCCCCGCGGGCCTGGGTCTCCTCGACCAGCCGCCGCACCGTGTCGTGCGGAAGCCGGTAGAAGAAGTGGCAGCCCAGCGGCTCCTCCAGGGAGTCGAAGTAGTCCGTCTCGACGGTGACGCTGCGCCGGATCAGCTCCAGCGCGTCCGGGTAGGTCAGCGCGCCGGCCCAGACGGCCGCCATGAAGGCGCCGAAGCTCTGCCCGCCGCAGACGGCGGGCCGGCCGCCGTGGCGGTCCTGCGCGCAGTCGGCGAGGGCGAGGGTGACTGCCATGAACCCGGTCTCGAACACCTCCCAGTCGTAGATGGACGCCTCGCGGTAGGCGTCGGCCAGGCGGTAGCCCAACACCTCGTCCGCCTGGGCGAATCTGCGTCTGGCGTGGTCGTTGGTGGTGACGAACTCGCTGATCGCGTCGAATCGGGTGGGAATGAGCCCGGGAAAGAAAAGCGCTACGGCCATTGCCTCATCCTTGTCTCGCAGTCGTTCATTCGTCCTCACGCAGCGGGAAGTCGCCGTTCGCCCCCGAGGTGCCCGGGGGGCTGTCGGCGAGGGACACCCTCACCTCGACCACTCCTGCCGTGTTGTTCTCCGCGCAGTGCTGCCACGCTTTGTGGAGGACGCCGTGGAGATCGCCAGGGTTGTCGGCCCGCCAGAATCCGAGGCCGTACGCGTGGGCCAGGCCCTCGGAGCCGGTCGGGCGGTCGGCGGTGAAGGCGAACCGCGAGCCGGTGCCCGACACCCGGTCCAGGTTGGTCTGCAGCCATCCGTAGCCGCCGTTGTCGAGGACCACGTACAGCACGGCCGCGCCCGCGTCGGCGACGGTGGGCAGTTCGGAGCGGAAGAGGTTGAAGGCGCCGTCGCCGGCCACGGCCACCACGGGCCGTCCCGGCTCGGCCAGGGCGACGCCCACGGCGGCGGCGGCGCCGAAGCCGAGCGGGGTCTGTTCGCTGGGCACGACGGACCCGCCGAGGGCCCCGCAACTCCAGTGGGGGTAGAAGTAAGACCACATGTCCTGGAGGCCGTTCTCCTGGACGAGGACGCGCGTCTCGGGAACGGCTTCGGCGAGGGCGGCCAGCACCCGGGCCACCGGTACGCCCGCGTCCGGGCCGGCGGCGGCCGCCGCCTCGTCCGCGGCCGCCGCCCGCTCGGCGGCCCGTACGGCGTGTTCCTCCCGTACGGCCTTGACCCGTCCCGTCCAGGCGGTGCCGCCCGCGTGCCGCTCCAGCAGCGCCGACCAGGCTTCGACCGTCCGTGCGACATCGCCGAGCACACCGGTGCCCGGCCTTCCGGTGACCAGGCTCTCCTCGCCCGCCACCACCTGGATCACCGGCAGCCCGGCGGCGTCCGGCCAGCCGAAGGTCGCCGTCTCCTCCAGCCGGCTGCCGAGGGCGATCACCAGGTCGGTCTCGCGCCACAGCCGGTCGGCGGGTGCCACGGTGTAGAGGCCCGACACGCCGCAGAAGAGCGGGTGGTCCTCGGCGACCGTGCCCCGGCCGGAGGCGGTGGTGAAGATCCCGGCGCCGATCCGCTCGGCGAAGTCCTCCAGTAGCCGGCCGGTGTTGCGGTGGCGGGCGCCGCCGCCCACCAGCAGCAGGGGCCGCCGGGCCGCGGCGATGGCGTCGGCGGTGGCCCGCAGCACCCCGGGGTCCGGGGTGAGCCGCTGCGCGGCGGCCGGCCGCCAGGGACCGGTGCGGGTGACCGGCTGCCCGGCCGCCTGCTCCGCGATCTCGACGTACACGGGGCCGGGCGTGCCGTTGACGGCGACGGCGACGGCCTTCTCCAGTACCCCCGGCAGCCGGTCGGCGTGGTCCACCCGGACCGCCCACTTGACGTACGGGCGGACCGCGGCGAGCTGGTCGAGTTCCTGGAACGCCCCCGTGCCCAGCCGGTCCAGGGCGGTGCCCCCGGCGAGGAGGACGACGGGTGCGGCCGCGGAGGCCGCCTCCAGCACCCCGGTGAGGGTGTTGGTCAGGGCCGGGCCCTTGCCGACCGCGCAGATGCCGGGCCGCCCGGAGGCGAGGGCGTAACCGGTCGCCATGAAGAGGGCGTTGCGCTGGTCGCGGCAGAGGACGAAGCGGGTGTCGGTGCCTTCCAGGGCGCCCAGCAGGTCCATGTCGTCGCCGGGCAGGCCGAAGACGGTGGCGGTGCCGAGGTGGTGGAGGTGGTCGGCGACGGCGTGCCAGGCGCTCGGGTACGTCACGTCGGTCATCGGCCGGCCGCCGGAAGGTGCTCGGCGACGGCCTTGGAGACGAGGACCGGCTCGGTCCACATCTGCGTGCCGTCGGTGATGTAGTTGGCCATCCGCCCGTATCCGCCGAAGGGCGCGTTGCCGTCGTCGATGGACAGCAGCGTGGTGTCGACGGTGACGGTGGTGCGCCGGCGCAGCGCTTCGACCAGGGCGGGGGCGTCGCCGTAGACGCTCGACCCGAGGGCGCGTTCGGTGAACACCGCGGTGGTGAGCGTGGCCGCCAGGGTCTCCGGGTCGCGGTAGCCGACGACGTTGAAGACCGGCGCGAAGAACTCCGGCACGGGCGTGCGCGGGGTCACCTCCTCGCCGAGGACGACGGTGGGCTCCATCCGCCGCTCGCGGAAGTCGACGTGGCCGCCGTGGACGATGCCGCGGCGGTTGCGGGCCAGGTACTGGGCGGCCTCCTCCAGCGCGCCGTCGTAGAAGACGGGCCCGTAGTCGGCGTCCGGGTCGGTGTAGGGCCCGTAGCGCAGGGCCTTGAGCTCGGTGACGAGGAGGTCGAGGAACTCGTCGAGCAGGTCCTCTTGGACGCAGAACAGGTCAGGGCCCAGGCAGTCCTGGCCGGCGTTGTGCATCCGGATCTCCACGGCGTCGCGGGCCGCCTTCCCGAGGTCGGCGCCCGGGGCGACGACGAAGGGGTTGACGCCGGAGCCGAGGAACAGGAACAGCCGGCCGGGAGCCAGTTGGGGCCTGATCTGCTCGGCGTTGCGGTAGGCGCCGGTGAAGACGACGACGTCGGCCGGCTGGACGTGCTCGCGCAGGAACTCGCGCTGGCTGGCGTTGGTCAGTTCGATCGGCAGCCCGTGGCGCGCGGCGAGCAGTTCGTGCAGCCTGCCCATCTGGTCCTTGACCTGGCTGGAGGGGCGGAAGACCAGCCGGTCCGCGAAGAGGGCGGGCACCAGCAGGTACAGGGCGTACGAGTACAGGACGACGTTGGACGGCATGTAGACCGCCAGTCGCGGGACCCGGCCCGGCCGGTACGTTTCGAACTCGGCGAGCGCGCCGTCCAGCGTGGCGATGGTCGCCTCGATCTCGTAACCGGCGGCGCGGTGGGTGGAGATCTCGCAGAGCAGGTCGTGGACGGCGCCGGGGTCGTCGGCCAGGAAGTCCCGGACGGCGCGGAGTGCCTCCAGGCGTCCGGGGTCGGGGACCTGCACCGGCTCGTCGAGAGCGGTCGGCCAGGCGGGAGCGGAGCTCATGTATCCCTCCTCGGGGCGGAGTCCATGGAGAGTCAGCGTCAACCGCTTGTCATTGATTGTCAAGTTCAGTCATGGCAGTCACGGGCTGCCGGCCTGGCTGCATGCCCCGCAGTGCGGGGGCGGCCCAGCAGCAGCAGACCACCAGCAGATACGCACAGGCGAGCGCGGCGATGGCCGGGCGCAGGCCGACGGCGCCCACGAGCACCACCGTCATCGAGGCGCCGAGCGGTACGGCGACCAGCCCGGCCGTGTCGACCGCGGCGGTCACCCGCCCGTACTGCTCGCGCGGGACGCTGCGCTGGAGCACGCCGGTGCGGACCGGGCCCACCGGGGCGGCGAACGCGCCGAGCAGGGCGAGCAGTACGGCGCCGACGGCGAGGGAGGGCAGGGCGGCGAGCGCGCCGATCGACAGGGCCACCGCGAAGCCCGAGCCGAGGTACACGCGGCGGGCGCCGAGCCGGTGCCCGGCGACCGCGTAGCCCACCGTGCCGGCCACCGCGCCCAGTCCGAACGCGGTGAGCAGGATGCCCAGGCTCGCCGCGCTGCCCAGGTACTGGTAGGCGTAGGTCACCAGGACCACGCCGGCCAGTCCGCTGTCCAGGCCGTTGAAGGCCGTCCCGGACACCGCCATGGCCCGCAGCAGCCGGTGCTCGCGCAGGGTGCGCAGTCCGGAGCGCAGCTCGGCCAGGTAGGGCCCCTCGGCCCGCGCGCCCGGGGCGCGGGCCCGGCCGGCGGCGACGCAGCCGAGGATGAGGGCCGCCGCGAGGAGGCAGGCGGCGGCGTCGATGAGCAGGACGTGGGAGACCCCGAGCAGGGCGACGGCGGCTCCGCCCAGCGGCGGCCCGCACAGCTGCGCCACCTGGTGGACTCCGCTGAGCAGCGCGTTGCCCCGCTCCAGTGGCATGCCGGCGTCCGCGGACAGCTCGGGCACCAGGCCGGTGACGGCCGCGGAGGCGGGGATGTCCAGCACGTTGGCCGCCACGACGAGCGCCGCGAGGACGGGGAAGTCCAGCATCCCCAGCACGTGCATGACCGGAATGCACGCCGCCCCGAGACCGCCGACCGTGTACGACAGGACGGCCGTGGCGCGGAATCCCCAGCGGTCCACCAGCGGGCCGGAAACGAATCCGACGGCTCCGGAGGCGACCGCGCCCAGGGCGACGAGGATTCCGGTCTGGGCCACGCTGCCGGTCGTCTGGAGCACGAACCACGGGACGGCGACGACCATCATCGCCTCGCCGGCCGAACTGACCGCCACCGCGCCCAGCAGGACATACATGCCCCACCGGCGCCGCCGGCCTGGCCGTCCATCGATTGTCATGAGTATTGACTTTAACATGACTCGAATGTGACTACATGAATACCCCAAGAATACGCAAAAATCGGTACCTGAGTACGGACCCGCCCTACGTAACGCGGCCAGTCGGGTAGAATCTTTGTCACACTCCGTAATATCCATCCGCCCTTCAACCACACAGCGAGCCGAACCTTGACGATCGAGCAGCCAGCATTCGGGAAACGCGTCCGGGAAAGCCGTCGCATCCAGGGCCTGTCCCAGGGTGACCTCGCCGGCGAGGGCGTCTCGGCCAGCTACGTGTCGCTGGTGGAGAGCGGTCACCGGATCCCCAGCCTCAAGGCGGCCAAGGTCATCGCCGGGCGGCTCGGGGTCACGCTGGAGGAGCTGTGCGAGCCCGAGGCCCGGGACCGGCAGCGCACCCACCGGCTCCAGCTGGTCGGGCTGCTCGTGGCGGCCCGCTCCAGCCAGCTGGCCGGCGACTGGGCCGAGGCCCGCTCCCAGCTGGACACCGTCGTGCGGCAGGCCGGCGACGGCGGCTTCGACGAGGTGCGCTGGGAGGCCCGCTGGGAACTGGCCACCGTGCTGGACCGCCTCGGGGCCGACGCCGAGCGCGAGGCGGTCCTGCTGGAGCTGCTGAACGACCCCATCACCACCGCCGCGCAGCTCATGCGCGCCCGCGCCGCGATCGAACTCGCCGACCTCCACCGGCGCACGGGACGGCTGTCCGACGCCGTCACCTTCGCGGAGGAGGCCTCCGGCGCCGCCGCCGGCCTCGACGCGGGCAGGCCCGAACACGTCCGGGCCCAGGTGGTGCTGCTGACGGCATACGTGGAGAGCGGGGAGTGGCACCGCGCGAAGGGCCTCGGCGACGCACTGCTCACCGAGGTGCCCTCGATCACGGCCGAGCCGCTGCGCGCGTGTGCGCTCTGGGCGGCGGCCGGCGCCCGCCACCTCGGCGGCGGCAGCGAGGCCGTCGGCCTGCTGGCCGAGGCGGAGGAGCTGCTCGGCGGGGCGGACGACGTCCGGCTGCGCATCCGCCTGGACCGGGCCCGCGCCCTGCTGGCCCTGGCCACCGGCGACGCGAGCGCCCAGGCGCTGCTGGAGCGGGCCCGCCGGGTGCAGGCGCTCGACTCCGCTCCCCCGGCCGCGACCTGGCTCGCGGCCCTGGAGGCACTGGCCGTCGTACGGTCCGGGGACGCCTCCCCGGACGAGGCGGCCGCTGCCGCCGACGCGCTGGACCCCTCCGCGCTGGGCCCCGTCGACCGGGCCCGCTGCACGGTGATCCGGGCCCGCGCCCGGCGGGCGGCGGGACAGGAGGAAGCGGCGGCCGAGGACTTCAGGTCGGCGGCCGCCGACTACGAGAAGGCCGGAGCCGTCCGGCTCGCGATGGAGACGTGGCGGGAGCTGAGCGCCCCCGGCCACGTCACCGGTCTCGACCCGCACGCCGTGCTCATGCCGTAGGACGTGTTGCGAGAGTCCCGTCCGGCTCGCGGCACGCCCTGGCGGGACGACAGCTCACGCCGGAGCGAGCTCCGGACACCGCAATCTGCGGAAGACCGCACCGCGCAGGGGGCCGGAGGCCGCCACGGCCGCCGCCGTCCCGGCTCCGGCGGGCAGGTCCCGTACGTACGCGACGCCGCCCGCACTCCACGGCCCGGAGGCGGGCAGCGCCACCCGGCCCTCCGGCCCGACGGCCATCACGTCGACCTCGGCGGCCAGCGCGAAGGCTCCGCGTCCGGCCAGTCGCAGCGCCGCCTCCTTGCGCGCCCACATCCGGGCCAGGACCAGGGGCCGCCGTCCGGCCGCCGCCTCCCCCGCGAAGGCGCGCTCCGTCCGGCTGAAGGGCAGCAGCGCCTCCGCGTCGACCGCGCACGGGACGGTGACCGCGCTGAGCGCCACCGACAGGCCCCGGGCCAGGGCCACGAGCAGCCCTCCCTCGTCCCGGCAGACCGCGAGCCCCAACGGCCCCGCCTCCCATCTCTGCCGCCCCAGATCGTCCCGCGTGAGGCGGATGTCGTGGGGCGGCCGCATCAGCAGACGGGCGAGCAAGGCCCGTACAGTCCGGTCGTCGCCCGTGGAACCGCCGTGCGGCAGGTCCCGCGGCGGGCCGAATTCGCTCTCGTTCAGCACGGAGAAGACGTGGACCTCACCCTCTCCCACGTCGTACGGGCGGTCCGGCTGCCGCCACTCCTCCGGTAATTCCGCTACCCGTGCATCGTTTTCAGGTTGACATATGTCATAGAGAAGATCATCCCCCGGCAATTTTCCCTCACATGTTCATTTGCAGTCACCCGACACCGGTGCGCACCGGCATCGGGGAATGAAATGGGTATTCATAGAAGCGCCCGGTCAAAGCGCTCTTTTTTCAACCGCTGGGTGCCGGAGCTCGAAGCACTGAGTCGGGAAACGGCCTGCGGGACGCTCGGTCGGCTCGGCGCTGCTGCCCCGCAGCCACTTGCCTCAGCCCGTCCGGCAGGGCACACGGAGCAGTAAACCTAACCTGGCCCGTTCGCCACAGTCAACATGGTCAGGGGCGATCTGACTCCAGCTGACCGACTGTCACTTTTCCTTGAAGCATTAACCGCTGACGCCCCGTCCGCGGACCCTCCGGGGGGCCGCCGGGGGCCCGCCCAAAAGCCTGCTCCAGTGCGGGAATGACCGCTCAATACCCTCCGTCGAACCCCGGCCAACCCCGGCCCCCGCCCGCACCCGAGGTGCGCGGCGCGCCGAGTGGCCTAAAACGTTCGTCCGCTCAACGCGCATCCCGCGCTTTCCATCGATCACGCCTTCGTCTTTGCGGCCGTGACGGCACTCGACGCCTCCCGGACCGCATCACCCCAGAGGAAACGGACTCACTCACTCCGCCATCCCCGGCGAGGGCGCCACACCCGACCCCGCACCGGCTCCTCACCGAATCCGCACCGAATCCGCCCCCGGTGTCGGCGTCGACCATCCGGAGTACACCCGCCGCGCTGCCGCCCGCCCGGGACCCGCACGGGCCGCACGGCTGTGGGTACGGTGTTGTCCCGGGTATGGCTGGGACGACGGGGCTGCTACCAATCAGTAAACAAGGGGACAACTCCGCTCACGACCGCAAGGAAGATGTGCGCCGTTCGTAGGGACTCGACAAAGAATCACCCGGGGCCGCTGACCGGGGAGACAGAGACCTTGGATACATGACAGGGCTACTGTGCAGTTGGGGATCCCCCTGACCTGGGGCGCCACAAGGGTTCTCCGGCGGAGCGGGCCTCGCATCACACTCTGTGTGGGCAAGGTCACCACCGGGGAAGGGTCGAAAGGCCGTGTGGGCTGTCCCTAAACTCAGCTTGTTCCAAGGAGGGAGCCATCGTGCGCAAGGTGCTCATCGCCAACCGTGGCGAAATCGCTGTCCGCGTTGCTCGGGCCTGCCGGGACGCCGGGATCGCGAGCGTAGCCGTCTACGCCGATCCGGACCGGGACGCCCTGCACGTCCGCGCGGCAGACGAAGCTTTCGCGTTGGGCGGTGACACCCCGGCCGCGAGCTACCTGGACATCTCCAAGGTCCTCCAGGCCGCCGCCGACTCGGGTGCGGACGCCATCCACCCCGGATACGGCTTCCTGTCCGAGAACGCCGACTTCGCCCAGGCCGTGATCGACGCGGGTCTGACCTGGATCGGCCCGCCGCCGCAGGCCATCCGCGACCTCGGCGACAAGGTGGCCGCCCGTCACATCGCCCAGCGCGCCGGCGCGCCGCTCGTCGCCGGCACCCCGGACCCGGTCTCCGGGGCCGAGGAGGTCGTCGCCTTCGCCAAGGAGCACGGCCTCCCGATCGCCATCAAGGCCGCCTTCGGCGGTGGCGGCCGCGGCCTGAAGGTCGCCCGCACCCTCGAAGAGGTGCCCGAGCTCTACGACTCCGCCGTCCGCGAGGCCGTCGCCGCCTTCGGCCGCGGCGAGTGCTTCGTCGAGCGCTACCTCGACAAGCCGCGCCACGTCGAGACCCAGTGCCTGGCCGACTCGCACGGCAACGTCGTCGTCGTCTCGACCCGTGACTGCTCCCTCCAGCGCCGCCACCAGAAGCTGGTCGAGGAAGCCCCCGCGCCGTTCCTGACCGACGCTCAGAACGCGGAGCTGTACGCCGCGTCCAAGGCCATCCTGAAGGAGGCCGGCTACGTCGGCGCCGGCACGGTGGAGTTCCTCGTCTCCGCCGACGGCCTGATCTCCTTCCTGGAGGTCAACACCCGCCTCCAGGTCGAGCACCCGGTCACCGAAGAGGTCGCCGGCATCGACCTGGTGCGCGAGATGTTCCGCATCGCCGACGGCGAGGAGCTCGGCTACGGCGACCCGGTCCTGCGCGGCCACTCCATCGAGTTCCGCATCAACGGCGAGGACCCGGGCCGCGGCTTCCTCCCGGCGCCCGGCACCGTGACGAAGTTCGTCGCGCCGACCGGCCCGGGCGTGCGCCTCGACGCCGGTGTCGAGTCCGGCTCCGTCATCGGCCCGGCCTGGGACTCCCTCCTCGCCAAGCTGATCGTCACCGGCGCCACCCGCGAGCAGGCGCTCCAGCGCGCCGCCCGCGCCCTCGCCGAGTTCGAGGTCGAGGGCATGGCCACCGCCATCCCCTTCCACCGTGCGGTCGTCGCCGACCCGGCGTTCGCCCCCACCGACGGCAGCCCCTTCACCGTCTACACCCGCTGGATCGAGACCGAGTTCGTCAACGAGATCCCGGCGTTCACGGCTCCGGCCGCGGAGGACACCGAGGACGAGCCGGGCCGCGAGACGGTCGTGGTCGAGGTCGGCGGCAAGCGCCTGGAAGTCTCGCTGCCGTCCTCCCTCGGCATGACCCTGGCCCGCACGGCCGCCGCGGGCGGTGCCAAGCCCAAGCGCCGCGCGGCCAAGAAGTCCGGCCCGGCGGCCTCCGGCGACACCCTCGCCTCCCCGATGCAGGGCACGATCGTCAAGGTCGCCGTCGAGGAGGGCCAGCAGGTGACCGAGGGCGAACTGATCGTCGTACTGGAAGCGATGAAGATGGAGCAGCCGCTCAACGCGCACCGCTCCGGCACCGTCGTCGGCCTCACCGCCGAAGTCGGCGCCTCCGTCACCTCGGGCGCCACGATCTGCGAGATCAAGGACTGACGTCCCAGGTCGCGTCCACGCGAAGGCCCCGCCCGAACCGGGCGGGGCCTTCGTGATTCCTAGTGCTGGCTAGCGCCGCCGCATGTCCGCCACCCTCGCTCGCTCCCGTTCCCGTTCGACCGGGTCCGGGAGGGGGGACGCGCTGCGGAGCTGGGCCGTCGGGCCGCCGCGGCGCTGGACCGGGAGGGGGGAGTCGCGGCGGGGGCGGCGGGCGCCCATGCCGTCCACGCCGCCGGAGGCCACGGGGCCGCCCGCCACGGTGATCTGGACGCCCTGGTCGGCCAGCGCCTGGAGCTCGGTGGCGGCGCGGTCGTCGTGCGGCGGGGGCTCGTCCGTGACCAGGCGGGTCATCACATCCGTCGGCACCGTCTGGAACATGGTGTCCGTACCGAGCTTCGTGTGGTCCGCCAGGACCACCACCTCCGCCGCGGCCTGGACGAGGGCCCGGTCCACGCTCGCGCTGAGCATGTTGGACGTGGACAGGCCGCGCTCCGCCGTCAGGCCGCTGCCCGACAGGAAGGCCCGGGACACTCGCAGCCCCTGGAGGGACTGCTCGGCGCCGCTGCCCACGAGGGCGTAGTTGGAGCCGCGCAGGGTGCCGCCCGTCATGACGACTTCGACCCGGTTGGCGTGCGCCAACGCCTGGGCGACCAGGAGGGAGTTGGTCACCACGGTCAGGCCGGGCACCCGGGCGAGCCGGCGGGCCAGCTCCTGCGTCGTGGTGCCCGCGCCGACCACGACGGCCTCGCCCTCTTCGACGAGGCCGGCCGCGACATCGGCAATGGCGGTCTTCTCCGCCGTCGCGAGATGGGACTTTTGCGGAAAGCCGGACTCCCGCGTGAAACCGCCCGGCAAGACCGCACCGCCGTGTCGGCGGTCGAGGAGTCCTTCGGCCTCCAGTGCCCGCACGTCCCGCCGTACGGTCACTTCGGAGGTCTGGACGACGCGGGCGAGCTCCCGGAGCGACACCGCTCCGTTGGCCCGCACCATTTCGAGGATCAATTGGCGACGTTCTGCAGCGAACACGAAACTGACAGTAACCCCAACGACCGTCTGCTTTCAGCTCTTTCCGCCGGAATACCGAAGTTGTCCATGGAACGGGGCTGCTAGTGGTATACGGGCCCTGCGACTGGGGCGGACGTCCCGCCACGCGACCGCAAACCGCCCCAACGCCCTTGGGGCGTGGGGCGGTTGGGTCCGCTTACGCCTCTCCGTCGGCCTTCCGCGTGTGCAGCTGGCGGGCCACCTCGGCGATCGATCCCGACAGCGAGGGGTACACGGTGAACGCCTTTGCGATCTGCTCGACCGTCAGATTGTTGTCGACGGCGATCGAGATCGGGTGGATGAGCTCGCTCGCGCGCGGCGAGACGACCACGCCGCCCACCACGATGCCCGTGCCGGGGCGGCAGAACATCTTCACGAAGCCGTCCCGGATGCCCTGCATCTTGGCCCGCGGGTTGCGCAGCAGGGGGAGCTTCACGACACGGGCGTGGATCTTGCCCGCGTCCACGTCCGCCTGGGTGTAGCCGACGGTGGCGATCTCGGGGTCGGTGAAGACGTTCGAGGAGACCGTCTTCAGGTTCAGCGGGGCCACCGCGTCGCCGAGGAAGTGGTACATCGCGATGCGCCCCTGCATGGCCGCGACGGACGCGAGCGCGAAGACGCCCGTGACGTCGCCGGCGGCGTACACGCCCGGCGCGGAGGTGCGGGAGACCTTGTCGGTCCAGATGTGCCCGGAGTCCTTGAGCCGGACGCCGGACTCCTCCAGGTTCATGTTCTGCGTGTTCGGGATCGCGCCGACCGCCATCAGGCAGTGGCTGCCGGTCAGCACCCGGCCGTCGGAGAGGGTGACCTCGACCCGGTCGCCGACCCGCTTGGCGGACTCGGCGCGCGAGCGTCCGACGACGTTCATGCCGCGGCGCCGGAAGACGTCCTCCAGGACGGCGGCCGCGTCGGGGTCCTCGCCCGGCAGCACGCGGTCGCGGGAGGACACCAGGGTCACCCGGGAGCCGAGGGCCTGGTACGCGCCGGCGAACTCGGCGCCGGTCACACCCGAGCCGACCACGATGAGCTCCTCGGGGAGCTCCTCCAGGTCGTAGACCTGGGTCCAGTTCAGGATGCGCTCGCCGTCGGGCTGGGCGTCGGGGATCTCGCGCGGGGTGCCGCCGGTGGCGATGAGGACGGCGTCGGCCGTCAGGATCGTCTCGGTCCCGTCGGCGGCGGTGACGATGACGTCCCGGGTGCCGTCGATGCCCTGCGGGCCGCCCAGCTTGCCGCGGCCCCGCATGACCTTGGCGCCGGCCCGGGTGACGGAGGCGGTGATGTCGTGCGACTGGGCGAGCGCGAGGCGCTTGACGCGCCGGTTCACCTTGCCGAGGTCCACGCCCACGACGCGCGCCGCCTGCTCCAGGTGCGGGGTGTCGTCCGCGACGATGATCCCCAGCTCCTCGTAGGAGGAGTCGAAGGTGGTCATCACCTCTGCGGTCGCGATCAGGGTCTTGGAAGGTACGCAGTCGGTGAGGACGGAGGCCCCGCCCAGGCCGTCGCAGTCCACGACGGTCACCTCCGCACCGAGCTGGGCGCCGACCAGCGCCGCCTCATACCCGCCGGGTCCGCCGCCGATGATCACGATCCGGGTCACGAAAAGTCCGCCTCACGTCTACCCGGCCGGCTGCCGCCCCGGCCGGCGTCCGGGGGGTCTCCCCGGGGGATGCATTCCGTGCTCCATTGTCCCGCACGCTTCAAGGTGCTTCGCGCCCGGTCCCCGCCCGGGACTCCGTCCGGGTGTACCCCCGCCTGGCACACGTCCACGGCCGCCCCTCCCGTACCCTCGACCTCATGTCGCTCTACGCCGCGTACGCCGGCAACCTCGACCCGCGGCTGATGACGCGCCGCGCTCCCCATTCGCCGCTGCGCGGCACGGGCTGGATCAACGACTGGCGGCTGACCTTCGGCGGCGAGCAGATGGGGTGGGAGGGCTCCCTCGCCACGATCGTCGAGGCCCCGCGCCACCAGGTCTTCGTCGCCCTGTACGACATCGCCCCGCTGGACGAGGACTCGATGGACCGCTGGGAGGGCGTCGGGCTCGACATCTACCGGCGCATGCGGATCCGGGTGCACACGCTGGACGGCGACGAGGCCGCCTGGTGCTACGTGCTCAACGGCTACGAGGGCGGCCTGCCCTCGGCGCGCTACCTGGGCGAGATCGCCGACGCGGCCGAGTCCGCCGGCGCCCCGCACGACTACGTGATGGAGCTGCGCAAGCGCCCCTGCTGACCCCGGCGCGAGCCTCCCGCCCCCCGTGCGGACGGCTCCCACATCCCGTACCCGCCGGTCACCGCACGTCACGGTAGGTCACGGCGGACAATTGGTCGGAAACGACAAGACAACGATCCGCGCATGGTGAGCTGTGCCATCTACGCGCGTAGGCAATGAGCGGCTACGCTCGTCTGCGTGAACGCATCTGTTACCGATCCCACCGCCGCCGCCGACGCCGCAGCCGCCCGCCTGCGGGAGCTGACCGGCGCCGAGACCCACGATGTCGCCCTCGTCATGGGCTCCGGCTGGGCCCCGGCCGCCGAGGCCCTGGGCGCCCCCGAGGCCGAGTTCCTCGTCACCGAGCTGCCCGGGTTCCCGCCGGCCGCCGTCGAAGGACACGGCGGCAAGGTCCGCTCGTACAAGATCGGCGACAAGCGTGCGCTGGTCTTCCTCGGCCGCACCCACTACTACGAGGGCCGCGGCGTCGCCGCCGTCGCCCACGGTGTCCGCACCGCCGTCGCCGCGGGCTGCAAGACCGTCGTGCTGACCAACGGCTGCGGCGGCCTGCGTGAGGGCATGCAGCCCGGCCAGCCGGTCCTCATCAGCGACCACATCAACATGACGGCCACCTCGCCGATCATCGGCGCGAACTTCGTGGACCTGACGAACCTGTACTCGCCCGGCCTGCGCGCGCTGTGCAAGGAGATCGACCCCTCCCTGGAGGAGGGCGTCTACGTGCAGTTCCCCGGCCCGCACTACGAGACCCCGGCCGAGATCAACATGATCCGCGTGATGGGCGCCGACCTCGTCGGCATGTCCACCGTGCTGGAGGCCATCGCCGCCCGTGAGGCCGGCGCCGAGGTGCTCGGCATCTCCCTGGTCACGAACCTGGCGGCGGGCATCTCCGGCGAGCCGCTGAACCACGAAGAGGTCCTGCAGGCCGGCCGTGACTCGGCCGCGCGCATGGGCAAGCTGCTGACCCAGGTGCTCGCCCGCATCTGAGGCCCCGGGACCGTACGAGAGGTAAGGCGGAAGTAGTGCAGGTACAGGACGACCTGATCACCCGGGCGCAGGCCTGGCTGGCGGAGGACCCCGACCCGGAGACGGCGGCCGAGCTCGCGGCGCTCGTCGAGGCGGGCGACACGGCGGAACTGGCCG
Source organism: Streptomyces sp. TN58 (assembly GCF_001941845.1). Taxonomy (NCBI): domain Bacteria; kingdom Bacillati; phylum Actinomycetota; class Actinomycetes; order Kitasatosporales; family Streptomycetaceae; genus Streptomyces; species Streptomyces sp. TN58. The sequence goes on along the minus strand of NZ_CP018870.1, from coordinate 4,557,763 downwards.
ACCGGTTCTCCGGCACGCTCCAGTTCGGCACGGCCGGACTGCGCGGTGAGATCGGCGCGGGCCCGATGCGGATGAACCGCAGCGTGGTCATCCGGGCCGCGGCGGGCCTCGCGGCCTACCTGAAGGCCCAGGGCCACGCCGGCGGCCTGGTCGTCGTCGGCTACGACGCCCGCTACAAGTCGGCGGACTTCGCCCGCGACACCGCGGCCGTCATGACCGGCGCAGGCCTGCGCGCGGCCGTCCTGCCCCGCCCGCTGCCCACGCCCGTCCTCGCGTACGCCATAAGGCACCTGGGTGCCGTCGCCGGCGTCGAGGTGACCGCGAGCCACAACCCGCCGCGGGACAACGGCTACAAGGTCTACCTCGGCGACGGCTCGCAGATCGTCTCCCCGGCGGACGCGGAGATCGCCGCGGAGATCGCCCGCGTCGGCACGCTCGCCTCGGTCCCCCGCCCGGAGTCAGGCTGGGAGGACCTCGGCGACGAGGTCCTGGAGGCCTACCTGGCCCGTACGGACGCCGTCCTTACCCCCGGTTCCCCCCGGGGCGTGCGGACCGTCTACACGGCCATGCACGGTGTCGGCAAGGACGTGGTCATGGCGGCCTTCGCCCGGCACGGCTTCCCGGAGCCGGTCCTGGTCACCGAGCAGGCCGAACCGGACCCGGCCTTCCCGACGGTGGCGTTCCCCAACCCGGAGGAGCCGGGTGCGATGGACCTGGCCTTCGCCAGGGCCGCCGAGGTCCAGCCGGACATCGTGCTCGCGAACGACCCCGACGCCGACCGCTGCGCGGTGGCCGTCCCCACCGCGGACGGCTGGCGGATGCTGCGCGGCGACGAGGTCGGCGCGCTGCTCGCGGCGCACCTGGTGCACAAGGGCGCGCAGGGCGTCTTCGCCGAGTCGATCGTCTCGTCCAGCCTGCTCGGCCGGATCGCGGAGGCGGCCGGCGTCGGCTACGAGGAGACCCTGACGGGCTTCAAGTGGATCGCCCGCGTCGACGGCCTGCGCTACGGCTACGAGGAGGCCCTCGGCTACTGCGTGGACCCGGAGGGCGTCCGCGACAAGGACGGCATCACCGCCGCCCTGCTGGTGGCGGAGCTGGCCTCGGAGCTCAAGGAGCAGGGCCGCACCCTGACCGACCTGCTGGACGACCTGGCGATGGCCCACGGCCTGCACGCCACCGACCAGCTGTCGGTCCGCGTGTCGGACCTGTCGGTCATCGCGAACGCGATGGCGCGGCTGCGCGCCGAGCCGCCGGTGTCGCTGGCGGGCCTGCGCGTGGTGTCGGCGGAGGACCTGAACCAGGGCACGGACAGGCTCCCGCCCACCGACGGCCTGCGCTACTACCTTGAGGGCGAGTACAAGGCCCGGGTGATCTGCCGACCGTCGGGCACGGAGCCCAAGCTGAAGTGCTATCTGGAGGTCGTGGTCCCGGTGGCCGAGGCCTCCGGCCTCGCGGCCGCCCGCGTGACCGGCCAGGAAGTCCTGGACGCGATCAAGAAGGACCTCGCGGCGGCGATGGGCCTCTGACCCCTTCGGCGCCGCTCGCGCGTCTCGGCTCCGGCGGGCCTCGCCGGCGTCGCGCCGCTGCGCCGTACTCCGTCCGTCGAACGGATTGCGGGGCTCCGGCCCCGCCCGGCCAGGTTCCCGTCCCGTCCGGCGGGGGCCTGGCCACCCGCTTTCCCTCGGCCCCCCGAACCTCGGCTCGGGGGGCCGTCGGCGTGTCCGGGGCCGCTGCGCGGAGCCTTCTCCCCGCCCCGCCCTTTCACCGTTTCCCGGCCTCCGCCCGGACCCGGTCCTCAATCGCCGGACGGGCTGAAAGCCAGCCCCGGCCGAGCCCCAAAGCCAGCCCCGCCGGCGCTTGAGGCGCGGGGCCCGGGGGCGGAGCCCCCAAAACCAGCCCCGCCGGCGCTTGAGGCGCGGGGGTCCGGGGGCGGAGCCCCCGTGGCGGCGGCCGGCGCCGGGCTCAGCGTCCCGGCGAGGGGGACGGCGTCGGCCGGACGATCTCGCCCAGCGTCGGCACCGACTCCGGCCGCGAGCGGACCGCGTCGGTGCACTCCCACGCCCGCGGCGGATCGGCGTCCGGTCCGCCCAGGACCACCGGGCCCGGCCCGGCCGACACCGACTCGCTGCCCGCCAGCGTGCACACGATCTGCGACAGCGCCACCGGCGGCAGGTCCTCCGGCTTGCGGCTGAGCCGCACCGTGCCCGCCGGGTCGCCCGCCTTCGGCGCGCCCGCCGTCAGCCCGGCCGGGACCCCGGTCGTGAAGCCGGCGTCCCGCTCCTCCGCGCTCGGCGTCCGCTCCAGCGCCTCCAGCAGCGCCTGCGCCGCCTGGACGGCGGGGTCCCGTACGGTGCTCTTCTCCGGCATCGGGACGATCCGCTCCACACCCACCAGCTGCGAACCGCAGACCAGCTCCACCTTGGCCCGGAAGCCCGGCGCGCCGCTCTGCCCGCCCGGCTGGGCCGGCGTGTCGCACGAGACGCGCGACGGCGCCGCGCCCACGTCCACGGGCACGGTCGTCGCCCGGATCCCGCAGCCCGACGTCGCGAGCAGCGCGATCCCGACCAGCGGGACCAGTACGGCCGGCAGCGCCGGCAGGGCCCTACGCATCCAGGTCACCACTGATCGCCTTTCCCACGTCCACCGGCAGCCGCAGGGTGAACAGCGCCCCGCCGCCCGGCACGTTGGCCGCGGTGATGTCGCCGCCGTGGATGTGCGCGTTCTCCACGGCGATCGACAGACCGAGCCCGCTCCCGTCCGACTTCGGCCGCGACGCGCTCGCCTTGTAGAAGCGGTCGAAGACGTGCGGCAGGACCTCCTCTGGGATGCCCGGACCGTTGTCCTGGACCGCGATCATCAGCCAGTCCTCCTCCACGGTCACCGACACCCGCACCGGCGAGCCGCCGTGCTTGAGCGCGTTGCCGATCAGGTTGGCCAGGATGACGTCGAGGCGGCGCGGGTCGAGCCGCACCGTGATGTCCCGCGCGGCGTCGAGTTCGACCGCGTCGAGCCAGGCCCTGGCGTCGATGCAGGCCGTGACCTGGTCGGCGACGTTGACGTCGTCCAGGACCAGCTTGGCCGTGCCCGCGTCGAAGCGGGTGACCTCCATCAGGTTCTCGACCAGGATGTTCAGCCGGCGGGTCTCGCTGACCACCAGGCCCACCGCCGGTGCGATCATCGGATCGAGGTCTTCGACCTCCTCCTCCAGCACCTCGGCGACCGCCGTCAGCGCCGTCAGCGGGGTGCGCAGCTCGTGCGACATGTCCGCGACGAAGCGCCGGCTGGCCTCCTCCCGCGCGCTCATGTCGGCGACCTTCTTCTCCAGCGCCTCGGCCGTCTTGTTGAAGGTGTGCGACAGGTCGGCGAGTTCGTCCGTGCCCGACACCTCAAGCCGGTGGTCCAGTTCGCCCTCGCCGAGCCGCCGCGCCGCGTCCCCGAGCCGCTGTACGGGCTTGAGTACGGTACGGGCCGCGGCCTGCGCGAGCAGCGCGGAGCCGAGCAGCGCGAGGCCGGTGGCGATGGTCAACGACCAGGCGAGCGCGTTGAGGTCGTCCCGCTCCTGGGCGAGGGACTTGTACATGTAGCCGGTCGGCCCGCCGCCCACGATCCGTGTGCCGCCGACCAGGTAGGGGTTGCCGCGCGGCTTCGTCCGCTGCCAGTACACGTGGTATTCGGCGTCGTTGGCCGCGGTCGTCTTCTGGCGGTCGTTCACCGCGTGCTGCAGGGACTTGGGTACGTCCGAGAGCCGGAAGCTGTCGGGCCCGGCCGCGCCGTACATCTGGCGGTTGTCCTTGCCCTCCTGGACGAGCAGCACGCTGTAGCCGGGGCTGCTGCCCGCCATCAGCTCGGCGGTGCGCTGCAGTTCCTCGGGCGTGGGGTCGGCGGGCAGCGCGGCGGCGCGGTTCTGCATCTCCTGCCGGAAGTCGCCGAGGGCGGCCTCCTGGACGCGGGTGAGGACGGCCTCGCGGTTGAGCCAGTAGGCGATTCCGGACGCGGACACGGCGGCCGTCAGCGCGACCAGTGCGAACACCACGAGGAGCCGCAGCCGCAGGCTGGTCCAGCGCCGGCCCGCGAGCAACGACCGGATCACTGCGGGGAGTCCAGGCGGTAGCCGACGCCCCGAACCGTACGGATCAGGGTGGGCGAGGAGGGCACGTCCTCGACCTTGGCGCGCAGCCGCTGGACGCAGGCGTCGACGAGCCGCGAGTCGCCGAGGTAGTCGTGCTCCCAGACCAGGCGAAGCAGCTGCTGGCGGGAGAGCGCCTGGCCGGGCCGGCGGCTCAGTTCGAGGAGGAGTCGCAGCTCGGTCGGCGTGAGCTGGAGGTCCTCGCCGTTCTTCGTCACCGTCATGGCGGCCCGGTCGATGACGAGGGAGCCGAAGCTCGCCGAGTCGCTCGACTCGCGTTCGCCGCGGCGCAGCACGGCCCGGATGCGGGCGTCGAGGACGCGCCCCTGGACGGGCTTGACCACGTAGTCGTCGGCGCCGGACTCCAGGCCGACGACCACGTCGATGTCGTCGCTGCGCGCGGTGAGCAGGATGATCGGCAGTTGGTCGGTGCGGCGGATCCGCCGGCACACCTCGAAACCGTCGATCCCGGGCAGCATCACGTCCAGCACGATCAGATCCGGCCGCTGCTCGCGGAGCAGCTGGAGGCCGTCCTCGCCCGTCGCCGCGGTGGCCACACGGTGGCCCTGGCGTGACAGGGAGAGTTCGAGGGCCGTGCGGATGGCGTCGTCGTCCTCGATCAGCAACAGGAAAGGCACGGGCTCATTCTGTCCCATAGCCCGTCGGGAGTTCGACCGTCAGGTGCACGAGATCCTGCGGGAGTCCGCCGAGGTCCTTCCGACGGCCGCTGTGACAGTGCTGTGACAGTCGACGGACACCCCGGTTAAGTCGGCCGGGCAGTCTTCTTGTCAACGCACAGCGATCCGAAGCAGAGACACTCCACGACGGGGGGCGCGAGATGAACACGCTGCACAGCACCAGCACCAGCGCGGTTGTCACGCGGCTGCACGATGTGAACCGCCGGGCGGGTGTCCGTACGGTGGCGGTCGCCCGGCCCCGGCCGGCCCACGTCGTAGCCATTGACGCAAACCAGTACCAGGCGGTTCCCGACCGGCAGCAGACCCCGTCCTCCACGTCGGAGGCGGAGTTCACGGCGTACGTCCAGGAGCGGCGGGCCGCTCTGTACGCGACGGCCTTCCACCTGACCGGTGACCGTTACGAGGCCGAGGACCTGCTGCAGAGCGCGCTGTTCTCCACGTACCGCGCCTGGGACCGGATCAGCGACAAGGCGGCGGTCGGCGGGTACCTGCGCCGCACGATGACGAACCTGCACATCAGCGCGTGGCGCCGGCGGAAGCTGAACGAGTACCCGACGGAGGAGCTGCCGGAGACGGCGTCCGACACGGACGCGATGCGCGGTACGGAGCTGCGCGCGGTGCTGTGGCAGGCGCTGACCCGGATCCCGGAGCCGCAGCGCACGATGCTGGTGCTGCGTTACTACGAGGGCCGCACGGACCCGGAGATCGCGGAGATCCTCGGGATCAGCGTCGGCACGGTGAAGTCGAGCATCTGGCGCTCGCTGCGGCGCCTGCGGGAGGACGAGTCGCTGAGCTTCGGCCGCGACGAGGCGGAGTCCTTCGAGGAGCTGGTCGCGTAACGCGGCCTGCACGGACCATCGGGCCGGGGGGCCCGTCCTGCGGGGGTGGGGCGGGGGCCGTTGGGGGGAGAAGAGGCGGGATCAAGCGGCCGGGGGTCCGCATGATCCCGCCTTTTCACGTCTGCGGGCGCTGCGCTTCGGGGGCGCGGGGTGCGGCCCCGGCCCGCCCTATGCCGGGGTGGTGGCGCGGCGGCGGCCCGCCTCGGCGGCGGACAGGCGGCCGAGGGCTTCGTCGCGGCCGCAGGCGTGTGCGCCGAGGGCGACGTGGCGGGCCACGATGCCGCGTTCGGCGCGCATCAGCCGCAGGCCCCTGCGCAGCAGGAACGGCACGGACTTGCGGCCCTCGCGCAGATCGCGGGCGAGCCGGCGGCGGAAGGTCGTCGAGGGGCGGCCGCGCAGGCAGATGGCGTCCGCGAGGAGGCCGAGTTCCCGGCAGCGGGCGGCGATGTCCGCGGCGAAGATGCCCTCCGCGATGAACAGCGGGGTGCGGGCGATGTCGAGGGTGTCCCGGCCGGTGCGGGAGCTGGTGGAGATGTCGTACACCGGCACGTCCGTACGTCCCGACGCGCACAGTTCGGCGATGGCGGCGACGGCGGCGTCCGCGTCCCAGGACAGCGGGGAGTCCCAGTCGATGTCGGAGGTGCCCTCCACCAGGGGGAGGGTGGGGTCCTCGCACTCCTTGTAGAAGTCGTCGAGGCGCAGCACGGGTAGCCCGGAGCGGGCGGCGAGGGAGGATTTGCCGGAGCCCGACGGACCGGTCAGCAGGACGACCCGGGTCGGCGAAGGAGAGGAAGAGCTCACGGGACACCAGTCTGAACCATTCCCCCGGGTAGGGGATCCTCCCGGTGACCGGTTGGTGTCCAGGAACACACCTCCACTACGCTGCGTGCGCACGCGACTACGACCACAGGTGGGATCCCATGGCACGGCACGCAGGCCCTTCGGCACCGAACCGGCTCCGCAGCGCGGGGCTCACCCTCTCGATGGCCGGCGCCGCGCTGGCGATGGCCGCGGGCGGTGCGCAGGCCGGTGAGCTCGACGTTCCGGCCGCCGTGGCCGGCGTCACGGACCCGATCGCGAACCTGAAGGTGAACCCCCTGGCCCACACCGGTGTGGACCCGCTGGACAACGGCGTCGCCACGAAGATCGCCGACTTCCCGTCGGTGGGCACGACGGCGGTCACGGGGATCCTCACCCAGGGCCCGTCGGTGGGCGAACTCCCCACCGCGGCCGTCTCGTCCCTCCTGGGCCCCCTGACCCCCCACTGACGCAGCCCGGGCGAGTGAGCCGAAGGCGGCGCGTCGGCGAAGGCGGCCGAGCGCCCGGAGAAACCGCGAGGAACGAGCGGTTTCGAGGACGCACGGCCGCCTGGAGCCGACAAAAGCGCCGCCGGAGGCGAGCCGAGCCCGAAAAAGGGGGAGTACGAGCGGTTTCGAGGACGCACGGCCGCCTGGAGCCGACATCAGCGCCGCCGGAGGCGAGCCGAGCCCGAAAAAGGGGGGATACGAGCGGTTTCGAGGACGCACGGCCGCCTGGAGCCGACAAAAGCGCCGCCGGAGGCGAACCGAGCCCCCTAGTAAGACGAACCGCTTGCGCCCAGCGATCCCGTGGGGTGCCAGACGGTCTTGGTTTCCAGGAACGCCGTCATGCGCGACGTGCCCGGGTCGGCGTTCCAGTCGTCCACAGGCTGTGGACGCAGGACGCGCTTGAGGTTGTCGGCTGCCGCGATCTCCAGCTCCTTGGCGAGTGCCGCGTCCGCTCCGGCGAGGTCGATGGCGTTGACGTCCTGGTGGGAGGCCAGGTGGGGGCCCATCTCGTCGGCCTTGCCGGAGAGGATGTTGACGACGCCGCCGGGCAGGTCGGAGGTGGCGAGCACTTCGCCCAGGGAGAGGGCGGGGAGCGGCGCCTTCTCCGAGGCGATGACGACTGCCGTGTTGCCGGTGGCGATCACGGGGGCGATCACCGAGACCAGGCCCAGGAAGGAGGATTCCTGGGGCGCGATGACGGTGACGACACCGGTCGGCTCGGGGGTCGACAGGTTGAAGAACGGACCGGCGACGGGGTTGGCCCCGCCGACGATCTGGCCGATCTTGTCGGTCCAGCCCGCGTACCAGACCCAGCGGTCGATGGCCGCGTCGACGACGGCGGCGGCCTTGGACTTGGACAGGCCTTCGGCTTCGCCGACCTCGCGGACGAACTGTTCGCGGCGGCCCTCCAGCATCTCGGCGATGCGGTAGAGGATCTGGCCGCGGTTGTAGGCGGTTGCCCCGGACCAGCCGCCGAAGGCCTTGCGGGCCGCGACGACCGCGTCACGGGCGTCCTTGCGGGAGGACAGGGGGGCGTTGGCCAGCCACTTGCCCTTCGTGTCGCTCACCTCGTACACCCGGCCGCTCTCGGAGCGGGGGAACTTGCCCCCGACGTACAGCTTGTAGGTCTTGAAGACGTTCAGACGCACAGAGGACTCAGACATCGAGGTAGGCCTCCAGACCGTGGCGGCCGCCTTCGCGGCCGAAGCCCGATTCCTTGTAGCCGCCGAAGGGCGAGGTCGGGTCGAACTTGTTGAACGTGTTGGCCCACACCACGCCGGCGCGGAGCTTGTTCGCGACGGCGAGGATGCGGGAGCCCTTCTCGGTCCAGATGCCGGCGGAGAGGCCGTACTGGCTGTTGTTGGCCTTGGCGACGGCCTCGTCGGGGGTGCGGAAGGTGAGGACGGACAGCACCGGCCCGAAGATCTCGTCGCGGGCGACGGTGTGTGCCTGGGTGACGTTGGTGAAGAGCGTCGGGGCGAACCAGTAGCCGGCGGAAGGCAGCTCGCAGGCCGGGGACCAGCGTTCGGCGCCTTCGGCTTCGCCGGTGTCGGCGAGGGCGGTGATCCGGGCGAGCTGTTCGGCGGAGTTGATGGCGCCGATGTCGGTGTTCTTGTCGAGCGGGTCGCCGAGGCGCAGCGTGGAGAGGCGGCGCTTGAGGGAGTCGAGCAGTTCGTCGTGGATCGACTCCTGGACCAGGAGGCGGGAGCCCGCGCAGCAGACCTGGCCCTGGTTGAAGAAGATGCCGTTGACGATGCCTTCGACGGCCTGGTCGACGGGGGCGTCGTCGAAGACGATGTTGGCGCCCTTGCCGCCCAGTTCCAGGGTGACCTTCTTGTCGGTGCCGGCGATCTGGCGGGCGATGGCCTTGCCGACGGCGGTCGAGCCGGTGAAGGCGACCTTGTTGACGTCGGGGTGCTCGACGAGGGCGGCGCCGGCGTCGCCGTAGCCGGTGAGGATGTTGACGACGCCCTTGGGCAGGCCGGCCTGGCGGCAGATGTCCGCGAAGAACAGGGCGGACAGCGGGGTCGTCTCGGCCGGCTTCAGCACGACCGTGTTGCCGGTGGCGAGCGCCGGGGCGATCTTCCAGGCGAGCATCAGCAGCGGGAAGTTCCAGGGGATGACCTGGCCGGCGACGCCGAGCGGGCGCGGGTTGGGGCCGTAGCCGGCGTGGTCGAGCTTGTCGGCCCAGCCGGCGTAGTAGAAGAAGTGCGCGGCGACCAGGGGGAGGTCCGCGTCGCGGGTCTCCTTGATCGGCTTGCCGTTGTCGAGGGTTTCCAGGACGGCGAGCTCGCGGCTGCGTTCCTGGATGATCCGGGCGATGCGGAAGAGGTACTTGGCGCGCTCGGAGCCGGGCAGCGCGGACCACTTCTCGAAGGCCTTGCGGGCGGCCTTGACGGCGCGGTCGACGTCGGCGGCGCCGGCCTGGGCGACCTCGGAGAGGACTTCCTCGCTGCTGGGCGAGACGGTCTTGAATACCTTGCCGTCGGCGGCGTCGGTGAACTCGCCGTCGATGAAGAGCCCGTAGGAGGGGGCGATGTCGACGACCGAGCGGGACTCGGGGGCCGGTGCGTACTCGAAGAGGGATGCCATGGTGATCAGTCCACCGTCACGTAGTCGGGACCGGAGTAACGGCCGGTGCTCAGCTTCTGGCGCTGCATCAGCAGGTCGTTGAGCAGGCTGGAGGCGCCGAAGCGGAACCAGGTGTTGCTCAGCCAGTCCTCGCCCGCGGTCTCGTTGACCAGGACCAGGAACTTGATCGCGTCCTTGGTGGTGCGGATGCCGCCGGCCGGCTTCACGCCGATCTGGATTCCAGTCTGCGCCTTGAAGTCGCGGACGGCTTCGAGCATGAGCAGGGTGTTCGCGGGGGTGGCGTTGACGCCCACCTTGCCGGTCGACGTCTTGATGAAGTCGGCGCCCGCGAGCATGCCGATCCAGGAGGCGCGGCGGATGTTGTCGTAGGTCGACAGCTCGCCGGTCTCGAAGATGACCTTCAGGCGGGCGGCGCTCCCGTCCTCGCGGACGCAGGCCTCCTTGACGGCCTTGATCAGCTCGTACGTCTCCAGGTAGCGGCCGGCGAGGAAGGCGCCACGGTCGATGACCATGTCGATCTCGTCGGCGCCGGCGGCGACGGCGTCGCGGGTGTCGGCGAGCTTGACGGGCAGGGCGGCGCGGCCGGCCGGGAAGGCGGTGGCGACGGAGGCGACCTTGACGTCGGCTCCGTTCAGCGCGGCCTTGGCGGTGGCCACCATGTCGGGGTAGACGCAGACGGCAGCCGTCATGGGGGTCGTGCGGTCGGTCGGATCGGGATTGACGGCCTTGGCGGAGAGCGCCCGGACCTTGCCCGGGGTGTCCGCGCCTTCCAGCGTCGTCAGGTCGATCATCGAGATGGCCAGGTCGATGGCGTACGCCTTGGCCGTCGTCTTGATCGAGCGGGTGCCGAGGGAGGCCGCGCGGGCCTCCAGACCGACAGCGTCGACGCCGGGCAGCCCGTGCAGGAAGCGGCGCAGCGCACTGTCGGACGTCGTCACGTCAGCGAATGCGGTGAGGGTGGTGGGCATGGTCACCACATGAGCATATCTACGCGCGTAGCGACCTGTCACCCCCCTCGCCCGGTTCTGGCCGATCCGCTATGGAATCGACACCGAGGACCGCTTCCCGACCGCCAAGGTGTACGGCGACACCGCCCGCCCGGAGCTGCGTGTGATCACCTGCGGGGGCGAGCCTCACGGTCGGCCGGCGCCCCGACGACATCATCCTGTACGCGGATCTCATGGGGCCGATATGCCCACGCGGCGCCGTGGGGCAGAATCGACCCCATGAGCAGCCAGCAGCCGACCGATGAGCCGGTCTACGACGACCGGGTCTACCGCTCCTCCATGGGCGTCGTATCGGGGGTACTGCTGCTCGCGCTGACGGCATGGCTCTGCGGGGACGCCGTGGTGCGCGGCTCGGGGAACACCCCCTGGATCGCCCTGGCGGTGGCGCTGTGCGTCGTACCGCTGATCGTGGCGTTCACGATCCGCCCGGCCGTCTTCGCCAACGACGACCGGATGCGGGTGCGGAACCCCTTCCGGATCATCGAGCTGCCGTGGGCCGCCGTGGACGCCGTACGCTCCGGCTACTCGGCGGAGGTGCTGGCCGAGGGGTCGAAGTACCAGCTGTGGTCCGTGCCCGTCTCGCTGCGCGAGCGGAAGAAGGCCAACCGCCAGCGTCTGCGGTACGAGGGGCTGCGCGATCGTGCGGAGCGGTCCCCGGACCGGTCCCCGGGGCGCTCGCCCGGTGAGAGGGCCCGGCTCCAGGCCGAGCCGATGCGGGCCAGTGCGGACCGGATCGTCGACGAGCTCCAGCGGATGGCCGAGCGCGGGGCCGAGCGGCCCGGCGCCCAGGGCAGCGTGCGGGTGCAGTGGTCGTACGAGATCATCGCGCCCGCCGTGGCCGGCGCGCTGGTGCTGATCGTCCTGTTCGCCACTCGCTGAGCGGGTCGTGCGGCCGTGCCCGCCGCCACACCGTCGGGGCGGAACCAGGACTGCCAGGTGGTGCGTCCTCGCAGGTGTGCAGCGTATTGAGGCCGACGGCAGTCCCGCCGGCGCCACCGCGATCCCCCTCCGCCTCCGACTCCTCGCCGGGGTCCTGCTCGCCGCCCATCTCGTGGCCGTCGGCTGGCTGACCCTGCTGCCCCTTGACGTCCCGTGGGCGGCCGCCGGCAATCTGACCCCGCTGGAGGGGATCCGGGCGGACCTCGCCCTCGGGCCGCTGGAGGCCACGCGTCGGATCGGGGAGGGGCTGGCGCTGCTGGCCCCGCTGGGAGTGCTGGTGCCGCTGGTCAGCGGGCGGCTCCGGCTGTCGCGGCTGGCCGCCTGGTCTTCCCTGGTGCGGACCGCCGCGGCCGGCGCGCTGGTCTCGCTGAGCATCGAGATGCTCCAGAGCGGGGTCCCGGGCCGGGTCGTCGACGTGGACTCGGTGCTGCTGAACACCCTCGGCGTTCTGATCGCGCACGCGGCCGTCGTACCGGCGCTGCGGGCCCGGCTGCGCCGCTCACATGCCGTTTATCAGGGGGACACCCCGAGGATTTCCAGGGTCGGGCTCGGCCCCTGGACCGACGTTCTGTCCGCGGTCCAGCGGGAGTATTGAGTCATCGCAAGAAAGCGATCCCGACGAAGGAGTACCTCATGAGCGCCTTGGTCCGCCCCCGTGACGGCCGTTGGATCGGCGGAGTCTGCGCCGGACTCGCACGGCGTTTCGGAATTTCCGCCAACACGATGCGCGCCATATTCGCCGTCTCGTGCCTGCTGCCCGGCCCGCAGTTCCTCGTCTACATCGCGCTGTGGGTGCTGCTGCCGAACGAGAAGTCCGCCTCGACCGCCTGGTAGGGCGCTCAGCCGGCCTTGCGGACCTTCTCCAGCTGCTTGTCGGTCACTTCCTGCGGTACCTGGACCTTCTGCTGGGCCGCCGCCACGTTGAGGGCCATCAGCCGTACGACGGTGTCCCCCTCGCGTACGACCACCAGGTGGACCTGCGCGGAGACGCCCTGGCCCGCCGCGGTCGTGGTCCAGCTGACGCTCTCGTCGCCGCTCGTGCGGTAGTCGGCGGCGCGGATCTCGCGGTAGCTGCCGGTCTGCTTGTCGACCGTGGCGCTGAAGCCGCTTCCGCAGGCGGCGACGGCGGCCCTGAGCCGGGAGATCAGTGCCTTGGCGTCGCTCTCGGAGTAGGAGCTGACGGACGCGGAGACGGCGAGCCCTGTCTGCTTCTGGGACCCGATGCCCCGGTTGACGGTCTCGCGCGCGGCGGGGTCCGGCTTGTCGCCCATGATGTCGGCCAGCGGCTGGCAGGCCTTCTTGTCGGCTTGCGGCTGACCGTCCGGGGCGTTGGGGTTCTTCCCCTGGGCGGAGATCTGATAGCCGGGCAGGTCGCCTTGGGCGAGCGCGGAGCGCTCCAGCCTGGTGGCGCCGGCCTTCGGCTGCGCCGAGCCGACCGGGTCGGTGGGTGCCGCGGCGGCGCCGGGCGCGCCGTCGGCGCTCGCGGAGCCCTTGGGGTCGGGGGACCTGCCCGTCGCGGGGGCGTCCGTACTGCCGCACCCCACGGCGGCGGACAGCAGGGCGGGGACCAGTGCGACCAGCGTCGCTCGTGCCTTCATGCGCATGACCGAGAACCTCATACCCAGTGCGTCGGCGGGCAGTTGGTGGTGATCGTGGCACACCGCACGGCGGCACACACACCTCGTCGAAGGGGCGTGCGACCGCCGTGCGTGCGTTCGTTCGTCTCGCGTCGGCGTCAGCCGTTGAGGGCGCCGGTGACCGGACCCAGCAGGCCCGTGACCGCGGCGGTGGGGTCGCTCGGCTGCCCCTCTTCGGACTGCATCTGCTGCTGGCTGGTGACGCCTTCCAGCGCACCGGTGGCGGTGCCCAGCGCGTCGGTGATGCCGATGGCGGGGACGGCGGCGGAGGCGGTGCCGGCGGCGACGGCCGCGAGGGCGGCACCGACGGCGGCGGCACCGAGGAACTTGGCAGCTGACTGCTTCATGAAAGGTATTCCTTGCGACGGGGAATTGAGCGGCTCCGCAAACTAGTCACGTGAAACCCTCGCCCGCAAACATCCTTTAATACGAGAAAGCGCCCGGAAATTGCCTCTCCCGGGCGCTTTCAGTACGTCACGCCATGGCCTACGCCGAGACGGAACCGCTGGTGGAAGCGGTCTGGCGGAACAGCCATTCCGACTTCAGCTCCGCATAGCCGGGCTTGATGACCTCATTGATCATGGCCAGTCGTTCATCGAAAGGAATGAACGCGGACTTCATCGCATTGACGGTGAACCACTGCATGTCGTCGAGGGTGTAGCCGAAGGTGTCCACCAGGTGCTCGAACTCGCGGCTCATGCTGGTGCCGCTCATCAGGCGGTTGTCGGTGTTGACCGTGAGCCTGAAGTGCAGCTTCCGCAGCAGGCCGATCGGGTGCTCGGCGTACGAGGCGGCCGCGGCCGTCTGCAGGTTCGAGGTCGGGCACATCTCCAGGGGGATGCGCTTGTCCCGGACGTAGCTGGCCAGGCGGCCGAGCGTGACCGTGCCGTCCTCGGCGACCTCGATGTCGTCGATGATCTTCACGCCGTGACCGAGGCGGTCGGCGCCGCACCACTGCAGGGCCTGCCAAATCGACGGCAGGCCGAAGGCCTCACCGGCGTGGATCGTGAAGTGGTTGTTCTCGCGCTTGAGGTACTCGAAGGCGTCGAGGTGGCGGGTGGGAGGGAACCCGGCCTCGGCGCCGGCGATGTCGAAGCCGACCACGCCGTTGTCGCGGTAGCGGTTGGCCAGCTCGGCGATCTCCAGCGCGCGGGCCGCGTGGCGCATCGCGGTCAGCAGGGCGCCGACGCGGATGCGGTGGCCGTTGGCCTTGGCGCGGCGCTCGCCCTCGCGGAAGCCGTCGTTGACGGCCTCGACGACCTCTTCGAGGGTCAGGCCGGCTTCGAGGTGCTGCTCGGGGGCGTAGCGGATCTCGGCGTACACGACGCCGTCCTCGGCCAGGTCCTCGGCGCACTCGGCGGCGACGCGGAAGAGGGCCGCCTTCGTCTGCATGACCGCGCAGGTGTGGGCGAACGTCTCCAGGTAGCGCGGGAGGGAGCCGGAGTCGGCCGCCTCGCGGAACCAGATGCCGAGCTTGTCGGCCTCGGTCTCGGGGAGGTTCTCGTAACCGACCTCGCGGGCCAGCTCGATGATGGTCCCGGGACGCAGTCCACCGTCGAGGTGATCGTGCAGGAGCACCTTCGGGGAACGACGGATCTGATCCGGGGTCGGCAGGTTGGGGGTCTCGCTCGTCATCTGCGCACTCTACTCCTACGCGCGTAGAGTGTCGTGTCCCCGGCGGGCGTCGATATGTAACAGAGACCGCGCGGACGGATGGCGTACACCCGAAGGTCTGAGACTGTTCCGCCATGGCACAGCATGCGCCGCCGGCGCGCGGGGCCCGCCTGGGGCGGGCGGCCGGCGCGAGAACCGGCTCGGGTCCGACGGAAAGCCCGGTCAACGGGGTGGTGCTCCTGCTTCCCGGGGCGTCCAGACTCTCCCCCGGCCCCATGCGTCGGCTCGGGCGGGCGCTGGCCCGGGCGGGCGGCGGGCACGGGCTGGTCGCGCACGCCGTCGTCCACGGCGGGGAGTCCTCCCGGGAGGAGCAGGCCCGGTGGGCGGCCGACGAGGCGGTGCGGCGGTACGGGGACGTGCCGGTGTGCCTGGCCGGCTACGCCGAGGGAGGGCAGGCCGCGCTGCGGGCGGCGGGGCACGGAGCCGTCAACGCGGTTCTGGCGCTCGCCCCCTGCTTAGCGGACGGGGCGGATTCCGCGTCCCTGGAACCGGTGAGACAGCTGTCGGGGCGGCAGGTGCTGATCGTGCACGGCACCAACGACGCGCGCAGCGACCCGGAGGCCTCCTTCCGGCTGGCGGAGCGGGCGAAGAAGTCGAACCGCTCGACGTGCCGCTTCGAGGTGCACTCGGACGGGCACGGTCTGCGGGAGCACCAGGCGGAAGTGGTGGCGCTGGGCGTGGACTTCGTCCTGGGGGCGGTCTTCTCGGGCCGGTACTCGCGGCCCGTCACGGACGCCCTGGCCGCGCCGCCGCCGCTTGGCCTGCGGATGCCGCTGGCCTCGGGTTTCGGGAGGTCGCTACGGCGGTGACGGCACGGGCGGAACGCGTTTCGCGACGCGCACTCGCGGCGTACCGTGAGAAGTGGACTCGGGGTGCCCGCTCCTCCCCCGGAGGCGATCCGCCATGGCAGCGATGGACCGCAGGAACTTCGACGAGCCGGACGAGACCAGGCCGTTCGTCGGCGGCATGGGCCGGCTGGACCTGGTGGACACGGGGGACGGCGCCGTCGGACGGGCCGTCTTCGAGCCGGGCTGGAAGTGGTCGGAGCACATCAAGCCGCTGGCCGGGACGGACAGCTGCCAGGCCGACCACACCGGGTACGTGGTCAGCGGCCGGATGAAGGTCGTCACGGACGACGGGGAGAGCACGGAGTTCGGGCCCGGCGACTACATGCGGGTGCACCCGGGGCACAACGCCTGGGTGGTGGGCGACGAGCCCTGCGTGACGCTGGACTGGACCGGCTTCTCCGACTACGCGAAGCCCTCCGGGTGATCCCCCGGCCCGCCGTTGGGGCAGGGCGTGTTGCGAAGGTGGCGTCGTGCGCCCGCAGGGCGGCGCCAGGCGCCGCGAGCCGGACGGGACTTTCGCAAAACGCCCTAGCGCGGCCGGGCGCCGTACCGCTCGCGGTAGGCGCGCAGTTGCGGGTGGCGGATGCCGGGGAGGTGCGTCAGAGTGCCCCTGAACGCCTCCTGGTGCGGCCAGAAACCGTCCCCCGGGCGCAGCGGCCGGGGGTAGTCGTCGCGCAGCACGCCGTCCGGCAGCGTGCCCGTCGCGGGCAGCGGCGAGGCTTCGCCCGGGAGCGTGAGGTGGGCCCAGACGCCGATGTCCATCGGTACCACGGGGGCCGTGCCGTCCGGGGGCCGTGCCGTCCGGGGGCCGCCACGACTCCCCGGTGACCGGGTGGCGCGGTACCAGGAGGACGTCGCCGCCGGGCCCGAGCACGGGCGTCCCCGGACCGGCGAGGCGCGCGGCGAGGGCCGGACCGCCTGCGGGCAGGAAGCCGGCGACGGCGTCGCCGACCAGGTCGGCGAGGGGACCGGGCAGGGTCACGGGGCGGCCCTCGCAGGCGACCAGCAGGCGGGCGAGGGCCACCATGACGGCCGCCTCCCAGCGGAAGCTCCAGGAGCCGTCGAGTTCGACGGGCGCCACGGCGCAGGCCCCCAGGTCCAGCTCGTCCCAGCCGGGGACCGGGACGGCCGGCGCGCCCGAGGGCACGCACCGGACCTCCTCGGGCTCCAGCCACACCGTCTGCCACAGCCCGCAGTCGTCCATGCGCGTCGCCACCGCCCGTCCGCAGCCCCGGCACGCCAGATTGGGCCCGTCACGGCCGTCGATGCCCATGCAGTAGCCCTCGCACCTGTCGGGGATCAGGGCCATGCCCCGGGAGTCGCCGGGCGCGATGACGACCCGGCCCCGCGAACCGAAGGACACCGCGTACTGCGGCAGGTACACCCCCTGTCGGGCCGCCAGGTCCTCCCCGACGTCGTCCCACAGTCGCCAGGGCGGGCCGGTGGGCCGGGTTTCGACGGCGTACGTCGCCGGCTCCATCAGCGGCGGGTGCAGTCGCTCCCACGCCCCGTGGTGGGTGTGGTCGGGGAGGGCGACCCGGGAGACCGGGGCCGTCAGCTCCGTACCGCACCCGGCGCACACGAACACGTCCAAACAGCTTCCCCCTGACTCCCGCCAACCCTCTGATCCTGCTGGTAGGAGCACGTGGTCGGCCACTGCATTTCGGGGCGGCGCTCCTCCTGCGCCGCGGGGTGTTCCAGTGCCTGGCCGGCCACTAGTTTTCGGCGTGGCGCTCCTCCTGCGCCGTGGGGTGTTCCAGTTCCGGGATGAGGCGGCCGCGGCGGGAGATCAGGAAGCGTTTGAACTCGGCGACCGGCGGGGTGTCGGGGTGGCCGTCGAGCCAGGCGACGCCGATCTCGCGGACGGCGCGCGGAGCGGTGACGTTCAGCTCGACGACCCCGGGGCGGGGCACGGCCGGCGGGGGCAGCAGGGCCACGCCGAGGCCGGCGGCGACGAGGCCGCGCAGCGTCTCGGCCTCCTCGCCCTCGAAGGCGACGCGCGGGGTGAAGCCGGCTTCCGCGCACAGGTCGTCGGTGATGCGGCGCAGGCCGTAGCCGGCCTCCAGGGTGACGAAGGTTTCCTCCGCGGCCTCGGCGAGGCGGATGCGTTTGCGGCCCGCGAGGCGGTGGTCGTCGGGGACGACCAGCCGCAGCCGCTGCTCGTCGAGGCGGCGGGCCACGAGGTCCGGGGCGTCGGGGACCGGTGAGGTGAGGCAGAGGTCGAGTTCGCCGGCGCGCAGCTTCTCCAGCATGGCCTCGCCGTAGTTCTGGACGAGGGAGAAGCGCACGCGCGGGTGGTCGGCGCGGAAGGCGCGGATGAGGCCGGGCACGGTCTCGGAGCCGAGGGTGTGCAGGAAGCCGAAGGCGACCTTGCCGTAGGCCGGGTCGGCGTCCTGCTGGACGGACTCGGCGGCGTGGGCGATGCCTTCGAGGGCCTGCTCGGCGGAGGCCAGGAAGGTACGGCCCGCCGTGGTGAGGGCGACGGTGCGGCCCTTGCGGGCGAACAGCGTGACGCCCAGGTCCTGTTCGAGGCGGACCATGGCCCGGGACAGGGTGGACTGCGGTACGCCGAGTTCCTGGGCGGCGCGGGTGACGTGCTCGTGCCGGGCGACGGCGACGAAATGCGCCAGCCGGGGAGCCAGCAGACGTGTCACTGCCATGTCTTCTACGTAACGGTTCGTCGACATCCGCGATCCTGACCTGGACTGATGCTGTGGTGGATCGATTATCGCGATTCTGTGCATTGGACGCATGAAAAGCATCGGCCTACCGTCGAAGGCATGCCTCCCGTTCATACCGGGGCACCCGCCATCCCGGGTGCCTCCACCGCGTCGTCCCCCGCACCGGCCACCGCACCGGAGCCCCTCTCCCCCGGCCGGCCCGGCTACCGCCGGATGAGCCTGGCGCTCTTCGCCGCCGGACTGGCGGCCTTCACCCTCCTCTACGCCACCCAGGCGCTGCTGCCCGCGATCTCCGCCGACCTCGGCGTGACGGCGGGCCAGGCCAGCTGGACGGTGTCCGCGGCGACCGGCGCGCTCGCGCTGTTCGTGCTCCCGCTGAGCGCCCTGTCCGAGCGGTTCGGCCGTACCCGGATGATGACCTGGTCGATGGCGGTCGCCGTCGGCGTGGCGCTCCTCGTCCCGCTCGCGCCGAACCTGGAGTGGCTGGTGGTGCTGCGCGCCGTGCAGGGTGCGGCCATCGCCGGCATCCCGGCCTCCGCGATGGCGTACCTGGCGGAGGAGGTCGAGCGCCGGGCGCTGGTGGCCGCGATCGGCCTGTTCGTGGCGGGGAACTCCGTCGGCGGCATGAGCGGCCGCCTCGTCACCGGCTGGGCGGCGCAGCTGGGCGGCTGGCGGGCCGGTCTGGCGGCCGTCGCCGTGATGGCGCTGGTCTGTGCGGCGGCCTTCCTGGTGCTGCTGCCGCGGGCGCGGTTCTTCCGCCCGGCGTCGCTGAACCCGCGCGCGGTGGGCCGTACCGTCGCCGGCCACCTGCGCGACCCGCTGCTGCTGCGGCTGTACGGGATCGGCGCGCTGTTCATGACGGTGTTCGGCGCGGTCTACACGGTGATCGGCTACCGGCTGGTGGACGAGCCGTTCTCGCTCGGACAGGGCGTGATCGGGTCGATCTTCCTGATCTACCTGGTCGGCACGGTCTCCTCCGCGGCCGCGGGCCGGCTGGTGGGCCGTGCCGGGCGGCGCGGCGCGCTGTACCTGGCCGTGACCACCACGGCGCTGGGGCTGCTGCTGTCGCTTTCGGACTCCCTGGTGGCGGTGGTGCTCGGGCTGGTCCTGATCACGGCGGGCTTCTTCGCGGGGCACGCGGTGGCCTCGGCCGCGGTGAGCCGGACCGCGAAGACGGGGCGCGCGCAGGCTTCCGCGCTGTACCAGTCGGCGTACTACCTCGGTTCGAGCGCGGGCGGCACCCTCGGCGCCCTCGCCTACCACCAGGCCGGCTGGGCGGCGACGGTCGGTGTCGCGCTGCTCGCGGTGCTCGGCGTCGTGTCGATCACCCTGTACGGGACGCACGCCGCCCGCGCGCAACGGCGCATACCGGCTTCCGCGGCGGGCGCGCGCTGACGGGACTTCGCTTCCGCCGGAGGCAACCCCTGCTCGTTTTCCGGGCATTGATCACGGAGAACGAAGTGCGGTGAGCAGGGGAGGACCGGATGGGGACGCGAAGTGCGCGCGGGCGGGCGGGCCGGCGCGCGGCGGTGTGGGGCGGGGCGGTGGCGCTGGCGCTGCCGCTGGTGGCGGTCGCGGGGGGCGGTACGGCAGAGGCCGCCTCCTGCACCCCGTCCACCGGGCCCTACCAGCGCCAGGTGGAGAAGTTCCTGGGGCGGCCCGTGGACGGGAGGCAGTCGGCGGCCGACTGCACGGCCGTCCGGGCGTTCCAGTCGGATCACGGGATCAGCCCGGCCCAGGGCTATGCGGGGCCGCTGACGTGGCGCGTGATGAGCACGATGCTGGCCCAGCGGGCCGCGGGCGGCACACCGAACAGGACCGGTGACTGCCCGGTGGACCGGGGGCGGATCGCCTGCGTGGACCTGACGCGGCAGCTGAGCTGGATCCAGGACGGCCCTGTCCTGCGGTACGGCCCCGTCCCGGTCCGCACGGGCAAGGACGGTACGGAGACGCGGACCGGGTCGAAGAGGATCTACCACCGCAGCGTCGACCACTGGTCGACGCTCTACGACGTGTCGATGCCGTACGCGCAGTTCTTCGACGGCGGCATCGCCTTCCACTCGACGGCCAAGAGCATGTGGAACCCGCCCGGTTCGGGCGGCTGCGTGAACATGCGGCCCGCCGACGCGAAGGCCTACTGGCAGCTGCTGGCGAGGGGCGAGGACGTCTACGTGTACGGGCGCAAGCCGGGGACGTAGGGCGTGTTGCGAAAGTGGCGCCGTCCGCCCGCAGGGCGGTGCGGGACTTTCGCAACACGCCCTGGTGCGTCGTCGATCAGGCGGGCGCGCCGGCGGGGGCCGCGGCCGGCGCGGGGGATGCGGCCAGGCTGTCCAACCGCCTCAGGCTGGCCCGGCGTTGTACGAGGGACAGGCCCGCCACGGCCGCCCCGAGGGCCAGCCAGCCCGCCGGGCCCGCGGCCATCACCGCACCGGTGAGCAGCAGCGGCCCGGCGGACTTCTGCACGGACTGGGCCATGCCGGCGACGCCGAGGTAGGAGGCGCGCGCCTCGCGGGGCGCGAGGGAGACGGCGAGCTCCCAGGAGCTCACCGAGCGCATCAGCTCGGCCGCGGTGACCAGCACCGACGCGGCGAGCAGGGCGGCCGACGCGGTCCAGACACCGCCGCCGGTGGAGGCGGCCAGCAGGACGCAGCACAGGAGGATGGTGATCCCGTAGAGGGCGACGGCGCCCGCCGCCTGGCGGGGGCCCTGGACCTTCGCCGACACCCGCAGCTGGAGGACGACGACGAGCACGGTGTTGACGACCAGGAAGGCCGGGATGAGCTCGTGCGGCGCGGTGGTGTGGCTGACCAGCCACAGCGGGATGCCGATGCCGAGGATCGAGTCGTCGAGGTTCATCGGGATGTCCAGCAGGACGAAGCGGAGGTAGCCGCGGTCCCGCCAGGGGCTCCGCCCCGCCGACGGGGCCGGGTCCTCGGTGGTGGCGGCGGGTGCGGGTGCGGGTGACGGTGCGGGTGCGGGTGAGGGGGCGGTGAGGAGTCCGCGGCCGCGCGGCTCCCGGGTGCGCCAGACCAGGGCGGCGGCCACCAGGAACGACAGCGCGTTGGCCAGGATGAGCACGTGGTAGGCGCCGCGGGTGCCGACGGCGAGGCCGATGGCGGCCAGGCCCGCGCCGAGCGCGTAGCCGGCGTTCGCCGAACTGCGCGACAGCGCCTGGTAGGTGGCGCGCCGCTCGCCGGCGACCCGGGTGGCGAACAGCATCTCCAGCGTCTTGGCCGCGCGGTCTCCCAGATGGGTGACGGCCACCACCGGGAGCAGCAGCGCGAAGTCGGTGACGACGAGCAGCAGGCAGAGGGTGACCAGGCGCAGCAGGTGGGCGCCGATCAGCAGGGAGCGTACGGGGAAGCGGTCGGCCAGGTGGCCGGCCAGGGGTGACCCGGCGATGCCGGCCACCCCGGAGGCTCCGAGCAGGATGCCGACCTGCCCGGCGTCGAGGCCGACCACGAAGGTGAAGTAGAGGACGCAGGCGGCGGCCCAGACGCCGGTGCCGGCACGGTCCAGGAGCTGGGCGAGGAGCATGATCCGCGCGTCGCGGCCGCCGGGCGGCCGGCGCAGCTGGGCGAGCAGGCCGGGTTCCCGTTCGCCCTGCCGCCGCTTCTTCCCCATCTCCCCGCCGCGCCGCATTCGTGGCCTCCCCGCCCGTCGCCGAAGTATCTCGACATCGAGATACAGGAGGAAGCCTGCCGCACATCAATCTTGACGTCAAGATACTTGATGTCGATAGACCTGGGGCGCTCCTGGCTTCGGGCTGCCGTTGTCACACCCCTCCGGTAGGTTCCGAAGTAGCCACGTACGTCAGGGGGATGGACCGACATGAGTGACCTCGCCACCACCAGCACCGACCTCGATGCGGCGATGGACCGGTACCGGGTCGAGCTCACCGGCTACTGCTACCGGATGCTCGGCTCCGCCTTCGACGCCGAGGACGCGGTACAGGACACCTACATCCGCGCCTGGCGCAGCCACGAGAAGTTCGAGGGCCGCTCCTCGCTGCGCTCGTGGCTGTACCGGATCGCCACCAACGTCTGCCTGGACCTGCTGAACGCCGGGAACAAGCGGGCCCGCCCGATGGACCTGACCGCCCCGCAGCACCAGTCGTCCGCCGTGCTCAACCAGCGGCCCGAGGTGACCTGGCTGGAGCCCGTCCCGGACGGCCGGGTGCTGCCGCAGACCGCGGACCCGGCCGAGACGGCGCTCGCGAAGGAGTCCGTACGGCTCGCATTCGTCGCGGCGCTCCAGCACCTGCCGCCCAAGCAGCGCGCGGTGCTGATCCTGCGCGAGGTACTGGCCTGGAAGGCGGACGAGGTCGCACAACTGCTGGACACCACGGTGGCGTCGGTGAACAGCGCGCTCCAGCGGGCGCGGGCCACGCTCGCCGGGCAGCGGCTGCGCGAGAGCGAGCCGGCCGACCCGCTCGACGCGGAGCAGGCGAAGCTGCTTGAGCAGTACCTCGCCGCCTTCGAGTCCTACGACATCTCGCGCCTGACGACGCTCCTGCACGAGGACGCCGTCCTGTCCATGCCGCCGTTCGACCTGTGGCTGCAGGGCAAGGAGGACATCGCGGCCTGGCACCTCAACCAGGGCATCGGCTGCAAGGGCTCCCGCCTGATCCCGACGACGGCGAACGGCATGCCGGCCTTCGGCCAGTACCGGCCGCGCGAGGACGGGGGGCCCGGGCACACCCCGTGGGCGCTTCAGGTGCTGGAGGTCTCAGAGGGCCGGATCGTCGGCCTCAACGCCTTCCTCGACACGGCCCGGTGGTTCCCGCTCTTCGGCCTCCCCGAGCAGCTCGACGAGTCCTACGAGGTCCAGCAGGGCGCGTAGGGCCGGGCCGGCACCGGTCACCCGCAGCGGCCGCCCCCGCGCGGTCAGCCGCAGCCGTGCCAGGGCGTCCACGTGGGCGAGCCCCGGAGCGGTGACGGCGCGGGCGTCGCACTCGACCGCGCGCGCCCCGTCCTCGTACAGACGGGCCAGGTGCGCGCACAGCGCTGCGGCGTCGCGTGCGGTCGGGGCGGGTCCGGGCAGCGCGAGTCGGGTGGTCTTCACGAGGTGATGACTCCCGGCCCCGCCGGAACTCATCGGCGGACCGGACCCTGCGGTGGCTGCGGCTGCGGCTGCGAGGTCAGGGGCGGGGGAAGGCGGAGGTGTCGATCGCCACGCCGAAGGGCTCCGGAAGCTTGACGGTCTCGCCGAACTTGCCCGACCACAACAGGCGGTAGGTGCCGTTCGCAGGCTCGCCGTACAGGTGGATGGCAGGTTCTCCAGTCGCGTGCGGGTCGATGAGCAGGTAGAACGGAATGCCTGCGGCAGCGTAACCGTGGAGCTTGGCGACGCGGTCGTTGGCCGCGTTCGACTTCGAGGTGATCTCGACGACTAGTTCGGCAGCGGTTCCCGCAACGTAATTGGCGTCCTCCAGAACCACATCGTCGGGGGCCACGACCAGGTCCGGGATGAACAGCCCGCTGCGGGAGGGTACGGCCACATTGAGGGTCTGGTAGATCTCGCAGTCCTCCGGCAGCACGGACATCAGAGCCCGCTGCACTTTGACGGCAATGTAGTTGTGGTGGTTGACGGGCGGTGGTGCCACGGTGATGATCCCCTCGATGATCTCCACCCTGCAGCCCTCGGGCCAGTCCGTCTCCTCCCAGAGGCGGACGAGGCCCTCCCAGCTGTCGCCGCCCTGCGGCTCCTGCTGGACGGTGAGTGCGCTCATGGTGTGCTCCTCAATCGGTTCGTCACCGATCCCAGCATGCCGAACGGGACCGGCGGGGGTCCACCGGTCCCGTTCACCCGAAAGGGAAGCCGCAGGTCAGGCGATGCGGTCCAGGACGATCGGCGTGGCGGCGAAGGCCGTACCGGCCGCGGCGATGTCGAAGGAGCCGTCCAGCGCCGCCAGGGCGTAGTCGAACTTCTCCGGGGTGTCCGTGTGCAGGGTCATCAGCGGCTGGCCGGCCGTGACGGTGTCGCCCGGCTTCGCGTGCAGCTCGATGCCGGCGCCCGCCTGCACCGGGTCCTCCTTGCGGGCGCGGCCCGCACCGAGGCGCCAGGCGCCGACACCCACGCCGTACGCGTCCAGGCGGGTCAGGACGCCCGACTCGGGGGCGGTGACGACGTGCTGCTCGCGTGCGACCGGGAGGGCCGCGTCCGGGTCGCCGCCCTGGGCCGCGATCATCCGGCGCCAGTGGTCCATCGCGGAGCCGTCGGCCAGGGCCTTCGCCGGGTCGGCGTCCTTGATGCCCGCCGCGTCCAGCATCTCCTTGGCCAGCGCGATGGTCAGCTCGACGACGTCGGCGGGGCCGCCGCCCGCCAGGACCTCGACCGACTCGCGGACTTCGAGGGCGTTGCCGGCGGTCAGGCCGAGCGGGGTGGACATGTCCGTGAGGAGCGCGACGGTCTTGACGCCCGAGTCGGTGCCGAGGCCGACCATGGTGCGGGCCAGCTCGCGAGCGTCCTCGATGTTCTTCATGAAGGCGCCGGAGCCGACCTTGACGTCCAGGACGAGCGAGCCCGTGCCCTCGGCGATCTTCTTCGACATGATCGAGGAGGCGATCAGCGGGATCGCCTCGACCGTGCCGGTGACGTCGCGCAGCGCGTACAGCTTCTTGTCGGCCGGGGCCAGGCCGTCGCCCGCCGCGCAGATGACCGCGCCGGTGGTGTCGAGGACGTGCATCATCTCCTCGTTGGAAAGCAGTGCGCGCCAGCCGGGGATGGACTCCAGCTTGTCGAGGGTGCCGCCGGTGTGGCCGAGGCCGCGGCCCGACAGCTGCGGCACGGCGGCGCCGCACGCGGCGACGAGCGGGGCCAGCGGGAGGGTGATCTTGTCGCCGACGCCGCCCGTGGAGTGCTTGTCGGCGGTGGGACGGGACAGCGCGTCGAAGTTCATGCGCTCGCCGGAGGCGATCATCGCCGCCGTCCAGCGGGCGATCTCGGTGCGGTTCATGCCGTTGAGCAGGATGGCCATCGCCAGCGCGGACATCTGCTCGTCGGCCACGACGCCGCGGGTGTAGGCGTCGATGACCCAGTCGATCTGCTCGGGGCTCAGCTCACCGCGGTCCCGCTTGGTCCGGATGACGGAGATGACGTCCATGTGGTGCTTCTTTCTACGCGCATAGAGAGAGGGAGAGGGGTTCGGGAAGGGGAAGTGCGAACGGAAGTACGACGGCCCTCCGCCCGGCAGGGGCGAAGGGCCGTCGGCACGGCTATCTCAGGTGGTCGGGTCCGAAGGCCTGCGGCAGCATCGCCGCGAGCGGCAGGATCCCGTCCGGGGTCTCCACCAGCAGCTCGTCGCCGCCGAACTCGTAGAGCAGCTGGCGGCAGCGCCCGCACGGGACGAGGATCTCGCCCTTGCCGTCCACGCAGGTGAAGTGCGTGAGGCGGCCGCCGCCCGTGGCCTGGAGGGAGGAGACCAGTCCGCACTCGGCGCACAGGCCCAGCCCGTAGCTGGCGTTCTCGACGTTGCAGCCGGTCACGATGCGGCCGTCGTCCACGAGGGCCGCGACCCCGACCGGGAAGCCCGAGTAGGGAGCGTACGCCCGGGTCATCGCTTCCCGGGCGTACGTCCGCAGGGCTTCCCAGTCCACCGCGTGCTCCGCGGTCACTTGCCCTGGCCCTTGCGGTACGGCATGCCGTCCGCCTTGGGCATCCGCAGGCGCTGCGCCGACAGGGCGAGCACGAGCAGCGTGGTCAGGTACGGGGCCGCGTCGACGAACTGGCTCGGCACCTGGTCCGTCGTCGCGTACCAGACGAACAGCAGCGCGGCGAAGGCCGCCGAGATGCCGGCCTGGATGTACTTCTTCTTGTAGAGCTGCCAGACGCAGACGATGACCAGCAGGATCGCGATCAGCAGCAGCATCGCGTGGACGTTCTCGGCGCCACCGCGCAGCTTGAGGCTGTCGATGAAGCCGAACAGGCCCGCGCCCAGCGCCATGCCGCCCGGCATCCAGTTGCCGAAGATCATCGCGGCGAGGCCGATGTAGCCGCGGCCGCCGGTCTGGCCCTCCTGGTAGATGGGGCTGGCGACCTCGCACAGGTACACGCCGCCGAGGCCGGCGAGGGCGCCGGAGACGACCACGGCGATGTACTTGTACTTGTAGACGTTGACGCCGAGGGACTCGGCGGCGATCGGGTTCTCACCGCAGGAGCGCAGGCGCAGACCGAAGGACGTCCGCCACAGCACCCACCAGGTGGCGGGGATCAGCAGCAGGGCCACGATGGTCAGCAGCGAGATCTCGGTGATCAGGCCGCCGATGACGCCGGCGAGGTCCGAGACGAAGAACCAGTGCTGGGCCTGGAGGTCGGCCATCCAGTCCGAGAGGCCCGGAATGGTGATCTTGGTGATCGGCTCGACCTGCGGGGACTGCTTGGAGGAGCCGCCCGGGGCCTCGGCGAACGTGAAGTTCGACAGGTACTGGGTGAAGCCCAGCGCCAGGATGTTGATGGCCACACCCGAGACGATGTGGTTGACGTTGAACGTGACCGTGATGATCGCGTGCAGCAGGCCGCCGACGGCGCCGCCGACGATGCCGACGAGCACACCGGTCCAGGGGCCCCACTGGTAGCCGGCCCAGGCACCGAACCAGGTGCCGAGGATCATCATGCCTTCGAGACCGATGTTGACGACGCCCGCGCGCTCGGCCCACAGGCCGCCGAGACCGGCCAGGCCGATCGGCACGGCGAGGGAGAGGGCGCCGGAGACCTGGCCGACGGAGGTGAGGTCGTTGGCCCCGGAGATCACACGGACCAGCGAGACGAGCGCGAGGCCGCCCGCGATGATCAGCAGGATCCAGGGCAGGGTGAGCTTCTTGCGGCCGCCCGGGGCGGGCGCCGCCTTCTTCGTGGAAACGGTGCTGGCGCTCACGCCGCGGCCTCCTTCTCGGTCTTCATGGCGTGGCCCGCGGCCAGCTCCTCGCCGACCTTCTGCTGCTGACGGCGGATGCCGTAGCGGCGGATCAGCTCGTAGGAGACGACGACGGCGATCACGATCAGGCCCTTCATGATCGTGCCGATCTCCCTGGCGTAACCCTCCGTGTCGAGGCCGGCGGACGCCTTGTCGATGAAGGCCATCAGGAGGGCGGCGAAGAGCATGCCGACGGGGCTGTTGCGGCCGAGCAGGGCGATGGTGATGCCGGTGAAGCCGACGCCCACGGGGAAGCCGAGGTTGTACGTGTGGGTCTCGCCCAGCAGCACCGGCATGCCGGACAGGCCGGCGACGGCACCGGAGATGAGCATCGCGGTGATGATCATCTTCTTGGAGTCGACGCCGGAGGCCGCCGCGGCGGACTCGCTGGCGCCGCTGGCGCGCAGGTCGAAGCCGAAGCGGGTGCGGTTGAGCACGAACCAGTAGACGACGCCGAGGGCGAAGGCGATGAAGGTGAAGCCGTAGATCTCCCCCGAGTCGCCCATGGAGACGGCCGGGAACCAGCCGGACTCGGCGATCTCACCGGTGGTGAGGTCGTTGGAGCCCTCCACCTGCACGCCGAGGTTCTTCGGAAGGATCAGCCAGGCGATGAGGCTGGTGGCGATGGCGTTGAGCATGATCGTCGAGACGACCTCGCTGACGCCTCGCTTGGCCTTCAGGACACCCGCGATACCGGACCAGAAGGCACCGGTCAGCATCGCGACGACGACGATCACCAGGATGTGCAGCGGGCCGGGCAGCGTTACGGCCGTGCCGACCAGCGCGGAGATCATCGCGGCGAGGCGGTACTGGCCGTCGACGCCGATGTTGAAGAGGTTCATCCGGAAGCCGATGGCGACGGCCAGGGCTGCCAGGTAGTACGTGCCGGTCTGGTTGACGATGAGGATCTGGACGTCCTCGTAGCCGCCGTTCTCGACCATGATGCGCAGCGGCTCGATCGGGTTGATGCCCGTCGCCGCCAGCACGATCATGGTCAGCACGAAGGCGCTGACCAGCGCGAGCAGGGGCCCGGCGATGGCGAGCATCAGCCGGTCCTTGTCGAATGTCTTCATCGGGCCTCGTCCTCCGTCGTGTCACCGTCGGCAGCGGCGGAGTGGTTGTCGGTTGCTTCCAGGTGCCCCGTGGCGGCGCCCGTCATCGCGGTGCCCAGCTCCTCGGGGGTGACGGTCGCCGGGTCGGCGTCCGCGACCAGGCGGCCGCGGTAGATCACGCGCAGGGTGTCGGACAGGCCGATGAGCTCGTCCAGGTCGGCGGAGATCAGCAGCACGGCCAGGCCCTCGCGGCGGGCTTCCCGGATGGCGTCCCAGATCTGCGCCTGCGCGCCGACGTCCACACCGCGGGTGGGGTGGGCGGCGATGAGGAACTTCGGGTTGTGGCTCATCTCGCGGCCGACGATCAGCTTCTGCTGGTTGCCTCCGGAGAGCGAGGCCGCGGTGACGTCGATGCCGGGCGTGCGCACGTCGTACTCGCGCACGATCCGCTCGGTGTCCTTGCGGGCCGCCTTCGGGTCGAGGATGCCCTTCTTGGAGTTGGGCGCCTCGGTGACGTGGCCGAGGATGCGGTTCTCCCAGAGCGGTGACTCCAGCAGCAGGCCGTGGCGGTGGCGGTCCTCGGGGATGTAGCCGATGCCGCCCTCGCGGCGCTTGCGCACCGAGGTCTTGGTGATGTCCGCGCCGTCGAGGGTGATCACGCCCGCGTCGGGGGTCATCATGCCCATCAGGGCCTCGATCAGCTCCGTCTGGCCGTTGCCCTCGACGCCCGCGATACCGAGGATCTCGCCCTTGTGGATGGTGAGGCTGACGTCGTCCAGGAGGAGGCGGCCGGCCTCGGCCTTCTCGACGGTCGCGGAGTCCGGGACGCCCGCGGGGGCCAGGACCTCCGGCTCGGCGACGACGGCGTCGCCGGCGGCGACGGTCAGTCCGCTCACCTGGAGCATCGGGACGTCCGTGACGGTCGACTCGCGGGTCTCGGGCGAGGGCAGCTCCGCACCGACCATCAGCTCGGCGAGCTGCTTGGGGGTGGCGGTCTTCGGGTCGGCGGTGCCGACCGTGGTGCCGCGCCGGATGACGGTGATGTCGTCGGCGACCTTCAGCACCTCGCCCAGCTTGTGCGAGATGAAGATGACGGTCAGGCCCTCGGACTTGAGCTCGCGCAGGTTGTCGAAGAGCGCGTCCACCTCCTGCGGCACGAGCACGGCGGTCGGCTCGTCGAGGATGAGGATCTTCGCGCCGCGGTAGAGGACCTTGAGGATCTCCACGCGCTGGCGGTCGGCGACGCCGAGGTCCTCGACGAGGGCGTCGGGCCGCACGCCGAGACCGTACGCGTCCGAGATCTCCATGATCTTCTTACGCGCCTTGGCGCCGATGCCGTACAGCTTCTCGCCGCCGAGAACGACGTTCTCCAGGACGGTGAGGTTGTCGGCGAGCATGAAGTGCTGGTGCACCATGCCGATGCCGCGGGCGATGGCGTCGCCGGGCGTGTTGAAGGCGACCTGTTCCCCGTCGATGGCGATGGTGCCCTCGTCCGGCTTCTGCATGCCGTAGAGGATCTTCATCAGGGTCGACTTGCCGGCGCCGTTCTCACCGATGAGGGCGTGGACCGTGCCCTTACGGACGGTGATCGCGATGTCCTTGTTGGCGACGACGCCGGGGAAGCGCTTTGTGATGCCGTGCAGTTCTACGGCGGGGGGCGGGCTGGACGCGTTGATGACGCACTCTCCTTGGCGCGAAAGGAGCGGAAGGCAGGGGGGACAGGGCGGGGAGTGAAAGTATCGCGTCCACGATGCTTCTACGCGCGTAGCACTGTCGGAAGTGAAAACTCGCGGCCACGAAGGCTGCTTGGTCACAGACTAGTGATCACAGAACGAGCCTCGGGGCCCGGGGAGCGATGTCGACCGCTTCCCGGACCCCGGCAGACCAGGACTACAGGTCAGAGACTGCCTTACGGGGCGGTCTTGACCGTGATCTTCTTGGCGATGATGTCGGCCTTGGCCTTCTCCACCGCGGCGATGAGGTCGGTCATCTCCTTGTACTTCGGGTTGGAGTCGGCCAGGCCGACGCCGTCCTTGTCCAGGCCGTAGCGGATCTCACCGGTGGTGGGCTTGCCGTCGTCGACCGACTTGATCAGGTTGAAGACGGAGTCCGAGACGTCCTTGGTGACCGAGGTCAGGATGGAGTCCTTGTACTTCGCCAGACCGGCCTGGTTGTACTGGTCGGAGTCGACGCCGATGGCCCACTTGCCCTTGGCGGAAGCGGCCTCGATGGCACCGGAGCCGGCGAGGCCGGCGGCGGCGTAGATCACGTCGGCGCCCGCGTCGAGCTGGCCCTGCGCGGCGGCCTTGCCCAGGTCGGGCTTGGAGAAGCCCTCCATGTTCGGCGGCTGGGTGAGGTACTGGGTGAGCACCTTGGCGTTCGGGTTGGTGTCCTTCACGCCCTGGACGAAGCCCGCCTCGAACTTCTTGATCAGCGGAACCTCGACACCGCCGATGAAGCCGACCGTGCCGGTCTTGGACGCCTTGGCGGCGGCGACGCCGGCCAGGTAGGAGCCCTGCTCCTCGTTGAAGACCATGTTGGCGACGTTCGGGCCGGTCACCTGGGTGTCGTCGATGATGCCGAACGTGGTGTTCGGGAACTTCGGCGCGACCTTCTTGATGGCCGGGGCGTAGGCGAATCCGACGCCGATGACCGGGTTGTTGCCCTTGCGGGCGAGCTCGGTGAGGCGCTGGACCTTGTCGGCCTCGCCCTCGCCGTCGGTGGGCTCCGCCTCGGCACTCTTGATCTTCAGGTCCGATTCGGCCTTCTTCAGACCGGCGTAGGCGGCGTCGTTGAACGACTGGTCGCCGCGGCCACCAACGTCGTACGCGATGGCTGCGGACTTCTGACCCGACTCCGAGGGGGAGGAGGAGGCGTCAGAGGACTTCTTACCGCCACAGGCGGTGGCCGAGAGGGCCAGCGCCGCGGACGCGATGCCCACGGTGGCGATCCTGGTGATCCGGCGCAAGGGAGGCTCCTTCAAAACCTGACCGAAGCGCCAC
Organism: Streptomyces sp. TN58; assembly: GCF_001941845.1. Lineage (NCBI taxonomy): Bacteria > Bacillati > Actinomycetota > Actinomycetes > Kitasatosporales > Streptomycetaceae > Streptomyces > Streptomyces sp. TN58. The sequence continues at coordinate 4,526,447 of NZ_CP018870.1, read as the reverse complement.
GACCGGCGCTGGTGTCGCGGCGATCGTAACGCGCGTAGATGTCAGTTAAAGGCCCGTTCATGAGTCGTTATCGGATCGACGCGCATCGCAACCGCTACCGCACGCTTGGCTACTTTCCGTCACGCATCCGAGGGGGCGACTGCTCCCTCATCGACCCCCACGCGACCTCTCCCCACCTCGAATAGGGATCATTCGGGCTGGAATTCAGAATTCCAGAAAAGCGCAGCCGCCCCTCCGTATATCAAATGAGCCTTATTGGCAATAGGTAAATTCAGCCAATAGACGTCATTCCGTCAGCTTGTCTTGATCGCCACTCCCCGCACACGGCGTGAGGCACGCCACACCGCGCTAAAGAGATTGACCTGCCCCCGCTCCTCCATGTCTGATGACCAAGCCAAGGGGTTCGGTTGGTCAGATATTCACTCGAGGCGCTGCCTTCCGGGTGCAATCGACCCTGCGTGAATATTGCTGCGCCGACCGGCCTCAAGGCGAGTGAAAAGAATCCAAACGAGAAGCGGAGACATGAAGAAGAAGTCGATCGTTCAGCTGGGCGCCGTGGCGCTGACCGTCTTATCCGTGGGTGTGGGAACGCCGGCTGTCGCCGCAAGCCCCACTGGAACAGCTCCAGCCGTCGCTTCCGGCGCGAAGCCCGGTCCGCAGGACGCAAGCTGCAACATGTGGAAGACGGGTGGGCCGCCGTGGGGCGGAGCTGCTTATTGCAGCGGAATGGCCTGGGCCGACACGTTCCAGGTGAAGCTCACCTGCATCAACCACCGCGGCCAGACGTTCACCGTGCTCGGACCGAAGAGACACACGAATGAGACCTCCAGCGCAACGTGCTCGAGCGACCCCAATGTCGGCGTCCTGACCGTGGGCACCGTGCAGTCCGCCTAAACCTTCGTGCAACAAAAATCGGGGAGAAAAGACATGCACAAGGCGAAGATAGCCACCCTCATCGGATTCGGAATGGCGGCAGCGTCTCTCATTACCGCGCCTTCCGCAGCAGCGGCCACCACGGGTGCCGCTGCAATCGACTGCACGACATGGCAGTCCGGCGCGACGGGATACGCTCGCTGTTCGGGCTTGCTTCCCTTTATTCAGCGCTTTCGCGTCAAGGTGACCTGTATCGACTCCCACGGCACCCAGTCCGTCATCAGGGGCGACAGCAAGCAGAACGGGCAGACGTCGTCCGCCACATGCCCCGGTGCCCCGAACGCAGGCATCTACAAGCTCGGATACGAGCAGTGGATGATCTGACCGTCGAGGGGCCTATGACCTCCCCACCGCGGCTCTGAAGGGCTGCGAGCAGTAGGGAGGAACGGCGCCACCCCCTCTCGGAGGGGCCGGACGCCGGTCCGGCCCCTCTTCCGTCAGTGATCTCATCCCCGCCCCGTGCGGTGGCCGTCGAGAAGTGCCGCGGCCGTGAAGAACTCGACCCCCACGGCGATGGCGTCCTCGTCCACGTCGAAGTCCCCGCGGTGCAGATCGCGCTTGGCCGTGTCGCCCGGCGTACGGACCCCGAGACGGGCCATGGCGCCCGGCACGTGCTCCAGGTACCAGGAGAAGTCCTCCCCGCCCAGGCTCTGCTCGGTGTCCTCGACCGACTCCGCTCCCCGGCGGGCCCCCATCGCCTCGCGCAGCAGTTCCGTGATCACCGGGTCGTTGACCACCGGCGGCACGCCGCGCACGTGGTTGATCTCGAACTTGGCCCCGTGCATGGTCGCGATCTCGTCGATCGCCGCGTGGATCATGTCCGGCGCCTCGTGCCAGGCGGCGAGGTCCAGGCACCGTACGGTTCCGGACAGCTCGGCGTGCATCGGGATCACGTTGCAGGCGTGTCCGGACTCGATCCGGCCCCAGGTGACCGACATGCCCGAGCGGGCGTCCATCCGGCGGGCGAGCAGGGCCGGCGCGTCGACGGCCACGCGGGCGGCGGCCGTCACCAGGTCGGTGGTCAGGTGCGGTCGGGCGGTGTGCCCGCCGGATCCGGTGAGGGTGACCTCCAGCCGGTCGCAGGCGGAGGTGATCGGACCGGGCCGCAGCCCGATCCGGCCGGCGTCGACCCGGGGGTCGCAGTGGACGGCGACGATCCGGCCCACTCCGTCCAGCACCCCGGACTCGATGGCGTCCGTGGCGCCGCCGGGCAGCACCTCCTCGGCGGGCTGGAAGAGCAGCCGTACGGGCCGGGGCAGGAGCCCCTGCCGGTCGAGCTCGGCGAGGACGAGTCCGGCGCCGAGCACGACGGCGGTGTGCACGTCGTGCCCGCAGGCGTGGGCGCGGTCCGGGGCGGTCGAGCGGTACGCGACGTGCGTCTTGGTGTCCGGGATGGGCAGGGCGTCGATGTCCGCGCGCAGGGCCAGCATCGGCCGGCCCCCGTCCCAGGTGCCCACGTCACAGATCAGGCCGGTGCCGGACTTCAGGACCCGTGGTCGCAGACCGGCCTTCTCAAGCCTGGCCTTGATCGCCGCGGTGGTGCGGAATTCCTGGTGTCCGAGCTCCGGGTGCATGTGCAAGTCCCGGCGGAAGGCGATCAGTTCGGTGCGCAGGTGGTCCGGAAGTTTGCCGGGCAGCTCGGGCCGGTCGGACACGACGGGCTGGAGGGTCTGGGACTCGCGGGACATCAACTGGTTCACCCGTTGAAGGGTAGGCCCACGGATGGGTCAACTGACCGGGGATCACGAAAAGTTCATGCCGTTAGGGGAAAGAAACACCGCCTCTGGACGCATGACCGGGTTGACGCGAGGGTAAACTCGCGCGCCCATCAGCCGGTGGCGAGCTTGGCCGCGAAGCCCAGGAACAGCACGCCTGCCGCCGACGTCGCCCCGGCCGACAGCCGCTTGCGGCGGCGGAAGGACTCCGACAGGCGGGTGCCGCCGAATATCAGCAGCGTCAGGTAGAGGAAGCTGCCGGCCTGCAGCAGCCCGCCGAGGACCAGGAAGGACAGCGCCGGGTAGGCGTAGGACGGGTCCACGAACTGCACGAAGAAGGACATCAGGAAGAGGATGGCCTTCGGGTTGAGGAGGCTGATCAGCAGGGCGCGGCGGTAGGGCCGCTCGTTGCCGGCCGGGTCGGCGGCGCCCGCGGCCCGCGCGTCGTCCCGCTCCCGGCGCGTGCGCCACAGCGCCCAGGCGCCCCGCATCATCCCGACGGCCAGCCAGGCCAGGTACCCCGCGCCGAGGAACTTCACCACGGTGAAGACCAGCGGGCTCGTCCGGAGCAGGGCCCCGGCGCCCACGGCGGTCAGCGCCATCAGCACGGCGTCGCCGGTGAACACCCCGGCGGCGGCCTTGTAGCCCGTGCGCACACCGCGGCGGGCGGCGACGGACAGCACGTAGAGCGAGTTCGGTCCCGGCAACAGAATGATCAGGACGAGGCCGGCGAGGTACGTCGGCAGATCGGTGACACCCAGCATGGGCAGGAGTGTCCCATGGGGACGCACCTGACAGTCCACCCTGTTTCACCATGTGGAACCGGTGGGCTCGTACGTCCCCCAGACCTCCCGCAGCGCCCCGCACACCTCGCCGACCGTCGCCCGCGCGCGCAGGGCCTCCTTCATCGGGTACAGCACGTTCTCCGTGCCCGCGGCCGCCTCCCGCAGCGCCCCGAGTGCCGCCGCCACCGCCGCCCCGTCGCGTTCCGCCCGCAGCCGCGCCAGCGCCGCGCACTGGCGCTCCTCGATCGCCGGGTCCACGCGCAGCGGCTCGTACGGCTCCTCGCGCTCCAGGGCGAAGCGGTTGACCCCGACCACCACGCGCTCCCCGCTGTCGGTCTCCCGCGCGATGCGGTAGGCGTTCCGCTCGATCTCCGCCTTCTGGAAGCCGGCCTCGATCGCGGCAACGGCTCCCCCGTGCTCCTCGACCCGCCGCATCAGGTCCAGTGCCGCCGCCTCCAGTTCGTCCGTCATCCGCTCCACCGCGTACGACCCGGCGAAGGGGTCCACGGTGTGCGGTACGTCCGTTTCGTACGCGAGGACCTGCTGGGTGCGCAGTGCGAGGCGGGCCGACTTCTCCGTGGGCAGGGCGATCGCCTCGTCGAAGGAGTTGGTGTGCAGCGACTGGGTGCCGCCCAGCACGGCGGCGAGTGCCTGCACGGCGACGCGTACGAGGTTCAGCTCGGGCTGCTGCGCGGTGAGCTGGACGCCGGCGGTCTGGGTGTGGAAGCGCAGCATCATGGACTTCGGGTCCCGCGCCCCGAACTCCTCCCGCATGACGCGGGCCCAGATCCGCCGGGCCGCGCGGAACTTCGCGACCTCCTCCAGCAGGGTGGTGCGGGCGACGAAGAAGAAGGAGAGCCGGGGTGCGAACTCGTCGACCGCCATGCCGGCCGCGAGGGCCGTACGGACGTACGCGATGCCGTCGGCGAGGGTGAAGGCCACCTCCTGCGCGGGCGAGGCGCCGGCTTCGGCCATGTGGTAGCCGGAGATGGAGATGGTGTTCCAGCGGGGGATCTCGGCCCGGCAGTAGCGGAAGGTGTCGGCCGTCAGCCGCAGCGAGGGGCCGGGCGGGAAGATGTACGTCCCCCGGGCGATGTACTCCTTCAGCACGTCGTTCTGGATCGTGCCCGTCAGCTGCGCGCCCGGGATGCCCTGTTCCTCGGCGACCAGCTGGTAGAGCAGCAGGAGCAGCGCGGCGGGCGCGTTGATGGTCATGGAGGTGGAGACGCGGTCGAGGGGGATCGAGTCGAGGAGCGTGCGCATGTCGTCGAGCGAGTCGACGGCGACGCCGACCTTGCCGACCTCGCCGTGGGCGAGGGGTGCGTCGGAGTCGTGGCCCATCTGGGTCGGCAGGTCGAAGGCGACGGACAGCCCGGTGCCGCCGCCCGCGATCAGCTGCCGGTAGCGGGCGTTGGACTCGGTGGCCGTGCCGAAGCCGGCGTACTGCCGCATCGTCCACGGCCGGCCGGTGTACATGTTCGGATAAATCCCTCGGGTGTAGGGGAAGTCCCCAGGTGCACCCAATTGGACCTCGGGGTCCCATTCCGTCAGATCGCCCGGTCCGTAGACCGGTTCGACCGGGATTCCGCTCTCCGTGCTGGCCATGTGACGAAGTCCTCCGTAGAGCAACCGGGCGCGGGGCTGGTACAACCGTGCCCGCGCGCCGCCTCGTGAGGCCGCGGACGGTTGCTGGTCACAATGGCGCAACATCCCGGGACCCTGTGCAACTCTCCGCGCGCGCCAGGCATCACCTAGATACACGACGTAGAAACCGGGGGACTGCAATGCAGCGCCAGAGAGTCATAATCCGCACGATCGGGGTCGCCACCGCCGTCGCGCTCGCCGCGACCGCCTGCGGTCCGCAGAAGACGGAGTCGGCCGGCTCCTCCTCCGCGGCACCGTCATCGCCCACGGCGGGCGCCACCCCCGAAGCCTCCCCGAGCACCGACGACAAGGCCGCCTCCCCGTCGGCCTCCGCCTCGGCCTCCGCCTCCGCCTCCGCCTCCCCGTCGGCCTCGCCTTCGCCCTCGGTGAAGCAGATCATGGCCAACGGCGACGAGAGCGAGCAGGTCCGCGAGCTCCAGGCCCGTCTGAAGCAGCTCAAGCTGATGACCGTGGCACCGACCGGCTTCTACGGCTCGAAGACCACGGCCGCGGTGAAGTCCTTCCAGTCGAAGAACGGCCTGGACGCGACCGGCGGCGTCGACGAGAAGACCTGGAAGAAGATCCAGAGCGCCAGCAAGAAGCCCACCGCCGACGAGCTGCGCCCGCCGACCACCATCGAGGTCGCCGCGCCGGACCCGCGCTGTATGACGGGCCGCGTCATGTGCATCAGCAAGGAGAGCCGCACCCTCGCCTGGATGATCGACGGCAAGGTCGTCTCGACGATGGACGTGCGCTTCGGCTCGGAGAACACCCCGACCCGCGAGGGCGTGTTCAACGTGGGCTGGAAGGCCAAGGACTGGACGTCGACGATCTACCACACGCCGATGCCGTACGCGATGTTCTTCAGCGGCGGCCAGGCCGTGCACTACTCCGCGGACTTCGCCGCCCGCGGCTACAACGGCGCCTCGCACGGCTGCGTGAACGTCCGCGACAAGGGCAAGCTGTCGAAGCTCTTCGACGAAGTGAAGGTCGGCGACAAGGTCGTCGTCTACTGGTGAGCCCGCAGGGCGTGATGCCGGGGGCCCGGGATCCGGGCCCCGACCGCACCTGCCGCCACGGGCCGGTGAAACACCTCAGGCCGTCCCTTCCGTGACCCGCCCTGCCGGCGTGTCACGAAGGGGACGGCCTGTCCCGTTGACCGGGTCGAGGTAATGGGCGCGGGCAGGGCCGGGGGAACGTGCCCCGCCCGCGCCGGTTGCGCAGAGCCCAGGGGTACGGGGGGAACCCCGGCTCATGCGCGGCCGATGACCAGTCGGCTCGTCTAGTACTGCGCCACCGGTTCGAAAAGTGTTACAGGCAGGTCAGCACATGTTTCAGCGCATGTCTTCGGCACATGTCTTCGGCGGCTGTCTTCGGCGGCTGTCCTCGGCGGCTGTCCTCGGCGCCGGTCTTCGGCGCGGGCCGGCCGGGTACGGGTCAGCGCGTGCCCAGGCCTGCGGAGTCCTGCGGGACGGCCGGTGACATCGACGGCGCCCGGAGCGTCGTGCCCCCCTGCGGGGCGTCGCGGCGCCTGGTGCCGTCGCGCTCCCCGTCCAGCACCGAGGCGCAGTAGGTGGGGATCCGCAGGAGTCCGTCGGCCAGGCGCGAGAGCCGCTCACGCCGGGCGTCGTCGAGCCGGCCCTTGCGGTACTCCTGGCAGAGGTCCGCCTTGAGCCGGCTGTCCTGCTCGCGCTGGCGGTCCTTGCCGAGTTCGCCGGTGCCCAGGGTGTCGCGGCCGCCTTCGCGGTCGCCGGGACCGCTGCGGTCGTCCTGGACGTCCCCGCCCCAGCCGCCGCCGATCGTGGTGGTGCCCGTGGAGGCGTCGGGGCCCGCCGTGGCGCCGGGTGTCGTATGCCCGTCCGGGCCCGGCGACGGGGTCGCGGGGGCGTACGGCGGGTTCGAGCCGCCCGGCAGCGGGGTGGGCAGCAGCTTCGGCGTGAGGGTCGGGGCGCCGGTGCCGACGCCGGGGACCGGGCTCTCGCCTGCGCTGACGGACGTCGCCGGTCCGGGCGCCGCGGTGTCGTGCCGGGCCCGGTCCAGCAGTCCGGCGCCGGCCGCGGCGGCCAGTCCGCCGGCGGCGACACTGGCGAGGGCGGCGGCCAGGCCGAAGCTCACGGTCCGGGCGCGCCGTCGGGCCGGTGCGGTCCCGGGCACGGGGAGGACGCGGCCGAGGTCGACCACGGGTTCGTCGGCTCCGTCGGGCCGGGACGGCACGGCGGCGGGACGCGCCGTGCCGCGCGCCGCGCGGTAGGCGTCCAACGCCGCGCTCTCGCCGGGCAGCTCTCCGCCCGGGGGCGCCGGCGCCGCCATCGCGCCCAGGGCGTCCAGGGCGGCCCGCAGCCGGGCGGCCTCCATCGCGGCACGCGTGTCGGCGGCGGGCCCCACAGGTTCCGTCGGTCCGCCGCGCAGGAATGCTTCCGCCGCGGCCTCGTCCAGCCACCTGTCGCGCTCGTCGGCCATCACATGTCCTTCTGCGTCCGCCAACGTGAATGCGTCACACCGGTTTGTTCCGCGTAGCTGCCGCCCCGGCCACGCTGGGCGGGTACGGCGTCGAGATCCCTCCCGCCCCCGCCGTCCCACGCATGGCCATCGGCATTATGGCCGACCGTGACGCCGGCCTTGGCGCCGGTGCCCGGTCCGGCCTCGAATCCGCTGTCCGCGCCCTGCGCGGCGAGCAGTTCCGCGAGCTTCTTCAGCCCGCGGTGCGCGGCGGTGCGTACGGCGCCGGGCCGCTTGCCCAGGGTCTCGGCCGCGCTCTTGGCGTCGAGGCCGACCACCACCCTCAGGACGACCGCCTCGGCCTGGTCCTGGGGCAGCTGGGCGATGAGCGCCATGGTGCGCCCGGTGTCGAGGGACTCCATCGCCGCGCCGGCGGTGTCGCACTCGGCGGCCCAGCCCGTCAGCTCGGTGTCGTCGCCGCCGATGGCGGGCCGGCGGCCGCGCATGCGTATGTGGTCCAGTGCCCGGTTGCGGGCGATCCGGGCGGCCCAGCCGCGGAAGCGGTCGGCGTCGCCGGTGAAGGAGTCGAGGTCGCGGGCTATCTGCAGCCAGGCCTCGGAGGTCACGTCCTCGGCGTCGCCGTCTCCGACGAGCGTGCGTACGTAACCGAGCAGGCGTGGATGCACGGCGCGGTACACAGCACGGAACGCGTTCTCGTCGCCGCCCTGTGCCGCGAGCACGGCGGCGGTCAGCTCCGCGTCGTCCCCCAGCAAAGTCCCCAACCTGTCCTGTACGTGTGGCGCAAATCAGCACGTTACGGCCTTCAAGCACCGCTCGTCCACGAGTGATACAACGTGCAACCAATCCTGCGCGGAGCGAGGTGTGACACAAACCGCACCCGAGACGCTGACAGGGGTACGGGCTTGTCGCACGAGCCCGTGACGGATGGCGGCCGGGGCCTCTCCTGTGGGGGGTGGCGGCCTCGGTCGCCCTCCCCTTTCGGGCATCCCACCATGCCTGCCCGCGGCGCGCACGTCATCCTTTCGGCTCACTTCCGCGTGAAATCACCGCCCGGCTACGACACACCCTGCCCTGCGTCGATAGCGTTGCGGCACATCCGCGCCGCGCCCCGAGGAGCCCCCTGCTGTCCAGCCACCTTCCGGCACAGGCCCGCGGCGGCTCCGACTCCGGACCAGAGCCCGGGCTGACGCGGTTCAACACCCTGTCCGCCGAGGCCGCCCGGGCGGTGCTGCTGCACTGCTGCGGCAGCCGCCGCTGGGCGCACCGGATGGCGGCGCACCGCCCCTACCCGGACGCGGGCGCCCTGCTCGCCGCCGCGGACGAGGCCTCGTACGACCTCTCGCAGGCCGATCTGAGCGAGGCGCTGGCCGCGGAGCACTCGGCCGAGCTGGACCACGGGGCGCCCTACGCCGCGCTGCTGGCCCTCGACGCCGCCCACGCGGAGTACGAACGGAAGTTCGGGCACGCTTTCGTGATCTGCCTGGACGGGCACCCGCCGGAGGAGCAGGCCGACCAGCTGCTCGGGGCGATCCGCCGGCGGATGGGACACGAGGTGGACGAGGAGCGGGCGCTCTCCGCGGACGAGCTGCGGCGTGTCGCGCAGTCCCGGCTGCTGGAACTGACGCGTCGGCTGACCTGCCCCGACGGGGCATCTGTGGCTGAAATCGGGCTATTCGCCCCTGTGGGATAGCCCGTCCGTGCCTGTTTGATCACACAGCCGGACCCCGCGCGAGGGAACCGACAACTCGTCGCTACGATGTCCGGGGCCGGTGGACCGTACCCGGCCGGGCCCGACCGACAAAGAAGCCGGCTGGCCCCCGCCCCGCTTCCGGAGGGTTTTCCGTGCCGGCTGGAACGTTGTACCGCGGCCGGGAAGGAATGTGGTCCTGGGTGGCTCATCGAGTCACCGGCGTCCTCATCTTCTTCTTCCTGTTCGTACACGTCCTCGACACCGCTCTCGTCCGCGTCTCCCCCGAGGCGTACGACGATGTCGTGGCTACCTACAAGACTCCGATCGTCGCGCTGCTGGAGTACGGCCTCGTCGCCGCCATCCTGTTCCACGCGCTCAACGGTCTCCGTGTCATCGCCGTGGACTTCTGGTCCAAGGGCCCGCGCCACCAGAAGACGATGCTCTGGTGGGTCGTGGGCATCTGGGTCGTGCTGATGGTCGGGGCCCTGTACCCCGTACTGGGCCACGCCTACCTCGAACTGTTCGGGAAGTGACACGCATGTCTTCTGACACTTCTTCCGCCAAGGCCATCGGCGACGTGGAGGGCGTTTCCCTCTACGACGTCGACAACCCCGCGCCCTACATCGAGGCGCCGCGCAAGCGCACGGGCAAGACGCCCCGCTCGACCCGCGGCAACTTCGAGATGGCCGCGTGGCTCTTCATGCGCCTCTCGGGCATCGTGCTCGTCGTCCTCGTCATCGGCCACCTGCTGATCCAGCTGGTGCTCGACGGCGGCGTCTCCAAGATCGGCTTCGCCTTCGTGGCCGGCCGCTGGGCGTCCCCGTTCTGGCAGGTCTGGGACCTGCTGATGCTGTGGCTGGCGATGCTGCACGGCGCCAACGGCCTGCGTACCGTCATCAACGACTACGCGGAGCGTGCCAACACGCGGCTGTGGCTGAAGGGCCTGCTCTACACCGCCACGGTGTTCACCATCCTTCTGGGCACGCTGGTGATCTTCACCTTCGACCCGAACATCCGCTAGGCAACGGGGCTGAGGCGAAACCAATGAAGATCCACAAGTACGACACCGTCATCGTCGGCGCAGGTGGCGCCGGCATGCGCGCCGCCATCGAGTCGACGAAGCGCAGCCGCACCGCGGTGCTGACGAAGCTCTACCCCACCCGCTCCCACACGGGCGCCGCGCAGGGCGGCATGGCCGCCGCGCTGGCGAACGTGGAGGAGGACAACTGGGAGTGGCACACCTTCGACACGGTCAAGGGCGGTGACTACCTGGTCGACCAGGACGCCGCCGAGATCCTGGCGAAGGAGGCCATCGACGCGGTCCTCGACCTGGAGAAGATGGGCCTGCCGTTCAACCGCACCCCGGACGGCACCATCGACCAGCGCCGCTTCGGCGGCCACTCCCGCAACCACGGCGAGGCGCCGGTCCGCCGGTCCTGCTACGCCGCGGACCGCACCGGTCACATGATCCTCCAGACGCTGTACCAGAACTGCGTCAAGGAGGGCGTGGAGTTCTTCAACGAGTTCTACGTCCTGGACCAGCTCCTGGTCGAGGAGGACGGCGTCAAGAAGTCGGCCGGTGTGGTCGCGTACGAACTCGCCACCGGCGAGATCCACGTGTTCCAGGCCAAGGCCGTCATCTACGCCTCCGGCGGCACCGGCAAGTTCTTCAAGGTGACCTCCAACGCGCACACCCTCACGGGTGACGGCCAGGCGGCCTGCTACCGCCGCGGCCTGCCGCTGGAGGACATGGAGTTCTTCCAGTTCCACCCGACGGGCATCTGGCGCATGGGCATCCTGCTGACGGAGGGCGCCCGCGGTGAGGGCGGCATCCTGCGCAACAAGGACGGCGAGCGCTTCATGGAGAAGTACGCGCCGGTCATGAAGGACCTCGCGTCCCGTGACGTCGTCTCGCGCTCCATCTACACGGAGATCCGTGAGGGCCGCGGCTGCGGTCCCGCCGGTGACCACGTGTACCTGGACCTCACGCACCTGCCGCCGGAGCAGCTCGACGCGAAGCTCCCGGACATCACCGAGTTCGCGCGCACCTACCTGGGCATCGAGCCGTACACGGACCCGATCCCGATCCAGCCCACCGCGCACTACGCCATGGGCGGCATCCCGACCAACGTCGAGGGTGAGGTCCTGGCGGACAACACCACCGTCGTCCCGGGCCTGTACGCGGCCGGCGAGGTCGCCTGCGTGTCGGTGCACGGCGCGAACCGCCTGGGCACCAACTCGCTGCTGGACATCAACGTCTTCGGCAAGCGCTCCGGCATCGCCGCGGCGAAGTACTCGCAGGAGAACGACTTCGTCGAGCTCCCCGAGAACCCGGCGCAGCAGGTGGCCGACCTCGTCGAGCACCTGCGCAACTCCACGGGCAAGGAGCGGGTCGCCGACCTGCGCCTGGAGCTCCAGGAGACGATGGACGCGAACGTGATGGTGTTCCGCACGGAGCAGACCATCAAGACCGCGGTCGAGAAGATCGCGGAGCTGCGCGAGCGCTACAAGAACGTGTCCGTCCAGGACAAGGGCAAGCGCTTCAACACGGACCTGCTGGAGGCCATCGAGCTGGGCAACCTGCTCGACCTGGCCGAGGTCATGGCCGTGTCCGCCCTGGCGCGCAAGGAGTCCCGCGGCGGCCACTACCGCGAGGACTACCCCAACCGCGACGACGTCAACTTCATGCGCCACACCATGGCGTACCGCGAGGTCGGAGCCGACGGCTCGGACTCGGTCCGGCTCGACTACAAGCCGGTCGTCACGACCCGCTACCAGCCGATGGAGCGTAAGTACTGATGGCTACCCCCACCCTGGACAAGATGGAAGAGGCGGCCGCGGCCTCCCCGTACATCACGGTCACCTTCCGGATCCGCCGCTTCAACCCCGAGATCTCGGACGAGGCGCAGTGGCAGGACTTCCAGATCGAGATCGACCCGAAGGAGCGCGTGCTCGACGGTCTCCACAAGATCAAGTGGGACCTGGACGGCACACTGACCTTCCGCCGCTCGTGCGCGCACGGCATCTGCGGCTCGGACGCGATGCGGATCAACGGCAAGAACAGGCTCGCCTGCAAGACGCTGATCAAGGACATCAACCCCGAGAAGCCGATCACCGTGGAGGCCATCAAGGGCCTGACGGTGATGAAGGACCTCGTGGTCGACATGGAGCCCTTCTTCCAGGCGTACCGGGACGTCATGCCGTTCCTGGTCACCACGGGCAACGAGCCGACGCGCGAGCGCCTGCAGTCCGCCGAGGACCGCGAGCGCTTCGACGACACCACCAAGTGCATCCTGTGCGCCGCGTGCACGTCCTCGTGCCCGGTGTTCTGGAACGACGGCCAGTACTTCGGCCCGGCGGCGATCGTCAACGCGCACCGCTTCATCTTCGACTCGCGTGACGAGGCCGGCGAGCAGCGGCTGGAGATCCTGAACGACAAGGACGGCGTGTGGCGCTGCCGCACGACCTTCAACTGCACCGACGCGTGCCCGCGCGGCATCGAGGTCACCAAGGCGATCCAGGAAGTCAAGCGTGCGCTGATCACGCGCCGCTTCTGACCTCCCGGTCCCTGCCCGTACGAGGGCCCCGTCCCCGGTTCGTCCGGCGGCGGGGCCCTCGTGCGTCGGGCCCGGCGTACGTCGGGGCCGGGCGTACGTCGGGGCCGGGCGTACGTCGGGGCCGACGCCGGGAGCCGGCGCCGTGTGGGCCGCGTCAACGGCGGCCGGGGCGGCCCCTCTTGGGCGGGGGCGAGCTGCGGGACCGGGGGTACGGGGCCGGGCCGCCTGTGGAAGGATCGGCCGTATGAGCGAGCAGCAGCCGAATCCGTACACGAGCGATCCCGCCGGCCTGGGCGGCCAGGGCGGCACCCCAGGCCAGGGTGACTACAAGTGGGGCCCGGGTGAGGCCAGTTACGGATACCCCCAGCCGTACCCGGCGGCACCGGCCTACCAGCCGACCATCGGCGGCGCGGGCATCCCCGCGCCCGTCGGCCACCCCGCGGCCCCGGTCGGCGGCGCGGGATTCGCGCTCGGCGACATCACGATCGCCGGCGACCAGATCATCACCCCGTCGGGCGCGATGCCGCTGCGGGGCGCGATGTGGAACGCGACGGACTTCTCGCGGACCGAGGAGAAGATCCCGCCCCACGCGATCGTGCTGGCGATCGTCTTCTTCCTGTTCTGCCTGCTCGGCCTGCTCTTCCTCCTGATGAAGGAGAAGACGACCACCGGCTACATCCAGGTCACGGTGACCAGCGGCGGCCGCCACCACGCCACGATGATCCCGGCGGCGGACGCGAACACCTACCACTGGGTGATGTCGCAGCTCAACCACGCGCGTGCGCTCAGCATGTGAGTCTCACAGCGACGCTTCGGGCCCCGGCCGTACGGCCGGGGCCCGCGCGCGTTTCCGGGCCTCCGGATGCCCGCCGGCGTTAGCTTGAACTTGTTCAAAAAAGCCTCTACAGTCATGGACGTCAGAGCATTTGAACACGTTCAAGGGGGCTGGGGCTATGGACCTCACCGTGGTCACGTACGTCATCTACCTGCTCATCAGCATCGGCCTCACCGTCTGGGTGGCCCGCACGCTCAGCCGCAACGGCCGCGTCTTCATAGGGGACGTCCTCCAGGGCAACGAGAAGCTCGCCGACGCCGTCAACCAACTCCTCGTGGTCGGCTTCTACCTCGTCAACATCGGCTTCGTGGCCCTCTACCTCCGCTCGACCGATGAGATCACCACCGCCCGCGCCCTCTTCGAGGCGCTCTCGGTCAAGCTCGGCGTCGTCCTGCTGGTCCTGGGCGTCATGCACCTCGGCAACGTGTGGGCGCTGAACAGGATGCGCCGCCGCGGGATCGCGGAGCGCCGCCAGACCCCGCCCGTCCCCCCGCAGGGGTGGACCGCGCCGCTCGGAGCCTGAGCCATGGCAGCCACCGGAGCCGTACGCCACCTGACCGTCCTCTACGACGCCGACTGCCCGCTCTGCGTGCACATCCGGCACTGGCTGCTGGCGCAGCCGCTGCTCCTCCCGATCACCCTGGTCCCCGCCGCGTCCTGGGAGGCGCGGCGGCGGTTCCCCCGCCTCGACCACGCCGCGACGCTCCGGGAGATCACCGTCGTGGGGAACTCCGGGCAGGTGTGGACGGGGACCGACGCCTTCATCGTGTGCCTGTGGGCACTGGCCGAACACCGGACGAAGGCCGACTGGCTGGCGACCCCCGCCGGCCGCCCGTTCGCCCGGGCCGCCATGTTCACGGCCTCCGCCTGGCGGCAGGCCGTGCGCTCCGAGGGGCAGCCGGGGGCCGTCGAGGAGCAGCCCGGGGCCGTCGAGGGACCGGGCTGTGACGACCAGTGCGCCGTCCCCCGATAGGCTCATACACCGTGACTGATCAGAAGGCTCCCAAGAGCGAGCAGACCCGCACGCTCATCCTCGAAACCGCCCTCCGGCTCTTCCAGGAGCGCGGCTTCGACAAGACGACCATGCGGGGCATCGCGAAGGAGGCGGGTGTCTCGGTCGGCAACGCCTACTACTACTTCGAGTCGAAGGAACACCTGGTCCAGGGGTTCTACGATCGGATCAGCGCCGCCCACCAGGCGGCTGTCCGGCCCATCCTGGACAACGAGACCGATCTGCAGAAGCGGCTCGCGGGCGTGCTGACCAGCTGGCTGGACATCGGCGCTCCGTACCACGAGTTCGCCTCGCAGTTCTTCAAGAACGCGGCCGACCCCGAAAGCCCCCTCAGCCCCTTCTCGCCGGAGTCGGAGCCGGCGCGCCAGGCGGCGATCGACATCCACCGCGAGGTGCTGGCGGGGGCGAAGACCAAGGTGCCGGCCGAACTGGCCGACGTACTGCCCGAGCTGATGTGGCTCTCGCAGATGGGCCTGGTCCTGTACTGGGTCTTCGACCGCTCCCCGGACAGCGAGAAGTCGCGGCGGCTCGCCGAGCGCGGCGCGCAGCTCACGACGCGGGGCATCGTGCTGGCCCGCTTCCGTGTGCTGCGGCCGCTGGTGCGCGAGGTCCACGAGCTGTTCGCGGACTTCCTGCCGGGCATGGCCCAGACGGCGGCGGGCCGGCGCAAGGCGTCGGACCCCCACCCGTCCGAGGAGACGTCTTGAATCGGCGCTGCCTGGAGGCCTAGAGCCAGCCGAGTTCCCGAAGTCGCCACACACCGGTGCCGTCGGAGAGGTTCTGGGCACCGGTGACGGACTCACGGGACATCACGTAGTCCTTCTTCTGCCAGATCGGCACCATCGGGGCCTGCTGGGCCACGGCCTTCTGCAGGTCCCGGAACTCGGCGGCCGCGTCGGCGCGCTCCGAGTGGGACTGGGTACGGGTGATCAGCTCGTCGATGCGCTTGTCCGAGAAGCCGTTGTTCATGGAGGAGCCCGCGCCGACGAGCGGGGCGAGGAAGTTGTCGGCGTCGGGGAAGTCCGCGATCCAGCCGATCGTGTAGGCGTCGAACTCGCCCGCCGCGTAACCCTTCTGGAAGTCCTTCCACTCCTGCACCGGCTTGAGGGTCACCTGGAAGAGGCCGGTGGCCTCCAGCTGCCGCTTGATCTCCTCCGCCTCGGCCGTGTTCGCGCCCCGTACGTTCACGCCGAGCCGGAGGTGCACGGGGCCGTTGATCCCGGCGTCCTTCAACAGCTTTTTGGCGGTGGCCGCGCTGGGCGCCGGGTAGGCGTCGAAGAACGGGGTGCTGTGGCCGGCGATGCCCGCCGGGACCAGGGAGTACAGCGGGGTGACCGTACCCCGGTAGACGTCGCCGGCGACCTTGGCCCGGTCCAGGACGGCGGCGACGGCCTGGCGGACGGCGAGCGGGGCGGCGGCCGAGCCGGGGCGGACGTTGAAGACGATCGAGCGGATCTCGCTGCCGCCGGAGGTCTGGTACCGGGTGTCCTTCATGCCCGGGTTGAGGCCGGCGAGCACCGCGGGCGGCATCTCCCGGTGGGCGACCTCGATCCGGCGGCTGTTCCAGGCCTGGTCGAGCTGCTCGGAGTCCTTGAAGTACCTGACCGTGACGGACGCGCGGGCGGGCTTGCCCTGGCCCTTGTACGAGGCGTTGGGCTTGAGTTCGGCGCTCACACCGGCCTGGTAGGCGCCGAGCGTGTACGGTCCGGAGCCGTCGACCTTGCCGTCCTCGCGCAGGGACTTCGCCGGGTACGTGTCCTTGTCGACGATCGAGGCGGCACCCGTTGCGATCTTGAAGGGGAAGGTGGCGTCGCCGGCGGACAGGTTGAAGGTGACCGTACGGCCCTCGGCGACGACCGACTCCAGGGTGTTGAAGAGCGGGGCCGGACCCTGCTCGGAGTTGATCGCCTTGATGCGGTCGAAGGAGTGCTTGACGTCCTCCGCGGTGATCGCGCGCCCTCCGGCGAACCTCACGTCGGGGCGCAGCTCGCACCGGTAGGCGGTGAGTTCCCGACCGACGAAGCCGCAGGAGGAGGCGGCGTCCGGCACGGGCGCGTCGGAGCCGGGCCTGATGGTCAGCAGCGACTGGTAGACGTTGCTGAACAGGGCCCAGGAGCCCGCGTCATAGGCCCCGGCGGGGTCGAGGGAGGACACGACGTCGCTGGTGCCGACGCGGATGGCGCCGCGGTCGCCGCCGTCCTCCGGCAGCAGCTGCCAGGTGCCGACGCCGGCCGCGCCGAGCACCAGCGCGGCCGCGATGATCTTCCAGCGGACAGACCGCATCCCGTGAACCCCACCCCTTGTCCCGGAGACAGCGACCCGCTGTCCGATTAACGGATATCCCATCACGGAATATCAGCCACCGGAAGGTCCGTTCTGGGGCGCCCAGTTGGCGGGTATCGGGACGGATCAGGCCTGGTATGAGGCGAGTTCGACGACGGTGATGTCGGACGGTGCGCCGACGCGGACCGGCGGACCCCAGGCCCCCGCCCCGCGGGAGACGTACAGCTGGGTGTCGCCGTAGCGCTCCAGGCCCGCGACGGTGGGGTTGGCGAGATCGGCGAGGTACTCCCCCGGCCAGAGCTGGCCGCCATGGGTGTGGCCGGAGAGCTGGAGGTCGACGCCGTGCCGGACGGCGTCGTGGATGACCACCGGCTGGTGTGCCAGGAGCACGGCGGCCCGGGTCCGGTCACGGTCGCCGAGGGCGGCCCCGAAGTCGGGGCCGCTGCCCTCCCGCTCCCCCTGGACGTCGTTGACGCCGGCGAGGTCGAAGTGCGGCAGGGCGCGCCGGGCGTTCTCCAGCGGGGTGAGGCCGAGCTCGCGGACGTGCTCGACCCACTGCTCGGCGCCGGAGAAGTACTCGTGGTTGCCGGTGACGAAGAAGGAGCCGTGGCGGGCGGTCAGCCCGCGCAGCGGCTCCGCCGCAGGTCCGAGGTCGGGGACGCTGCCGTCGACGAGGTCGCCGACGATGGCGATGAGGTCGGGCTGGGTGCGGTTGACGGTGTCGACGATGCGCTGGGCGTGGGCGCGGCCGAGCACCGGGCCGAGGTGGACGTCGCTGACGACGGCGATCCGGAAGCCGTGCGCCGCGCGCGGGAGTTTGGCCAGCGGGACCTGGACGCGCCGCACGCCCGGCCCGCGCAGCACTCCGTACGTGCCGTTGCCGACCGTGCCGAGGGCTACGGCGGCGGCCGCCCCGCCCACCGTCCGCGCGACGAAGGTGCGGCGGCTGAGCCCGCCGCCCGACGCCGCGCCGGTCTCGGAGCCGGTGCCGGTGCCGGTGGAAGGCGACGGCTCGGTGGCCGTAGCCGTGGACACGGCCGGGGACGGGGCCGTGGACGCGGAGGTGCCGGATCCGGGGGTGCCCGCCGACGGGGCGTAAGGCGCCGCCGGAGGTTCCGCTACCGCCCCGGAGGGGTCGCGGTGGGCCAGACGGCGGAGCAACAGCGCGCGGATCGGCTCCGCGACCAGCATCGTCAGGGTCAGGTACAGGAGCACCGCGAGCCACAGGTACCCCGGCCAGGACACCGTCTGCTGGAGCCAGAAGGGGGCCCCGGCGCGGCCCGCGGTGAGGGCGGCCACGGAGAGGAGCGGCAGGGCGATGGCCAACGCGGTGCCGACGCGGCGGGGCACGCCGCTGGGGGTGGTGGTGTCACGGACCAGCCGGATCCACAGCCAGCGGTGCACCCCGGCGAGCAGGGCGCAGACCGCCAGGGCGACCAGGGCGAAGACCAGGGCCGTCATGCCGCACCGCCGCTGTCGCCGGAGCGTGACGCACGTCGCAGGGCCAGGACCCCGCGCAACCCGATCACACCGACTGCCGTCCCCAGGAGAAAGGACGTCACCGCGAGCGTCAGGTGGACCCAGAAGTAGGCAGTGGGGTCGCCCGCCGTGTCGAAGGCCAGGCCACTGCCGTTCTTCCACAGGTTCCGGACGAAAGACACCCAGATGAACCAGGTCCACACTCCGAAGGCGAGCAGGAACCAGGAAGCGGCACGGCTGAGTTTCATGTCCTCAGTATCGGTTTCGTCCCCGGGACGGACGCGCCGGGGTGGGCTGTCCCGGGGTTGGTTGCCGCGAAATGGCCGGTCCGCGACGCCATCCAGTTCATCGGGATGTACTTTCACCTGCGTGTCTGCAAAGACGACCGCTCTGACGGTCCTCACCGCCGCGTTGCTCGCGCCCACCGTGCTGGTGGGCTCCGCACACGCCGCGCCGACCCCGCCGGCCGACGGGAAGGGTGGTCCCGCCAAGGCTCCGGCGGCGGCCGCGCCGCCCGCGTCGATGTCCACGGTCGGCGGCTCCCTGCTGGGCCAGCCCGGTACGCAGGTGAATCTGCTGCCCGGCGCGCCCGCCCTGCCGGCGAACCTCACCGGCCGGTCCTGGATCGTGGCGGACGCCGAGTCCGGCGAGGTCCTGGCGGCGTACAACGCGCACTGGCGGCTGCCCCCCGCCTCCACGATGAAGATGCTCTTCGCGGACACCCTGCTGCCGGGCCTGCCCAAGGACCAGGTGCACAAGGTCACCGACGAGGACATGGAGGGTGTGGGCCCGGGCAGCAGCCTGGTCGGGGTCAAGGAGGATCACGAGTACTCCGTCCACGACCTGTGGCTGGGGGTGTTCCTGCGGTCGGGGAACGACGCCGTGCATGTGCTTTCGGCCATGAACGGCGGTGTCGAGAAGACCGTCAGGGACATGCAGGCGCACGCGGAGGAGCTGCAGGCGCTGGACACCCATGTGGTGTCGCCCGACGGCTACGACGCCCCTGAGCAGGTGTCGAGCGCGTACGACCTCACCCTGATCGCCCGCTCCGGACTGCAGAAGAAGGACTTCCGGGAGTACTGCGGCACGGCGAGCGCGAAGTTCCCCGGCCTGCAGGAGCCGGGGAAGCCGCGGGACTACTTCGAGATCGCGAACACCAACCGGCTGATGACGGGCGCGGGCGGGCTCCCCCCGTACAAGGGCATCGCGGGGGTGAAGAACGGCAACACGACCATGGCCGGCTCCACCTTCACCGGCGCGGCGCAGCAGGGCGACAGGAAGCTGCTGGTCACCGTGATGAACCCGGGCGCGGGCGGTGCGAACTCGGTCTACGAGGAGACCGCCGCGCTCTTCGACTGGGGTTTCGCCGCGGCCGGGAAGGTCAAGCCGGTGGGTGAGCTGGTGCCGCCGAAGAGCGCGGACACCTCCCCCCACGGCTCGCCGGCCCAGTCGCACGAGAACAACGCGGCTGCCGGCGGCGGCCCGGCCGGCGGTGTGGGCACCGCCCTGGGCGTCGCGGGGGGCGCGCTCGCCGTCCTGGCGGGCGGCGCGTACGCGGTCAACCGCCGCTGGCCCCGCGGCCGGCGCAGCCGGGGTGCCGACGAGGAGCTGGTCTGAGGGGCGGGGCCGCTCAACGGCCGGTGGCAGGCTCCTGTTCCGCCGCCGGCGGGTCTTCGGCGACGGTTCCGGCGGTTTCGGCGCTGTCGCCGTCGTCGCGGGTGGCCGTCCAGGCGGAGACGTACAGCAGCAGCTTCGCCATGAAGTTGATCCAGAGCAGCAGGGCGATCGGCACGCCGAAGGCTCCGTAGACGCTCTTCGCGGCGACCTCGCGCATATAGCCGCTGAGGAGCAGTTTCAGCAGCTCGAAGCCGGCCGCTCCGATCAGCGCCGCCTCGATCAGGCGGCGCCTGGGCGGTTCGACGCCGGGGAGCAGGGTCAGCAGGTAGAGCAGGACCAGGAAGGCGGCCACCACGCCGACCAGGAAGGCGAAGACGCGCAGCAGGACGCCGCCGGGGCCCTCGCGCGGAATGCCCAGCCAGTCGGCGGACTTGCCGACCGCGCTGGACCCGAGGATGGAGGCGGCCGCGGAGACCAGGCCCACGGCGCCGAGGCCGAGCAGGACCAGCCCGTCCTTGCCCTTGCGGACGACGGGGTTGCCCTCGTCCTCGTCGTCCTTCTCCCACACCGCGCGCAGGCAGTCGCGCATGGAGCCCACCCAGCCGATGCCGGTGAAGAGCAGGAGGGCGCCGGCGACGAGGCCGATCGTGGCGGCGTTCGCGACGAGCCCCCCGATGTCGAGCTGGTCGGAGATGCCGGGGACCTGTTCGGCGAAGCTCTGCTCCAGCTTGTCGAGCTGCTGGTCGCTGAGCAGCGCCGCGCCGACCGCCGCGGCCACGGCGATCAGGGGGAAGAGTGCGAGGAAGCTGATGAAGGTGATCGCGGCGGCGAGGCGGGTCCAGTGCACGCGGTCGAGGCGTTCGTAGGAACGCCACGCGTGCGTCTTCATCAGACGGCCCGCCAGCGGCCCGACCACCGGGAGTTTCGTCAGCCAGTCCATGGGGTCACCGTAAATGAGGCGCCGGAAATAGCCGGTATTGCCGCTTTCAGGGACTACGGTCGTCGATTGTGACTTTTCGCCCAGCGCCCTCGACGGGGCGTCCGTTCCACACCCTGGTCCTGCGGAGGCTGAGGTTCCGCGCCCGGCGGACCGCCCGGCTGACCCTGCGCCCGCTCCGTCAGGAAGGCCGTACCGCCCCGGCTGCCCCGGCGGCCTGGTCGACGGGGGAACCCGGCTGCGCGGGAACGCCTATGGGCCCACTCCCGAAGGGGTATTCGCGCAGCTTGCGCCAGACCCCGTCGGAGCCCTGCTCGTAGAGGGCGAACCCGGAGCAGACCCACTCGGCGGCGTAGTCGGCCAGCGTCGTGAACGCCACGTCCATCGCCTCTTCGGAGATCCCGTGGGCGACGGTGACGTGCGGGTGGTAGGGGAAGGCGAGCTCGCGGCTGAGCGGCCCGGACGGGTCGCGGACCTCGCCCTGGAGCCGGGTGCAGCCCGCGACGCCCTCGGCGATCTGGACGAAGACGACCGGCGAGACGGGCCGGAAGGTCCCCGTCCCCTCCAGTCGCATCGGGAACGCGCGGAAGGCGGCCGCCACCTCGGTCAGGTGGGCCCGGATCGCCGGGAGCCGGTCGGCCTCCACCTCCGTCGGCGGTACGAGGGTGACGTGCGTGGGGATGCCGTGCGCGGCGGCGTCCCCGAAGCCCGCGCGCAGCTCCTGGAGCTGGCTGCCGTACGGCTCCGGGACCGCGATCGAAACGCCGAGCGTTACGGTCCCCACGTGTCTCTCCTCCGTCTGTCCCTGTGGACTCCTGCCGCCCCAGTGTGCGGCCAGGACCCCTCTTCGTGCCAGAGCCGTCTTTCCGCAGGTGCGTTCGTCAGTGCTTGGCGGGCAGCAGACCCAGCCGGTCGTACGCCTGCGCGAGGGTCTCCGCGGCCACCGCGCGGGCCTTCTCCGCGCCCTTGGCCAGGATGGAGTCCAGCGTCTCCGGGTCGTCCAGGTACTCCTGGGTGCGCTGCTTGAAGGGTGTGACGAAATCGACCATCACGGCCGCCAGGTCCGTCTTCAGCGCGCCGTAGCCCTTGCCCGCGTACTTCTCCTCCAGGGCGGGGATCGACTCGCCCGTGAGGGTGGAGTAGATCGTGAGCAGGTTGCTGACGCCGGGCTTCTTCTCCGTGTCGAAGCGGATCTCGGCCTCGGTGTCGGTGACCGCGCTCTTGATCTTCTTCTCGGTGACCTTGGCCTCGTCGAGGAGGTTGATCAGGCCCTTGGGGGACGACGCCGACTTCGACATCTTGATCGCCGGGTCCTGGAGGTCGTAGATCTTCGCGACCTCCTTGACGATGTGCGCCGCCGGGAGGGTGAAGGTCTGGCCGAAGCGGCTGTTGAAGCGCTCGGCCAGGTCGCGGGTCAGCTCGATGTGCTGGCGCTGGTCCTCGCCCACGGGGACGGCGTCCGCCTGGTAGAGGAGGATGTCGGCGACCTGGAGGATCGGGTACGTGAAGAGGCCGACGCTGGCGCTGTTGACGCCTCCCTTGGCGGACTTGTCCTTGAACTGCGTCATCCGGCTGGCCTCGCCGAAACCGGTGATGCAGTTCATCACCCAGCCGAGCTGCGCGTGCTCGGGGACGTGGCTCTGGATGAAGAGCGTGCAGCGCTCCGGGTCCAGGCCGGCGGCCAGCAGCTGCGCGGCGGAGAGGCGGGTGTTCGCGCGCAGGTCCTTCGGATCCTGGGGCATGGTGATCGCGTGCAGGTCGACGACCATGTAGAAGGCGTCGTGCGTCTCCTGCAGGGCGACGTACTGGCGAATGGCTCCGAGGTAGTTCCCGAGGTGGAACGAACCGGAGGTGGGCTGGATGCCGGAGAGCGCGCGAGGACGATCAGAAGCCATGGTCCCATTCTCTCAGGTACGGGGGCGGGCTCGTGCCCGTCCTCGCCCGGATCCCTCCCCCGCATCTCAGCCCCGCCGGCGTTCGAGGCGCGGGGGCCCGGGGGCAGAGCCCCCGCAACTCAGCCTCGCCGGCGTTTGAGGCGCGGGGGTCCGGGGGCAGAGCCCCCGCAACTCAGCCTCGCCGGCGTTCGAGGCGCGGGGGTCCGGGGGCAGAGCCCCCGCAACTCAGCCTCGCCGGCGTTTGAGGCGCGGGGGTCCGGGGGCAGAGCCCCCGGCAGCGGCGCCGCGGGGTTACGACAGCGGCAGGCCCGGGGCCGGGAAGGCTGCCATCAGGTCCCGCACCTCCGCACGGATCAGCTTCAGCGGGGTTTCGTCCTGCTTCGCGGCGGCCTCGACCGCGCGCGCGATCCAGTCCGCGACCACCGGCATGTGCTCCACCGACAGCCCCCGCGACGTCAGCGACGGCGTACCGATCCGCACCCCCGAGGGATCGAACGGCTTGCGCGGGTCGAACGGCACCGTGTTGTAGTTCACGACGATCCCCGCCCGGTCCATCGCCTTGGCCGCGACCTTGCCCGGCACCTCCTTGCCCGTCAGGTCGATCAGGATCAGGTGGTTGTCCGTACCGCCCGACACCAGGTCGAAGCCGCGCTCCAGCAGGGCCGCGGCCAGCGCCTTGGCGTTGGCCACGACCGCGTGCGCGTAGCGGACGAAGGACGGCTGCGCCGCCTCGTGCAGCGCGACCGCGATGCCGGCCGTCGTCTGGTTGTGCGGACCGCCCTGCAGGCCGGGGAAGACCGCCTTGTCGATCGCCTTCGCGTGCTCCTCGCGGCACATCAGCATCGCGCCGCGCGGACCGCGCAGGGTCTTGTGGGTCGTGGTGGAGACGACGTCCACGTGGTCTGCCGGGGACGGGTGCGCGCCGCCCGCGATCAGGCCGGCGATGTGGGCGACGTCCGCGACCAGGACCGAGCCCGCCTCGCGAGCGATCTCCGCGAAGGCGGCGAAGTCGATGGTCCTGGGCAGGGCCGTGCCGCCGCAGAAGATCACCTTGGGCCGCTCGGCGAGGGCCAGCTCGCGCACGGCGTCGTAGTCGATCAGCCCGGTGTCGGCGCGGACGCCGTACTGCACGCCGCGGAACCACGAGCCCGTCGCCGAGACGCCCCAGCCGTGCGTCAGGTGGCCGCCCATCGGCAGCGCCATGCCCATGACGGTGTCGCCGGGCTTCGCGAAGGCCAGGTACACGGCCAGGTTGGCCGGGGAGCCCGAGTACGGCTGCACGTTGGCGTGGTCCACGCCGAACAGGCCCTTGGCCCGCTCGATCGCCAGGGCCTCCACCCGGTCGATGTTCTGCTGGCCCTCGTAGTAGCGGCGGCCGGGGTAGCCCTCGCTGTACTTGTTCTGCAGCACGGTGCCGGAGGCTTCGAGGACGGCGGCGGAGACGTAGTTCTCACTGGGGATCAGGCGCAGGGTCTCCGCCTGGAGGACTTCCTCCGCGGCGATGTGGGAAGCCAGTTCGGGGTCGGTCGCGGACAGGGCGGGATGGCGGCTCGCGGACATGGCGGGCTCCTCCGGGGTCGATGTGATCGGTACCCCGCGAGGCCCAGGCGAGCGGCCCTGTATGCGGTCGAGCGCGCACGACTCCCCCGGAGTTGGTTCTCCGTACGCCAGTCGCCGTGCGTATCGAACACCCTAGATGAGCGAGTCCGCGATGTGGCCCGCGGGGAGGTTTCCTCGCCCGGGATACGAGCGACGATAAGAGGGTGACGCCACCCTCGTCACCGCTGCACCGCTTCACCGCTGCACCGCTTCACCGCTTCACCGCTTCACCGGCCAGACGGACGATCGGAGACCCCGTGTCGACAACAGCTGATGCCATCCGCTCCGCCGACGCGCACAGCGCGCACAACTACCACCCGCTGCCGGTGGTCGTCGCGTCCGCGGAAGGCGCGTGGATGACCGATGTGGAGGGCCGCAGATACCTCGACATGCTCGCCGGTTACTCCGCGCTCAACTTCGGGCACGGCAACCGCCGTCTGATCGACGCCGCGCGCGCCCAGCTGGAGCGGGTGACCCTCACCTCGCGCGCCTTCCACCACGACCGCTTCGCCGACTTCTGCGCCGAACTCGCGGCACTGTGCGGCAAGGAGATGGTGCTGCCCATGAACACGGGCGCGGAGGCGGTGGAGACGGCCGTGAAGACGGCCCGCAAGTGGGGCTACGAGGTCAAGGGCGTCCCGGACGGCCACGCCAAGATCGTGGTGGCCGCCGACAACTTCCACGGGCGGACCACGACCGTCGTCTCCTTCTCGACGGACCACGACGCCCGCGACCACTTCGGCCCGTACACGCCCGGCTTCGAGATCGTCCCGTACGGGGACCTCACCGCGCTGTCCCACGCCGTCACGGAGAACACCGTGGCCGTGCTGCTGGAGCCGATCCAGGGCGAGGCCGGGGTGCTGGTCCCGCCCGCCGGGTACCTGCGCGGCGTACGGGAGCTGACCCGCGAGCGGAACGTGCTCTTCATGGCCGACGAGATCCAGTCGGGGCTCGGCCGGACCGGGAAAACCTTCGCCTGCGAGCACGAGGGGGTCGTACCGGACGTCTACATCCTCGGCAAGGCGCTCGGCGGCGGCGTCGTGCCGGTGTCGGCGGTGGTCGCCGACCGGGACGTGCTGGGGGTGTTCGGGCCCGGCCAGCACGGGTCGACCTTCGGCGGGAACCCGCTCGCGTGCGCCGTCGCGCTGGAGGTGATCGCGATGCTGCGGACCGGCGAGTTCCAGCAGCGGGCCACCGAACTGGGCGACCACCTCCACCGTGAGCTGGGCATGCTCGTCGGCGGGGGCGCCGTGACCGCCGTGCGCGGCCGCGGGCTGTGGGCGGGCGTCGACATCGACCCCTCCCGCGGCACGGGCCGGGAGATCTCCGAGAAGATGATGGAGCGGGGCGTGCTCGTGAAGGACACCCACGGGTCGACGATCCGCGTCGCCCCGCCGCTGGTGATCACCAAGGAGGACCTGGACTGGGGCCTGGAGCAGCTCCGGTCGGTGCTGTCGGCGTAGCGGTCCGTCAGGCGGTCCTCAGAGGATGACGTGGGGCAGGAAACGGGCGTACTCGTCCGTGACCGGCCCCGCCGACTCGCGGATCCCGAGCCCCGCCGCCTCGTCCTCGACGACCCACGCGCCGAGCACCACCCGGTTGCCGTCGAAGTCGGGCAGCGGGGCCAACCCCTGGAAGCAGTACCGCTCCCCTGGCTCCGGCACGAACGGCACGCCGTCCGGGCCTGGCTCGTGCAGGGTGACGCCGGCGCCCTCACGGCCGAGTAGCGGCTTGGCCACGTAGCCGGCCGAACCGGGCTCCGCGAGCTCGCGCGGCCCGTCGAGATAGGCGGGCAGCAGGTTCGGGTGTTCCGGGAAGAGCTCCCACAGGATCGCGAGCAGCGCCTTGTTGGAGAGCAGCATCTTCCACATCGGCTCGATCCAGCAGGTGGTGCCGGAACCGCCGCCGTGGTCGTAGGTGCCGAGGACCTGCGGGCCGAACTCGTCCGTGGCCAGCCACTCCCACGGGTAGAGCTTGAAGCAGCTGCGGATGAAGCGGAGCTTGTCGTCGACGAACCGGCCGGACAGGCTGTCCCAGCCGATCTGCTCGACGGACAGGGCGTGGGTCTCCAGGCCGGCCTGGTCGGCGGTCTCCTGGAGGTAGGCGACCGTCATCAGGTCCTCGCCGAGCTCGTCGGTCTCGGAGTGCGCGAAGTGCAGCGGGCCGGGCGCCAGCAGCTCCGCCTGGCGGCGCCAGGCGTCGACGAGGCGCTCGTGAAGGGAGTTCCACTGGTCGGCGCCGGGGAACCGCTCCTCCATCCAGAACCACTGCGGGCTGGCCGCCTCCACCAGGGAGGTCGGGGTGTCCGCGTTGTACTCCAGCATCTTGGCCGGGCTGCCGCTGCCGTCGTAGCGCAGGTCGAAGCGGCCGTAGAGGGAGGGCTGTTCGGCGCGGCGGCGCCACGACTCGGTGATCAGCGCGGCCAGCTTGGGGTCGGTGATGCCGAGGTCGGCGAAGCGGTCGTGCTCGACGATGTGCGCGGCCGCGGCCAGGCACATGGCGTGCAGTTCCTCGACGACGTTCTCCAGCGCCTCGACCTCCGGCAGGGAGAAGGAGTAGTAGGCGCTCTCGTCCCAGTAGGGGCGCAGCGAGTCGTCCGGGTAGCGGGTGAGGGGGTAGATCAGCCCCTGCTCCTCGACCGTCTTCTGCCAGCCGGGTCGGGGCTCGATGGTGTGCCGCTGCATCGTGCGATCAGCCGCCGCTGGAGCTGGAGTGGCCGCCGATGCCGCCGCGGGTGACGGCGGACTTGTCGAAGCTGCCGCCGGTGACCTTGCCGTTGCTGACGACGCCGCCGTAGTAGTACGCGCCGGTACCGCCGGTCCTGCACTCCTTGCTGTTCAGGTGCTCCAGCGTGGAGCGCGACGCGCACCGGCGGTCCGGTTCGTCGCTGCTCCCGCAGGCCACGAGGGTGGCCGCGAGCAGGCCCATGCCTCCGAGGGCGACGGCGCCCGAGCGCATTCGGCGCTGGTTGGTGCTGCTGATGTCCATGTCTGCTGCTCCCCCTGAGGCCTGGCGTGCTCCCGACAGACTAGAACGCGGTCCCCCGACGATGGAATCCGGCCGCCGTGAGATCCGTGACCTAGAGTCAGTTCGTGCTGATTGGGATGATTTGCGCCCTGGGCGCGGCGGTGTGCTTCGGCACGGCGTCCGTACTGCAGGCCGTCGCGACGCGGGCGGTGGAGCCGGGCAGCGGGTCCGGGGTGGACGCGGCGCTGTTCCTGCGGGCGGCACGGCAGTGGCGCTACGTGCTGGGCCTCGGCCTGGACGCGGCCGGATTCGTACTGCAGATCATCGCGCTGCGGCACGTGCCGATCTACGTGGTCGGGGCCGCGCTGGCGGCCAGTCTCGCGGTGACGGCGGTGGTCGCCTCACGGCTGATGGCGGTCCGGCTGTCCACGGCGGAGTGGTGCGCGGTGGGCGTGGTGTGCGCGGGGCTGCTGATGCTGGGGCTCTCCGCGGGGGAGGAGGGCACCGGCACCGGCTCTCTCGCGCTGAAACTGGGGCTGCTGGCGGTGGCGGCGCTGGTGCTGCTGGCCGGGGCGGTCGCGGGCGGGCTGCCGGACGGGCCGCGAGCCCTGGTCCTGGGCCTGGGGTCGGGCACGGGCTTCGGCGTGGTCGAGGTCTCGGTGCGGCTGATCGACTCGCCGTGGGACTTCGCGAACCCGGCCCTGTACGCGCTCCTGCTGGGCGGCGCGGCGGGGTTCCTGCTGCTCACCTCGGCGCTGGCGCGCGGCTCGGTGACGGTGGCGACGGCCGGCCTGGTGCTCGGCGAGACCGTCGGTCCGGCGGTGGTGGGCGTGGTCTGGCTCGGCGACCGCACCCGGGAGGGCCTGACGTGGCTGGCGGTGACGGGCTTCGCCGTCGCCGTCGCCGGCTCCCTGGCCCTGTCCCGCTTCGGCGAACCGAAACAGCCACCGGCCCCAGCGCCACCACCTGGCTGAGCGGAGCCGAGTTTCCCGCCTGCCGCGCCGCTGCGGGGCTCCGCCCCGAACCCCGCGCCTCAAACGCCGGCGAGGCTGGATTCGCCGGCCGTCCGGCGATTTTTCCAGCCCCGCCGGCGTTTGAGGCGCGGGGGTTCCGGGGGCAGAGCACCCGCAGCGGCGCGGCACCGGGTCCGGGCAGAGCCCGGGATTCTCCAGCCCCGCCGGCGTTTGAGGCGCGGGGGTTCCGGGGGCGGAGCACCCGCAGCGGCGCGGCACCGGGTCCGGGCAGAGCCCGGGATTCTCCAGCCCCGCCGGCGTTTGAGGCGTGGGAGTGCGGCGGGGCACCCGAAGGGTCAGGGCAGGGCGGCGGCGAGCGCCGCAAGGGTCGGCGACCAGGCGCTGTCCGACGGCGTCCCGTAGCCGACGACCAGCGCGTCCCGCGGCGCGACCTCCGCCTGCGGGTGGCGGAAGGCGCCGAGGCCGTGCAGGGCCAGGTCCTGCCAGGCCGCCGACTGCAGGACCGACCGCTCCGTGCCCGCCGGAAGGTCCAGCACCGCGTGCAGGCCCGCCGCGATCCCCGAGACCCCCGCCACCCGGCCGGCCACCGCCGCCACCAGCTCGTCGCGGCGCCGCCGGTAGCGCAGCCGCATCCCGCGCACGTGCCGGTCGTACGCTCCGGACTCGATGAACTCCGCCAGCGTCAGCTGGTCCAGGGCGCTGGAGGCCCAGTCCGTGTACCCCTTCTGCGCGACCACCTCCTCCACCAGCCCCGGCGGGAGCACCATCCAGCCGATCCGCAGCCCCGGGGCGAGGGACTTGCTGGCCGTGCCGAGGTAGGCGACCCGGTCCGGGTCCAGGCCCTGGAGGGCGCCGACCGGCTGCCGGTCGTAGCGGAACTCGCCGTCGTAGTCGTCCTCCAGGATCAGCCCGCCGGTGGTCCTGGCCCAGTCGACCGCCGCCGCCCGGCGGGCCGGGGTCAGGGCGGCGCCGGTCGGGAACTGGTGGGCCGGGGTCAGCAGGACCGCACCCGCCGCCGCCGTCAGCTCGCCCGTCCGGGCCCCCTCACTGTCCACCCCGAGCGGTCTGGTCCGCAGCCCCGCCCGCACCAGCTCGTCCCGGTGGAAGTCCAGCCCGTACCCCTCCACGGCGACCTCCCGCACCCGCCGCGCCCGCAGCACCGCCGCGAGCAGCTTCAGCCCGTGCAGGAAACCGGCGCACAGCACGATCCGGTCCGGGTCCGCGTACACCCCGCGCGCCCGCGCCAGGTATCCGGCGAGCGCGCGCCGCAGCTCGACGCGGCCGCGCCCGTCGGTCGCGTAGCCGAACGCCTCGTTCGGGGCGGCGGTCAGCGCCCGCCGGGCCGCCGACAGCCAGGCCGCACGCGGGAAGCCGCCCAGGTCCGGGGTGCCGGGGACCAGGCTGTACGCGGGCCCGCCGCGGGCGGGGCGCCGTACGGGGGCCGCTGCCGCGGGCCGGCGCGGGCGGGCCCGTTCGGCGACCCGGGTCCCGGAGCCCTGGCGGGCCGTGAGCCAGCCCTCCGCGACGAGTTCGGCGTACGCCTCGGCGACGGTGTTCCGCGCGATGCCCAGGTCGGCCGCGAGGGTCCGGGAGGACGGCAGCCGGGTGCCGGCCGCCAGCCGCCCGCTGCGCGCGGCCTCCCGCAGCGCCTCGGTGAGCCCGGCCCGCAGACCGCGCCCGGCGGAGAGGTCCAGATGCAGGTCGGCTCCGAAAGTGGCCCAAGGATCCTTCATGGATTTGGACCATACCGGCGGGCCGCCCCACTCCTAGTGTGGATCACATGACAACCACCGCCGAGAACCGGCAGACCCACTCCCACAGCCACGACCACGCCCCCGAGCACACCCCGCGCATGCACATGGCGAAGCTCGCGCCCGAGGTCTACAAGGCCGTCCTGGCCCTGGAGATCGCCTCCAAGAAGGGCCTGGAGCCGTCCCTGGTCGAGCTCGTCAAGATCCGGGCCTCCCAGGTCAACCACTGCGCCTTCTGCCTGGACATGCACACCAAGGACGCGATCGCCGCGGGCGAGAGCGTCGAGCGGATCGTGCAGCTGGCTGCCTGGGAGGAGTCGCGGCACTTCTACACCGAGAAGGAGCTCGCCGCGATCGAGTTCACCGAGGCCGTCACCGTCCTGACCGACGGCTTCGTGCCCGACGAGGTGTACGCGAAGGCCGCGGCGCACTTCGAGGAGCGCGAGCTGGCCCAGCTGATCGCCGTCATCGCGACGATCAACGTGTGGAACCGCATCGGTGTCACCACGCGCATGGTGCCGGGCCACTACAAGCCGGGCATGTACAAGAGCTGACCGGACCGGAGGCCCGGCCGGGAGGCCGGGCCGGGCCGGCAGCCGGCCCCTCAGCCGGTCAGCCCGTCAGCCGGTCGGCCGGAACGCCGCCAGCGCCGCCGCGTGGTGGTCCTGGGTGGCCTGCCAGTCGGCGACCGGGCCCGCCGTCAGCACCGCCCACTTGCCGCCGTCCGCGGCGACGAAGACCCGTTCGACCCCGCGCCGCACCCCGCGCGACTCCTCGCTGTCGTACTGGTAGACGAGCTCCGCCGCGTCGGAGCTTCCCGGCACCGGGCCGACGCTGATCTCCTCGTACCCGCGGGTGCCGCCCCGCAGGTAGGTGGAGGCCTGCTGGACCGCCTTGAGCGGGGTGAGCTCCGGCTCCGACACCCGGAACACCTGGATCAGCGCGCTCCGGTCCGCCGAGCGGTAGAAGACCCCCTCCTTGATCTCCTCGCGCACCCAGCCCGCCGGAACGGCGATGGTGAAGCCCGCCGGGTCCTGCTTGGTCTCGTGGGCTCCGGCGCCGGGCCCGGTGCCCGTGGGGCTCGGGGTGGGCGTCCGGGACGGTCCTGCGCCGGTGGACTGGCCGGCGGTGGGCGTGCCCGTGGCTGTGGCTGTGCCGTCGCCGGACTCCGTGGGAGCCCCCGAGGTCACCGTCCCGTTCTTCTCCCCCGCGTGGTCGGCGTCGCCGGTGTCCCGGGCCACGAACCACACGGCGGCCGCGCCGATCGCCACGGACGCGACCGCGATGCCCGCCGTCGCCGGGGTCACCCACCGGCCGCGCGGCCTGTCGGCGGGCCCGGGGCCGGGCGGCGGGGGCACGGCTGGCGGCCCGTACGGCGCCGTGGGCACGGTCGGCGCCGTGGGCGCGTTCGGCGGCTGCGGCGGACGCGGCGGCAGGCCGGGGACGGTGCCAGGCGGAGGCCCTGCCTGAGGCCCGGCCGGGGGCACCGCCGCAGGCCCGGCCGGGCCCTTGTCGACCACCCAGCGCTGTGCCTGCGCGTCCCAGCGGCGCGGGCCGGTCGGCGGCTGTGCCGGAGCCACTGATCAGCCTCCCAGCGCGCCGAGCAGGCTGCCCAGGGCAGCGGCCGCGCTCACCGTCTCCACCAGCGGGGCCCACCGCTCCAGCGCCGCGCGGAGCCGGCCCACCAGGCCGGGCCTGATCGTCTCCGCGCCCTCCAGTTGCTCGGCCACCCCGTCCAGTTCGGCGTCGAGCGCGGTCCGGTCGGCGCCCCGGGGCGCCTCCCGTACGAGCGCCTCGCGCAGCGAGAGCACCGCCTCCAGCAGCTCCGCCGCGCCGGGTGCGGCCGCTCCCGTACCACCCTGCTGGACGGTGTTCGTGTTGTGCGAACCGCCGACGCTGACCGCGCTGCCGTGGATGTTGCCGAACCGCACGGTGGGCTCCTGCGCTCCCCCGTCACCTGTGGCCATGACTCCCCCTGTGTGTGCTGTTGTGGTTGCCGGTGCCGCCGACGCTGATCGAGCTGTTGCTCACGTCCCCGAAGTGCGCGTTGATGTGGACGTCGGCCTGGCGTGCGAAGGCCTCGGTGTACCAGCCGTTCTCGTCGAGGACGACGGTGATGCCGGCGACGATCCGGTCCTGAACGGTTTTCAGATACCGGTCGAGGTCCATGAGGTGGAACAGCGAGCCGTTGTCCTGCGCGGCGAGTTCGCGCACCGAGGCGCGCGGCCCCTCGGGGCGGGCGCCGCCGTGGCCGCCGGAGGCGATCCGCCACCAGCTCGCGACGCCACGGCCCAGGGTGACCAGGGACGCCGTGAACGAGCCGGGCGTGTCCCGCAGGGCCCAGACCGCCTTCCCGAAGCGGCTGTTGTTGAGGTAGCGGTGGGCGTCCGCGTCCGCGTTGTGGAAGGCGACGTGGACGGGCAGCAGCACGTGCGGAGCCACCTCCACCATCATCATCCCGCCCTGCGTGTGGACCCGTACGAACACGGTGACGACCAGGTTCTCGTCCCAGCCGCCGACGCGGACGCGCAGGAAGTACCGGCGGCGTTCGCCGCCCTCCTCGACGGCGGCCGCCCGGTGCGCCTCGAAGTCGGCCCGCAGCTGCGGGCCTTCGTCGCGGTGGTCCAGGCCGCCGCCCGGCAGGAACACGCAGCTGTCGACGACCAGCTCGCGCAGGCGGTCCAGTACGGCGGCCTCGGCCTGCGGCGAGCCGTGCGGCGAGGGCACCCGCAGCCGGTCCAGCAGGGGCACGATGCCCTCGATGATGCGGGCGTTGGTGAGCGGCTGCGGTCGGCGGCCCGGTTCGAGGTCCTCGCGGGGGCGCAGTTCGAAGGACACCTGCCAGGGGCGGTACGGATCGCCGGCCCCGACGAACGGGTCGTTGATGTCGTACAGGACCATCGGCGAGTGCTGCTCGTGGAGGATGCGCTGCCGTACGCGGGCGAACCGTACGCCCTGCTCCGCTTCCGCCGGGTCGGCGGACCGGTGGGCGTACCGCTCCCGGTTGAGGTCGGTGGCGATGGTGCGGGCGACCTGGCCGCGCTGGAGTCCGACGAGGGCGACGACCCCGGCGAAGACCGCCGGGATCCATCCGATGACGAAGCCGGCCGCCGGGCCGCCGAGGCCCTGGGAGAAGAGCAGCGCGCCGAGTCCGACGGGACCTGCGTCCTCGTCGCCGAAGGCGCCGAGAAGGGCCAGCCAGATCCCGAGGACGAGGACCACGATGACGGCCAGGTTCCACCAGGCGTAGATCCGCACCACGAGGGCCAGCAGGCGCGGCAGCAGTCCGGAGCGGGCCCTGAGCCAGCCGGCGAGGCTCAGCAGCAGGAACGGCAGGAGCACCACGGCGAGGGCGCCCCCGGTCAGAAGCGACCCCGCGAACCAGGCGCCGAGTATGCCGAGCGCCCAGCCGAGTTCGGCGCGGCGGGCGCGCAGGGCGTGGGCGAGGACGCGCGAGGCGTCGAAGCCGTAGGAGGGCGCGACGATGCGCTCCTCGTGGACGTACAGCTCCTCGATGACGCGGTCGCGGTACCCGGCGTCGAGGTAGGTGCCGGCGCACAGGAAGCGGCCGGCCTCGCTGACCGCCGGGTCGACAGGCGGACGGCCACCCGGGGGGTCGTGCTGCGGGTCGCCTGCGGGCTGACGGGGAATCGGGCTCTCGGTCACCGACCGACCTTAGATTTCCCTTACACCTTGCGACAGGCGCAATCACGCCAAAGCGCCCCGGCCTGTGAGGACCGGGGCGCTTCGGTTGGTGCGGTCCGCCGAGGTGGCGGGGGTGTCCGCGCTCCTCGGGGAGGAGCGACGGGTCAGATCAGGCCGAGCTCGCGGACGGCGTCGCGCTCCTCCGACAGCTCCTGGACGGAGGCGTCGATGCGGGCACGGGAGAACTCGTTGACGTCCAGGCCCTGGACGATCTCGTACTTGCCGTCCTTGCAGGTGACGGGGAAGGAGGAGATCAGGCCCTCCGGGACGCCGTAGGAGCCGTCCGACGGGATGCCCATCGAGGTCCAGTCGCCCTCGGCGGTGCCGTTGACCCAGGTGTGCACGTGGTCGATGGCGGCGTTGGCGGCCGAGGCGGCGGAGGACGCGCCACGGGCGTCGATGATCGCGGCGCCGCGCTTGGCGACGGTCGGGATGAAGGTGTCGGCGAGCCACGCCTGGTCGTTCACGACCTCGGCGGCGTTCTTGCCACCGATCTCCGCGTGGAAGATGTCCGGGTACTGGGTCGCCGAGTGGTTGCCCCAGATCGTCAGGCGCTTGATGTCGGAGACGGCGGCACCGGTCTTGGCGGCCAGCTGCGAGATCGCGCGGTTGTGGTCCAGGCGGGTCATCGCGGTGAAGCGCTCGGCCGGTACGTCCGGGGCGGCGGCCTGCGC
Source organism: Streptomyces sp. TN58 (assembly GCF_001941845.1). Classification (NCBI taxonomy): domain Bacteria; kingdom Bacillati; phylum Actinomycetota; class Actinomycetes; order Kitasatosporales; family Streptomycetaceae; genus Streptomyces; species Streptomyces sp. TN58. The sequence continues at coordinate 4,491,935 of NZ_CP018870.1, read as the reverse complement.
GATGAGCGCGTTGGTGTTGGCCGGGTTGCCCACGACCAGGACCTTGATGTCGTCCGCGGCGTGGGCGTTGATGGCCTGGCCCTGCGGCTTGAAGATGCCGCCGTTGGCGGCGAGCAGGTCGCCGCGCTCCATGCCCTTGGTGCGCGGGCGCGCGCCCACGAGCAGCGCGACGTTGGCGCCCTCGAAGCCCTTGTTCGGGTCGTCGAAGATGTCGATGCCGGCGAGCAGCGGGAAGGCGCAGTCGTCGAGCTCCATGGCGGTGCCCTCGGCGGCCTTCATGCCCTGGGGGATCTCCAGGAGGCGCAGCTTGACCGGCACGTCGGCGCCGAGCAGGTGACCGGACGCGATACGGAAGAGCAGCGCGTAGCCGATCTGGCCGGCGGCGCCGGTGACGGTGACATTCACAGGAGTGCGGGTCATGGCCTTCTCCGTTAGACAGCTGGCGGTGGGGCGTCCCTGCCCCATGTGCTGGAGGACGCCGCTCCCCTGTAAATCTTGACGTGAAGAGACATCCGCGATCAGGCTATCCGACCCGGGCGCGGCCCAACCCCCGGGTCCCTGTGGTGCGTGGCACACGCACCCCGGCGTTTCGAAGGCGCAGCCGCTTCCCGGACCTCCGTTCGACCGGCTGGAATCCGCCCCGACCGGCGCGTTCAGCGCACGGTGAAGCGGACCGCGCTCTCCAGGAACGGGATCTCCAGCCACGGCTTGGGCTCCATCACCAGCGCGAGCAGCGTGATCGCCACGCCCAGCACCCCGTAGGTGATCATGTCGGTGAAGCGGGAGCGGACCGCGAGCATCCCCACGGAGGGCAGCACGCGCCGCAGCACCGACGCCGCGATCAGGGCCACGCCGATCACCAGGCATCCGACCCGGGCCTGCCCCAGCGCCGTGGTGAGCAGGCCCACCGCGGTCGCGGCGAGCACGCTGAGCATCGGCCACTGGCGGGCGGGCGTGGACACGGCGCCCGGAACGGCGCGGCCGCTGCCCTCGGGGCGGGCCGTGTCGCGCGTGACGGACGGGAAGCGGCGGGACTTGGCGGCGCCGCTCCCGTTCACGTGCCCGGCGCCCGGTTCAGCCCGCACGGCCGGTCCGCTCCGCCGCCTCTACGACGTTGACGAGCAGCTGGGCACGGGTCATGGGGCCGACACCGCCCGGGTTCGGCGAGATCCACGCCGCGACCTCGGCGACGCCCGGGTGCACGTCGCCGACGATCTTCCCGGCCTCGTCGCGGCTGACGCCCACGTCGAGCACGGCCGCGCCGGGCTTCACGTCCTCGGGCTTGACCAGGTGCGGCACTCCGGCCGCGGCGACGATGATGTCCGCCTGGCGCAGCAGCCCGGAGAGGTCGCGCGTACCGGTGTGGCACAGCGTCACGGTGGCGTTCTCGGACTTGCGGGTCAGCAGCAGGCCGATGGACCGCCCGACGGTGATTCCGCGGCCGAGCACGACGACGTGCGCCCCGTTGATCTCGACGCCGTGGTGGCGCAGCAGTTCGACGATCCCGTACGGGGTGCAGGGCAGCGGGCCCGGCTCGTTCAGCACGAGGCGGCCCAGGGAGGTGGGATGCAGGCCGTCGGCGTCCTTCAGCGGGTCCATCAGCTCCAGGACCCGGTTGGTGTCGATGCCCTTGGGGAGCGGGAGTTGGACGATGTAGCCCGTGCACCGCGGGTTGGCGTTGAGCTCCCGCACGACCTCCTCGATGTCCTCCTGGGAGGCGGTCGCGGGCAGTTCGCGCTGGATGGACGCGATGCCGACCTCGGCGCAGTCCTTGTGCTTGCCGTTGACGTACCAGCGGCTGCCCGGGTCGTCGCCGACCAGCAGGGTGCCGAGGCCGGGGGTGGTGCCCCGGGCCTTCAGGGCCGCCACACGGGCGGTCAGTTCGGACTTGATCGCGGCCGCGGTGGCCTTGCCATCGAGAATCTGGGCGGTCATGCCTCCATCCTCCCGGATGAGGTGGCCGTGGTTCCAGTCAAGGCGCTCGCGGGACCTCAGGGTTCATTGCACTTGCACAACAAGTGACCGCCCGTAGGCCAACCGGCTGGACAATGGCTCACCGGTCCGACGACGATGAAACGACTGATGTGCCGCGGGCAGTGCCGGGGGGCGGACCGCACCGTGCAGGATTCCTCCGTGCTCATGGCCGTGCGTCCCCGCATTTCCACGGAGGAACACCCCAGATGAGTTTCGGCGACCCGCACAACCCGTACGGACAGCAGCCCCCGCAGGGCCAGCCCGGTTACGGCTACCCGCAGCAGGCACCGCAGGGCATCCCGCCGCAGGGCGGCTACGCCTACCCGCAGCAGGCGCCGCAGGGCTACCCCGGCGGCCCCGCGGGCTACCCGGGCGGTCCCGGCGGCTACCCGGGCCCCCACATGGAGATGCCCGGCGGCGTGAAGGCGGCCCGCGTCATCCTCTTCATCCTCGGCGGCCTCCAGGTGCTCGGCACGCTGCTCGCCCTCGTGGGCGGCGCCCTGTTCGCCGCCGCCTTCTCCGACTCCGGCGACTCCTACGGCAGCAGCACGGACGAGGCCGTCGCCCTCGGCGGGGCCGTCATCTTCGTCATCGTGGCGGTGGGCCTGGCCTTCTCCCTGTGGGCCATCCTCACGGCCGCCAAGCTCGGCAAGGGCCGCGGCGGGGTCCGCGTCTCCGGCATCGTCTACGGCTCGCTGCTCGCCCTCTTCAGCGGCCTGGGCCTGCTCGTCAACCTGGCCGCGATGGGCGGGAGCGGCACGCCGGTCGGCGGCATGATCCTCTCCACGCTGCTCAACGGGCTCATGACCGGACTGGGCATCTGGGTCATCGTCGGCCTCGCCAAGGCGGGCGACTACTTCCGACGCCCGCAGTACTGAACCGGCTGCCGTACGCGCACGGCGAAGGCCGCGACCCGCAGTGCGGGTCGCGGCCTTCGCCGTGCGGGAGCCGTGGCTCAGTGGAAGAAGTGCCGCGTGCCGGTGAAGTACATCGTCACGCCGGCCTTCCGCGCGGCCTCGACGACCTGCTCGTCACGTACCGAACCACCCGGCTGGACCACGGCCTTGACGCCCGCTGCCGTCAGGATCTCCAGCCCGTCCGCGAAGGGGAAGAAGGCGTCCGAGGCGGCGTACGAGCCCTGCGCGCGCTCGGCGCCGGCCCGCTCGACGGCCAGCTTCGCCGAGTCGACACGGTTGACCTGGCCCATGCCGACGCCGACCGAGGCGCCGTCCTTGGCGAGCAGGATGGCGTTCGACTTGACGGCCCGGCAGGCCCGCCACGCGAAGGCCAGCTCCGCGAGCTCGGCCGGGGACAGGGCCTCGCCGGCCGCCAGGGTCCAGTTGGCCGGGTCGTCGCCCTCGGCCTGGAAGAGGTCCGAGTGCTGGAGGAGCGCGCCGCCCGAGACGGGCTTCAGGTCACCCGGCTGGTGCGGGGTGCCGTCGACCTTCAGGACGCGGATGTTCTTCTTCTTCGCCAGGACCTCCACCGCGCCGTCCTCGTAGCCGGGGGCCGCGATGACCTCGGTGAAGATCTCCGCCACCTGCTCGGCGAGCTCGACGGTCACCGGACGGTTGACGGCGATGACACCGCCGAACGCCGACAGCGGGTCGCAGGCGTGCGCCTTGCGGTGGGCGGCGGCGACGTCCGCGCCGACGGCGATGCCGCACGGGTTGGCGTGCTTGATGATCGCCACGCACGGCTCTTCGTGGTCGTAGGCGGCGCGGCGCGCGGCCTCGGTGTCCACGTAGTTGTTGAAGGACATCTCCTTGCCGTGCAGCTGCTCGGCGTTGGCGATCCCGCCCGGCTGCCCGTCCGTGTAGAGGGCGGCGGCCTGGTGCGGGTTCTCGCCGTAGCGCAGGGTGGACTTGCGCTCCCAGGCGCCGGCGAGGAACTCGGGCAGCGCGCCCTCCTCGCCCTCCGGGGCGTAGGCGTTCGTGAACCAGGAGGCGACGGCCACGTCGTAGGCGGCGGTGTGCTGGAAGGCCTCGGCCGCCAGCCGCTTGCGCGCGGTGAGGTCGAAGCCGCCGCCCTGGGCCGCGGCGATGACGTCGGCGTAGCGCGCGGGGCTGGTGACCACGGAGACCGACGGGTGGTTCTTGGCCGCGGCGCGGACCATCGAGGGCCCGCCGATGTCGATCTGCTCGACGCACTCGTCGGCGGTGGCACCCGACTGGACGGTGGCCTGGAACGGGTACAGGTTGACGACGACGAGGTCGAAGGGCTCCACGCCCAGCTCTGCGAGCTGGTTGCGGTGGTCCTCCAGGCGCAGGTCGGCCAGGATGCCGGCGTGCACGCGCGGGTGCAGGGTCTTGACGCGGCCGTCCAGGCACTCGGGGAAGCCGGTCAGCTCCTCGACCTTGGTGACGGGCACACCGGCGGCGGCGATCTTCGAGGCGGTGGAGCCGGTGGAGACGAGCGCGACGCCCGCCGCGTGCAGGCCGCGGGCCAGCTCTTCCAGTCCCGTCTTGTCGTAGACGCTGATCAGCGCGCGCCGGATCGGCCGCCGGGTCGTGGTCGGGTCGTTGCTCGCTGCGGTCTCTGCGGCGGTCACTGGATTGTTACCTTTCGTCCCTCAATGCGGTAGCCGTGCCGGGCCAGGCGCCCCACGACATCGACGAGCAGCTTGCGCTCGACTTCCTTGATGCGCTCGTGCAGAGCGGCTTCGTCGTCCTCGTCCCGGACCTCGACCACACCCTGGGCGATGATCGGACCGGTGTCCACGCCGCTGTCCACGAAGTGGACCGTGCAGCCGGTGACCTTCGCGCCGTACGCGAGCGCGTCCCGTACGCCGTGCGCGCCGGGGAAGGCGGGGAGGAGGGCGGGGTGGGTGTTGACGAAGCGGCCGCCGAAGCGGTCGATGAACTCCTTGCCCACGATCTTCATGAAACCGGCCGACACGACGAGGTCCGGCGCGTACGCGTCGGTCGCCTCGGTGAGGGCGGCGTCCCACTCGACCCGGCTCGCGTAGTCCTTCACCGGGCAGACGAAGGTGGGGATCCCGGCCTTCTCCGCCCGCTCCAGGCCGGCGATGTTCGCGCGGTCGGCCCCCACGGCGACGACTTCGGCACCGAAGCCCTCGGATCCGCCGGGGTGGGCGTCGATGGCGTCGAGGAGGGCCTGGAGGTTGGTGCCGGACCCTGAGACCAGCACGACCAGGCGGGAGGCGGCCATGGGAGGCCCTTTCTCGCGAATTGCGGTGTTCGTCTTTGTGTGGTCATACGAAACTTCGGGGTACCGATATACGGGGAACCATACGAAGCCGCCGACCGCCTGCAACGATACCGGCACACCGGACGGCCCCCGAGGGACGGGGGGACGGGCGGGCGGTAGCGTCTGGCCTACAAGCCGCAAACTGGCCTGCCTCGCCTCGATGTCCTCGCGACGTCCACGACACAGGGGAAGTAACACACCCGATGCCGGACCGCCGTCAGCCCGACTCCCCCACCGACGACAACCCCTTCGCGGCCCCGCCGGAAGGCCGGCCCGACCAGCCGTGGCAGCCGCGCGGCGGCGGTGACGGCGGCAACGGTGACGGGAACGGCCCCGGGGAATCGGGCGGGCAGCGGGGCCCGGCACGCTGGGACCCGACCGACCCGATCCAGCGCCGCGCCCGGTACGCGCTGCTGGCGGGCATGTGGGGCTTCTTCTTCGGGATCTTCGGGATCCCCTCGGTCGGCCTGCTGCTGGGCGCGCTCGCCCTGTACTGGGGGATCAGCGCGCTGCGCGGCAAGCCGGCGGCGGCCACCGGCGAGCCGGGTGCCCCGACGGGCCTGGACGCCCTCGGCCCGGCGGCCCGCCCCCAGCGCACGGCGGCGGTGAGCGGCCTGGTCACCGCCTCGCTGGCGATCCTGCTGGCGATGAGCTCGTACGCCTTGCAGCTCGCCTACAAGGACTTCTACGTGTGCCGCGACGACGCCCTCACCAAGTCGGCGGAACTCCAGTGCAACACCCTCCTGCCGGACAACGTCATCGGCGAAGTCCTGAAGGTCCGCCAGTAGCCCCGCCGCCCTATCCAGCCCCGCCGGCGTTCGCTCTTTCAGCCCCGCCGGCGTTTGAGGCGCGGGGGTCCGGGGGCAGCGCCCCCGCAACGGCGCCGCACCGTCACCCGGACGGCTTCCGCCGGGGAAGCACCCGCACCCCGACCACGGACGGCACCGACGGAGCCACGGGCTCAACGGACACAACGGGCGGGGCAACCGGGGCCGGCCCCAGATCCAGCCCCGCCACCACGGTCACCGCCCGCCGCGCGGGCGCAGGCGCAGGCCCCGGCCCAACCGGCGGAGCCACCGGCACGATCTCCGGCACCAGCCCACCCGACGCCCTCCGCATCAGCTCCCACCGAAGCTCCCGCACCCCGCTGTCGTGCCACCCGTCCCCCGGGACATCGGCGTCTGCATCCGCACTCGCCGCACCCGCACCCGCCCCCACCCGCGGCCGGGGCCCGGCCGCCGGCCGGTATCGCCACGCATGCACGCCCACCGCCACCGGCACGGCCAGCGCCAGCGTCCACGCGAAGGCCGCCGCACCCGTGGCCCACCACACCGGCCCGAACTCCGCCAGCCGCCGCGAGCCCAGCGGCCCCGCCGAGGCCGCGGCGAGCCCGGCCATCACCAGCCCGCACACCACCGCGCCCAGGGCCGCCGTCAGCGCGGTCTCCCCGTACGAGACCTCGCGCGCCCGGCGTACCGCGAACCAGCCCACCGCCAGCCCGGCGACCACCGGCACCCCGGCGGCCGCCCAGGTCAGCGGCGTGCCCGGACCCTCGGCCGGGAGCGCCTCCAGCAGCGGGAACCGGGGCAGCGCGGGTGCGCCCCCCGAGCCGAGCGGGGTGGCCGTCACCCCGGCGCCGAGGGCGAACCCGGGGCCGAGGGCGTAGGAGGCTCCCCAGACCATGGCGTTCGGGATCAGCGCGAGTGCGAGCAGCAGGACCGCGAACCGGCCCGACCACACCCCGGTCAGCGACAGGAACGAGGCCTGGACCTGCGCCCCGTGCCAGGCGAGCGAGGCGCCGACGAGCAGTGCTCCGCCGCCCAGGAGTACCAGGGCCCCGCCCGCGCCCGCCCGCAGTGCCAGCGCGTACCGGGGGCGTACGAACCCCCTCCGTACGCCCTGCGGCAGCCAGTTCGGCAGCGGTCCGAGCGGGCGCCCCCTGGCCCCCCACACGCCGCCGGCCGCGGCCGGGACGGCGACCAGCGGAACGTGCCAGGCGGCACTGATCGGGTCGGCCGGCATCGGGCCCCCGGCGGCGTACACCGTGGCGAGCGCCCCGACGGCGAGGTATCCGCAGAGGACGGCCGAGAACACCGCCGTCGCGGGCAGCACCTCCTCGTCGTCACCGTCGCCGGCACTGCCCAGCCGGGCGGCCCGCCGCATGAGCAGGGCGGGCAGTGCGACGAGGAGCAGGGGCGTCACACCAACGGGTGCCGGGACGCCGGAAAGCGTCTCGTACCTCACCAGTTCGGTCCCGTGCGCGAGCAGCCACAGCCCGGCGGCGAGGTGCAGGGCTCCGCCGGGGCCGCTGTCCGGGTAGGGGGAGCTGATCCACAAGACGATGACGAGCACGGCGAGGAAGCCGAGCCCGAGTCCGGCCGCGACGGCACCGCCCGCCACGCACGCGGCTGCGGCCGGCGAGCGCCGCCGCACACCGGCTCGCGGGGCCGCCGGCAACCGGGTCCCGCGTTCGGTCACTTGGGTCACCCCGCCATGGTGCCTTCGACACGCGCTATGGGCGGGTAACAGGCGAATGTCCGTGGTGTCGCCCAATATACGTTTATGTACTTTTTCGCTCAGGGCTGCCGGGTCGCGGGGAGTGCGGCATGACACGAAGCGTCGAGGGCCTGCCCGCCCCGAACGAGCGCCGAAGACTGCGCGAAGCCGCGGAACTGACACTGGATGAGGTCGCCACGGCGGTCGGCGTCGCCGTGGCGACGGTCCGCTCCTGGGAGTCCGGGCGCACCACCCCGCGCGGCCGCAAGCGCGACGCGTACGCGCGCTTCCTGGCCGGCCTCCCCGAACGGGCCGGGGCGGCGGACGCGACCGGGCCGCCGGGGCGCACCGATCCGGTCCTGGTGGCGGTCGCGCCCGGAACCGGGGCGGAGGAGGGCGTCGCACAGGCTGCTCCCGACGGGCCCGCCGGCTCCGACGGGAGCGCCGACAGCGCCGCCGCCGCGCCTGCCACGCCGGTCGTGCCCGCCGTGCCGGCCGCCCGGCCCGTCGTACGTCCCGTCGTCGATCCGGCCGAGGCCTTCGACACGCTCCACGAGCTGGCCGCGCCCGCCCTCGCCCGGCAGGCCTACCTGCTCACCGGCCGCCGCGCGCTCGCCCTGGAGGCCGTGGACCGGGCCTTCACCCGCGCCTGGGACCAGTGGCCCGAGGTGGCCACCGACCCGGATCCGGTGGGCTGGGTACGCACGATCGTGTACGAGTACGCGCTCTCCCCCTGGCACCGGTTCCGGCGCTCCCACCGCCGGAACGACCGGCCCCCGGCCGATCCCGCCGACCGGATCCTGCTCGACGCGCTGCTCGCCCTGCCCAAGGTCCACCGCCGCACCGTCCTGCTCTACGACGGCGTCGGCCTCGACCTGCCGGACACCGCCGCCGAGACGGAGGCCACCACCCCCGCCGCCGGCAACCGCATCCTCAACGCGCACGCCGATCTCGCCGCCCGGGTGCCCGAGCTGGCCGACGTACCGGTCGAGAGGCAGTCCGCGGCGCTGCGGGAGCGACTCGCCGCGCTGCGGCCGCCGTTCCCCCTCGACCCGCGGCCGGCGGCGGCGGTCCGCGGCGGCGGTGAGCGGCGCACCCGGCAGTGGACCCGGGCCACGCTCGGGCTGACCGCGGTGATCACGGCCGCGACCGCCTACACGGCGGCGACGGCCCCCACCCGGTACGACCCCCCGCTCGCGCCCGGCGAGAGCGTGTCGGGTGTGCCGCCGCTCAGCGGTCCGCAGCAGCTCACCGAACGGAGCAGGCAACTCCACGACAAGCTCCGCGCGGACCCGGAGGCGGGTCCGGCGCGCGTCGCCCCGCGGCTCGACTGAGGCGGCGTACGCGAACGGGCGTGGCCCGCACCCCGGGAAGGAGGTGCGGGCCACGCCCGTCTGTGCGCGAGAAGCCGGAGATCAGCCGTTCAGGATCTCGCGGGCCAGCTTCGCGGTCTCGGTCGGCGTCTTGCCGACCTTGACGCCGGCGGCCTCAAGGGCCTCCTTCTTGGCCTGCGCGGTACCGGAGGAGCCGGAGACGATGGCGCCGGCGTGGCCCATGGTCTTGCCCTCGGGGGCGGTGAAGCCCGCGACGTAGCCGACGACCGGCTTGGTGACGTTCTTCGCGATGAAGTCCGCCGCACGCTCCTCGGCGTCGCCGCCGATCTCGCCGATCATGACGATCAGCTCGGTCTCCGGGTCGGCCTCGAAGGCCTCCAGGGCGTCGATGTGCGTGGTGCCGATGACCGGGTCGCCACCGATGCCGACGGCGGAGGTGAAGCCGATGTCGCGCAGCTCGTACATCATCTGGTAGGTCAGCGTGCCGGACTTCGACACCAGACCGATCTTGCCGGGCTTGGTGATGTCGCCCGGGATGATGCCGGCGTTGGACTGGCCGGGGGTGATCAGACCCGGGCAGTTCGGGCCGATGATGCGGGTCTTGTTGCCCTTGGCGGTCGCGTACGCCCAGAAGGCGGCGGAGTCGTGCACCGCGATGCCCTCGGTGATGACGACGGCCAGCGGGATCTCGGCGTCGATGGCCTCGACGACGGCGGCCTTGGCGAAGGCCGGCGGGACGAAGAGGACGGAGACGTTGGCGCCCGTCTTCTCCATCGCCTCGGCGACGGAACCGAAGACCGGGACCTCGGTGCCGTCGAAGTCGACGGTGGTGCCGGCCTTGCGCGGGTTCACGCCGCCGACGATGTTGGTGCCGTCAGCCAGCATCAGCTTGGTGTGCTTCATGCCCGTGGCACCGGTCATGCCCTGGACGATGACCTTGCTGTCCTTGTTGAGGAAGATAGCCATGTGAGTCTGTGACCTCTGCCCTTACTTCGCAGCCGCGAGCTCGGCGGCCTTGTCGGCCGCGCCGTCCATGGTGTCCACGCGCTGCACCAGCGGGTGGTTGGCGTCCGAGAGGATCTTGCGACCCAGCTCGGCGTTGTTGCCGTCGAGACGGACGACGAGCGGCTTGGTGACCGCCTCGCCCTTCTCCTCCAGCAGGGCCAGCGCCTGGACGATGCCGTTGGCGACCTCGTCGCAGGCGGTGATGCCACCGAAGACGTTGACGAAGACGGACTTGACGTCCGGGTCCCCGAGGATGATTTCGAGGCCGTTGGCCATGACGGCGGCGGAGGCGCCACCGCCGATGTCCAGGAAGTTGGCGGGCTTGACGCCACCGTGGTTCTCACCGGCGTAGGCGACGACGTCCAGGGTGCTCATGACGAGACCCGCGCCGTTGCCGATGATGCCGACCTCACCGTCGAGCTTGACGTAGTTGAGGTTCTTCTCCTTGGCGGCGGCCTCAAGCGGGTTCGCGGCCGCGTGGTCCACGAACTCCTCGTGGCCCGGCTGGCGGAATTCGGCGTTCTCGTCGAGCGAGACCTTGCCGTCGAGGGCGATGACCTCGCCGGAGGCGACCTTCGCGAGCGGGTTGACCTCGACGAGGAGCGCGTCCTCGGCGATGAAGGTGTCCCACAGGGTGACGAGGACCTCGGCGACCTTCTCGGCGACCTCGGCCGGGAACTGCGCCAGCTCGACGATCTCGCGGGCCTTCTCGATGGTCACGCCCTCGTTGGCGTTCACCGGGACCTTGGCGAGCTTCTCCGGGGTCTCCTCGGCGACCTGCTCGATGTCCATGCCGCCCGCGACCGAGGCCATGGCCAGGAAGGTGCGGTTGGTGCGGTCGAGGAGGTACGAGACGTAGTACTCCTCGACGATCTCGGGAGCGGTCTCCGCGATCATCACCTTGTGGACCGTGTGGCCCTTGATGTCCATGCCCAGGATGTCCGTCGCGCGGGCGACGGCCTCGTCCGGGGTGGCGGCCAGCTTCACGCCGCCGGCCTTGCCGCGGCCGCCGACCTTCACCTGCGCCTTGACGACCGACTTGCCGCCCAGCCGCTCGGTGGCCTCGCGAGCCGCCTCAGGCGTGTCGATGACTTCACCGGCCAGCACCGGTACACCGTGCTTGGCGAAGAGGTCCCTCGCCTGGTACTCGAACAGGTCCACGCGCGTCCGTCCCTTGTCTTTTCAAAGATTCGCAGTGATTCGCGGTTGTCTGCTATCTGCGTGGGCGTGCCGCGGAGGGCAACGTGTGACGGCGCTGTCACAAGGAAGGCGCACACGGTGACCGTGGACGCGGCATGTCCGTCCGGCAGGTTATCCCCGTGGGGCGTGCGGCCCTAAATCGCAGATCACACCTGAGCGGTGATACCTGTCACAGAACACCTCACGGTTGAACTGGAAATTCGTGCGATCGGCCGATTCACACGGGGCGCCGCGCCGGGCGTGTCGGAGGATGGTCAGGGGGTCGGCAGAGGCCTCTTCTCCAGCGCCGCGGCCATCACCTCCGGAAACAGGTCGGGGGTGCAGGCGAAGGCCGGCGCGCCGAGCGCGGCGAGGGCAGCGGCGTGCTCGCGGTCATAGGCCGGGGCCCCTTCGTCGGACAGCGCCAGCAGGGTCACGAACTGGACGCCCGCCCCCTTCATGGCGGCGACGCGCTTCAGCATCTCGTTGCGTATGCCGCCCTCGTACAGGTCGCTGATGAGGACGACGACCGTGTCGGCGGGTCGGGTGATCTTCGACTGGCAGTAGGCGAGGGCGCGGTTGATGTCCGTGCCGCCGCCCAGCTGGGTGCCGAAGAGGACGTCGACCGGGTCGTCGAGCTGGTCGGTCAGGTCGACGACGGCGGTGTCGAACACGATCAGGCGGGTGGCGATGGAGCGCATGGAGGCGAGGACGGCACCGAAGACGGAGGCGTAGACGACGGAGGCCGCCATCGAACCCGACTGGTCGATGCAGAGGATCACCTCCTTCTTCACCGACTGCGCCGCCCGGCCGTATCCGATCAGCCGTTCGGGGACGACGGTGCCGTGTTCGGGCAGGTAGTTCTTCAAGTTGGCCCGGATCGTGCGGTCCCAGTCGATGTCGCGGTGGCGGGGGCGGCTGATGCGGGCGGAGCGGTCGAGCGCTCCGGTGAGGGTGGCCCGGGTGCGGGTCGCGAGCCGCTTCTCCAGCTGCTCGACCACCTTGCGGACCACGGCCCGCGCCGTCTCCTTCGTCGTCTCGGGCATCGCCTTGTTCAGGGAGAGCAGGGTGCCGACGAGGTGGACGTCCGGTTCGACGGCCTCCAGCATCTCCGGCTCCAGCAGCAGGGCGGACAGCCCGAGACGCTCGATCGCGTCGCGCTGCATCACCTGGACCACCGAGCTGGGGAAGTACGTGCGGATGTCCCCGAGCCAGCGGGCCACGTTCGGCGCGGAGCCGCCGAGGCCGGCCGAGCGCGCCGCCCCCGAGGCCCTGCGCGCGCCCGGTTCGCCGCCTCCGCCGTAGAGCGCGCCGAGCGCGGCGTCCATCGCCGCGTCCCGCCCGGTCAGCGCGTGCCCGGTCCCGTCGGCGTCTCCGCCGCCGAGCACCATCCGCCACCGCCGCAGCCGCTCGCCTCCCGCCAGGTCCGCGGGGCCTGCGGTGTCCTGGTTCGCCGCCACACTCGTCTCCGTACCGCTCATCCGTCCGTCCCCCTGCACTCGTCGTACTCGTCGTACTCGTCGCGACGGCGCCGCCCTCTCGGCACGGCAGCCGCCCTCAGGCCGCCGCGACCGTGTCGGCGGACGCGAGCAGCATCCGCACCAGCTCCGTCACCGCGTCCGCCCGCTCCGCGTCCAGCTCGGGGGCGAAGCCGTCGGGGGCGTCGCCCGCCGACCGCGCCGCCGGGCGCCCGGGGCCGCGCCGGACCAGCTCGCCCAGGCTCCGTCTGACCCCGGGCTCGTACGCCCCGAACGTCCGCCTCAGCAGCGGCAGCACGTCGGTGAAGGCCCGCTCCGGCACCCCCGCCAGCCAGGTGTCGATCAGGCCCAGCAGCCGGTCGTCGTGGACCAGCAGGGTGCCGCCGCCCGAACTCCCGCCCGCGAAGCCCTCGATCCAGCCGGCCGCGTCGGCGGGCGGGGCCGCCGGGGACAGCGCGAGCCCCATCAGCCGTGCCGTCTCCCCGGCCTCCAGCCGCCCGTCGTCGAGCAGGAGCCGGACCGCCCTGCCGCGGATGGCGCCCGGCACGGTGTCGCGGTCCGCCAGCGTGCCCAGGACCGCGGACCAGCGCTCACGCAGCCCGTCGTCGGCGTCCGCCAGCAGGCCGACCGCCGTGTGCACCCCGTCGACGTGGCCGCGCAGTTCGGCCGCCGCGTCGGCGTCCAGGCCGGCCGCGCAGGCCGGGGGCAGCGCGACGCATATCCGCTCCGCGAGCCCGGCCGCGACCGCGCCGAGCGCCGTCGCGTCGGTGCCCCGGACGTCCCCGTACCGCAGCGAACGGGCCAGTGCCGGCAGGGCCTTGGCGAGCCGTGCGACGTCGGTGTCCAGCGCGGCGCGGTCCGCGAGGGCCCGCAGTACGGCCGGCAGCGCCTCGGACAGTCCGGCGAGGAGGCACTTCTCGGCCAGCGCCGTCACCTCGCCCAGTTCCTCGGCGCAGGCGGCGTCGGCCTCTGCCTTGGCCGTGGCCGCGGCCAGGACGGTGGTGCCCCAGATGCCGGCCTCGGCCACCCGTACGGACAGCTCCGGGTCCCAGCGCAGCCGCCAGGTCTCCCGGAAGGTTCCGGTGCTGCTGCGGGAGGCCGTCGGGGTGCCCCAGCCGATGCCGAGCAGGCGCAGCCGGTGCAGCAGCAGGGACTTCGCCGCGTCGGTGTCCTTGCGCAGGTCCAGTTCCAGTTCGCGTTCCTGCGCCTCCGCCTTGAGCCGCAGGGAGCGCTGCTGCCGGGTCAGGTCCCGCTGGAGCGGGACGACGGGCGCCGCGTCCGGGACCTCGCCGAGCACGTCGCCGACGACGAGGCGGTCCTCGATGAGCGCGAGCGGTATGTCGGAGCCGTCACACATCACCGCCCGGACCGATTCCAGCGTCTCCGTCAGGCCGGGCAGGGGCCGTCCCCGCATCGCGGCCAGGGTCTCGGCGAGCCGGACCGCTTCGATGACGTGCGCCGAGGACACCTGCCGGTCCTCCTCGCGCAGCAGGCCGGCGACCTTGGTGAGCCACCGCTCGACGGGCCGGTCCGGCGCGGAGAAGAGGTGGGCGTACCAGCCGGGTGAGGTGATGCCCGCGCCGTATCCGCCGGCCCGGGCGAGCCGGCGGTGGGTCCACGGCACCCAGGTGGTCTCGACCTTGACCTTGGGCAGCCCGGTCAGCAGCGCCTTGTCGGCGGCGACGGTGGTCTTCGCCCGCAGCGCGGGGACGTGCCATGCGCCGCACACCACGGCGTACCCGTCGCCGAACTCGCGGCGGGCGGCCCGCATCCGCCCGCGCATGTACGCCTCGCGGACCAGGTCGCGGCGGTGGCCGCCGTCGCCGCAGGCCTCGCGCAGGGCGCCCATGGCCTCGCCGAGCGCTTCGAACGCGGCGAGGGCCTCCTCGCCTGCGCCGCCGGTCCCCCGGTGCTCGACGACGTCCTCCCACCAGCGCTCGGGGTCGTCGTACCCGGCGGTCTCGGCGAGGACCGCGAGCGGGTCCAGCCTGACCGCGTCCGGCTCGGCCCGGTCGGGGTCCGCCTCCCCGGCGCCGGCCAGCGAGTGGGCGGCGGGCAGGTCCATGAACCGGACCGGCACGCCCGCCCGCTGTGCCCAGCGGACCGCGACCCACTCCGGGGAGAAGTCGGCGAGCGGCCAGAACGCGGCCCGGCCCGGGTCGTCCGCGGCGTGCGCGAGCAGCGCCACGGGCGGCCGCATCCCGGGGTCGGCGGCCAGTTCGAGCAGGGCGTCGCCCTCGGGCGGGCCCTCGACGAGCACGGCCGCGGGGCGGGCCGCGTCCAGGGCGGCCCGGACCGCGCGGGCCGATCCTGGGCCGTGGTGGCGTACGCCGAGGAGCAGCGGGCCCTGGCGGGCGGTGCTCATACGGTCACCTCCCGGCAGGCCCGGTAGAAGTCCTTCCAGCCGTCGCGCTCGCGGACCACGGCCTCCAGGTACTCCTGCCAGACGACCTTGTCGGCCGCCGGGTCGCGGACGACGGCGCCGAGGATTCCCGCGGCCACGTCGGAGGGGCGCAGGACGCCGTCCCCGAAGTGGGCCGCCAGGGCCAGGCCGTTGGTGACGACGGAGATGGCCTCGGCGGTGGAGAGGGTGCCGCTGGGCGACTTCACCTTCGTGCGGCCGTCGTCGGTGACGCCGTCGCGCAGCTCGCGGAAGACGGTGACGACGCGGCGGATCTCCTCCAGACCCTCGGGCACGGCCGGCAGGTCGAGGGCGCGGCCCATCTGGTCGACGCGGCGGGCCACGATGTCGACCTCGGCGTCCGCGGTGGCGGGCAGCGGCAGGACGACGGTGTTGAAGCGGCGGCGGAGCGCGCTGGAGAGCTCGTTGACCCCGCGGTCGCGGTCGTTGGCGGTGGCGATGAGGTTGAAGCCGCGTACGGCCTGGACCTCTTCGCCGAGCTCCGGTATCGGCAGGGTCTTCTCGGACAGGACGGTGATGAGGGTGTCCTGGACGTCGGCGGGGATGCGGGTGAGTTCCTCGACGCGAGCGGTCATGCCCTCGGCCATGGCCCGCATGACGGGGCTGGGGACGAGGGCTTCGCGGCTGGGGCCGTGGGCGAGGAGCCGGGCGTAGTTCCAGCCGTAGCGGATGGCTTCCTCCGGGGTGCCGGCGGTGCCCTGGACGAGGAGGGTGGAGTCGCCGCTGACGGCGGCCGCGAGGTGTTCGGACACCCAGGTCTTGGCGGTGCCGGGGACGCCGAGCAGGAGCAGGGCGCGGTCGGTGGCCAGCGTGGTGACCGCCACCTCGACGATCCGGCGCGGGCCCACGTACTTGGGTGTGATCACGGTGCCGTCGTCGAGCGTGCCGCCGAGCAGGTAGGTGGCGACGGCCCACGGGGAGAGTTTCCAGCGGGTCGGACGGGGCCGGTCGTCGGCGGCCGCCAGGGCTTTCAGTTCGTGCGCGAAGGCGTCTTCGGCGTGCGGTCGCAGCGCCTCGGCGCCGATGCCGTTCTCGGGCTTGCTCATGGTCCCCCTCCAATGCTCCGCAGCCGCTCCCGACTGCTGTTCCCACGGTGCACCACGCCACTGACAACGCCCGCCTCCGAACGCGTCGTTGCAGGTCAGAGCGATTGTCAGAGGGGGTCTCTACGGTGGTTCACATGACTGAGCAGGGGGTCCGCTGGACGGCGGAACAGGTACTGGCTCTGGCTCCTGACGATGCCTCACGCAAGGCGGGCGGCAGACTCGGCGGGGCGGGGCCGTGGTCACAGATCGGAGGTTCCGCTTCCGGTTCTGTATGGGGGTTGTGCAAGGGCAGCGGGAGCAATCCGTACCGGACGGTCGTCGACCTGACCGGGCCGGCCTACAAGTGCTCCTGCCCGAGCCGGAAGTTCCCGTGCAAGCACGCGCTGGGGCTGCTCCTGCTCTGGTCCGCCGAGGGGGTCGGCGAGCCCGGGGAGGCACCGGACTGGGCCGCGCAGTGGCTGGCGGACCGTGCGGCGAAGGCCGCGCGGACCGCGTCCGGGACGACCGGGCCGGTGGACCAGGAGGCGGCCCGGCGCCGGGCCGAACGCCGGGCGGCCCGCGTCGGGGCGGGTGTGACCGAGCTGGAACAGCGCCTGGCCGACCTGCTGCGCGGCGGGCTCGCGGGCCAGGAGCACACGGGGTACGCGGCATGGGAGGAGACCGCCGCCCGGATGGTGGACGCACAGGCGCCCGGACTGGCCGGACGGGTGCGGGAGTTGGGGACGATACCCAGTTGCGGCCCCGGCTGGCCCGCCAGGATGCTGGAGGAGGCGGCGCTGCTGCACCTGCTGGACCGGGCCTGGATGGGGGTGACGGGGCTTCCGGACCAGTTGGCGGCGACCGTGCGCAGCCGGGTGGGACTGCCGGCCTCCGGGGAGGGGGAGGCCGTACGGGACCGCTGGCTGGTGCTCGCGCAGTACGACTCGGTGTCGCCGGACGGCCGGCTCACCACCCGCCGGATATGGCTGCGCGGGCTGGCGGGGGGACGGCCCGCGCTGGTGCTGGACTTCGGCCCGCCCGGGCGGCCGCCGGGGCTGGCGCTGCCGGTGGGGCTGGTGCTGGAGGCGGAGATGCGCTTCCGGCCCGGCTCGGCGGGGCTGCGGGCGGACCTCGGGGAGAGGTCGGCCGCGGCCGTGCCGTGCCGGGAGGTCCCGGCCGGGGTGAGTACGGGGGCGGCCCTGGAGGCCTACGGGGCAGCGCTGCGGGAGGACCCGTGGCTGGAGTCCTGGCCGGTGGTGCTCGGTCCGGTGGTTCCGATACCGGGAGAGCTCGGCTGGCAGGTGGCGGACGCGGAGGGCACCTCCGCCCTGCCGGTGCCCCTCACCGGGGCGGGCAGCCGCTCCCGCGGAGGGCTGTGGCAGCTGGCCGCGTTGTCGGGCGGGGGCCCGGTGACGGTCTTCGGCGAGTGCGGCCACCGCGGGTTCACCCCGCTGACGGCATGGCAGCCCGGCTCGTCCGAGCCGGTCGCCCTGTCCTGACCTGACGACGACATCGCAGGGGGCCTGGGGGGTCCTGTGCCGTTCCGCGAGGACGGCCGGAAGAGGTGCGGCGCCGGGGGGCGCCGTAGAGGCAACGACGAGAAGCCGGGGGGCTTTCATGAACGACAACCACGCCAGTTGAACGAAGCCGCACACGGCACAGACAGCCCCGGTCCCGTGGAGGGGGCGGGACCGGGGCGACGCACACCGACGATGACGAGCAGCGAGGGAGGGGCACCGATGGGCGAGGGTGACGAGGGGTACGGGGAGTGGCAGGAACTGGTCGGTGCCGCGCTGCTGGGCACCGACCGGCGCCGGGGCGGGGGCCCGGCCGGCTCGCCGGAGGCGCTGCTGGACGCGGCGGCCGTGCACGCCGTCCGCCGCCGGGCCGGTTTGCGGCCGGCGGTGGCGGGCCCCCGCCCGGAGCCGGCACCCCGCGATGCCCGGCCGGCGCCTCCGGAGGCGGCCGGCCGGCGGCTCGCGCAGCTGCTGGCGGGCCGCAGCGGTCCGGTGAACGGCGGCGGGCGGCGCGGATCCGCCCCCGATCTGACGGAGCTGCTCCCGCAGTGGCTGGCCGCGGCCGGACGGCACGGCTACCGCGCGCCCGACGCGCTCGTACCGGCGCTGCTGGACGCCGCCCGGGCCCGCACCGACCTGCGCCCGCACGCCCTGGCCCTGGCCGGGACGCGGGGGCTGTGGCTGGCGCGGATGAATCCCGACTGGCGGTTCGCGCTGCGCGGCGGGGCGGCCGGCGGGGACCTGCCGGACGTGACCGACGGCGCCGCGGTGGAACGGCTGTGGGAGGAGGGGCTGTTCGCCGAGCGGGTCGCGCTGCTCGGCGCCGTACGGGCCCACGAGCCGGCGGCCGCGACGCGGCTGCTGGCGACGACCTGGGCGAGCGAACGGGCCGAGGACCGGCTGATGTTCCTCGATTCGCTGAGGTCGGGACTCTCCCTGGGGGACGAGCCGTTCCTTGAGGCGGCTCTGGGCGACCGCAGCCGCAATGTTCGTGCGACGGCAGCCGAACTGCTGTCCGCGCTCCCGAAGTCGGCGCTTGCGGGACGCATGGCCGAGCGCGCCCTGGCCTGCGTGGGCCCGGAGGGGGTGGCGCCGCCGGCCGAATGCGATGCGGGCATGCTCCGCGACGGGGTGGTCAAGCGGCCGCCCGCCGGACGCGGCGAGCGTGCCTGGTGGCTCGGCCAACTCGTCGAGGCGGCGCCGCTGTCGTGCTGGCGGGAGCGGTTCGGCGGCCTCGGGCCGGCGGAGATCGTCGCCCTGCCGGTGGCCGCGGCGGAGGGCTGGACGGAGGAACTGCACGCCGCGTGGTGCCGGGCGGCGGTGCGCCAGCGCGACCCGGAGTGGTCGCGGGCCCTGCTCGGCCCGGCGTCGGCGCCTCCCGCCGCCGGCCCCGGCACGGCCTCCCTCGCCGAGCGGGCGAAACTGCTGGAGACCCTGTCCGACGCGGAACGGGCCGCATGGGTCGCGGAGTTCATACGGGCCCACGGGCTCTCCGAGGCGTTCCAGCTGCTCGGGGTGTGCGTGGTGCCGTGGGCCGGCGCGCTGGGCCGGGCGGTGGTGGACGCGCTGGACATCGCCCGCGAGGCGGGCAGCTACCCGTGGAGCTTCAGCGGGGTGATGGGGCTGGCCGAGCGCTGCCTCGACCCTGCCGAGGCCGGCCGTCTGGAGGCCCTGACCGCTGCCGCGGAGGAACCGCCGGACGCGTCCCCGGGCGCGGCGGCGTACTGGGCGGAGGCCTTCCAGCGGCTGGTGGCCACCCTCCGGCTGCGCGCGGCGATGCTGTCGGAACTGGCCCCGGCCTGATCCCTGCGGGACGCCCGGCCGGCGTCCGCGGCCGGGCTGCCCGGCCCGGACGCCGGCCCGGCGCGGTCCGGGCAGGCCGCGTTCCCGTCCGGCAGCGCCGGGCCGACCGGGTGGACGGCCCGCTTCCGGCCGGCGGTGGCTACTGCCGCACGTGCGCGTTGACCCAGTCCACGATGGAGGTCGTCGTCGCGCCCGGGGTGAAGATCTCGGCCACGCCCTTCTCCTTGAGGGGGGCGATGTCGTCCTCCGGGATGATGCCGCCGCCGAAGACCTTGATGTCCTCCGCGTCGCGCTCCTTGAGGAGCTCCAGCACCCGCACGAAGAGCGTGTTGTGGGCGCCCGAGAGGATCGAGAGGCCGATCGCGTCGGCATCCTCCTGGATCGCGGTGTCCACGATCTGCTCGGGGGTCTGGTGGAGGCCGGTGTAGATGACTTCCATACCCGCGTCCCGCAGCGCCCGCGCGATCACCTTGGCCCCGCGGTCGTGGCCGTCGAGACCCGGCTTGGCCACCACCACACGGATCGGACCGGTCACACCCATCGCACTGCCTCCCGAGTGAACGAACGTTAAGTACAGCATCGCGCACGCTGCCGTTTCGCGGGCGGGCACGAGGGGGAAATCACACGTGGGACGGCATTGCGCCACCGTGCCGACAGCCGCACGGCACGGTGGCGCGGCGGCCGCCGCCCCCGGAGGATCACAGGAGGCCGTCGATGGGTCTGTCCTTACCGGTTCCCGTGCCCTTGTCCGGCGCCGCCCTGCGGGCCGGCGCGCTGGAGGTCGTCGTGCTCGGCGGGCACCTCCTGCTGTACCCCACCGGGGTGTGCCAGGAGAGGACGGCCCCCGCCGCGGCCACGACACGCCCGCCCGTTCTCCTCCTCCACGGCTTCACCGACAACCGCTCGGTCTTCGTCCTGCTGCGCCGCGCCCTCGCGGCCGGCGGCCTGCGGCACGTGGAGGCGTACAACTACTCGCCCCTCGCGCTCGACCTGCGCGTGATCGCCCGCCACCTCGCCCGGCGGGTCGAGCAGCTGTGCGAACGCACCGGACACGAGCAGGTGGACCTGGTGGGGCACAGCCTGGGCGGCCTGGTCGGCCGGTACTACGTCCAGCGCCTCGGCGGCGACAGCCGCGTCCGCACCCTCGTCACGCTCGGCACTCCGCACGCCGGGACGCGGGTGGCCCCCTTCATGGACGCGCACCCCCTCGTGCGGCAGATGCGCCCCGACTCCGAGGTGCTCGCCGAGCTGGCGGCGCCGTCGCCCGGCTGCGCCACCCGTTGCGTGGCCTTCTGGAGCGAGTTCGACACGCTGATGGCGCCGGTCGGCAGCGCGCGTATCGAACACCCCGACCTGTGTGTGGAAAACGTGCAGGTCATGGGCATCGGCCATCTGGCTCTTCCGGCACACCCCGCGGTCATCGCGGCAGTCGCCCGCGCCCTCGACGGCCCCGCGCCCACGGCCGTGACCGGCCCGGACGCGGCCTCCGTCGCCTGACAGCCCAGCGGCCGCCACTCGAACACATTTCGAACTCAAGGCCAAGGCTGCGTCTTCCGGCGACCGAAAGGCGGCCGAATGCCCGGTTCCGCTGAACTGAGGACCCGGCGAAGATTGTCGTTGCGAGTAACCGACGGGTACAGTCACGCCACTGCTCTCCTCCGGTGAACTTCGAGTTCCCGGCCACCCAGGCCCCCACTGCCGAGGCGAAAGAGAAGTTGGTGAACGACCGCCCCTCGTCGGGCCAGTACCCGGATGCCGGGTATGACGGCCTTTCCACCACCGCTTTCGCTGGTGACTCGACCTACGTTTCCTATGAAACGCAGGGCCAGGGGGTCAACTACGCCGCCTACGGCTCCTATGAGACCGGCGCGTACGACACCACGGCGTGGACCTCGCAGGACCCCTACCTGTCCACGATCCCCTCGCAGTCAGCCCCCGAGGACACCACCGGGAGCTGGGACGCGAGCGCCTGGAACGCGGCGGGGGCAGGCACGGACCACTCCGGCTACACCGCCTACCCGTCGGCCTCCTTCGGCTACGACACCTCCGCCGAGCAGACCGGCCACTGGGCGATGCCGGGCTTCGGCACGACCGGCACCGAGACCGGCGCCTACGACGCGACCGCCTGGAACACCGTCCCGCAGGCCTCGGCGCAGCCCGAGGCCGACTACGCGTACGACTACCAGCCCGCGCAGCAGGACTACGCGTACGGCACGACCACCCTCGGCACCGCCGGCTATGCCCACGAGGTCCACGAGGTCCACGAGGTCCAGGAAGCCCCGGGGACCGGGGCCGCCGACCACCACTACAGCGAGACCGCCGTCTTCGAGGTGCTCGCCGACGAGACCGCCGAGGTGTCGTCCGAGGGCTCCGAAGGCCACGAGGCGTACGAGCTGCCCGAGGTCCACGAGCTGCACGGCGTCCACGACATGCCTACCCAGGCCATGCCGGTGACCTCCGCGCCGCGCGCCGCGCGCCGCAACGCAGCCAAGGGCGGCGCCAAGGGCAACGCCAAGTCGGCCGGTACGAAGACGGCCGGCGCCAAGTCGGCGGGCAGCCGCCGGCGCACCCCGGCGAAGCGTTCCGCCCTGCTGACCGTCGCCGTTCCCTCCGCCTGCGTGATGGGTGTCGCGGGCGTCGCGGCCGCCTCCGTCGGCGGCCTGACCGGCACGGACAAGTCCGGCGAGGACACCACCACGGTGGCCGCGCCCGACCCGGCCTCGGTGAAGCCGGTCGCCGCGAACACCAAGCTCGACACCCAACTGGTCGCGCTCAGCGCCGACGCGGGCGACTTCGCGGACCGCGCGAGCCGCACGCAGGAGCGCATCGACCTGCGCGAGCGCCAGGAAGAGGAAAAGAAGAAGAAGGCCGAGGAGGCCGCGGCCAAGGAGGCCGCCCGCCCCAAGTTCGCCGTCCCGGTGAACCAGCACGGCCTCAGCGCCAGCTTCGGCCAGGCCGGCGGCATGTGGATGTCGGTGCACACCGGCATCGACTTCCCGGTGTCCTACGGGACGCCGGTCATGGCGGCCACCGACGGCACCGTGCGCACCCAGTACAACAGCGCTTACGGCAACATGGCCATCGTAACCGCGCCCGACGGCACCGAGACCTGGTACTGCCACCTCAGCTCCACCAAGATCCGCGGCGGCAAGGTCAAGGCGGGCGACGTCATCGCCTACTCGGGCAACTCCGGCAACTCCACCGGTCCGCACCTCCACTTCGAGGTCCGTCCCGGCGGCGGCTCCGCGATCGACCCCCTGGCCTGGCTCCGCAGCCACGGCCTCGACCCGAGGTAGCCACCGCCACCTCGGCGCCCACCGCCCGGCCAGCCCCACCGGCCCCACGCGTGCCCGGCAGCGTTCGCGCTGCCGGGCATTCGCGCACGGCCCGGCCGTCAGAGCTTCTGCACCGGCGCGTAGCGCAGCAGCAGCCGCTTGGGCTTGTCGTCACCGAAGTCGATGGTGGCCTGCGCGTCGGCGCCCGCTCCCTTGACCTCCATGACGGTGCCGAGCCCGAACTGGTCGTGCGTCACCCGGTCCCCGACCGTCAGGGCGATGACCGGCTTGTCGGAGGCCCGGCGCGTCGCGAAGCCGGACGGGCCCGACTTCGTACGCGCCGAGGACAGGAAGGCCTCGGGCGAGGTGCCGAACGACGTCCGTCCGCCACCGGCGCCCGAGCCGTAGCCAGAACTGCGCATCGGACCGGCCGGCTTCTGCGCTGCTCCTGTGCGCTTCCACTGCAGGTACTGGTCCGGGATCTCCTCCAGGAACCGCGACGGCGGGTTGTAGGAGGGCGTGCCCCACGCGCTGCGCATGCCGGAGCGGGTCAGGTACAGCCGCTCTCGCGCCCGCGTGATGCCGACGTAGGCGAGGCGGCGCTCCTCCTCCAGTTCCTTGGTCTGGCCCAGCGCGCGCATGTGCGGGAAGACGCCGTCCTCCATGCCGGTCAGGAACACCACCGGGAATTCGAGGCCCTTGGCGGTGTGCAGGGTCATGAGGGTGATGACCCCTGAGCCGTCCTCGTCCTCGTCGGGGATCTGGTCGGAGTCGGCGACGAGGGCGACCTGCTCCAGGAACTCGGCGAGCGTCCCGGGGCCGACCGGCGCCGCGCCCTCCGGTGCCTCGGCGGCCGCGGCCTCGCGCCCCTGCTCGAACTCCAGCGCCACCGCGGCCAGCTCCTGGAGGTTCTCGATCCGCGTCTCGTCCTGCGGGTCGGTCGACGCCTGGAGTTCGGCGAGGTAGCCGGTGCGCTCCAGGACCGCCTCCAGCACCACGGCCGGGCCGGCGCCCGAGTCGACGATCGTGCGCAGCTCCTCCATCAGCGTGTTGAACCGCTTCACCGCGTTGGTGGAGCGGGCCGCCATGCCGAAGGCCTCGTCGACGCGCCGCAGCGCCTGCGGGAAGGTGATCTTCTCGCGCAGCGCGAGCGCGTCGATCATCGCCTCGGCGCGCTCGCCGATGCCGCGCTTGGGCACGTTCAGGATGCGCCGCAGCGGGACGTTGTCCTCCGGGTTCGCGAGGACGCGCAGGTACGCGAGGACGTCGCGGACCTCCTTGCGCTCGTAGAAGCGGACGCCGCCGACGACCTTGTAGGGCAGGCCGACCCGGATGAAGATCTCCTCGAACACGCGCGACTGGGCGTTGGTCCGGTAGAAGATCGCGACGTCGCCGGCCTTGGCGTCTCCGGCGTCGGTGAGTCGGTCGATCTCGTCGGCGACGAACTGGGCCTCGTCGTGCTCGGTGTCCGCGACGTAGCCGGTGATGACCGCGCCGGAGCCGGCCTCGGTCCACAGGTTCTTGGCGCGCCGGTTCTCGTTGCGCTCGATGACGGCGTTGGCGGCGGAGAGGATCGTCTGCGTGGAGCGGTAGTTCTGCTCCAGCAGGATCGTCGTCGCGTCCTTGTAGTCCTCCTCGAACTGGAGGATGTTGCGGATCGTCGCCCCGCGGAAGGCGTAGATGGACTGGTCGGCGTCGCCCACCACGCACAGTTCGGCAGGCGGCAGGTCCGGGTAGCCGGTGCCGACCAGCTCGCGCACCAGCGTGTACTGCGCGTGGTTGGTGTCCTGGTACTCGTCGACCAGGACGTGCCGGAAGCGGCGCCGGTAGTGCTCGGCGACGTCCGGGAAGGCCTGGAGGAGGTGGACCGTGGTCATGATGATGTCGTCGAAGTCGAGGGCGTTGGCCTCGCGCAGCCGCGCCTGGTACATCGCGTACGCCTGCGCCAGGGTCTTCTCGAAGCCGTCGGCGGCCTGGTCGGCGAAGGCCTCTTCGTCGATGAGCTCGTTCTTGAGGTTGGAGATCTTGGCGTTGAAGGACTTCGGCGGGAACTTCTTCGGGTCCAGGTCCAGGTCGCGGCAGACGAGGGCCATCAGGCGCTTGGAGTCGGCCGCGTCGTAGATCGAGAACGACGAGGTGAAGCCGAGCCGCTTGGACTCGCGGCGCAGTATGCGCACGCACGCGCTGTGGAAGGTGGAGACCCACATGGCGCCCGCGCGCGGGCCGACCAGGCCCTCGACGCGCTCCTTCATCTCGCCGGCGGCCTTGTTGGTGAAGGTGATCGCCAGGATCTGGCCGGGGTGGACGCCGCGGGCGGCCAGCAGGTGGCCGATGCGGTGCGTCAGCACGCGGGTCTTGCCGGAGCCGGCGCCGGCCACGATGAGCAGCGGGGAGCCCGCGTGCACGACGGCGGCGGCCTGCTGCTCGTTCAGGCCGTCGAGGAGTGCCGCCGGGTCGATGACGGGCTTGGGAGAGCCGTCCCGGTAGTACGCGTCCCCGGTCATGGGCACGTCGAAGTGCCCCCCGAAGAGGTCGTCGGCACCCGCCTCCGGGGCGGGGTACTCCTCGGGCGGCGGCGGGACCTCGTCGGAGGGGGTGAGGTCCGCCAGGAAGCTGTCGTCAAAGAGGCTGCTCATCGCATTCCGAGTCTAGGGGGCGGGACCGACAGGCCAGCACGAGTTCCAGCAGACCGGGGAAACGGAGCTCCAGGTCGTCGCGGCGCAGCGCGAGGTAGAGCCTGCGGCCCTGGGGGCGCCGGCGGATGACCCCGCTCTCGCGCAGCGTCCTGAGGTGGTGCGTGACACTCGACCGGGGCAGGTCGGGCACGACGTCGCCGCAGCAGGCCTCCGCGCCGGAGGCGAGCTTGCGGACGATCTCCAGCCGCACGGGGTGTCCGAGCGCCGCCAGGACGTCGACGAGTTCGATGCGGTCGGCGGCGGGGTGGGACAGGTCGTCGGCGGCGGCATGCATGCCCCCACTGTACGCAGATCTCGTACGGACGCCGACCCGCCTCCGGGGCCGCCCGTACGCCCCCGTACGCTCGCTGCCATGGACGTACTCATCAGTGTCTTCGTCGGCCTGCACATCATCGGGATCGCGGCCCTGCTCGGCGGCTTCCTGACCCAGATGAAGGCGATGAGCGCCGGCACCGCCCGCTTCACGCCCGCCATGCTGCACGGCGCGCTCACCATGCTCGTCACCGGCGTGCTCCTCGTCGGCTTCAACGAGATGGACGGCAGCCCCGTCAACCACGTCAAGATCGGCGTGAAGCTCGCCCTCCTCTTCGTGATCCTCGCCCTGGTCTACGTCAAGCGCGACGAGGAGCGCGTCGACAAGGCGGCGTTCGGCGCCGTCGGCGGCCTGACCGTGATCAACATCTTCGTCGCCCTTCTCTGGCACTGACCCACCCCGGAACGATCCACTCCGGTCCGGCGCGGCCACCTCCGGTCGCATCAGGCCACTTGCGATCATCCCGTCATCCGCCCGTTACCTCCGGGTCTAGCGTCCTCCTCCTAGCAGCACCGGCAGAGGAAGGACGTGAGGCCCTCGTGGCCAGTCATCGAAAGCCCAGGCAGCGCCCGCTCTCCGGCGGCTCGGTACGGACCGCCGCCACCATCGCCCTCGCGGGCGCTGCCACCGCCACCGCCTTCGAAGGCACCTCCCAGGCCGACCCCCGGCCCACCCCCGCCCAGATCAAAACCGAGGTGGACCGGCTCTACGAGGAGGCCGAGGCGGCGACCGAGCGGTACAACGGGGCGAAGGAGAAGGCCGACGAGGCCGAACGTGCCCTGACCGGCCTGCGCGACGAGGCCGCCCGCAAGGCCGACCAGCTCAACACCGCCCGCAGCGCGCTGGGAACGCTCGCCGCCTCCCAGTACCGCAGCGGCTCCCTTGGCCCCGCCGTACAGCTCGCGCTGGCGCAGGACCCGCAGGAGTACCTCTCCCAGGCCTCCTTCATCTCCCGCGCCGGGGAGCGCAACGCCGCCGGGATCACCACCGTGCGGCGCAAGCTCGACGAGGTCGCCAAGCTGCGCGAGCAGGCGTCGGGGCGGCTCGCCGACCTGCGCACCCGGCGGGACGAGCTCGCCTCCCACAAGGCCGAGGCCGAGAAGAAGCTGGCCGCCGCCAAGCAGCTGCTGGCAAAGCTCACCGCCGAGGAGCGGGCCGCCTACGAGGCCCAGGCGCCCGGCGCCGCGTCCGCGGCCACCGCCGGCCAGGCCGCCCCCGCGCCCCCGCCGCCCGCCGACGGCTCCCGCGCGGCCCGCGCCGTGGCCTTCGCGTACGGCGCGATCGGCAAGCCCTACGTGTGGGGGGCGACCGGTCCCGGCTCCTTCGACTGCTCGGGGCTCACCCAGGCGGCGTGGCGCTCGGCCGGGGTGTCCCTGCCCCGTACCACCTACACGCAGATCAACGCGGGCCGACGCGTCTCCCGCGACCAGCTGGCCCCCGGCGACCTGGTGTTCTTCTACTCCGGGGTCACCCACGTCGGCCTCTACGTCGGCAACGGCCAGATGATCCACGCCCCCCGCCCGGGATCGACGGTCCGGCTGGCGCCGATCGACTCGATGCCCTGGGCCGGCGCCTCCCGCCCGGCGTGAGCCCGACCGGCGGACACGCGTACGCCGGGCGGCAGACCCGGCGGCCCCCTACGGGGCCTTGACCACGCCGCTCAGCCAGCCGAAGGTCTGCGGCAGCTGCTTGGACCACGATTCGAGGTTGTGGCCGCCGACGACCTTCTCGGCGTGGACGACGGTCGGGTTCTGCGCGAGACCCTTGAGGTCCATGCCGGACAGGTAGCCGTCGTGCTCCGCGCCCGAGAGCCACAGCGAGACGGCCGGCGGGGCCGGCTGCGCCTTGAGGATGTTCTTCAGGTTGTGGGCGGTGCGCGTCTGCGGATCCTGCGCGACGAGTGAGGTGGGCTCCTGGCCGGGGTCGTTGTAGCCGGACAGGGAGACGGCCGCGCTGTAGCGGTCGGGGTGGGAGATGGCCAGCTTGGCGGCGCAGTAGGCGCCGGCGGAGTACCCGGCCACGCCCCAGGTACGGGCCTCGTCCGAGGCCCGGAAGTTGTCGACGACCATCTTGCGGACGTCGACGCTGAACCAGCTGTCCGCGTTGACCTTGCCGGGGAGGTTGGCGCAGCCGGTGTCGCCGTTGCCCAGGAGCATGGCGCGCGGCGAGACGAGGATGAACGGCTGCACCTTGCCGCTCTTCATCAGCGGCTCCAGCACCTCGTGTGCCTTGAGCCCCTGGAACCAGGACTTGCCCGTCCCGGGAATGCCCGGGATCAGCTCCACGACCGGAAACTTCCTGTCTTTGAAGGCCGGGTCGTCGTACTGCGGGGGCAGCCACACCAGGACGTCGCCCTTGACCCCGGAGATCTTGCCGTCGAGCTCGGTCTTCCTGACCCGGCCGCCCAGCCCCTCGACCGGCTGGAAGACCTGCTTGACCTTCGGAGCCTCTTCGACCTTCTTGCCGCCGAGGCCGTCAGGGCCGAGGTCGGGGGCCGCGGTGACGTACGTGCCGGTGCCGAGCAGGTCGTCCCACGAGTTGTAGAAGTGCTCGGCCCTGTTGACCGCGACGAACACCACGGCGATCGCGGTGACCTGTGCGAACACCACCATCAGGAAGCGCAGGGCGACCCGTACGACGGCGGGGCCGCGCACCTTGCTCCACACGGCCAGGGGCAGGATGACGGCGAGCGCGGTCAGTGCGATCACCGTGGCGAAGAAGGGGGTCCCGGTCAGGCTCATCACGCCACCGTAGAGGGCGGCCGGCCGGGCCCCGGTTGCCGGGTCGACCTGCGGTTTCGGTCACACCGCAGGTCAACGGCGCACGGCGCGCGGCAGCCGTCACCCGTCAGGTGTCCGACATCACGCGCGCCTCATGCGTCACACCAGGCGTCGGGCCGTCGCCCAGCGGGTCAGCTCGTGCCGGTTGGAGAGCTGGAGCTTGCGCAGCACCGCCGAGACGTGCGACTCCACCGTCTTGACGGAGATGAAGAGCTGCTTGGCGATCTCCTTGTACGCGTATCCGCGGGCGATCAGCCGCAGCACCTCCCGCTCGCGCTGCGTGAGCCGGTCCAGGTCCTCGTCCACCGGCGGGGCGTCCGTCGAGGCGAACGCGTCGAGGACGAAGCCGGCCAGGCGCGGCGAGAACACCGCGTCGCCGTCCTGCACACGGAAGACGGAGTCCACCAGGTCGGTGCCGGTGATGGTCTTGGTGACGTACCCGCGCGCGCCGCCCCGGATCACGCCGATGACGTCCTCGGCGGCGTCCGACACCGACAGGGCGAGGAACCGCACCGGATTCTCCGCGGCCGCCATCAGCGGGGCGCAGCGGCGCAGCACCTCGACGCCGCCGCCGCCGGGCAGGTGCACGTCCAGGAGGACCACCTCGGGCCGGGTGGCGGTGATGACGGTGACGGCCTGGTCGACGTCGGCGGCCTCGCCGACGACCTCGACGCCGGTCCGTGCGGTCTCGCCGATCTCGGCCTGCACCCCGGTGCGGAACATCCTGTGGTCGTCGACGAGCACCACCCGGACGCGCCTGGTCTCCCCCGTGCCTGCGTTCTTGCCGTCCTCGGTCATGCCGCGTTCGCCGCCCTCTCCATCTCCAGCTCGACTTCCGTGCCGCCGTCGGGCGCGGACCGCAGTCGTGCGGTCCCGCCGTTGCGCTGCATCCGGCCGATGATCGATTCTCGTACGCCCATGCGGTCCTCGGGTACCGCGTCGATGTCGAAGCCGGGACCGCGGTCGCGTACGGACACGAACACCGTCTGCCCCTCCACCTCGGCGTACACCTGCACCGGCCCGCCCTCGCCACCGTACTTGGCCGCGTTGACCATCGCCTCGCGCGCGGCCTGGAGCTGTGCGCCCAGCTTCTCGTCGAGCGGGCAGTCGCCGACGACGACGACCTCGATGGGCACGCCGTGGTGGTCCTCCACCTCGGCGGCGGTCTTCTTCACGGCCTCCGCCAGCGTGGCGGGCTCGTCGGCCTCGTCCTTGCCGGTGCCCTCGGGCTTGTAGAGCCAGTTGCGCAGCTCGCGCTCCTGGGCCCGGGCGAGGCGGCGCACCTCGCCCACGTCCTCGGCGTTGCGCTGGATCAGGGTGAGGGTGTGCAGCACCGAGTCGTGCACGTGGGCGGCGACCTCGGCGCGTTCCTGGGCGCGGATGCGCATCAGCCGTTCCTCGGAGAGGTCCTGGGTCATCCGGATCAGCCAGGGTCCGGCGAGCAGGGCCACGCCGACGAGGACGGCGAGGGTGGCGGTGAGGACGTTGCCGAGCTGCGCGGCGGAGCCCCGTACGACGATGAAGACCGTGAGGCCCACACCGACCAGGGCGACGCCGGCGAGCGCGCGGGCGGCCTGGAAGAGCCGGCCGTGCCGGCCGGCGGCGGTGGTCCAGTGGGCGCGCCGGGCGTTGTCGGCCTGCCGCCAGACGAGGACCACGCCGGCCCCGACCAGCAGTGTCGGCCACACGTGGCGCCCGGACTCGCCGCCCACCTGCACCTTGGAGATGAAGATGCCCGCGCCGATGAACAGGGCGATCAGTGCCGTGATCTGTCCGCTGTCGGGCTTGCGCAGCCTGCGGGTGCCGTCGGGGAGGACCTCGAAGAAGGAGCGGTGCCCGGCGCGGCCGCCGACGCCGAGCGGCACGAACACCCAGAACGCGGCGTAGAGCAGCACGCCGAGCCCGTCGCCCCACATGAAGAGGAGGAGGAACGCGAGCCGGACCCATCCCACGGGCAGCCCGAGGTGCCCGGCCAGTCCCCGCGCGACACCGCCCAGCATCCGGCCGTCGGCGCTGCGGTAGAGCTTGCGCTGCGGCAGGTCGTCGGCGTCCGGGGCGTGCGGGGGGCGGGAGGCGGCGGCTACGGGCATGTCACCAAGGGTCACACGGCCGGCTGGGGCCCGGCATCAGGGCATCCCCCCACTTCTGCCCGGGGGATATCAGGGTTGCGCCAGGGTAGGGCCGGATTCCGGGCGACCGCGCGGCCCGTCACCATGGACGCATGACCGAAGTACACGACGCCCCGCCGGGGACACCCGGGGCGGCCCGGGCCGCCGAACCCCGGCCGCCCCTGCGCCGCAGCAAGCGCGACAAGGTCCTCGCGGGCGTGTGCGGGGGGCTGGGCCGGTACTTCGACCTGGACCCGGTGGTCTTCCGGATCGTCCTGGGCGTCCTCGCGGTCACCGGCGGCGTCGGCCTGATCTTCTACGGCTTCGCGTGGCTGCTGCTCCCGCAGGAGGGCGAGGAGGACAGCGAGGCGAAGAAGCTGCTGACGGGCCGGGTCGAAGGGGCCACCCTCGCGGCGGTGTTCGCCGCCCTGGTGGGCTGTGCGCTGTTCCTGTCGATGCTGGACAACGGCGGCCTCGCGGTCTTCTCGGTGCTGGTGGTCCTGGCGCTCGGCGGAGCCTCGTACTGGTCGCAGCGGCGGCGCCAGGCCGCCCCGCCCGAGACGGAGGCACCGGCGCCGGGAGGGGCCGCGCCCCGCGCCGCGCACGCGCCGGCGGCCCCGCCGGAGACGAAGGCTCCCCCGGCCCCCGGCGCCCCTTCCTGGTGGCGGGACCCGCTGGTCAAGGACGGCACCACCGGTCCGGTCGGCGCGACCGGGTACCTGTGGGGGCCCGCCGACGCCGCCGAGGCCGCCGACCCGGCGCAGCCCGACGAGCGGGGCGCCGCGGACGCGGCCGTACGGCGGCCCGCCGCCCCGGTCCGCGGGCGCGGCGGCATCGGCGGCCGGGTCTTCGTGCTGGCGATGCTGGCCGGGGCCGCCGGTACCGCGGCGAACTGGGAGGGCAGCCCGCTGGGCGAGGCCCTGCAGACCGGGCTCGCCGCCGCTCTGATCGTCTTCGGCCTCGGGCTCGCGGTCAGCTCCCTGCTGGGGCGCACCGGCTTCGGCACGGTCGTGCTGGCCCTTCTCACCTCCGCCCTGCTGGCCGGGGCCGCGGCGCTGCCGCGGGACATCGGCACCGACTGGGGGACGTTCGAGTGGCGGCCGGTCGCGGTGTCCGACGTACGGCCCGAGTACGAGGCGGGCACGGGACTGGCCGTTCTGGATCTGAGCCGCCTGGACGTGCCGAAGGGCACCACCGTGGCCGTCAGGGCTTCCATCGACGTGGGCCGGCTCCAGGTGGTGCTTCCGCGGGAGGCCACCGTCCGGGCGGACGTCACCGTCCGGCGCCTCGGCGACATCCAGTTCCCGGACGACTACGAGGGCCGCATCGAGCGGGTCAGCCCCGGGCGGCAGAGCCGGACGGCGACCCTCGCGCCGCCCGCCGGCACCGATGCCGGCGGGACGATCGAGCTGGACCTGAGTGCGGGAATCGGACAGGTGGAGGTGGCCCGTGCGGCGTCATGAGTTCCAGCCGGGACGGCTGATCGCGGGGCTGGTCCTGCTGCTGGCGGGCGCGCTCTACCTGGTCGAGACCACCGGCGAGGCCGATCTGCCGTGGTACGCGGTGATCCCGCTGACCGCGGGCGGTCTGACGCTGGCCGCACTGGTGGGCCTGGTCACCTACGCGGTCCGCCGGGACCGGCGCGACCGGATCTCCGAGTCCAGCGACAGGTAGGGCGCTCCGGCGAGGATCAGGGGGGTCCAGGCCACCAGGTAGATCAGGTCGTTGCCGTAGTAGTACGGGGACACCGCCCACGACACCGTGAGCCACAGGCTCAGCGAGATCAGCGCCCCGCCGGCGGCCGCGGTCCGGGACAGCAGGCCGGCCAGGGTGCCCAGGCCCACCAGGATCTCGGAGACGGCGAGGAACACGGCGAAGCCGACGGGCGCTCGCAGGGACAGGTCCACGAGGGCGGGGATCGCCGAGGTGTCGCGCACCCCTCGCATCAGGTCGCCGATGGAGCCGTCGCCGGAGGCCGACAGGAACGCGGGGTCGAACAGCTTGTCCAGGCCCGCGTAGACGAAGGTCACGCCGAGGAAGAGGCGCAGGGGCAGCAGGTGGTACCGGGCAGCCTGGTCACGCAGCCCGCGCGGTACGTCGGTCCGGGGAGGTGCTTCGGTTCTGGTCACGCGACATGTCTACCCCGATCATTCGGCCACGTCGATGGTGCAGCGGTTGGATTCCACTCCGGCAGCCGTGACCACCTGGATCTCGGTGCGCCCCGGTTCCACTTCCGCGGGGACCGGTACGGTCAGCACCGCGTCGGAGGGGTTGGTGAAGCCGCCGGGCACCGGGATCAGCGGCACGTGCACGTGCACCGCCCCGATCCGCACCACCAGTCGGGCGAGCATCTCCGGGGTCTGCGCACCGGGCGGCACGAAGCCCACGCCCCGGATCTCGATGTCGTCCCCGGGGCGGACGGCGGCGTCCAGGTCCCCGGGCTCGCGTCTGCGCACCACCGACAGCACCAGCGGGCGGCTGCCCTCCGCGTACTTCGCCGCCAGGTAGACCGCGGCCGACAGGGCCATCAGCAGGGCCAGCGCCCAGGGCAGCTGCGGCAGCCGGTCCGGGAAGCGGGTGAGTGAGGCCGCCCCGTAGGCCAGTACGACCGTGGAGACGAGCACGTACTGCGCGTCGGGGAAGCTGCCGCGGCCGGCGTCGTCCGTCAGCAGGTCCGCTCCGCGCGGCCGGTCGGCGGGCAGCTTCTGCAGCCGCTGGCCCATGATCCGTACGGAGACCACCCGGCGCACCAGCACCGCGACCGCGGAGGTCAGCACGACCACCGACAGCAGCGGCAGCGCCCGGTCCAGGGCGAGGCCCGCGTACAGCGCCTGCCGCTCCGGACCGGGGGCCGAGGCGGCGAGCCGCAGCGCCAGGAGCAGCGTGGCGAAGGCCGTCAGCACCACCCAGGCGGTGGGCACCGCCTTGGAGGTGGACAGCCGGTTGTCCTCGCCGACGAGCGGGGCGAGCAGCCCGCCGCGCACCGACTGGGCGCGGGCGGCGAGCGTCAGCAGTCCGGCGAGCAGCAGCGCCGCGAGCAGTCCGGCGGTGCGCGCCGTGGACCAGCCGGTGCCGAGCGCGGCGGCGACCTGGACCAGGAGCAGGACGCCGGCGGCGATCCACACGGCGAGGACGGCCCGCCGGGAGAAGACGTACAGCCAGGAGTTCCCGGCCTCCCGGCCCCGTTCGGCGACGGTACGGGCGGACAGGGCCAGTTCGTCGGAGACCCACTGGCGGGAGGCGCCGAGGGAGTGGGCGACGGCGGCCGGCACGCCCTGCCCGGCGGCGAACTCGTCGCGCTTCTCCAGGAACGCGGCGACCGCTCGGCGGTGCCCTTCCCGTGCGCACTCTTCGCAGGCGCAGGCAGTGGTATGGGTGCCGCGGGACATCTCTTGGACAGCCACGTACGTGCCGCCTCTCTGAACTACGGGGCAATGCCAGCGAATTGTGCACCACTGGGGCAGTGCTCCGGATTGCGCACGATGTCAGAGCAGGTGATTAACGGTTCATGATGTTGACGCCAGGTCCGCGACGGTCTGCCACAGCGGCTGGTAGCTCACCCAGCCGGCGAGGTCCCCGCCGAACCGCTCGCGGGTGGCCACGGCGCTGCGGTGGTCGATGAGGACCGGTTTCCCGGCGGCCCGCGCGATCAGCTGCACCTGCGCGGCCCGTTCCGCGGAGACGAACCACCACGCGGCCGCGTCCACCGATCCGCCGACCGTCAGCAGCCCGTGGTTGCGCAGGACGAGCGCCTTGTACGGGCCGAGCGCGCGGGCGATGCGCGCGCCGTCCTCCGCGCCGGCGTACTCGTCGAGCAGCGCGTGGTCCTCGTAGAAGGCGCAGGCCTCGTGGGTGATCGGGGCGATCAGTTCGCCGAGGGCGGCCAGCGCCCTGCCGTACGGGGCCTGCGCGCGGATGACGGCGACCGCGTCGGGGCGGGCCCGGTGCACGGCGGCGTGCACGGCGAAGGCCAGCTGGTTGACGCGCCGCTCCCCCTGGACCACCCGCCCGTCCCCGTCGACGAGCAGCAGGTCCTCGGGCCGGAGGGCGGCGAACGCGCGGCCGAAGGGGTTCACCCAGTAGCAGTCGTCGTACTCGGGGTCCCGGGCGGTGGCGTGCCCGGCGACGCCGTCCTCGTACCCGAGGCGGGCGAACAGCCGCAGCGCGCCCGCCAGCCGCTCCTTGCGGTACGCCCGCTCCTGGGCCGGGTCCGTGTGCGCGGGCGGCATCTCGAACGCCAGCCGGTCCACCGGCACCGGGCCGGGCCGTGTGCCCGGCGTCCCCGTCTCCTCGGACATCGCCCGCCCTCCGTCGGTCCGTCTCCGGCGTCGTCGGCGCAAGGTACCCGCGCCCCTGCCAAGTGGCCAGAGAAACGGCGGAGCCGCCGCTCCAAAGGGAGCGGCGGCTCGTCACGCGCGGCGGGTGGGGGCTACTCCCACTCGATGGTGCCCGGGGGCTTGCTCGTGCAGTCGAGGACCACCCGGTTCACCTCCGGCACCTCGTTGGTGATGCGGGTGGAGATCCGGGCCAGCACCTCGTAGGGCATGCGGGTCCAGTCCGCGGTCATGGCGTCCTCGGAGGAGACGGGGCGCAGCACGATCGGGTGGCCGTAGGTGCGGCCGTCGCCCTGGACGCCGACGCTGCGGACGTCCGCGAGCAGGACGACCGGGCACTGCCAGATCTCGCGGTCCAGGCCGGCCGCGGTCAGCTCGTGGCGGGCGATGGCGTCGGCCTCGCGCAGCAGGTCCAGGCGCTCCTTGGTGACCTCGCCGACGATGCGGATGCCGAGGCCGGGGCCGGGGAAGGGCTGGCGCTGGACGATCTCGTCGGGCAGGCCGAGCTCCTGGCCGACCATGCGGACCTCGTCCTTGAACAGCTGGCGCAGCGGCTCGACGAGCTCGAACTCGATGTCGTCGGGGAGGCCGCCGACGTTGTGGTGCGACTTGATGTTCGCGGTGCCGGTGCCGCCGCCGGACTCGACGACGTCCGGGTACAGGGTGCCCTGCACGAGGAAGGCGACCGCGGGGCCGTCCTCCTGGAGGATCTCCAGCTGGGCCTGCTCGAAGACGCGGATGAACTCGCGGCCGATGATCTTCCGCTTGGTCTCGGGGTCGGAGACGCCGGCGAGGGCGGTCAGGAAGCGCTCCTGCGCGTCGACGACCTTCAGCTGCACGCCGGTGGCGGCGACGAAGTCCTTCTCGACCTGCTCGGTCTCACCCTTGCGCATCAGGCCGTGGTCGACGTAGACGCAGGTCAGCTGGGAGCCGATGGCCTTCTGCACGAGGGCCGCGGCGACCGCGGAGTCCACGCCGCCGGACAGGCCGCAGATGGCGCGCTTGTCGCCGACCTGCGCCTTGATGGCCGCGATCTGTTCCTCGACGATGTTGCCGGTGGTCCAGGTGGGGGCGAGGCCGGCGCCGCGGTAGAGGAAGTGCTCCAGGATCTGCTGGCCGTGCGTGGAGTGCATCACCTCGGGGTGGTACTGCACGCCGTACAGCTTCTTCTCGTCGTTCTCGAAGGCCGCCACGGGTACGACGTTCGTCGACGCGGTGACGGTGAAGCCCTCGGGGGCGGCGGAGCAGGCGTCGCCGTGCGACATCCACACGGACTGGTTCTCCGGGGTGCCCTCGAAGAGGGTGGAGCCGGCCTTGGAGACGGCCAGCGGGGTGCGGCCGTACTCGCGGGCGCCGGTGTTGTCGACCGTGCC
Organism: Streptomyces sp. TN58; assembly: GCF_001941845.1. Taxonomy (NCBI): domain Bacteria; kingdom Bacillati; phylum Actinomycetota; class Actinomycetes; order Kitasatosporales; family Streptomycetaceae; genus Streptomyces; species Streptomyces sp. TN58. Next base: position 4,455,613 of record NZ_CP018870.1, on the reverse strand, counting down.
GCCGAGGCTGGTCGCCATCAGCTGGAAGCCGTAGCACATGCCGAAGACGGGGACCCCGGCCTCGAAGATCGCGCGGTCCAGCTGCGGGGCGCCCTCCTCGTAGACGGAGGACGGGCCGCCGGAGAGGATGATCGCCTTGGGGCTCTTGGCCAGCATCTCGTCGACGGGCATCGAGCTCGGCACGATCTCGCTGTAGACCCGGGCCTCGCGGACGCGGCGGGCGATGAGCTGGGCGTACTGGGCGCCGAAGTCGACGACGAGAACCGTGTCCGGGGCGCTGTCGTGGGCGGCGGAGGGTGCTTCTGGCACGGGGCGGCCTTCCGGCGGAAGAGGTGGCTGTTTTGTCGATTCTAACGGGGGACGCCGGGGCCCCTTCGTCTCACCATCCGAATGTGCTTGGCGTGCGGGGGGCCGGGAGGCAATAATCCCTTCCGTGCGCAAGCAGCTGAGCTTCCTCTTTACCTATGGCACCGGCCGGTCCGGTCGCCATGGGTCATCGTGATGCTCGCTTGAGCCGCTGACTTCCCAGAGCGCCCCGGTCCGACAGGACCGGGGCGCTCCGCGTTTCCGCTCCTGCCGGCACGACCCACAGGAGAACCCCATGAGCGTCACCACCACCCCCGAGCAGCTGATCGCCGAGTCCCGGACCCGTATCGACGCGATCGACGACCGGATCATCGGACTGATCCAGGAGCGGATGGCCGTCTCGACGGTCATCCAGGACGCCCGGATCGCCTCCGGCGGCCGCCGGGTGCACCTGTCCCGCGAGATGGAGGTGCTGTCCCATTGGAGCGACGCCCTCGGCCGGCCCGGCACCGCCCTCGCGATGACCCTGCTGGAGCTGTGCCGGGGCCGGGTGTGACGGCTGTTCGTCACTCGTCCGGAGCGTGACCGGCCCGGGCGCGCTTCGTTGGTGAGGGTGTCCGCGGCAGCCAGCCGCGGAACCGCTACACCACGCGTGGCTCCGCAGGAGCGATGAGACGTACGCCTCGTGGTGCGTGCGTCGTGGGACCTCGCTCCTTCGCGTGACCGGACGGCAGGGGACAGCAGCCCGGTCACCCCGTAAGGAACGGCCGGCCCGGGGGACGCCCCGGGCCGGCCGTTCCGTGTCCGCGCAGCCGCGCGGGATCGCCCGCGTACGACCGGTACGCGGACGACCCTCCGCCTTGCGCTGCACCGCACCAGACACCGCGCGCACCGCCCTGCGGGGACGCCGCCCCTTTCGCAACACGCCTCAGGCGTGAGCGCCCGCCTTGCGGCGGAAGGCCAGGACGAGACCGCCGCCCGCGGCGACGAGCACCGCACCGCCGAGCGCGAGGGCCCCGGCCGAGCTGCCGGTGGCGGCGAGGCCGCCGTTCGCCTTCGTGCCCGCGGCGCCTGCGGGCGTGGCCGAGGCGGAGGCCGAAGCCGAGGCCGAGGTGGTCGCCGTGGCCGTCGGAGAGGCGGTGGCCGTGGCGGTCGGGCTCGGCGTCGCGCCGCCGTCCTTCGCGCTGATCACGACGGACGCCTTGTCGTTGGCGTGGTTGGGGTCCCACGGCTGGCCCTTGGTGCCCTCGGGCGTCCACTGGCCGACCGAGACGGAGCCGGCCGCGTTCGTCACGACCTGCTCGATCTTCAGCTCGAACGGGTAGCTGAACTTCTCCCGCTCCCCCACGACGTGCCCGGTGGAGCAGAAGTAGCGGGGCGCGCCCAGCGTCTGCTCCCGGCCGGTGCCGTCGGCGTTGGCCGCCTGGCAGCCGGCCGGGACCTTGGTGGCCTTCACGCCGGCGGGGATCACGATGTCCGTACGGGCGACGCTCTCACCGGAGCGCAGGTGCGCCACCCAGGCGGGGCCGTTGTTGCGGAAGCCGAATTCGGCCCTGACCGTCTCGCCCGCCGCTCCGGCGACGGCGACGGGCCAGGCCACGAGGTCGGCGCTGTTCTTCGTCCGGAAGTCGAACTCCTGGAGGTTGTTCCAGGGGTCGAGGTCCGCGGACTGCGCGGAGGCCTTGGCGGCGCGTTCCCGTACGGCCAGCGTCTTGCCGCCGGCCGGCTTCTTGGAGGTCTTGTCGGCCTTCGGCTGGGTGCCGGCGGCGTACACGGCGTAGGTGAGGCCGTCGGCGAAGGCGTGCGGGGCCGCCTTGAGGGTCAGCGGGCCGTCGACGCCGTAGACGGCGCCCGGCTTGTACTCGCCTTCGAGCAGGCACTGCACGGTGCTCCAGCCCGTGTTCCAGGGCTGCCCCTCGCTCCGGTCCTGCGAGTAGGAGCAGTTGTCGTACTGCTCGACCAGGTCGATGCCGTGCGTGGTGCGCATCTCCAGGACGACGCCCCGGACGGACTCCGTGCCCTCGTTGGCGAAGACGATCGACAGGTTCTGCTTGTCGCCCGGCTTCTGCTCCGCCTTGAGGTCGGCCCGCTCCAGTACGAGGTCGGGGCCGCCGACCCGGACCTTGGTGGTGGCGGCCTGGAAGGTGGCGCCTTCGGCCTTGCCGGTGACGGTGAGGTCGGCGGTGGCGCCGGCCTTGCTGCCCTTGGCGGCCCTGAGGTCGAGGTCCACGACGGTGGTCTCGCCCTTCCACAGCCCGGCGCGCTTGCAGGTGACGGCGGCCTCGGTGAGCGTGCAGTCCGAGCCCTGCTGCTCGGCGAGCGCGACGTCGGCGATGCCCTTGAGTCCGGTCAGGTCGATCGTGAAGGTGCTCTGCCGGTCGAACGCCGAGGCGGTGTCGTTGACGAGCCGGAACTCGACCGAGGTCTTCTGCGGCGCGATGTTCTGCCCGGGGTGCGGGCGCAGGCCGACTTCGGCCGGTCCGGCCAGGGCGAAGACGGGGTCCGCGGCGTGTGCGGGAGTGGCGGCGAGCCCGAGGGCGGCGACGCCGCAGGCAGCCAGCAGGGAGATGCGCTTTCTCATGCTGCCGTTGACGGCCGAACGCGGCGCGCAGTTGCCTCGGCGGCCCTGTGATCGACGCCACAGCCCGGCACGGCGGATTCCGGTACAACCATCAAGGCTGAACATCTGTCACGTATGTACCGCGGTGGGTACCGCGCTCGGAGGGGGAGCGCGGTACCCACCGCCGTCATCCGGCAGGTTCCGGATCCCGTGGGGGAATTTCGGGGACGGCCAGGAACGGCAGCCGCAGCGCGCCGAACGCGTCCTTGGGGACGGCCGGACGGACCGGTTCCACCGCGTCCAGGCGGGTGTAGACCGCGCCCTGTTCGGGCCGCGGGTCCCGCTCTCCCTTGTTCGGCCAGTACGACATCGCCCGCTCCGCCTGTGCGGTGATCGTCAGCGACGGGTTGACCCCGAGGTTCGCGGAGACGGCGGCGCCGTCGACCACCGAGATACCCGGGTGTCCGTACAGCCGGTGGTAGGGGTCCACCACGCCGTCCTCGGGAGACGCCCCGATGGGGCAGCCGCCGAGGAAGTGCGCGGTCAGCGGGGTGCCCATGAGCTCGCCGATGTTGCTGCCCGGGAAGCCGTTGATCTCCTCGGCCAGCAGGGTCGCGGCCTGCGTGGCCTCGGCGATCTGCACCGGGTTCGGGGCGCCGTGCCCCTGGCGGGCGGTCAGCAGGCCCTTGCCGATCCCGCCCGGCTTGCGGTAGGTGGTCAGCGAGTTGTCCAGGGACTGCATGACCAGGCCGATGATGGTCCGCTCCGACCAGCGCCGGTTCGACAGGGACCGGGCCAGCTGCACGGGGTGCCGCACGGTTCTGGCGAGCCAGCCGCGGACCCGGTGGGCGCTGTAGGGGACCTGGAGGACGGTCATGAAGCCCATGGCGTTGGAGCCCTTGCCGTAGCGGACGGGCTCGATGTGGGTGTCGGCGTTGGGGTGCACCGAGGAGGTGATCGCCACGCCGCGGGTGAAGTCGGCCCGGCGGTCCTCGCCGTGCCGGCGGCGGTAGCGGCGGTCGTCGGTCTGGGCGCCGACCAGGCCCTCGGAGTTGGTCCGGGTCAGCTCTCCGAGCCTCCGCGACAGGCGGGGCAGCTCGCCGCGGTCCCTCATGGTGTGCAGCAGGGTCTGGGTGCCGTACGTGCCCGCCGCGACGACCACGTACCGGCAGCGCAGCACCTTGGCCTTGCCGCGGCGGCGGCCGTCGGTGGGGACGGTGCGGACGCGGTGGCCGCCGTCCGGGTGCTCGGACAGGGCGGTGACGGTCGTCATGGGGTGGATGACGGCTCCGGCCCGCTCGGCGAGGTGCAGGTAGTTCTCGTTGAGGGTGTTCTTCGCGCCGTGCCGGCAGCCGGTCATGCACTCGCCGCACTCGGTGCAGGCCCTGCGGGCGGGGCCGGCGCCGCCGAAGTACGGGTCGGCGGCCTCCTCGCCGGGCCGGACCCGGGCTGCGCCCGCGGCGTCCTCGCCGTCGCCGAAGAACACGCCGACCGGGGCCATGTGGAAGGAGTCCGCCACGCCCATCCTGGCGGCGGCCGCCTTCAGGTGGACGTCGGAGGGCGTCATGGTCGGGTTGAGGCGCACCCCGAGCATGCGCTTGGCCTGGTCGTAGTACGGGGCGAGTTCCTCGCGCCAGTCGGTGATGGACGCCCACTGCCGGTCCTGGAAGAAGGCGTCCGGCGGTACGTACAGGGTGTTGGCGTAGTTCAGCGAGCCGCCGCCGACGCCGGCGCCCGCGAGCACCATGACGTTGCCGAGCAGGTGGATCCGCTGGATCCCGTACAGCCCGAGCGCGGGCGCCCACAGGTAGTTGCGCAGGTCCCAGCTGTTCTTCGGAAGGCTCTCGCGGGTGAAGCGGCGCCCCGCTTCCAGGACGCCGACCCGATACCCCTTCTCGGTGAGCCGCAGGGCCGAGACCGATCCTCCGAAGCCCGATCCGATGACGATGACGTCGTAGTCGTAGGCGCCGTCGGCGTCGTCGGCCTCAACGGCGGGCGCGTCGGCGCCGGTTGCGTCGTCGTGCGACACGGGTACCTCCTCAGCGCAGTCGGAGAGCCTTCATGATCTTCAGGCTGCGGGTCATGAACGCCGCGTACGTCTCGTCGTCCATGCCCAGCGAGGGCGCCATCGGGACCAGCCGCTGGTGGGCGACGGTCTGGGCCTCGGTGTACTTGAGGATGCCCTCGGAGCCGTGGCGGCGGCCGAGGCCGGAGTCCTTCATGCCGCCCATGGGCGCCTGGGCGCTGCCGTAGGCGGGGGCGTAGCCCTCGTTGATGTTGACGGTGCCGGTGCGCAGGCGGGCGGCGACCCGGTGGCCGCGGCGGGCGTCCTTGGTCCACACGCTGGAGTTGAGGCCGTAGGCGGTGGCGTTGGCCTCCGCGATCGCCTGCTCCTCGTCGGTGAAGCGGTAGATCGAGACGACCGGGCCGAAGGTCTCCTCCCCGCAGACCGCCATCGGCGCCTCGACGCCGTCGAGGATGGTGGGCTCGTAGAACAGCGGGCCGATGTCGGGGCGGGCGGTGCCGCCGGCGACGAGGGTGGCGCCCTTGGCGACGGCCTCGTCCACGTGCCGGGTGACGGTCTCCAGCTGGCGTTCGCCGACCAGCGATCCCATGTCGGCCCCGTAGGCGAGGGAAGCGCCGAGCCGCATGGCCTTCGTGCGGGCGGCGAAGCGCTCGACGAACGCGTCGGCGATCGAGGCGTGGACGTAGAGCCGCTCTATGGAGATGCACAGCTGCCCGGCGGAGGAGAAGCAGGCGCGGACGGCTCCCGCGGCGGCCTTCTCGATGTCGGCGTCGTGCAGGACGAGCATGGCGTTCTTGCCGCCGAGTTCGAGGGAGACCCCGACGAGGCGGTCGGCCGCGCCGCGGGCCACCTCGCGGCCGGTGCGGGTGGAGCCGGTGAAGGAGACGTAGTCGGCGTGGCGGACCACCTCGGGGCCGACGACGGGGCCCTCGCCGAGGACGATCTGGAAGACCTCGGCGGGCAGCCCGGCCTCGATCAGCAGGTCGCGGGCCCACAGGGCGGTCAGCGCGGTCTCGGTGTCGGGCTTCATCACGAGGGCGTTGCCGGCGGCGAAGGCCGGGAGGGCGTCGCCGACGGACAGTTCGAGGGGGTAGTTCCAGGGGGCGATCTGGCCGACGACCCCGCGCGGCTGGCGCAGCTCGGTCACCTTGGTGAGGGTGGGCATGGCACCCGTGTGGCCCTTGGGGCGCAGGTACCAGGGCGCCCTGCGGCCGTAGTGGCGGGCCGAGACGGCGACGGCCTGGACCTCCTCGTGGGCGTGCAGGCGGGCCTTGCCGGTCTCCAGCTGGATCAGGTCCAGGACCTCGGCCTGCCGGGCCAGGACCAGGTCGTGGAAGCGGAGCAGGACGGCGGCCCGCTTGCGTACGGGGACGGCGGCCCAGGCGGGCTGCGCGGCGCGGGCCCGGTCGAAGGCCTCGGCGACGTCCTCGGGGGTGGCCTCCGGGAGCTCCGCCAGCCGGTCCCCGGTGAAGGGGGTGTGGTTGGCGGTGCGGCCGGAGCCGATCACTCCGCGGGTCAGCCGGGCGACCAGGTCGGGGGTCACCACGTCGGCGGCGGTGCGGGCGCCGGCCGGGGCCGGGGCGACCGGGTTGGTGGGCCGCGGTGCGGTGCGGAGGGGGGCGTCGGAGGCCTGCGAGTCCGTCATGCCGGTGAGCGTATTGCGCCGGGCAGCCTTTGGGTACCCGCCGGTAACCGAAATTTGGCTTTTCCGCCAGCGATCACTGGCAGGATGCCCCGGTCGGTGCCGGTCAGGACTTCTGCGCGGGCGGCTCCCAGCCGCTGAGCACGATGTCGAACTGCTGCTCCGTCGTCGCCCAGTCGGCGACCGGGCCCGACATGTAGATCGCGTACTCCGTGCCGTCCGGGGCGATGTACATCTGCTCCTTGGCCCGGCGCGGGCCCGGGTGGTTCTGCTTCTCCGTCCACGTGAACTCCCAGAGCGCGGCCCGCGTGCTGTCCCGGAAGGTGTTCTGGTTCAGCCACACCTTCTTGTAGTCGGTGCGCTTGGCCACCTGCTTCTCCAGGTCCAGCAGGTGCGCGTAGGGATCCCGGTAGTCCGGGGTGGGGTCGGCGGCGATACGGATGAAGTGCCTGCCGTCGTCCGGGGTGTAGTCGATCTGGTCGCCGTTCGCCTTGCGCGTCCAGCCCTCCGGGACGAAGAGCGTGAACCCGGCGAGCGGATCGGTGACCCTGGTGTAGCCGGCCGGCGGCGCCGGCCGCGGCTTGGCGTCGTCCCCGCTCTGGCCGTCCGGGGCGCTCGCCACCTTGTCCGAGCCGCCGTCCTTGCCGCCGTCCCCGGTGTACTTGAGGATTCCGAACACCCCGCCACCGCCGAGCAGCGCCGCCACCAGGGCCACCACCGCGGCGCGCCTGACCCAGCCGCCGTCCCGGTCGGCGGGCACCGGCGCGGACCCCGCCCCCGACGCCGCCCCCGACGCCGCCGGCTCCGGCAGCGGTGCCGTCCGCGCGACATCCTCATGCGGCGCCGGCTCCCCGGGCCCGTCCTGCTGCGCCGGTGCGAGCTCCTCGGAGGTGACCGCCCGCGTGGGGACGTAGGCGTGCGCCGCCTTGGGCTCGCGGCCCTCCATCGCCTCCAGCAGCATCCGCTCGGCCTCCTCCGCCGAGGGCCGCTCCTTCGGGTTCTTGCGCAGCAGGGACGTGATCACCGGGCCCAGCGCCCCGGCCTGCCGCGGCGCCGGCGGCTCGTCGTTCACCACGGCCTGCAGGCTGGAGATGGGCGAGGTACGGCGGAACGGGGAGCGCGCCTCCACCGCGGTGTAGAGGGTGGCTCCCAGCGACCACAGGTCCGAGGACGGGTCGGGGATGCCGCCGGTGACCCGCTCGGGCGCCAGGTAGTCGATCGAGCCCACGATCTCGCCGGTGCGCGTGATGGACGAGTCGCCCTCGATCGCGGCGATCCCGAAGTCCGTGAGCAGCACCCGGCCGTCCTTGGCGAGCAGCACGTTGCCCGGCTTCACGTCCCGGTGCAGCACGCCGACCGCGTGCGCGGCGCGCAGGGCGCCCAGCACGTGCAGCCCGATCCGGGCCGCCTCGCGCGGCTCGATCCGTCCGGCCGCCTTGGCGGCGTCCGCCAGGGAGGGGCCGTCGATGTACTCCATGACGATCCACGGCCGGTCGTCGTGCTCCAGTACGTCGTGGACGGTGACCACCGCCGGGTGCTGGATCCGGGCGGCGGCCCGCGCCTCCTTCTGCGTCCGGGCGTGCATGACGTCCCGGTCGGCCTGGGCGACGTACAGACCCGCCGTCAGTTCCTTGACCGCGACGGTCCTGTGGAGCAGCTCGTCATGCGCGCGCCACACCTTTCCCATACCGCCACGGCCGATCGGCTCGACGAGCCTGTACCGGCCCGCCAGCACGGCGCCCCCACCAGTCTGCTGTTCCACGAATTCCCGCCGCTCTCTGCACTTCAGGCCAGATTACGGAGCCCACGGGGGCTGTCGGAACCGCCCGGGCGCCGAAAGACGGCACTGTGACGCAATCGCCGTACTGATCGGTCGTCAGTATCCGCTCATCCGCCCGCCTTGTAACTCGCCGTGGCCTTCTCGAAGACTTCGGTGACCTTGGTCTGCTCGTCCTCGGGACCGGTCACCAGCACGACGTGGTAGCTGCCGCCCAGCGCGACGACGAAGTTGCGGGCGAAGACGTTGCGGCCGGTGCCGTCGATCCACGTGTACCGTCCCGTGGCCCGCAGTTGCTGCCCCACCCTCGTGGTCTTCACGTCCCCCACGGTCGCCCACGTGGAGGCCCGGTACGGCGTCAGCTCCGGCTCCTTGTCCTTCTGGTACGCCGCCGGGTCGGGGTTGCCCTCGACCTTGTCCCGTCCCGGGACCACGGTCAGCACGAACGCGCCGTCGGTGTACCGCACCTGGCCCGCCTCGTTGATCCCGCGGCGCTCCCAGCCCTCGGGGACGGCGATCTCGAAGTGCTCCGGGTCCTGCTGGGTGGTGTAGCCGGGCGGCGCGGGAGCGGGCGCGGCCGGGGAGGCCGCGGGCCCGGTCGTCTGCGGCGCCGACCTGGACTCGGGCGTCGTGGAGGGAACCCGGGAGGGGTTCGGCTGCGCCGAGGTGTGCGCGGTGGCCTCCCCGAGGCCGTCCTGCTCCTGCGGTGCGCCGGCCCGGGGCATGAAGAGCATCGCGTACGCGACGGCCCCGGCGAGGAGGACCAGGATGCCGGCGAGCAGGGTCCGGCCGAGGGTCCGCGGCCCGCGGGCGGCCGCGGGGTTGCGGTGGCGCCCGTGGACCTCGCCGCGGCGGCGTACCACCGGCAGCCGTCCGGGGTCCGCGTCCGGCATCGGGAGCACGCCGAGTCCGGCGTCCGGCTCGGGAGCGGACCGGACGAGCGAGCGGAGCCAGCCGCGCAGCTCCTCGAAGTCGGGCCGCTCGGTGGGGTCCTGGCGCAGCAGGGACTCCACGACGGGGCGGAGCGCGCCGCATTCCTCGGCGAAGGCGGGGGGCTCGGCGCAGACCATCTCGACGAGTTCGGCGACACTGTCCTCCGGGTACGGGGCGTGCCCCTGCACGGCGCGGTAGAGCAGCGCGCCGAGCGCCCAGAGGTCGGTGGCGGGCCCGACGGGAGCCGCCAGCTGCCAGTGTCCGTGCACGGGTCCGGCCTGTTCGGGGGCCCACCGCTCGGTGACCGCGCCGACGACGGCCATACGCGTGTGCCGGGCCCGCTCGGCATCCAGCCCGGTCCAGGCGGCCGACGCCCGCGCGGGGCGCCGCGGGGCCGGTTCGGGGGTCGGGGACGGGACGGGACCGCCAGGCCGCGGGCCTCCCGAAGGCTCGGCCTGGCGGTAGCCCTGCGGCAGCGCGAGCGGGGCCGGCTCGGGCCTCGGCGGGGGTACGGGCCCGGGCCGCGGTCCGGGTGCGGGCTCAGGCCGCGGCTCGTACTCGTACGGCGGCTCGGGCTCGGACGCGCGCTCCGGCGCCCGCTCCGGCTCCGGCAGGGCCTGCGTGCGCGGGGTCGCGCCGTGCCAGGCACCGCCGCCCGACCGGGTCTCCGGTCCGCCGCCGTACGGATACGCGTAGCCCTGCGGCAGGGCCGGTCCCCCGGACCCGCGCGCGGGCGCGGAGTCGGACCCCGGGCCCGCCTCGATCGCGGCAACGGCACCGCTCCCGCCGACGGCTTCCGCCTTGCGCTGCTCGGTGACCCGGGCGGCCGCCGCCCGCGCCCCCGCCCGGTACGCGGCGACGACCCCGGCGCGTGCGGCGGCCTGGGTGTCGGGCCCGTCCGGCGGCCGGCCGGGGGTGATGTGGTCGGTGTACCGCGGCCCGGTGTCGTACCCGGGGGCCACCAGCGGCGCGTACCCGCCGTCCGGGGGAACCGCGGGGGTCGGGAAGGCCGGAGACGGAGGGGCCGCGACAGGAGCCGGTAACGGGGCCGGGGCGGGGGCCGTGTCCCAGCGCTCGTCGGGAGCGGAGTCGTCGGTACGGGGGACGGGGTCGTACCCGCAGAGGGCCTCCTCCGCGGCGCCGGCCGCCAGGCCCGTCAGCACGACCCGGCCGTCCTCGCACACCAGCACCGTACGGACGGTGATGTTCCGGTGGGTCCAGCCGTGCGCGTGCAGCACCCGCAGCGCGGTGAGGACGTCCGACGCGACCTCAGCCGCCCGGTAGGCGCTGAGGGGTTCGTCGGCGATCAGTGCGGCCAGCGGTCGGGCCGGGACGAGTTCGCTCACTATCCAGAGGGACTCGCCCTCGGCGAACACGTCGAAGACCTGGTCGAGCCGGGGGTGGTCGGGAATCGACGCGGCGGCCTGTGCCGCCTCGATCGCGCGCCGCACGGCCGGCAGGTCGGCGGGAGCGCGGCGTGCCGCCGGGACGGCCAGGGGCCCGTCCACCAGCTCGGCGTCCACGACCTCCGGCAACGGGACCTGCCGTACGAGGACTTCCTGTCCGCTGCGTGTGTCGAACGCCCGGGTCTCGACCAGTTCGTACTCGTCGGACGGCGGCAGCGGCAGGCGGTAGCGGCCGGCCAGGATCCGGCCCGCGTACTCCTCCACATCGCCTCCCCCGAGTGCGGCAGGCCCCCCAGGGCCCCGTTGACACGATACGTCGACGGGGGCGCCTGCGTCCCGGGGTCAGACGAGAGGCCGGAAGGTCTCGAAGGCGACGTTGCGCATCTGGGTGCACTCGGGGCCGTCCCACTGGTCGGCGGCGCAGCTGATCATGATGGCGTAGCCGTGGGTGGCGTCGATCTTGAAGCCGCGGTTGAGGACCCGGACCTTCATGCCGTTCTGCTCCCGCTCGAACTCCCAGTCCGCGACGGTCGGGTAGCCCCGGTACTCCGTCTTGTCTATGCGGATCTGCCGGTAGCCCTTGCTGCTGCCGCCCACGGCGGGGGCCAGCTTGACCCAGGCGAGGGCGGCGTCGTCGCCGGGCGTGTCGGTGAAGTCGACCTGGATCCGCGGGAATCCGCCGTCGCGGCTGAATATCCCGCCGGAGTTGTCGCCTGCGGTGCCCGTCCGCTTGAAGCCGTCGGGCATCGCCATCGAGAAGTGGAAGCCGGGCTCCGTCACCAGCGCGAATCCGGCGGGCAGCGCGCCGCCCGCCCCGCCGGTCGTGGCGCCCTGTCCCTGCCCCTGCCCCTGGCCGGCGGTCTGCTGGCCCTGGCCCTGGCCGCCGGCGCCCGCGTCGGTACCGGTGCCGGCACCGGCGTTGCCGCCCGTGTCACCCGTACCGCCCGTCTCGCCGGTGTTCCCCGACGGCTTCGGGGAGCCCTGGTCGGTGCCGCCGCCGGCGGTCTGCGGGGCGGACGCGGCCGGGGTGGGCGTCCCGCCCTTGCCCTGGTCCTGCTTGTCCTTGTCGTCGCCGCTGACCGCCCAGGCGATCAGCGAGCCGACCACCGCCAGCACGGCGACCACGGCGACGAGGGCCAGCGCGATGGTGCGACGCGGCATGACGTCCGTGAGCGGCGCGACGACGGACGCGGGGCGGCCCTTGGGGGCTTCCGCGGCCGAGGCCGCCGTCGTGGCCGCAGCGGCCGCCTGTGCCTTGCGTGCGGCCTTCAGCGCGGCGCGGGCGCGCTCGCGCTGCTCCCGCTCCTGGCGCTCCCGTTCCTTCTTGGCCGCCTTCTCGGCGGCCTTCTCCGCGGTGGCCTTCTCCGCGGCCTGCCGGGCGTCCGCCAGCGAGATCTGCCGGGTCTCCTCGGCGACGGCGGGCACCGGGGCCGGCGGCGGTTCGGGCGCGGCGAGGACGGCGGTGAGCATCGCCCGGGCGCGCTCCTCGTCGAGGCGTCGGGCCGGATCCTTGGCGAGCAGGCCGTAGATGACCTCGGTGAGCGGGCCGGCGTTCTTCGGCGGGTCCACCGGCTCGGTCATCACCGCGGTGAGCGTGGCGAGCGCGGATCCCTTGTCGTACGGGGGGACGCCCTCGACGGAGGCGTACAGGAGGCCGCCGAGGGACCACATGTCGGCGGGCGGGCCGGGCTTCTGGCCGCGGGCCCGCTCGGGCGAGATGTAGGAGGGGGCGCCGACGAGCATGCCGGTGGAGGTGACGGAGGGGTCTCCCTCGACCTGTGCGATGCCGAAGTCGGTGAGGACGACACGGCCGCTGCCGGCGATGAGCACGTTGGAGGGCTTGACGTCGCGGTGCAGGATGCCCTGGCCGTGCGCGGCGCGCAGGACGTCGAGCACGGCGAGGCCGACCTCGGCGGCGCGGTGCGGGGTGAGGGGGCCGTTCTCCCGGATGAACTCGGCGAGCGAGGGTCCCTCGATGAGCTCCATGACGATCCACGGGCGGGCGTCCTCGTCGACGACGTCGTAGACGGTGACGGCGCCGCCGCTGCGGATCCGGGCGATGGCCTTCGCCTCGCGGAGGGTGCGGGTGATGAGGCGGCGCTTCTCGTCCTCGTCGACGCCGCTGCTGAAGCGGAGTTCCTTGACGGCGACGGTGCGGCCCAGGGTCTCGTCCTGGGCCCGCCAGACGGTGCCCATACCGCCCTTGCCGAGCACCGAGTTCAGCCGGTACCGGCCGGCCAGCAGCCGGCCTTCGTCCTGCGCACCCCCGGCCGCCTTGGCGGCGGCGGCCTTCACGGCGGCGGCCATGGCGTCGGCCTTCTCGACGACGGGATTCCCGCCGGTCGCTCCCAGGGCCGCCTTGGAAGCAGCCGGCTTCGCCGCCGCGGGCTTGGCATCGGCGGGCTTGGCGTCCTCAGGCTTGGCGTCCTCAGGCTTCGCGGCGGCGGGCTTCGCCACCGCAGTGTCCGCGGGCTTGGTGTCCGCAGGCTCCGCGGCGGGCGCGGAGGCCTTCTCCGGCGCGGTCTTGCCCAGGCGCGCCTTCGCAGCCGCGGGGGCGGGCTTCGGCTCGTCGGACTCCGCCTCGGCGGAAACCGGAGCGTCTTCGGACTTCGCGTCGTCGTCCGCCGCTGCCGCGCCCTTGCCCTCGCTCGGCTTGGCGGCCGCGGGCTTCGCGTCTGCGTCAGGCTCCGCCGCGGGCGACGCCGCCGCAGCGGCCTTCGGCCCGTCAGGCTCGGTGTCCGCGGACGGCTTTGCCGCGGCCGCGCCCTTGCTCAAGCGCGGCTTCGAAGCCGCGGGCTTCGCGTCACCGTCAGGCTCCGTGTCGGCGGCGGCCCTTGCCGCGGGCACGGAAACATCGGCGGGCTTCGCCGCGGGCGCTCCGGCGGGGGCGCCATCGTCAAGCTTCGCCGCAGGCGCCCCGGCAGGTGACTCGGTGTGCTCCGGCTTCGACATGCGTCCCCTCTGCGATCGTGCCGCTGCTCCGCCCGCCCCAGCGGCTGAGCGACCCGGCGGCCGGAGCCCACGGTAACCCGCCCCGGCAGAGCCATCATTGTTCCTCACTCCGCAACGGACGGACCCCCCGGGTCTGCGGTTCCGCCTTCCGCATCCCGGACTTACAACGGAACGATGTCGGGCGCCCCCAGCCGTGCCGCGTCCGCCGTCTGGTCGTCAGGCTGCCGCTGCGATTCCCGTTCCGCCTGGACCCGCTTCTCGTAGTGCTCCACTTCCTTCTCGATCTGCTGCTTGTCCCACCCCAGCACCGGTGCCATCAACTCCGCGCACTCCCGCGCCGACCGCGTCCCGCGGTCAAAGGTCTCGATCGAGATGCGCGTCCGCCGCGTCAGCACGTCGTCCAGGTGCCGCGCCCCCTCGTGGGAGGCGGCGTACACCACCTCCGCCCGCAGGTAGTCGTCCGCTCCGGTCAGCGCCTTGCCCAGTTCGGCATCGGCGGCGACCAGCTCAAGCAGTTCCTCGGTCAGCGTCCCGTACCGGTTCAACAGGTGCTCCACCCGCACCACGTGAAGCCCCGTCCGGGCCGCGATCCTCGCCCGCGCGTTCCACAGGGCCCGGTACCCCTCGGCGCCCACCAGCGGCACGTCCTCCGTCACGCACGGCGCCACCCGCTGGTCCAGACCGTGCACCGCCTCGTCGACGGCGTCCTTCGCCATGACCCGGTACGTCGTGTACTTGCCGCCCGCGACCACCACCAGGCCCGGCACCGGATGCGCCACCGTGTGCTCGCGGGACAGCTTGCTCGTCGCGTCCGACTCGCCGGCCAGCAGCGGCCGCAGGCCCGCGTACACGCCCTGGACGTCGTCCCGGGTGAGCGGCACCGACAGCACCGAGTTCACGTGTTCCAGCAGGTAGTCGATGTCCGCGCTGGAGGCCGCCGGGTGCGCCTTGTCCAGGTCCCAGTCGGTGTCGGTGGTCCCCACGATCCAGTGCCGGCCCCAGGGGATGACGAACAGCACGGACTTCTCGGTCCGCAGGATCAGCCCGGTCGTCGAGTGGATGCGGTCCTTCGGCACGACCAGGTGGATGCCCTTGGAGGCCCGTACGTGGAACTGCCCGCGCTCCCCGATCAGGGCCTGGGTGTCGTCCGTCCAGACCCCCGTCGCGTTGACGACCTGCTTCGCGCGGATCTCGTACTCGACGCCGCCCTCGACGTCCCGCACGCGCGCGCCGACCACCCGCTCACCCTCACGCAGGAAGCCGACGACCCTCGCGCGGTTGGCGCAGTGCGCCCCGTACGCCGCGGCCGTCCGCACGAGTGTGGTGACGTACCGCGCGTCGTCCATCTGGGCGTCGTAGTACTGCAGGGCGCCCACCAGGGCGTCCTTGCGCAGCGCCGGAGCCACCCGCAGGGCCCGCGAGCGCGACAGGTGCCGATGCACCGGCAGTCCCCGTCCGTGGCCGCTGGAGACCGACATGGCGTCGTACATCGCGACGCCCGCTCCGGCGTAGATCCGCTCCCAGCCCTTGTGCTGCAAGGGGTAAAGGAAGGGCACGGGCTTGACCAGGTGCGGGGCGAGGCGCTCCAGCAGCAGGCCGCGCTCCTTCAGCGCCTCCCGCACGAGGGCGAAGTCGAGCATCTCCAGGTACCGCAGGCCGCCGTGGACGAGCTTGCTGGAGCGGCTGGAGGTGCCCGAGGCCCAGTCGCGCGCCTCCACCAGCCCCGTCGACAGGCCTCGGGTCACGGCGTCGAGCGCGGTACCGGCGCCGACCACGCCCGCGCCGACGACCAGCACGTCCAGTTCCCGCTCGGCCATCCGGGTGAAGGCCACGGCCCGCTGCGCCGGCCCCAGTGTCGCTGTCCTCACGGCTGCCTCCCGTTGGTGCGGGTGAGATCCCGCTCACATGCCCCCGTTTCCCGATTCTGACGTCCCGCATCCACATCAGCCACCGCCTGTGGACAACACAACGGTGCATTCACCCCGGAATGCGACATATCTGTCATATATAAGCCTAGTCTGACATTGCGCCAGCTCCGCTGTCCTCGGAGGGCTCGCGCGGCACCACCTCACGCCAGGGAAGGGACGGCATCCCCATGCCCGCAGACCTCGCCGTCATCGGACTGGGCCACCTCGGCCTCCCGCTCGCACAGGCGGCCGTCGCCGCCGGAATCGAGACGGTCGGCTACGACAGCGGTCCCGTCACGGACTCCACTCTCTCCGCTGCCGAGATCCGCCGCATGTCGGCGGCCGGCTTCCGGGTCGCCACCGACCCCGCCGAGCTCGGCCGGGTCCGCACGGCCGTCATCTGCGCCCCCACCCGGCTCGGAGCCGACCGCGCGCTGGACCTCTCCGCCGTGGGCGGGGCGGGACGCGCGCTCGCCGCACGGCTGCGCCCGCACACCACGGTGATCCTCGAATCCGCCGTCCACCCCGGCGTCACCGAGGACTACCTGCGGCCGATCCTGGAGGAGGGATCCGGCCTGCGCGCCGGCCGGGACTTCCACCTGGCCTACTCCCCCACCCGCCTCGACCCCGGCAACCGCACGCACGGCGTCTCCAACACCCCCAAGGTGATCGGCGGCCTCACCCCCGCGTGCACCGAGTCCGCGCACGCCTTCTACGCCCGCCTCACCGAGAAGGTCGTCCGCGCCCGCGGCCTGCGCGAGGCCGAGACCGTGCAACTCCTCGAAACCAACTACCGCCACGTCAACATCGCCCTGATGAACGAGATGGCCGTGCTCTGCCACGACCTCGGCGTCGACCTGTGGGACGTCATCCGCTGCGCCGAGACCAAGCCGTACGGGTTCCAGGCCTTCCGCCCCGGCCCCGGCGTCGGCGGCCACGGCGTCCCCCTCGACCCGAACTACCTCCCCCACACCACCCGCACCCCCGGCCACCCGCTGCGCATGGTCGGCCTGGCGCAGGAGATCAACGACCGGATGCCGCAGTACGTCATCCAGCGCTCCGCCACCCTGCTGAACGAGCACGGCAAGTCCGCCCGCGGCGCCCGCGTCCTGCTGCTCGGGGTCACCTACAAGCCCGACCTCGCCGACCAGGAGGGCTCCCCGGCCGGCGAGATCGCCAGCCGCCTCATCGACCTCGGGGCGCTGATCAGCTACCACGACCCGTACATCACGGGCTGGCGCGTACGGGACCGGCCGGTCCCCCGCGCCGAGTCGCTGTACGAGGCCGCGGCCAACGCCGACCTGACGATCCTGCTCCAGCACCACCGCACCTACGACATGCAGGCCCTGGCCGTGAAGGCCCAGCTGCTCCTGGACACCCGCGGCGCCGGCCCGGTGGGCGCGGCCCACCGCCTCTGAAGCACCGCCTCCGAAGCACCGGGACATCCCCCCGCCGGTGTCCGACCGGCCTGCTAGCCTGCGGCATCACTTATCTCGCACTTACGCCCTAGGGCCGCACGTGCGTCCACATCCCTGGGGGGATCCCGTCCGATGAGCCAGAACTTCACGCCGCCCGCGCCCGACTCCTACTCCCCGGTCGCCGCCCCGGCACCGGCCCGCAGCGGCAACTTCGGCCTGGCGATCCTCGCGGCGGCCGGCACCGCCCTGGTCGCGGGCGCCGCCTACGGCGGCATCATGAACGCGATCTCGTTCCAGATCGGCTACCTGGCCGCCGGTGTCGGCCTCGCGGTCGCCCTCGTCGCCGTCCGCCTCGGCGGCCGCAACCCGCTCCTCCCGGTCCTGAGCGCCGTCTTCACGCTCCTCGGCGTGTACGTCGGATACGTCCTGGACCTGGCCCTCGCCGTGTCCGAGCACCAGGGCATCCCCGTCTCCGAACTGCTCACCACCGAGTTCGTGAAGCTGAACCAGGTCTACGTCGACAACATCGACCCGATCTCGCTGCTCTTCTACGCGATCGGCGCGTACGCGGCCTTCCAGACGGCCCGCAAGTCCGGCTGACGCACGCCGACATCTGTGCAACATCCGTTGCACAGATGTCGCACCCTTCCGTAATGATCCGGGGCGCCGTCTACCGCGTGGACCTGGGTGACGCCAAGCGCGGGCACGAGCGGCGCGGCAAGCGATTCGGTCTCGTGCTGAGTCCGAGTGGCATGGCCTGGAGCGTGGTGACGATCGTGCCCGCCTCCACCAGCGCCCAGGGCTCCCCGTTCCGGCCCGAGCTGGAGATCGCCGGAACGGCCACCCGGCTGCTGGTCGACCAGATCCGCACGGTCGACGTGTCCTTCGTCCACGGCGACCCGGTGCACTATCCGGACCGGTACGAGCTCGCCCAGGTCGAACACGCCGTGACGCTGTACCTCGGGCTCTGACACACGCCGGAGGGCGGGCCCCCGTTGCAGGGGGCCCGCCCTCCGGCGTCGTGTGTGCGGCGCGGGGTCAGCGGCTGTGCTGGGAGTCCGCGACCGTGACCTCGACCCGCTGGAACTCCTTCAGCTCGCTGTAGCCGGTGGTGGCCATCGAGCGGCGCAGCGCACCGAAGATGTTCATCGAGCCGTCAGGGCTGTGCGAGGGACCGGTCAGGATCTCCTCGGTGGTGCCGACGGTGCCGAGGTCGACCTTCTTGCCGCGCGGCACGTCCTCGTGGACGGCCTCCATGCCCCAGTGGTTGCCCCGGCCGGGCGCGTCCGTGGCGCGGGCCAGCGGGGAGCCCATCATCACGGCGTCGGCGCCGCAGGCCACGGCCTTCGGGATGTCGCCCGACCAGCCCACGCCGCCGTCGGCGATGACGTGCACGTAGCGGCCGCCGGACTCGTCCATGTAGTCGCGGCGCGCCGCGGCCACGTCCGCGACGGCCGTCGCCATCGGGACCTGGATGCCGAGGACGTTGCGCGTGGTGTGGGCGGCGCCGCCGCCGAAGCCGACCAGCACGCCCGCGGCGCCGGTGCGCATCAGGTGCAGGGCCGCCGTGTAGGTGGCGCAGCCGCCGACGATGACCGGCACGTCGAGCTCGTAGATGAACTGCTTGAGGTTCAGCGGCTCGGCGGCGCCCGAGACGTGCTCGGCCGACACGGTGGTGCCGCGGATCACGAAGATGTCCACGCCCGCGTCGACGACGGCCTTGGAGAACTCGGCCGTGCGCTGCGGGGAGAGGGCGGCGGCGGTGACGACACCGGAGTCGCGCACCTCCTTGATCCGCTGCCGGATCAGGTCGGCCTGGATCGGCGCGGAGTAGATCTCCTGGAGCCGGCGGGTGGCGGCCTCCTCGTCCAGCTCCGTGATCTCGTCGAGCAGCGGCTGCGGGTCCTCGTAACGGGTCCACAGGCCTTCGAGGTTCAGCACACCGAGGCCGCCGAGCTCGCCGATACGGATCGCGGTCTGCGGGGAGACGACCGAGTCCATGGGGGCGGCCAGGAAGGGGAGCTCGAAGCGGTACGCGTCGATCTGCCAGGCGATCGAGACCTCCTTCGGGTCCCGGGTACGCCGGCTCGGGACGATGGCGATGTCGTCGAACGCGTACGCCCTGCGGCCGCGCTTGCCGCGCCCGATCTCGATCTCAGTCACGTGTGGTGGCCTTTCCTCTGGGTCTGCCCGTCCAGTATCCCCGAACCCCGGCGGGCCGCGTTCCGGTGACCGCTGTACGGACGTGCCGTGCCGTACGACGCCATGCGGGAGGGGCGGACCCGGTGCCGACCCGGATCCGCCCCTCTGGTGTCGCGCCTGCTCAGCCCTTGCGGCTGTAGTTCGGGGCCTCGACGGTCATCTGGATGTCGTGCGGGTGGCTCTCCTTGAGGCCCGCCGACGTGATGCGCACGAAGCGGCCGTTCTCCTGGAGCTCGGGCACGGTGCGCCCGCCCACGTAGAACATCGACTGGCGCAGGCCGCCGACGAGCTGGTGGACGACCGCGGACAGCGGGCCGCGGTAGGGCACCTGGCCCTCGATGCCCTCGGGGATGAGCTTGTCGTCGCCGCCCACGCCCTCCTGGAAGTAGCGGTCCTTGGAGAAGGAGCGCTGGTCGCCGCGGGACTGCATCGCGCCGAGCGAGCCCATGCCGCGGTAGGACTTGAACTGCTTGCCGTTGATGAAGAGCAGCTCGCCCGGGGACTCCTCGCACCCCGCGAGCAGCGAGCCGAGCATCACCGTGTCGGCGCCCGCGACGAGGGCCTTCGCGATGTCGCCGGAGTACTGCAGGCCGCCGTCGCCGATGACCGGGACGCCGGCCGCCTTGGCGGCGAGCGAGGCCTCGTAGATCGCGGTGACCTGCGGGACGCCGATGCCGGCGACGACGCGGGTGGTGCAGATGGAGCCGGGGCCGACGCCGACCTTGATGCCGTCGCAGCCGGCGTCGATCAGCGACTGGGCGCCGTCGCGGGTCGCGACGTTGCCGCCGATGACGTCCACGGAGGAGTTCGACTTGATCTTGGCGACCATGTCGCCGACCAGCCGGGAGTGGCCGTGGGCGGTGTCGACGACGATGAAGTCGGCGCCCGCCTCGATCAGGGCCTGGGCACGGTCGTACGCGTCCCCGGCGACGCCGACGGCGGCGCCCACCAGGAGGCGGCCGTCCTTGTCCTTGGCGGCGTTGGGGTACTTCTCGGCCTTGACGAAGTCCTTGACCGTGATGAGGCCCTTGAGGACGCCCGCGTCGTCGACCAGCGGAAGCTTCTCGATCTTGTGGCGGCGCAGCAGCTCCATGGCGTCCACGCCGGAGATGCCCACCTTGCCCGTGACCAGCGGCATCGGGGTCATGACCTCGCGCACCTGGCGGCTGCGGTCCGACTCGAAGGCCATGTCGCGGTTGGTGACGATGCCGAGGAGCTTGCCCGCGGGGTCGGTGACCGGGACGCCGGAGATACGGAACTTCGCGCAGAGCTCGTCGGCCTCGCGCAGGGTCGCGTCCGGGTGCACCGTGATCGGGTCGGAGACCATGCCGGACTCGGAGCGCTTGACGAGGTCGACCTGGTTGGCCTGGTCGGCGATCGAGAGGTTGCGGTGCAGCACGCCGACGCCGCCCTGGCGGGCCATCGCGATGGCCATGCGGGCCTCGGTGACCTTGTCCATGGCCGCGGACAGCAGCGGGATGTTCACGCGCACGTTGCGGGAGATGAGGGAGGAGGTGTCGATGTCGTCCGGCGCCATGTCCGACGCGCCCGGCAGCAGCAGCACGTCGTCGTAGGTCAGTCCGAGCGTGGCGAATTTGTCGGGCACTCCAGTCGAACCGCTGTCAGTCATGACACCTTCCCAAATGGTCTTGCTCAGCGCGGATGTCCATGCTAACGGGATAGCGACGCGTCTCATTCCACGACCAAGGTCAACCAGAAGATTCGTAGTTTCCTACGGGTATACCTACGGGTATGCCTACTGCTCGGCGAGCGCGCGGAGCCGGCTGAGCGCCCGGTGCTGGGCCACGCGTACGGCTCCGGGGGACATCCCGAGCATCTGGCCGGTCTCCTCGGCGGTCAGCCCGACGGCCACCCGCAGGACGAGGAGCTCGCGCTGGTTCTCCGGAAGGTTCGCCAGCAGCTTCTTGGCCCAGGCGGCGTCGCTGCTGAGCAGCGCGCGCTCCTCCGGGCCCAGCGAGTCGTCCGGCCGCTCGGGCATCTCGTCCGACGGCACGGCCGTGCTGCCCGGGTGCCTCATGGCGGCCCGCTGCAGGTCGGCGACCTTGTGCGCGGCGATGGCGAAGACGAATGCCTCGAAGGGCCGACCGGTGTCCCGGTAGCGCGGCAGCGCCATCAGGACGGCGACGCAGACCTCCTGTGCCAGGTCCTCCACGAAGTGGCGAGCGTCACCCGGAAGCCGTGACAGCCGGGTGCGGCAATAGCGGATCGCGAGGGGGTGCACGAAGGCGAGCAGGTCGTGCGTGGCCTGTTCGTCGCCCTCCACCGCCCGGCGGACCAGCGCGCTGACGCCCCCGGCACTGCCGCCTCCGGCGGCGCCGGTGGGGCCTGTGGCCGCGGGGGACCCCAGGGCCTCGTCGTCGCGCATCCGTCCATGGTGCCTTGGCGCCGGAGCATCCGCGGCACCGTGGCCCTTGTTGTGCGTCGAAGCGTTATGAGCGGGTGCGCCGGAACTCATCATCTGCGCCCTCCCCTCCCGCTCGGCCGAATAGTCCCCGAGAGACTCCACACCCTCAAGGATGCGGCATCGCGCACGAAGCGAGACGTCCCCCGGATTGTGCCCCGCCAACCCCCGGGTGCGCACCGGGTACGGCGGGACGGGGCCACCGTGACGAGAAGAGGCGCCGTGGGGCGCCGGGAGGCGGCAAGAGCGGCGCGCCGCCCCGCCCACCGGTGGCGGACGGGACCGCTCTCGACGATCCGCGGTGTGCGGCGGTCCGGGCGGACCCGGCCGCGGCCGGGTCAGCGGACGAGACCCCAGCGGAAGCCGAGTGCGACGGCGTGCGCACGGTCCGAGGCGCCGAGCTTCTTGAAGAGCCGGCGGGCGTGGGTCTTGACCGTGTCCTCGGAGAGGAAGAGCTCGCGCCCGATCTCCGCGTTGGACCGGCCGTGGCTCATGCCCTCCAGCACCTGGATCTCGCGCGCGGTGAGGGTGGGCGCCGCGCCCATCTCGGCGGAGCGGAGCCGGCGCGGGGCCAGTCGCCAGGTGGGGTCGGCGAGCGCCTGGGTGACCGTGGCCCGCAGTTCGGCGCGCGAGGCGTCCTTGTGCAGGTATCCGCGGGCGCCGGCGGCGACCGCGAGGGCCACGCCGTCCAGGTCCTCGGCGACCGTCAGCATGATGATGCGGGCGCCGGGGTCGGCCGAGAGGAGGCGGCGGACCGTCTCCACACCGCCGAGCCCGGGCATCCGTACATCCATCAGGATCAGGTCGGAGCGGTCGGCGCCCCAGCGGCGGAGGACTTCCTCGCCGTTGGCAGCCGTCGTCACACGCTCGACGCCGGGCACGGTGGCAACCGCGCGACGGAGCGCCTCTCGGGCAAGCGGGGAGTCGTCGCAGACGAGGACGGATGTCATGACCGCCCTCCGCAGCTGCTGATGCGCGTCACCTTGAGCCTCCAGGCTGGTACGTATCGTCACCTGTGCGGTCGATGCTCCCGGACACCTGTCCGAGAACTTGTCGGTTCAACCGCCTTCGCACTCTCAACGATGGTCACTCGAAAGAGTTACGGGTCGGACGGACACCTTCGGCACTCTACGTGAGGAAGCGATCACGGCGGGGGAGGCGCAACCGGCCTGTCCTCCATCTGGAGCTATGCCCTATTTGGCGGCTTTCCTTCCGTTTGGCACGTGTCTGAGGCTAGATTCCCAATGAGTCATATTTACATCTACTCCGACAGTAGGTGTGGAGACCCTTGGAGACATGGACCGTATCCGCCTCAGTACCGGCACCAAGAGGACTACCAATGGCAGATTTCTCCCGCCTCCCCGGACCGAACGCCGACCTCTGGGACTGGCAGCTGCTAGCCGCCTGCCGCGGGGTCGACAGCTCCCTCTTCTTCCACCCGGAAGGCGAGCGGGGCGCGGCCAGGAGCGCGCGTGAGGCCTCGGCTAAAGAGGTCTGCATGCGATGCCCGGTTCGTTCGGAATGCGCTGCGCACGCACTGGCCGTCCGCGAGCCCTACGGGGTGTGGGGCGGCCTCACGGAGGACGAGCGCGAGGAACTGATGGGCCGCGCCCGGCATCGACTCATCCCCGCGTCGAGTGCGATCGGACCGATCGCGCCGCACTGAGAGCCGACGAAACGACGAAGGAACGTTTCCTCAACACCATCCGCACGCCGGGCGTGTCGCCGCCCGGTCCCGGTTTCACGCGTTCGGCCGTACGCGCCCCCGTGCGTGCGGCCGGCGCGTGACGGGCCCGGACGTACGGCCGACGCGGGACTTCGGCAGGCCCGGGCGTACGGTCAGCGCGTCGCTGCCCGCTCCAGCTCGGCCAGGGTCGCCGCCACGGCCGGCACCCGGGCCAGGTCGGGCAGCGTCAGCGCCACGACCTCCCGCTCGACGGCCGGCTCCACGGCCACGGTGCTGACGCCCTTGGCCCGTACGGACTCCACCGCGAGCTCCGGCAGCACGGCCACGCCCAGCCCCGCGCCGACCAGGCCGACCACCGCCGGATAGTCGTCGGTGGCGAAGTCGATGCGCGGGGTGAAGCCCGCGTCCTCGCACACCTCCACCAGATGGCGGCGGCAACGCGGGCAGCCCGCGATCCAGGGCTCGCCGGCCAGCTCCGCCATGCCCACCCGCTCCGCGCCGGCCAGTGCGTGCCCCTCGGGGACCAGCCCGACGAGCCGGTCGGTCAGCAGCGGCCGCACCACGAGGTCCTCCCACTCGGCGGCGGACCCGGCGGAGCCTCCGTAGCGGAAGGCCAGCGCCAGGTCGCAGTCGCCCTCACGCAGCATCTCCACCGAGCGCGGCGGCTCGGCCTCGACCAGGGAGATACGGGTGCCCGGGTGCTCGGCGCGCATCGCCGCGAGCGCGGTCGGCACCAGGGTGGAACTGCCGCTGGGGAAGGACACGAGCCGCACCCGGCCCGCGCGCAGCCCCGCGATGGCCGCGACCTCCTCCTCGGCGGCGGTCAGCCCCGCGAGGATTCCGGCCGCGTGCCGGACCAGGGCCTCGCCCGCCTGGGTCAGCCGCATCTCGCGGCCGGTGCGGATGAGCAGCGGGGTGCCGGCCGACTGCTCCAGCGCCTTCATCTGCTGGGAGACGGCGGGCTGGGTGCAGCCGAGCTCGCGCGCGGCGGCGGAGAAGGATCCGGTCCCGGCGACGGCGCGCAGTACCCGGAGATGACGTGCCTCGATCACCCTGCGAGCATAAGGCCCCCTTTGACGCCTGCGCGAATACCTCTGTGCCGCTTTGGGGGTGCGCGGTTAGCCTGTGCCCATGGGTCCCATGCATCTGATCTCCGTGAACCTCGGCGCCGCCACCCCTTCCGAGCACACCGACGCGGAGAGCGGGGTGACGGGCATCGGCAAGCGCCCCGTCCCCGGCCCCGTCCGCGTCTTCGCCCCCGGCGCCAAGGCCACCGGCCTCGGCAGCGGCCTTGAGGGCGACACCGTCTGCAACCGGCGCCACCACGGCGGCGACCACCAGGCCGTCTACGCGTACGCCCGCGAGGACCTGGACCTGTGGGAGCGCGAGCTGGGTCGCGAACTGCCCGGAGGCCTCTTCGGCGAGAACTTCACGACCTCCGGCGTCGACCTGAACACCGCGCGGCTCGGCGACCGCTGGCGGGTCGGCTCGGACCTGGTCCTCGAAGTGGCCTCGGCCCGCATCCCGTGCCGCACCTTCCAGGGTGTGCTGGGCGAGGCCGGCTGGGTCAGGCGCTTCACCCGGGAGGCCCGGCCGGGCGCGTACCTGAGGGTGATCCAGGAGGGTTCCGTCTCCCCCGGCGACCCCATCGAGATCATCCACCGGCCGGACCACGACGTGACGGTGCAGCTGTGGTTCCGCGCCTTCACCACCGAGCGCGCCCTGCTGCCGCGGACCCTGGCAGCGGGGGCGGCGATGGAGCCGGAGGCGCACGAGAAGGTGCTCCAGTACGTGGAGAAGCACGGGACCGGGGCCGGGGTGCGATAGCGGCGTCGTCCGGGGCGGCTAGGTTGCGCCTATGACGACTGCGTTGATTACGGGATCCACGGCGGGCATCGGCGCCGCCTTCGCCCGGCGGCTGGCCGCCCAGGGGCACAACCTCGTGCTGGTGGCGCGCGACACCAAGCGGCTCGGCGAGCAGGCCACGGAGCTCCACGACCTGCACGGGATCGAGGCCGAGGTGCTGGCCGCCGACCTCTCCACCGACGCGGGCATCGCGGCGGTGGAGAAACGCCTCGGCGACCGTACGCATCCGGTCGACCTGCTGGTCAACAACGCGGGCTTCGGCAACAAGGGCCGCTACCTGGAAGTCTCCATGGCCGACGAGCTGACCATGCTCAAGGTCCACGTCGAGGCCGTGCTGCGGCTGACCTCGGCGGCTTCGGAGTCGATGCGCACGCGCGGCCGCGGCGGCGTGATCAACGTGGCCTCGGTGGCCGCCTTCGTACCGCGCGGTACGTACGGGGCCAGCAAGGCCTGGGTCGTGCAGTTCACCCAGGGCGCGGCGCGGGACATGGCGGGGTCCGGGGTCCGGCTGATGGCGCTGTGCCCCGGCTTCGTACGCACGGAGTTCCACCAGCGCGCCGGCATGGGCACGGACAACATCCCCGGCTGGATGTGGCTGGACGCCGACAAGCTGGTGGCCGCCGCGCTGGCCGACCTGGCGCGCGGGAAGACGGTGTCGATCCCGGACCCGCGGTACAAGGCGCTGATGGGTGTCGTGAAGCTGACGCCGCGCGGGCTGCTGGGCGGGGTGTCCTCGCGTACCGGCCGCAAGTACGGGCCGCAGTAGCGTTCATGGCCTGTCGGCAGGCCCTCCGCCGCGGTCCCGTCTGGACGACCTGGACCGCCAAACGGGCTAACTCTCCCTAAACTGGACATGTCCCATCTCCAGCGGGAGGCGACGCGATGACATTCGTACAGGTGATCGATTATGAGACCACGCGGTTCGATGAGATGAACGCGCTCATCGACCGCTGGGCTGAACAGAGCAGCGGCAGGCGCACCGCCACGCACACGATGATCGGCCAGGACCGCGATGCCCCGACCCACTTCGTGGACATGGTGGAGTTCGCCTCGTACGAGGAGGCGATGAAGAACTCTCAGCTCCCCGAGACGGACCGGATGTTCCACGAGATGGTGTCCCTCTGCGAGGGGATGCCGAAGTTCATGAACCTCGACGTCGTCCGCGACGAACACCTCAACAAGCAACTCTGCAGCCGGGTGTTCCAGGAAGCCGCCATGGCCGGCGACATGAGCGTCATCGACGAGTGCTTCGCGACGAACTACATCGACCACGACGTCAGCAAGGAGGAACCCACCGTCATCGGGCGCGAGAACATGCGCTCCGACATGGAGATGTGGCGCGCCGCCTTCGACATGACCTTCGAGCCGACCGCGCAGGTGGCCGAGGGGGACATGGTCACGACCATCTGGAACTGGCGCGGCACCCACACGGGAGAGTTCATGGGGGTCCCACCGACCGGGAAGACGTACGAGATGTCCGGCACCACGACCTTCCGGTGCCAGGACGGAGAGATCATCGAGGGCTGGTGGCACTACAACCCCGGCGCCCTCCAGCGCCAGATGGGCGGAACCGGATCGCCCTACGCCACCTAGCTCCAGGGGGGTGTCCGCACACGGGGAAGGCCCCGCTCCGCGGCTGCGGAGCGGGGCCTTCGACGTGGAGCGGGTCAGTGGCTGTGGCCGTGACCGTGGCCGTGACCGGCGTCGCCCTCGTCCTCGGCCGGCTTCTCGACGACCAGGGTCTCGGTCGTGAGCAGCAGGGAGGCGATGGAGGCGGCGTTCTCCAGCGCGGAACGGGTGACCTTCACCGGGTCGATGACGCCGGCCTTGACCAGGTCGCCGTACTCGCCGGAGGCGGCGTTGAAGCCCTGGCCCTTGTCGAGCTCGGAGACCTTCGAGGTGATGACGTAGCCCTCAAGGCCCGCGTTCTCGGCGATCCAGCGCAGCGGCTCGACGGCGGCGCGGCGCACGACCGCGACACCGGTGGCCTCGTCGCCCGACAGGCCGAGGTTGCCGTCGAGGACCTTCACGGCGTGGACGAGCGCGGAGCCACCACCGGAGACGATGCCCTCCTCGACCGCGGCGCGGGTCGCGGAGATGGCGTCCTCCAGACGGTGCTTCTTCTCCTTGAGCTCCACCTCGGTGGCGGCGCCGACCTTGATGACGCAGACGCCACCGGCGAGCTTCGCCAGGCGCTCCTGCAGCTTCTCGCGGTCCCAGTCGGAGTCCGTGGCCTCGATCTCGGCCTTGATCTGGTTCACGCGGCCGAGGACCTCGTCGGAGCTGCCCGCACCGTCGACGATGGTGGTGTCGTCCTTGGAGATGGTCACGCGGCGGGCGGAACCCAGCACGTCCAGACCGGCCTGGTCGAGCTTGAGGCCGACCTCCTCGGCGATGACGGTGGCACCGGTGAGGGTGGCCATGTCCTGCAGCATCGCCTTGCGGCGGTCACCGAAGCCCGGGGCCTTGACGGCCACCGCGTTGAAGGTGCCGCGGATCTTGTTGACGACGAGGGTGGAGAGCGCCTCGCCCTCGACGTCCTCGGCGATGATCAGCAGCGGCTTGGAGCCACCCGCCTGGATGACCTTCTCCAGCAGCGGCAGGAGGTCCTGGATGGAGGAGATCTTGCCCTGGTTGATCAGGATGTACGGGTCGTCGAGGACGGCCTCCATACGCTCCTGGTCGGAGACCATGTACGGCGAGAGGTAGCCCTTGTCGAAGGCCATGCCCTCGGTGAACTCCAGCTCCAGGCCGAAGGTGTTGGACTCCTCGACGGTGATGACACCGTCCTTGCCGACCTTGTCCATCGCCTCGGCGATGAGCTCGCCGACCTGGGCGTCCTGCGCGGAGAGCGCGGCGACGGCGGCGATGTCGGACTTGTCCTCGATCGGGCGGGCGGTCGCGAGGAGGTCCTCGGACACGGCCTTGACCGCGGCGTCGATGCCCTTCTTCAGGGCGGCCGGGGAAGCGCCGGCGGCGACGTTGCGCAGACCCTCGCGGACCAGCGCCTGGGCCAGCACGGTGGCGGTGGTGGTGCCGTCGCCCGCGATGTCGTTGGTCTTGGTCGCCACCTCCTTCACGAGCTGCGCGCCCAGGTTCTCGTACGGGTCGTCCAGCTCGACCTCGCGGGCGATGGTGACACCGTCGTTGGTGATGGTGGGGGCGCCGAACTTCTTGTCGATGACGACGTTGCGGCCCTTGGGGCCGATCGTCACCTTGACCGTGTCGGCAAGCTTGTTGACGCCGCGCTCGAGGGCGCGACGGGCGTCCTCGTCGAACTTCAGGATCTTCGCCATGGGAGCGGTTCAGCCCTCTCGAAAACTCGGTTTAACGGGCTGCGCCCCTCGCCGCCCGGCAATCAGCGGGGTGACCAGGGGCGCAGCTCAAAGCAGTGCTGTGAAGCGAAATTACTTCTCGACGATCGCGAGCACGTCGCGAGCCGAGAGGACGAGGTACTCCTCGCCGCTGTACTTCACTTCGGTGCCGCCGTACTTGCTGTACAGCACGATGTCGCCGACGGTGACGTCCAGCGGGAGACGCTGGCCGTCCTCGAAGCGACCCGGGCCGACCGCGAGGACGACGCCCTCCTGGGGCTTCTCCTTCGCGGTGTCCGGGATGACCAGGCCGGAGGCCGTGGTCTGCTCGGCGTCGAGCGGCTGGACCACGATGCGGTCCTCAAGCGGCTTGATGGCAACCTTGGAGCTGGCGGTCGTCACGATCCGACCTCCCCCTTCGGAGATCCGGGGTTAACTGTCTGAGGTGGCGACCAGGTCGATCCGTCGTCGCGGGTGCCGGACCTGCCTGTCGCTGTGTTGGCACTCACCGGGGGCGAGTGCCAGGTGCGAGACTATTCCGGCGATTAGCACTCGGTCAAGCGGAGTGCCAATTCCCGTCGGCCGGGCGTTGCGCGGGCACCCCCCGCGGGGTGCCCGGCGGGGGCTTCGGCGGGGCGTCCGGCGGACGGACGGCGGGCCTACGGGCTTCGGGGAGGAACCCCGGGGACGGCATCGACGTCGTAGAAGATATGAAGATAAAGCGCCTCATTGGAGAGCGAATCGGACCCATGGCTTCCGCCGGCCCCTGCGCACCGGGCGCCGCCGGCGATCCAGGATCCCGCCCGCCCTCCGCCGCAGGCCCCCTGCCCGCCCCCGAGGGTGTCGGCGGCGTCCCGTGCGTGGACTGAGGCCGCTGACGACGGCGGGTGCCCGCCGTCGCACCGAGGCGCTGCTCCTCGTTCTCGTCATCGCCATCGCCGTCTTCGGGCACGCGGCCGCGGGCCTCGCGATGAACGGCGAGCTCCCGCCCAACCTCGCCGGCTTCACCATCAGCATGACGCTGCTGTCGCTGGTGGGGCATCTGGGCGTACGCCGCTTCGCCGCCTACGCGGACCCGCTGGTCTTCCCGCTCGCCATGCTGCTGACCGGCCTGGGGCTCGTACTGATCCACCGGCTCGACCAGGGCTACATCGAGCGGTGGAACTCCGACGCGAACGCCCCGGGCCAGCTGCTGTGGACCGTGGTCGGCGTGGCCGCGTGCATCGCGGTGCTGGCACTGCTGCGCGACCACCGGCTGCTCCAGCGGTTCATCTACATCACGATGGCGGTCGCGCTGGTGCTGCTGATCGCACCGGCGTTCTTCGGCGCGGACACGTACGGCGCCAAGCGGTGGATCATCCTCTTCGGCTTCTCGGTCCAGCCCGGGGAGTTCGTGAAGATCATGATCGCGATCTTCTTCGCCGGCTACCTGGTCATCCACCGCGACTCCCTCGCCCTGACGGGCCGCCGGTTCCTCGGGGTGCGCCTGCCCCCGATGCGCCAGCTCGGACCCATCGTCACGGTGTGGATCCTGTCGATGCTGGTGCTGGTCTTCGAGCGGGACCTGGGCACGTCGCTGATCTTCTTCGGCGTCTTCGTCGTGATGCTGTACGTCGCCACCGAGCGCACCAGCTGGATCGTCTGCGGTGTGCTCATGGCTGCGGCGGGCGCCTTCGTCGTGGGCTCGACCGAGCCGCATGTGAAGGCGCGCGTGGCGGCCTGGCTGAATCCGCTCTCCGTCTACTGGGAGACCCCTCCCCCAGGTGTCACCTCGGACCAGTCGGCGCAGGCGCTGTTCAGCTTCGGCACGGGCGGCGTCTCGGGGACCGGCCTCGGCATGGGCCACCCCGAGCTGATCAAGTTCGCCGGGCGCAGCGACTTCATCCTCACGACGGTGGGCGAGGAGCTGGGCCTGGCCGGGGTCATGGCCGTACTGATCCTCTACGGGCTCCTCGTGCAGCGCGGGCTGCGGATGGCACTCGGCGCCCGCGACCCCTTCGGCAAGCTGCTGGCGGTGGGGCTCGCCTCGGCGCTGGCGCTCCAGGTCTTCGTGGTCGCCGGAGGCGTCACGGGCCTGATCCCCCTCACGGGCAAGGCCCTGCCCTTCCTGGCCAAGGGCGGCTCGTCCCTCCTGGCCAACTGGATCATGATCGCCCTCCTCCTCCGCATCAGCGACAGCGCGGAACGCCAACGCGAGGCGGACGCCCGAGGCCCGGCGGAAACAACGATCACCCCGGTGGCGGGGTAGGAGGCGGGGGCGGGGCGGCAGCCGCCGGGCGGGGGTGGGGCGGGAGCCGCCGAGGCGGGGCGCAAGGCGCAGCGGCGGTGGGGGGGGCGGGAGCCGCCGGGGCGGGGCGCAAGGCGCAGCGGCGGTAGGGGGCGGGAGCCGCCGAGGCGGGGGCGGGAAGGCGCGGCGGCGATACGCGGAGCGGGAGCCGCCGGGGCGGGGGTGGGGCGGGAGCCGCCGGGGCGGGGCGCAAGGCGCAGCGGCGGGGGGGGGCGGGAGCCGCCGGGGCGGGGGCGGGAAGGCGCGGCGGCGATACGCGGAGCGGGAGCCGCCGGGGCGGGGGCGGGACGGCGCAGCGGCGATACGCGGAGAGGGATCCAGCCAAGGCGAACTTCAGAAGGGCGCGGAGGCTTCAGAAGAATGGGATCCACTCGGGCAGGGTCGGAAATGCCCTGGGGGTTTCCCGTCAGTCCCATCGTCTCTCCGCGTCGGGCCGGCCCGTCAAGGGCGCTCCCGTTGGTCGCGTCACTTCGTGAGGGCCTTCGGCCCCCCTTGACCGACCGTCCCGCCACGGAAATCCGAAAGACTGCCGGGAAGCCCCCAGAGGAACGGGCCGGCCATCCAGACATCCCTCGGGGAGGTCGGGGCCGCGTGCCCGGATCCAGGAGCGCGTCAAATCGCTACGCGCTCCTGCCCGACGGCGCCTGCGAGCCCTATGGGCTGGACATAGGCCGCCACCAATCGCTACGCGCTCCTGCCTGACGGCGTCTCCGAGCCCCATGGGCTGGACATAGGCCGCCACCAATCGCTACGCGCTCCTGCCTGACGGCGTCAGCAAGCCTCTTGGGCTGGGAATAGGCCGCCAGCGATCGCTACGCGCTTATCCATCACGCGTCCGCGAGTCTCATGGGTTGGGCAGAGGCCGCCAGTGGTGGCCGCGCGCTTCTCGATCACGCGTCTGCGGTTCGTCTGGGGCTGGGCACAAGCCGCAGAAAGCTTTCCGCGCCCCTCTTGGACGGCGTCCGGCCCCTGGGTGGGGTGGAAAAGCGCCGGATGACGGCTGGAGCGATGCCAATCCATGTCTGGGAGAGTGCGCACGGCCGAGAGGCTGCCATTCGCCCTAATTGCCCCCGTCTGTGCCGACGGGTGGGATCTCGTCGTGGTCTTGATGGGGGTTGAGTTCGGCTGAGCCGAGGAATGGCTTTCCCGGCCCTCGATTTCGCCCCTCCCAGCCCCGAACGAGGGGCGGACGCGGTCGTCGAGGAGCGCGTAGCGATTGGTGGCGGCTTATGCCCGACCCCAGAGGCTCGCGGACGCGTGATGGAGAAGCGCGTAGCGATCTGGGGCGGCCTATGTCCAGCCACAGGGGTCCGCTGACGCCGTCCTTCAGGAGCGCGTAGCGATTTGGGGCGTACCCGGCTCCCGCTGCGCGGCGCCGACCTGCCCGAGGGATGTCTGGATGGCCGGCCCGTTCCTCTGGGGGCTTCCCGGCAGTCTTTCGGATTTCCGTGGCGGGACGGTCGGTCAAGGGGGGCCGAAGGCCCTCGCATAGCGACGCGACCAACGGGAGCGCCCTTGACGGGCCGGCCCGACGCGGAGAGACGATGGGACTGACGGGAAACCCCCAGAACCCCACCGACACCGCCCCAGCGGATCCTGCTCCTCGCACCGCCGTCGTGACTCTCGAAGCCTCGCCCCGGCGGGATCCCGTCCCTCGAAGCCACCTCCGCACCCCTCGAAGCCCGCCCCGGCGGCTGCCGACCCGCACCGCCGCCGCGCCTTCCGCCACCGCCCCCGCGGCCCCCGCCCCCGAAGCGCCCGCGGTCCTACAGGTAGTCCTCCAGGCGGCCTATGCGATAGCCCTGTTCCTGGATGCGCTGGAGCATGCGGGTCGTCATCTGGGTTTCCGTCGCGCCCTTGAGTTCGGACGGGCCGCGGAAGTGGGCCAGGATGATGTCGCCGGGCTGGAGGGTGGAGCCCTGGGCGTACTGGAAGTTGTTTATCTGCATCGACACCCGCCAAAGGAGCACCGACGAGACGCCGCACTCCGAGGCAGCCCGGAGGGTGTCGTCGTTGTAGTTGCCGAAGGGCGGGCGGAAGAACGGCGGGCGCTGGCCGAAGCGCTTCTCCAGCTTGTCCTGCTGGCCGCATATCTCCTTCTTCTGCGCCTCGAAGGAGAGGGTCCGCAGGTTCGGGTGGGTCAGCGTGTGGTTGTTCACCGTGCTCGCCGAGCCGTTGTCGCGAAGCTTCTCGAAGTGCCCGTAGTCCGACGAGGCCACGCTGTCCGTGAGGAACATGCTGATCGGCAGCTTGAGGTCGGCCGCCATCTTCAGGAACTCGGGGTCCTTCTCGGCGCCGTCGTCGAAGGTCAGGAAGACCGTCTTCTCCCCGGCCGGCAGGGGTATTCGGTCTATCACCGGGACCTTGCCGGGGGCCGCCTTCGGGATCTGCGGCTTCTGGGCGGGCTTCGGTGCGTACTGGAGCGGGGCCGTCAGGCCCCACTTCTTGTACGCCTCGTCGGACGCGCCCCCCTGCCCGCCCCCCTGCCCGCCCCCGGGAGCAGCCGCGGGACCCGTCGTCGACGCGGACGGCGTCGGCGACGACGGGTTCGGCGTGGCCTTGTTGCCCAGCCGTTCGGTGGGGTCCACGTTCTTGCCGCACCCCGTCAGCGAGAGCGCGAGCGCGCCGGCCGCCAGCGTTCCGGCTACCAACCGGCGCACGTACCTCACAAGTAGTCCTCCAGGCGGGCCACGGCATAGCCCTTGTCCGTGACGGTCTTCATGACATGACGGATCATGTCAGGCATCGTGCCCTTCCAGTCCTCCTTACCCCGGAAGTGCGTGAGGATGATGTCACCGGGGTGCAGGTCGCGGTCCCACTCGCGGTAGTCCATGCGGTTCGTGAACGCCTCGGCGTTCCACAGCGGGACGGCCTTGATGCCGCAGGACTTCGCCGCCTTGAGGGTGTCGTCGTTGTAGTTGCCGTACGGCGGCCGGAAGAGCGTCGGCCGCTTGCCGAACGTCTTCTGGATGGTGTCCTGCTGGCCGCAGATCTCCTCGCGCTGCTGCTCGTACGACAGCCCGGGCATGTAGCGGTGGTTGAGCGTGTGGTTGTTCAGCGTGACGCCCGCGGCCTGCATCTGCTTGAAGTACGGGTAGTTGTCCTTAACGAGGTAGTCGCTGAGGAAGGCCGTGTACGGGATCTTCAGCTCCTGCATCATCTTCAGGAACTCGGGGTCCTTCTCCGAGCCGTCGTCGATGGTCAGGAAGACGACCTTGTCCTCGGTGGGCACGGTGGTGAAGACCGGCGGCAGTTCGTCCTCTTCGTGGTTCCACACCTCGAAGCCGTCACGCGTCTCGATCTCCGGCTTCTCCTTCGGCGCCGGCGGGGCCGCGAGCGGCACCTGGCGCAGCCCCCACTTCTTCGCCGCGGCGACGCGTGCCTGCTGCAGCGCCTTGGCCTTCTCGGCGGCGCTGAGCGCACCGGCGGCGCCCGCCTCCGAGCCCTTGGCCGCCTTGGCCTTCTCGGCCTTGTCCGGCCCGCCCGACTGCCCGGAGCCGCAGGCCGTGCCGAGGGCTGCCACCAGCAGGGCGGCCACGGCCACCCCGAACCGGCCGCGCGGACCCGCCGCGTACCGGTGACCCAGTTGCGTCTTATCTTCCCTTTGTCCGACTAGCTGCATAGCTGCGCATCCTGGCACCCGACACGCGGGGTCCCGGGCCGACACCGCGCACCGGGGTGCGATGTTCCTCCGACCGGCCCACATCCCCGTCGCCGACAATGGACCCGTGACCCCCGAAGACTTCGCCGCGCTCCTCACCCCCGAGGGCCGCGCCCTCCTCGACTCGCTCCGCGACCACGACCCCGCCCAGGAGCTGGCCGTCGCCACCCGGCTGCGCCGCGAGCACCCCGCCGCGCTGGTCTCCGCGGCCCTCGGGCAGGCCCGGCTGCGGCAGCGCGCGGTGGCCAAGTTCGGGGCCGAGGACGCCTTCCGGATGTACTTCACCCCCGGCGGCGGCGAGATGGCCACCCGCGCGTCGGTGGCCTCGTACCGGGCGGAGCGACTCGCGGCCCTCGGTGTGCGCAGCCTCGTGGACCTGTGCTGCGGCATCGGCGGGGACGCCCTCGCCCTGGCCCGCGTGGGTATCCGGGTGCTCGCGGTGGACCGCGACCCGCTGACGGCCGCCGTCGCGCGCGCCAACGCCGAGGCGCTGGGCCTGGCGGACCTGATCGAGGTCCGCGAGGCCGATGTGACGGAGGTGGACGCCTCCGGCTTCGACGCGGTCTTCATCGACCCGGCCCGGCGCGGGGGCCGGGGCCGGACCTTCGATCCGGAGTCGTATTCGCCGCCGCTGTCGTGGGCCGTGGAGACGGCCCGCGCGGCGAAGTACGCCGCCGTCAAGATCGCCCCCGGGATCCCGCACGAGGCGGTCCCCGCCGAGGCCGAGGCCGAGTGGATCTCCGACCACGGGGACGTGAAGGAGGCCGTGCTCTGGTTCGGCACGACCCCCGGAACGGTGCGCGCCACCCTGCTCCCCGGGCCGCGCGGTCTGCACACCACCGAGCCGCTGCCCGATCCGGAGGCCGGGCCGGTGGGCCGGTGGCTCTACGAGCCCGACGGCGCCGTGATCCGCGCCCACCTGGTCGCCGAGGTGGCCGGGCAGCTGGACGGCCGGCTCATCGACCCGACCATCGCCTACATCACCGCGGACGAGCTGCGTGCGACGCCGTACGCGACGGCGTACGAGATCACCGACGTGCTGCCCTTCGGCCTGAAGAAGCTGAAGGCCCTGCTGCGCGAGCGCGGGGTCGGGGTCCTGACCGTGAAGAAGCGTGGTTCGGCGATCGAGCCGGAGGAGCTGCGCAAGAAGGTCAAGCCGCAGGGCCCGAACTCGGCGACCGTCTTCCTGACGCGGGTGGCGGGCGCCCCCTCGATGCTGATCGGTGCCCCGGCGCCGGCCGTCCCGCCCCCGGCTCAGGCGCACCCGGCGTAGGCGCCCCGGGCCGGGTCAGGCCCCGTCGGCCTCCACCGACTCGAAGCGCCAGCGGTGGACGGCGCGCGTGATCAGGTCGGCGGCCGGCTCGGGCAGTTCGGGCAGGTCCGCCGCGAGGCCTTCGGCCGCTTCCCACCAGGTCATCACGAGCACCCGGTCCTGCGGTGCCCGCAGCACCTCGCGGCGCACCGGATCCCGGGCCAGGATCTGGGCCCGGGCCCATTCGAGCAGCTCGTTGCCCCGGCCGGTCGCGGCCCGGGCCTCCCACATCAGGACGACGGTGCTCACGAGTACAGGTTGTCCTTGCTCAGCTCGTGCACGTGGTCGTGGCCGTGGCCGTGGCCGTGGCCGTGGCCGTGGCCGTGGCCGTGCGAGTGCCCGTGCGAGGAGCCGTGCGAGTGCCCGTTCTCGTGCTCGTGGTCCTGTGTGTGGGACGTTCCCGGCACGTGCGGGTCCGTGACCGGCAGCGAGGAGTCCGCCGAGAGGTCCCAGTCCGAGGCCGGCCGGTTGCGCCTGACCATCTCCGCGCCCAGTGCGGCCACCATCGCGCCGTTGTCCGTGCACAGCTTGGGCCGCGGCACGCGCAGGATGATCCCCGCGGCGTCGCAGCGCTCCTGGGCGAGCGAGCGGAGCCGGGAGTTGGCCGCCACACCGCCACCGATCATCAGGTGGTCGACGCCCTCGTCCTTGCACGCCCGGATCGCCTTGCGCGTCAGGACGTCCACCACGGCTTCCTGGAAGGAAGCCGCCACGTCGCGCACCGGCACGTCCTCGCCGGCGTTCCGCTTCGCCTCGATCCAGCGGGCGACGGCCGTCTTCAGGCCGGAGAAGGAGAAGTCGTACGCGGGGTCGCGCGAGCCCGTCAGGCCGCGTGGGAAGTTGATCGCCTTCGGGTCGCCCTCCTTGGCGAGCCGGTCGATGACCGGGCCGCCGGGGAAGCCGAGCTGCAGCACGCGCGCGATCTTGTCGAAGGCCTCGCCCGCGGCGTCGTCGATGGTCGCGCCGAGCGGCCGTACGTCGGAGGTGATG
The DNA here is from genome assembly GCF_001941845.1 of Streptomyces sp. TN58. NCBI lineage: Bacteria > Bacillati > Actinomycetota > Actinomycetes > Kitasatosporales > Streptomycetaceae > Streptomyces > Streptomyces sp. TN58. Next base: position 4,418,945 of record NZ_CP018870.1, on the reverse strand, counting down.
TCGGGCGCCAGGAGCAGCGAGGAGTGTCCGCCGGACACCAGGAGCGCCATCGTCGGCTCGGGCAGCGGGCCGTGCTCCAGCTGGTCCACGCAGATGTGGGAGGCCAGGTGGTTGACGCCGTACAGGGGCTTGCCGAGGGCGTACGCGTAGGCCTTGGCGGCCGAGGTGCCCACGAGCAGCGCCCCGGCGAGGCCGGGTCCGGCGGTGACCGCGATGCCGTCGAGGTCGCGGGCGCTGACGCCGGCCTCCTTCAGTGCGCGCTCGATGGTGGGGACCATGGCCTCCAGGTGGGCCCGCGAGGCGACCTCGGGCACGACTCCGCCGAAGCGGGCGTGCTCGTCGACGCTCGACGCGACCGCGTCCGCGAGGAGGGTGGTGCCGCGGACGACGCCGACACCGGTCTCGTCGCAGGAGGTCTCGATGCCGAGGACGAGCGGTTCGTCAGCCATTGCTCTCACTGCTCTCAGTTCGTGCTTGTGCGGGGTCGGTCAGTCTCATGACGAGCGCGTCGACGTTGCCCGGCTGGTAGTAGCCGCGCCGGAAGCCGATGGGCTCGAACCCGAAGCGCTCGTAGAGCTTCTGGGCGCGGGTGTTGTCCACGCGCACCTCCAGCAGCACTTCGGCGCACTCGAACGCGGTGGCGGCGCGCAGCAGTTCGGTCAGGAGCCGGGCGCCGAGGCCGGTCCCCCACTGGTCGCGGGCGGCCGCGATGGTCTGTACGTCGGCCAGGTCACCGGCGGCGGCCAGTCCGGCGTAGCCGACGAGGCGGCCGTCGGCCGTCTCGGCGACGACGTAGCGGCGGGTGGCCCGCGGGCCGCGCGCGTGGGCCAGTTCGGACCAGAACATGCCGGCGGACCAGGCGTCCTCGGGGAAGAGGTCGTGTTCCAGTTCGAGCACCGGTGCGATGTCCCACCAGCGCATCTCGCGCAGAACCGTCTCGGCCACGGTCACTGCGGGGTGACCACCTTGTAGTTCTTGGGCACCTGCGCGTCGGGGCGGCGCAGGTAGAGCGGGGTGGGAGGCAGGAACTCCGCGCCGGCTGCGAGGCGTTCCGCGGCCAGGGAGGCCAGCGCGGCGGCCGACTGGTGCTCGGGGCCGCGCGCGTCCGGGAACACCTCGGGGTACAGGAGGGCGCCCTGTCCGACCGCGGGCATTCCGGCGACCTGCTCCGCGATCTCGGCCGGGCGGTCCACGGCGGGCTCGCCGACGCGGGTGCGGGGGTCCTCGTAGCGTGCCCAGTAGACCTCCTTGCGCCGCGCGTCGGTGGCGACGGTGAAGGGGCCCTCGATCCCGGCGGCGCCCGCGGCGTAGGCGAGTCCGTCGAGGGTGCACAGTCCGTGGACGGGCACCCCCAGTACGGCGGCGAACGTGGAGGCGGTGACGAGGCCGACGCGCAGTCCGGTGTAGGGGCCGGGGCCGACGCCGACGACGATGCCGGTGACGGCGTCGAGCTTCAGCCCGGCCTCGGCGAGGATCCGGTCCACGGAGGGGATGAGCAGCTCCCCGTGGCGGCGGGCGTCGACCTGGCCGGACTCGGCGAGGACGGAATCGCCGTCGTGCAGGGCGACGGTGACGGCGGGCGTGGCGGTATCTACTGCGAGCAAGAGCACGCGAACAGCCTACGACTCCGGTGGCCGCGCCCCTTGCGCCCGGTCGTGGAGCGGGGCGGCTGCTACCTTTCGACCGAGGGATCACCAGCGATCACAGGGATCACGTCAGCGCGGAGAGGTGGAGCAAGGTGGCACGCAGCAGCTCGGGAATCGTGGCCGGGCTCACCGCCGCGGCGATCGCCGCCGTCGGCTTCCTCGGCTACCAGGCCTCCGCGACGGCGCCGGCGCACCCCCCGGCGGCGGCCGCGCAGGAGCCGGCGCCGGCCGCGAGCCCCGCGGCCGCGGGCAAGGTGGATCCGGCGAAGCCGGTGCCCGTGCCGGAAGGTTCCGGCACCGGTGTGCGCGTCGTGTACTCGCTGGGTCAGAAGCGGGTGTGGCTGGTGGGGGACGCCGGGCAGCCGACGAGGTCGTTCACGGTGATGCCGAGCACGGTGCACCCGAAGCCGGGCACCTACCTCGTCGGTTCGCGTTCGGGCGCGGTCACCGGCTCGGACGGGGTGCCGATCGAGCACGTGGTCCGGTTCGCCACCGCCGAGGGCGTCGCGGTCGGTTTCAGCGCCCGCGTGGACGGCTCGACCCCGGAGCCCGACCGGAACAAGAAGACCGGCGGCATCCGGATGGCGCGCGCCGACGGCGACGCGATGTGGGCGTTCGCGACGATCAATTCCAAGATCGTCGTCATTCCCTGACGGGCCGCCGCTGCTTCACCCGTACGGGCGACCCGCAAGAGCGCGCTCGTACGGTAGGGGCGCGATGAGCCCCCCGCCCTCTCGGGCTTCGCAGGCCCTTTCAGGCCGCTTCGGACTCCGGAGCGGCCTGTTCGCGTACGCCGCCCTCGGGCCCGTCCTCACGCCGGGGGCGCTCCTCGCGCGCGGGCGGCGTCGAGACGGCGCTGGCGGCCATGCCGGCGGCCAGCAGCGCGTGCATGGAGACGGTGGACGGGCGGGGGTGGCGCTGTGCTCCTGCTGGTGCCGACATGGCTGCCTCCTGGACCCCGGGACACCGTACTTAGGCATACCTAAGAAACTCTCGGTACCATGTCATCACGAGCGCTGCCGCCGACGCAATATCTTGCCGACGAGTTGTCGGTACGCCGCTCCTACTCCGAGAGCGCCCCGGCCAGGGCCTCCAGCCCCGCTCCCGCTCCCCAGCGCTCCCCGACCCCGCGCACGGACACCTCGCGGACGTCGTCCAGGACCTCCTCGTGGCCGACGGCCCGCGCGATCACCACGTGCAGCCGGTCGTCGGAGAGCTCCTCGACCTTGCCGTCGCCCCACTCGACGACGACCACGGACTCGGGCAGCGAGACGTCGAGGTCCAGGTCCTCCATCTCGTCCAGCCCGCCGCCCAGCCGGTACGCGTCCACGTGCACCAGCGCCGGCCCGCCGGTCAGCGAGGGGTGCACCCGGGCGATCACGAAGGTCGGCGAGGTCACGGCCCCGCGCACGCCCAGGCCCTCGCCCAGGCCGCGGGTCAGCGTGGTCTTGCCCGCGCCCAGCTCGCCGGTCAGCAGGACGAGGTCGCCGGGGCGCAGCAGGCCGGCGATACGGCGGCCCAGCTCCTGCATCGCGTGGGGGGAGTCGACGGTGATCCGGGTCTGTGCGCCGTGCCCGGACTCAGCTGCCGGTGCCTGGCTGCGCTGTGCTTCCAGCGGTACTTCTTCCATGCGTGCCAACGTTAGCCGCTACCGGGACCGGCACCGTCCCGGTGCGGGCCAGCAGCTCGGTGAGCAGCCGCGTCACCGTCTCGGGGCGCTCCAGCATCATCAGGTGCCCGGTGGACTCCAGGACGACCAGCTCGGCGGCCGGCAGCACGTCCTTGATGGCGACGCTGTGCCCCGGCGGGGTGATCATGTCCTTGTCCCCGGCGACGACGGTGACCGGGATGCCGGCGAACTGCTGGAGCGCCGCGGTCTTGTCGTGGGTCTGGAAGGCCGGGTAGAACTCGGCGACGACGTCGATCGGCGTGGCCTCGATGAGCCGCTCCGCGAAGCGCGCGACGCCCGGGTCCACGTCCCGGGAGCCGAACGAGTACATCTTGATCATGCCGGCGAAGAGGTCCGCGGTGGCCCGGCGGCCCTTCTCCACCAGTTCCACCTGCGAACCCAGGGCCCTCAGCACGCCCGGCAGGATCCTGCGCACGGCGCCCATGCCGGCGGCGGGAAGCCCGTAGGTCACCTCGTCGAGGCGGCCGCTGGAAGTGCCGACCAGGGCCACGCCGACGACCCGCTCGCGCACCAGGTCGGGGTACTGCTCGGCGAATCCCATGATGGTCATTCCGCCCATCGAGTGACCCACCAGGATCAGCGGGCCCTCGGGGGCCGCGGCGTCGACGACGGCCTTCAGGTCCCGGCCGAGCTGCTCCATGGTCAGCGGCTCGCCGTCGGCCTGGGCCAGGCCGCGCGCGCTGCGCCCGTGGCTGCGCTGGTCCCAGTAGACGGAGCGGACCACCCCGCGCAGGGCCGCGCGCTGGAAGTGCCAGGAGTCCTGGGCGAGGCAGTAGCCGTGGCAGAAGACGACGGTGGCCGGTGCGTCGGCCTTGCGGCGCAGCCGGCGCCGCTTGCCGTCCTCGGGGAGTTCGTCGACCTCGTAGTACAGCTCGGTGGCGTCCTCGGCCCGGCAGGTGCCCTCGGTGCCGCGCAGGGAGCCGTAGTCCCCCGCGGCGTCGAGGGCCAGGCGGGCCTTGCGGCGCATGCCGCGTCCGACGGTGATCCGCTCGACCGCCACACCGGCCGCCGCGCCCGCCGCTATCACGCCGATGGCGGCGCCGGCCCAGCCGGCCCTGCGCCAGTTCTCGCTCACGCCGCCGTCCTCACTCCGCTCAGCCGCCCAGGTACACCCGGGGCACGCGTCCACCGATACGGGTGACGATCTCATACGCGATCGTGTGCGCGGCCTGAGCCCAGTCCTCGGCGGAGGGTTCACCGCGCTCCGCGTCCCCGAAGATGACGACCTCGTCACCGGCGCGGGCCCGGTCCCCGTCCAGGTCGACCACGAACTGGTCCATGGCGACGCGGCCGGCGACGCGGCGGATCCTGCCGCCGACCAGGACCGGCCCGGCGCCCGAGGCGTGGCGCGGGATGCCGTCGGCGTAGCCGGCCGGGACCAGCGCGAGGGTCGTCTCGCCGCCGGTGACGTAGTGGTGGCCGTAGCTGACCCCGTGCCCGGCGGGCACCGTCTTGACCAGGGCCAGGGAGGCCTTGAGGGTCATGGCGGGCCGCAGGCCGAGCTGGGCGGGGGTCCCGATCTCGGGCGCGGGCGAGACGCCGTAGACGGCGAGGCCGGGGCGCACCAGGTCGAAGTGCGACTCGGGGAGGGTGAGGGTGGCGGGCGAGTTGGCCATGTGCCGGACCTCGGGGTCGATGCCCTCCTTCTCCGCGTACGCGAGCATCTCGCGGAAGGCGTCGAGCTGGAGCCGGATCGAGGGATGGCCGGGCTCGTCGGCGCAGGCGAAGTGCGACCAGACGCCGGTGACCTTGACGGTGCCCTCGGCCTCGGCGGAGACGGCCGCGCCGACCAGTTCCTCCCAGTCGGCGGGCTGGCAGCCGTTACGGCCGAGGCCGGTGTCGGCCTTGAGCTGGACGCGGGCGGTGCGGCCGGCCGCGCGGGCGGCGTCGCGCACCTCGTCGAGGGCCCACATCCCGCTGACGGAGACGTCCAGGCCGGCCTCGACGGCCTCGCGCCAGGGGCCGCCGGGGGTCCAGAGCCAGCACATGATCGGGCCTTCGAGCCCGGCCGCGCGCAGCGCGAGGGCCTCCTCGGGGGTGGCGGTCCCGAGCCAGGTGGCGCCGGCCTGCCGGGCGGCCGTCGCGCACTGCACCGCGCCGTGTCCGTAGGCGTTCGCCTTGACGACGGCCATCAGCTCGGACCGGGGTGCCCGCTCGCGCAGTGCGCGCACGTTGTCCCGTACGGCGCCAAGATCGATCTCGGCGTACACGCGCGTCGGTGTCTCGTTCATCGCCCACAGTCTCTCAGAATCCGCGCCGGGCCCGGGTGCGGGTCGCCGCTGCGCGGGGCCTTTCTCCCCGCCCCGCCCTTTCTCCGTTTCCCGGGCGCTGCCCGGACCCGCGCCTCAAACGCCGGCGAGGCTGAAACCCCGACCCCGCCGGCGCTTGAGGCGCGGGGTGCGGGGCGGAGCCCCGACACACCCAGCCCCGCCGGCGCTTGAGGCGCGGGGTGCGGGCAGCGCCCGGAAAAACAGCTCCGCCGGGCTGGATCAGCCCCGCCGGCGTTTGAGGCGCGGGTCCGGGCAGAGCCCGGCACACCCAGCTCCGCCGGCGATTGAGGCGGGGGTCAGGGGTGGGTGGTGTCCTGCCAGGCGGCGGGGAGGGCTTCGGCCAGGGCGTGGGCCAGGAGGGGGCCGCCCGTGCGGCGGGCCGCGAGGCCGTGCAGGTACGCCGCCACCGAGCCGGCGTCCGCCGCGGACAGGCCGGCCGCCAGAAGGGAGCCGGCCAGTCCGGACAGGACGTCCCCGCTGCCCGCGGTGGCCAGCCACGGCGTGCCCGTCGGGTTGACCCGGACCGGCCGGCCCCCCGCGGAGGCGACCAGCGTCGTGGAGCCCTTCAGCAGGACCGTCGCCCCGTACCGCTCCGCCAGCCGCCGTACGGCCGCCAGCCGGCCGGCCTCCACCGCCTCCCGCGCCACCCCCAGCAGCGCCGCGGCCTCCCCCGCGTGCGGGGTCAGCAGGGTCGGGGCCGTCCGCGCGCGCAGCACCTGCGGGTCCAGGCCGCGCAGCCCGTCCGCGTCGACGAGTACCGCCGCGTCCCCCGCGAGGACGTCCGCGACCTCACCGGCGCGCCCCTCGCCCAGCCCCGGGCCGATCACCCACGCCTGCACCCGGCCCGGCCCGATCAGCGTCTCCGGGTAGCGGGCCAGGACGGCGTCCGCGGCCGGGCCGACGTAGCGGACCGCTCCCGCGCCGCCGCGCAGGGCTCCCGCGACAGCCAGCACGGCCGCTCCCGGGTACTGCGCCGATCCGGCGACGATGCCGACGACGCCGCGCCGGTACTTGTCGCTCGACGCCGTCGGCTCCGGCAGCAGCTCTGCCACGTCCGCGTGCTGCAGGGCCTCCAGCTCCGGCTCCGGCAGCTCCAGCCCGATGTCCACCAGGTGCACCGCGCCCGCGCGGGAGGCACCGGGGTCGATCAGCAGCCCCGGCTTGTACGCCCCGAACGTCACGGTCACCTCGGCGGTGACGGCGGGCCCGGCGACCTCCCCGGTGTCGGCGTCCACCCCGCTGGGCAGGTCCACCGCGACCACGGGGACCCCGGGCGGGATCCGCTCCACCAGTGCGGCGCCCGCGGGCCGTAGCCCGCCCCGGCCGCCGATGCCGAGCAGTCCGTCCACCACCAGGTCCGCGCGCTGCGGTACGGCCTGCTCCACCCGGCCGCCGGCCGCCCGCAGGGCGGCCAGCCCGCCGGTGTGCATCCGTTCGGGGTCCATCGGCACGGCCGTCACCCCGGCGCCGCGCCGGGCCAGCCGCGCGCCGGCGTACAGGGCGTCGCCGCCGTTGTCGCCGGGCCCGACGAGCAGCACGACCCGGGCGCCGTAGACCCGGCCGCGCCGCCGTGCCAGGAGTCCCGCGCAGGCGGCGGCCAGTCCGGCCGCCGCCCGCTGCATCAGGGTGCCTTCCGGCAGCCGGGCCATCAGCTCCCGCTCGGCGGCCCGTACGGTGTCCACGCTGTAGGCAGTACGCATGGCATCAACCCTCGGCGATCACCACGGCGGAGGCCACACCGGCGTCGTGGCTCAGCGAGATGTGCCAGGACTTCACGCCCAGCGCCAGCGCCCGCGCCTGTACCGTCCCCGACACGCGCAGCCGCGGCTGCCCGCTGTCCTCCACGTAGACCTCGGCGTCGGTCCACAGCAGCCCGGCCGGCGCGCCGAGCGCCTTGGCCAGCGCCTCCTTGGCGGCGAACCGGGCGGCGAGCGAGGCGGTACCGCGCCGCTCGCCGCTCGGGAGCATCAGCTCAGCCTCGACGAACAGCCGCCCGGCGAGTCCCGGCGTGCGCTCCAGCGCCGCGCCGAACCGTTCGATCTCCGCCACATCGATCCCGACGCCGACGATCACTTGGCCCACCCCACTACCGGCTACTCCACTGTCACGGACTTTGCGAGGTTACGCGGCTGGTCCACCTCGTTGCCGCGGGCCGTGGCCAGTTCGCAGGCAAACACCTGCAACGGCACCGTCGCCACCAGGGGCTGGAGCAGCGTCGGCGTGGCTGGGATGCGGATCAGGTGGTCGGCGTAGGGGACGACCGCCTCGTCGCCCTCCTCCGCGATCACGATGGTCCGGGCCCCGCGCGCCCGGATCTCCTGGATGTTCGAGACGATCTTGTCGTGGAGCACCGACCGGCCGCGCGGCGACGGGACGACCACGACCACCGGCAGGTCCTTGTCGATGAGCGCGATCGGCCCGTGCTTGAGCTCGCCCGCCGCGAAGCCCTCGGCGTGCATGTACGCCAGCTCCTTGAGCTTGAGGGCGCCTTCCAACGCCACCGGGTAGCCCACGTGGCGTCCGAGGAAGAGGACGGTGTCCTTCTCGGCGAGGGAGCGGGCGAGTTCGCGCACGGGCTCCATGGTCTCCAGGACGGTGTCCACGGCCGCGGCGATGTCCGACAGCTCGCGGATCACCGCCTGGATCTCGTCACCCCACTTGGTGCCGCGGACCTGCCCGAGGTACAGGGCGACCAGGTAGCAGGCCACCAGCTGTGTCAGGAAGGCCTTGGTGGAGGCGACGGCGACCTCCGGGCCGGCGTGCGTGTAGAGCACGGCGTCCGATTCGCGCGGGATCGTCGACCCGTTCGTATTGCAGATGGCCAGCACCTTGGCGCCCTGCTCGCGTGCGTGGCGCAGCGCCATCAGGGTGTCCATGGTCTCGCCTGACTGCGAGATCGCGACCACCAGCGTCCGCTGGTCCAGGATCGGGTCGCGGTAGCGGAACTCGCTCGCCAGCTCCGTCTCGCACGGGATGCGGGTCCAGTGCTCGATGGCCAGCTTCGCGATCATGCCCGCGTGGTAGGCCGTGCCGCAGGCCACGATCACGACCTTGTCGACCTCCCTGAGCACCGAGACGGGAATGCGCACCTCGTCCAGGGTCAGCGAGCCGCTCGCGTCGATCCTGCCCAGGAGGGTGTCGGCGACAGCCTTCGGCTGCTCGGCGATCTCCTTGAGCATGAAGTAGTCATATCCCCCCTTCTCGGCCGCCGAGGCGTCCCAGTCCACGTGGTACGCCCGCACGGTGGCGGGCGTGCCGTCGAAGTTGGTCACCGTGACCCCTTCGCGGCGGAGTTCGACGACCTGGTCCTGCCCCAGCTCGATCGCGGACCGCGTGTGGGCGATGAACGCGGCCACGTCCGAGGCGAGGAAGTTCTCTCCCTCTCCAACGCCCACCACGAGGGGCGAGTTCCGGCGGGCGCCGACCACCACGTCCGGCTCGTCGGCGTGCACGGCCACCAGGGTGAAGGCGCCTTCCAGCCGGCGGCACACCTGCCGCATCGCCTCGGGGAGGTCGCCGGCGGCCGAGAACTGCTCGGCCAGCAGGTGCGCCACGACCTCGGTGTCCGTCTCGGACTCCAGCCGGTGCCCGCGCTCGGCGAGCTCCTCCCGCAGCGCGGCGAAGTTCTCGATGATGCCGTTGTGCACGACGGCCACACGACCCGAATTGTCCAGGTGCGGGTGGGCGTTGGCGTCGGTGGGCCCGCCGTGCGTCGCCCACCGGGTGTGCCCGAGTCCCGTGGAACCGGCCGGCAGCGGGTGCGCGACCAGTTCCTTCTCCAGATTGACGAGCTTGCCGGCCTTCTTGGCGGCGGCCATGCTGCCGTCGGCGAGTACGGCGACCCCTGCCGAGTCGTAGCCGCGGTACTCCAGTCGCTTGAGCCCGGCGATGACCACATCGAGCGCAGACTGCGCTCCCACGTAACCCACAATTCCGCACATAGGCCGCAGCGTACGCCGTAGTTGGCCGTCTGCCCCGTACCTGAACACGCCGAAAACCCCGCCCCGGCGGTGCTGCCGGAGCGGGGTCGGGGTGCGGGGCCGGGCGCGGCCGCGGTCAGCCGAGCTTCTTGGCCTGGGCGTCGATGACGTCCTTGGGGAGCGCGGGCTTGCCGCCGAGGTTCTGCACCGAGAACGTGGCGAGGGTGTTGCCCTTGCGGACCATGACCAGCTGGGCGGCCATCGGGGCTTCGGCGTCGCCGAAGTCCGCGATGAGGGAGACGGCCTCGTCGCCGGCCGTGACGGCGTCACCCGGCGTCACCTTGTTGACCTTCACGGTCTCGCCGTCCTGCGTCATCGTGTAGCCGCCGGCGCAGGCGGTGCCGGCCTTCTTGAAGCCGGCGAACGCCTCCTCGGCGCCCTTGCCGTCGTAGGAGGTCAGCGTCACGGCGGTGCCGGTGGCGCCGGTGAGCATCTCCAGGCCGGCCTTCAGCTTGTCGGCCTCCGAGGCGCCGGGGTCGGCGGCCTTGCCGGAGGTGCCGCCGACCTGGGTACGGGCCACACCGGTGGAGGTGCCCTGGGGCGCCATCGAGGCGGCCTGGACGAGCGGCTTGCAGTCGGCCTTGTCTGTGGTGGCCGTCAGCGCGGCGAGCTGGGCCGCGGTGGGCGCCTTGACGACGGAGTCCTTGGGGGCGTCGGCCTGCGTCAGCAGGAGGGCCTCCAGCTCGGCGGCCGTCTTGCCCTTGGCCGCGGCGGGGGCGGAGGAGGACGCCTCGGACGGCTTGGCATCGGCCTTCGTGTCGGTCTTGTCGGAGCCGCAGGCGGTGGCCAGCAGGGCCAGCGAGACGGCGGACGCGGACAGGACGGAACGACGGATCAGGGTGGTGCGCACGGAAGATCTCCCCCATTGGGTGAAGCGGTGACGATCGGAACGGCTCGCACGGCGCCCCCTCCCCAGGGGCTCGCCGGAACCTCGGTGATCAAAGGTACGTGCCCCCGCTGACATGCACGCGCTCAAATACGCCGTTCCTGGCCGATCGTGACCGGGGCGAGACCCCGCGCCCCCCGAATCGAGACGGATGCCGCTCCCCGTCCCTTTGGTCACGTGACCGACCCCACCACCCACAACCGCCCCCGAGCCCCGACAATGGCGGTGTGATCACTTCGCCGCCACGAAGCAGCACGCCCGGGGGTGCAACGGAGCACACCGGCCGGGAGGGGCAGTCCCCGCGCACCGCGCAGCGCCGCGGGCCCGAGGCCTCGCCGTACGTCGACCTCACCCGGGCCGAGTGGAGCGCCCTGCGCGAGCGGACGCCGCTGCCGCTCACCGCCGACGAGGTGGAGCGCCTGCGCGGCCTCGGCGACGTCATCGATCTCGACGAGGTCCGCGACGTGTACCTGCCGCTCTCGCGCCTGCTGAACCTCTACGTCGGCGCCACCAGCAACCTCCGGGGCACCCTCAACACCTTCCTCGGCGACGCCGGCAACGGCCACGGCGCGCAGGCGGGCACCCCCTTCGTCATAGGTGTGGCCGGATCCGTCGCCGTCGGCAAGTCCACCGTGGCCCGCCTGCTCCAGGCGCTGCTCGCCCGCTGGCCGGAGCACCCGCGGGTGGAGCTGGTCACCACCGACGGCTTCCTGTACCCGATGAAGGAGCTCCAGCGCCGCGGGCTCACCTCCCGCAAGGGCTTCCCCGAGTCCTACGACCGCCGCGCGCTCACCCGCTTCGTCGCCGACATCAAGGCCGGCAAGGACGAGGTGCGGGCCCCGGTGTACTCGCACCTGATCTACGACATCGTGCCGGGTGAGGAGCTCGTCGTACGCCGCCCGGACATCCTCATCGTCGAGGGTCTCAACGTGCTCCAGCCGGCGCTCCCCGGCACCGACGGCCGGACCCGCGTCGCGCTCGCCGACTACTTCGACTTCAGCGTGTACGTCGACGCCCGGCCCGAGGACATCGAGCGCTGGTACCTCAACCGCTTCCGCAAGCTGCGCGAGACCGCCTTCCAGAACCCGTTCTCGTACTTCCGCAAGTACACGCAGGTCTCCGAGGAGGAGGCCATGGAGTACGCGCAGACGATGTGGCGGACGATCAACAGGCCCAACCTGCTGGAGAACGTGGCGCCCACCCGCGGCCGGGCCACCCTCGTCGTCCGCAAGGGACCGGACCACAAGGTGCAGAAGCTGAGCCTGCGCAAGCTCTAGGGCCTGTATCGAGTTGCCCCGCGGCGTCGCGACGCCCGGCACGCACCCTCCTTGCTCCACGGGGCAACTCGATACAGACCCTAGCTCTCCGGCAACAGCCCCGACACAGCGGTGGCGCACCCGCCGGAACCGGATGATCCGGACAACGGGTGCGCCACGCAGACCCAGGGGCAGCCGACGGCTAGCCGAGCGCCGACTTCACGACGTCCGCGAGCCGGCCGGCGACCGCGCGGGCCTGCTCGATGTCGGCGGCCTCGACCATCACCCGTACGAGCGGCTCCGTGCCGGACGAGCGCAGCAGCACCCGGCCGGCGGTGCCGAGCTCGCGCTCGGCGTCGGTCACCGCGGCCGCCAGCTCGGCCGAGGTCGTCACCCGGGACTTGTCCACGTCGGGGACGTTGATCAGGACCTGCGGCAGCCGCTGCATGACGCCCGCCAGCTCGGCCAGCGACTTGCCGGTGGCCGCGACGCGGGCCGCCAGCAGCAGCCCGGTCAGCGTGCCGTCGCCGGTGGTCGCGTGGTCGAGGATGATCACGTGGCCGGACTGCTCGCCGCCGAGCGCGTAGCCGTGCTCCTTCATGGACTCCAGCACGTACCGGTCGCCGACGCCGGTCTGCACGACCTGGATGCCTTCGCCCTCCATGGCCAGCTTGAAGCCCAGGTTGGACATGACGGTCCCGACCACGGTGTTCTCGCGCAGCTGGCCGGCCTCGCGCATGGCCAGCGCCAGCACCGCGAGGATCTGGTCGCCGTCGACCTCTGCGCCGGTGCCGTCCACGGCCAGGCAGCGGTCCGCGTCGCCGTCGTGCGCGATGCCGAAGTCGGCCCCGTGCTCGACCACGGCCGCCTTCAGCAGGCCGAGATGGGTGGAGCCGCAGCCGTCGTTGATGTTCAGGCCGTCCGGCTCGGCACCGATCGTGACGATCTCCGCGCCGGCCCGGGCGAACGCCTCGGGCGAGACGTAGGCGGCGGCGCCGTGCGCCTCGTCGAGGACGACCTTCAGGCCGTCCAGGCGGTTGGGCAGGATGCCGATGAGGTGGGAGACGTACTTCTCGAAGCCCTCGGTGTAGTCCGAGACGCGGCCGACACCGGAGCCGGTGGGCCGGTCCCAGGGGGCGCCGGTGCGGTGCTCCTCGTAGGTCGACTCGATACGGTCCTCCAGCTCGTCGGCGAGCTTGTGGCCGCCGCGGGCGAAGAACTTGATGCCGTTGTCGGGCATGGCGTTGTGGCTGGCGGAGAGCATCACGCCGAGGTCGGCACCCAGCGCACCGGTGAGATACGCCACCGCCGGGGTGGGCAGCACACCGACGCGCAGGACGTCCACGCCCGCGCTCGCGAGGCCGGCCACGACCGCGGCCTCAAGGAACTCGCCGGAGGCCCGGGGGTCCCGGCCGACCACGGCGGTCGCCCGGTGGCCTTCAAAGGTGCCCGCCTCGGCCAGTACGTGGGCAGCTGCCACGGAGAGGCCGAGCGCGAGCTCCGCCGTCAGATCCGCGTTGGCGACGCCGCGTACACCGTCCGTCCCGAAGAGTCGTCCCACTGTTGTCCTCCCGAGTTTGCGCTTCGCGTGTGACCGCTTGTGTCAGGTATGTGCCGCTTGTGGCGGTAAACGAACCGCCCCGGCAGCACAAAGAGTGCTGCCGGGGCGGTTTCGTTGCAGAACAGCAGGCGCAGATTAACGCTTGCTGTACTGCGGAGCCTTACGGGCCTTCTTGAGACCGGCCTTCTTGCGCTCGACCGCACGGTCGTCGCGGGAGAGGAAGCCGGCCTTCTTCAGCGCCGGGCGGTTGTTGTCCACGTCCGCCTCGTTCAGCGCGCGGGCCACGCCGAGGCGCAGGGCGCCGGCCTGACCGGAGACGCCGCCACCCGAGATGCGGGCGATGACGTCGTAGCGGCCGTCGAGCTCCAGGAGCTTGAAGGGCTCGTTGACTTCCTGCTGGTGCACCTTGTTGGGGAAGTAGTCCTCAAGGGTGCGACCGTTGATCTTCCACTTGCCGGTGCCCGGGACGATCCGGACGCGGGCGATGGCGTTCTTGCGACGGCCCAGGCCGGCGGCCGGCTGGGGGTCGCCGAAGCGACCGGCAAGGGACTCGGAGGTGTAGTCGCCCTCGACGGCGACGTCCGACTCGGTGGTGTACTCCTCGACGCCCTCGAACTCGTCGACGGGGGTCTCGGCGGTGGTCTCGGCCACGATGCTCCTCAGAATTCTCTGTGTCTTAGGGGGTGGCCGGAACTACTGCGCGACCTGGGTGATCTCGAACGGCACCGGCTGCTGGGCAGCGTGGGGGTGCTGGTCGCCCGAGTAGACCTTCAGCTTCGAGAGCATCTGACGGCCCAGGGTGTTCTTGGGGAGCATGCCCTTGACGGCCTTCTCGACGGCCTTCTCCGGGTTGTTCGCCAGGAGGTCGTCGTAGCGCACGGCGCGCAGACCGCCCGGGAAACCGGAGTGGCGGTACGCCATCTTCTGGGAGGCCTTGTTGCCGGACAGGTGCACCTTGTCGGCGTTGATGATGACGACGAAGTCGCCCATGTCCATGTGGGGCGCATAGGTCGGCTTGTGCTTGCCCTTGAGGAGGGCAGCGGCCTGGGTCGCCAGACGGCCGAGGACGACGTCCTGGGCGTCGATGACGAGCCACTGGCGCGAGATGTCGCCGGGCTTGGGGCTGTACGTACGCACGCGTATGCCTTCGCTTCTTCAGTGGTGGGTCATCCCAGAGGGCACGAAGCCCTGCGGGAAGGGTCCTGACAGGGTCACCACGGACGATCACGACAGCCCTCGTTCACCTCGGGGACGCAACCCGGGTGAACGGCCACTGCTGGTCATCGGTCCGGTGGACCGGCGTAAGGCCCTTTCACGTGAGAATGAGAAAGCCAATACGCATAACAAACCAGCAGGATACCCAAGCAGACCCGTACGGGTCAAAACGCGGTCCGCGATGCCGATTCTGCTGGCGTCGCGGCGCACTCCGGTTCGGTCCTGGGTGGGGACCCCGCAGTTGTTACGGGCTCCAGAATAACCCGACCGGAGCGCAGCGCACGACGCCCCACCACGATCGCGAGCCCGCACAGGGTCGCGCAGTCCTTGAAGGCACGCCGTTTGCGGTCCAGCTCCGACGGCCACGGGACCAGGGCCAGCTGCGGCGCCAGGGCCACCCAGAACCAGGGCGAACGCACCGCCGAGCCCGGTCTCACGACCGACGCCAGCAGCAGCGGCAGCACCACCAGCAGGTAGTGGTCGAAGGACGGCCGCGACACCAGGAACGCGGCGAGCATCGCCATGCAGGCCGTCTCCACGAGACGCAGCTCACCCCCGTCGCCGTCCTGGTCCGTACGCCGCCACCGCGCCCGGGCCGCCCACAGGCCGGCCGCCGCCCCCGCGAAGGCCACCAGCACCGCCACCGGCTGCGGCACCCCCAGCCGCGGCAGCACCGCGATCGGCGAGGCGTCCCAGGGCAGCGCGTACGCGTCCTGCCCCTGGAGCAGGAACGGCAGGGTCTTGGTGAAGAACAGCGTCGGGCTCGGCATCACCAGCGCCCCGGCCAGCGAGATCCCGAGCGGCACCAGCACCGCCGCGGCCAGCGCCCGCCACCGGCGGGCCAGCAGGAAGAGCAGCCCGATCGGCACCAGCATCGGCTTGCAGGCGATGGCCAGCCCCACCACCAGCCCGGCCCTCCCCCACGACCGCCGGTGCGCGAGCAGCAGCGCCACGGGCAGCGCGGCCGCCGAGACGGCCGTCCAGTTGCCGATCAGCACCAGGTTCACGTACGGCTTGTAGGCGAGGGCGAAGACGGCGAGACCACCGACCGCGAGACGGGAGCGCAGCGGCACGGAGAACAGCCGCAGGGCGGCCAGCCAGCCGACGCCCAGCAGCCCCGACATACCGACCGGCAGGATCCAGCGCAGCACCTCCCGCGGTACCAGCGCCTCCGGCACCGCCATGAGCACGGCGCTGGGCAGGTAGAGGAAGCGCTTGTCCTCGTACGGCGACCCGCCCTCCAGCAGCGTCTGCGCCGCCTTGACGACGAAGGCGTTGTCAGAGCCCCAGTTCGCCCGCAGGCTCGTGGAGACGCAGATCCCGAGGAGCACCGCGAGGGAGGCCGCCTGCCACGACCGGGGAGCCGGCCGCAGCAGCCAGGGGAGGAACCGGTCGCCGGACCTCAGCGCCTCCCACCTCATGAGCCGGATGCCAGGCCTCAGGCCCACGACGCCTCTCCCTCACCGTCAGCGCTTGCGTTCTACCCTGCGTTCGTCCCAGACGGGCTCCTGAGTCTCCCGCACAACACCGTCCGAACCGAAGACCAGGTAACGGTCAAATGTGCGCGCGAACCAGCGGTCGTGGGTGACGCACAGCACCGTCCCGTCGTAGGACTCCAGGCCGTCCTGGAGGGCCTCCGCGGACTCCAGGTCCAGGTTGTCGGTGGGCTCGTCGAGCAGCAGCGCCGTGGTGCCCGCCAGCTCCAGCAGCAGGATCTGGAAACGTGCCTGCTGGCCGCCCGACAGCTTCTCGAAGGGCTGCTCGGCCTGGCGCTCCAGCTCGTAGCGGCGCAGGGCCCCCATGGCCTGTCCCAGGGGCTTGGCGGCCTCCGTCCACAGGATCTCGACGAGGGTCCGGCCGAACAGCTCCGGATGGGCGTGGGTCTGCGCGAAATGGCCGGGAACCACCCGTGCGCCCAGCTTCCAGTCGCCGGTGTGCTTGACGTCCTCGCCCGCCAGCAGCCGCAGGAAGTGCGACTTGCCGGAGCCGTTCGAGCCGAGCACCGCGACCCGCTCCCCGTAGAAGACCTCCAGGGAGAACGGTTTCATCAGCCCGGTGAGCTCCAGGTTCTCCACGGTCAGCGCGCGCACGCCGGTCCGGCCGCCCTTGAGCCGCATCTTGATGTCCTGCTCGCGCGGCGGCTCCGGCGGCGGGCCGGCCTCCTCGAACTTCTGGAAGCGGGTCTGCATCGCCCGGTAGCGCGACGCCATGTCGGGGCTGCTCGCGGCCTGGTTTCGCAGCCGCAGTACCAGGGCCTTGAGGCGGGCGTGCTCCTCGTCCCAGCGCCTCTTGAGCTCCTCGAAGCGGGCGAAGCGCTCCTTGCGGGCGTCGTGGTAGGTGGCGAAGCCCGCACCGTGCACCCAGACGTCGGAGCCGGTCGGGCTCGCCTCCAGGCTGATGATCTTCTCGGCCGCCTGGGTCAGCAGCTCCCGGTCGTGGGAGACGAACAGGACCGTCTTGCGGGTCGCCTTCAGCTGCTCCTCCAGCCACCGCTTGCCGGGTACGTCGAGGTAGTTGTCCGGCTCGTCGAGCAGCAGCACCTCGTCCGGCCCGCGCAGCAGCGCCTCCAGCACGAGCCGCTTCTGCTCACCGCCGGAGAGCGTGCGCACCTCGCGGAACTGCGCGGAGTCGTACGGGATGGCCAGCGCGGCCATCGTGCAGACGTCCCACAGGGTCTCCGCCTCGTAGCCCTGGACGTCCGCCCAGTCGCTGAGGGCCTGGGCGTAGGCCATCTGGGCGGCCTCGTCGTCCACCGTCATGATCAGGTGCTCGGCGCGGTCGACGGCCTTCGCGGCCTCCCGGATCCGCGGCTGGGCCACCGACACCAGCAGGTCCCGTACGGTCGTCTCGTCCCGTACGGAGCCCACGAACTGGGACATCACGCCGAGCCCGCCGCTGATGGACACGCCGCCGCCGTGCGGCTGGAGCTCGCCGGAGATCAGCTTCAGCAGGGTGGTCTTGCCGGCGCCGTTCGCCCCGACCAGGGCGGCCACCGCCCCCTCCCCCACGCGGAAGGAGACGTCGGGGAGCAGTACCCGCCCGTCGGGAAGGTAGTACTCCAGATGGCTGGCTTCGAGATGTCCCATGCCGGGCATTGTCCAGGGCGGCGCCGGATACGCCCAAACGATTTGCCGGCGGCTCAGCAGCAGCCGGCGCCCGGCAGGGTCCGCATGTTGCGGGCTTCCCGGCTGCGCGCGGCCAGCAGCTCGTCGGCCGGGTAGCCGACCTCCTCCAGGGTCAGCCCGTGCGGCTTGACCACGTGCACCGAGGAGTCCCGTACGCCGGCCGCCAGCACCTTGCCGGGCCAGTCGACGGGCCGGTGGCCGTCGCCGACGTGCAGCAGGGCGCCCACTAGGGAGCGGACCATGTTGTGGCAGAAGGCGTCGGCGCGGACCGTCGCGGTGACGATGCCGTCCTCGGCGCGCTCCCAGCTGAGCTGCTGGAGCGTGCGGATGGTCGTGGCGCCCTCGCGCTTCTTGCAGTAGGCGGCGAAGTCGTGCTCGCCCAGCAGCGCGGTGGCCGCCTCGTTCATGGCGGCCACGTCGAGGGGCCACTGGTGCCAGAGGACGTGGCCGCGGCGCAGCGGGTCCACGCCGCCCTGGTGGTCGCCGACGCGGTAGGCGTAGCGGCGCCAGACGGCGGAGAAGCGGGCGTTGAAGCCCTCGGGGGCCTCGGCGACCTTCCACACCCGTACGTCGTGCGGGAGGCGGCCGGCGAGGCGGCGCAGCAGTCTGTCGTGGTGCTCGGCCCAGACCTCCTCGGCGAGGTCGAACTGCGCGACCTGCCCGCGGGCGTGGACGCCCGCGTCCGTACGCCCGGCCACGGTCAGCTCGACCGGCTGCTTCAGCCGCATCACGGTCTGCAGGGCGCTCTCCAGCTCTCCCTGGACGGTCCGCAGCGTGCGCTGCTTCGCCCAGCCGGAGAAGTCCCTGCCGTCGTAGCTCAGGTCCAGCCGTACCCGGACGTGCCCGGGCTCCACCTCGTCACTCACGTGACCGATCCTCTCAGAGTCACCCATATGCAGAACGGGCCCGCCCCGGGAAGGGGCGGGCCCGTTCAGAGCCGATCAAGCAAGCTCGATCCCGGAGCGGGATCAGGCCTCCTTGGTCTCCTCGACGGCCTCGGTCTCGGTGGCCTCGGCCTTGGCCTCCGCCTCCTTGACCGCGCGCTTCGTGGCGGCCTCGGCCTCGCCGGTGGCCTGCTGGGCGACCGTAAGGGCCTCGACCAGCTCGATCACGGCCATCGGGGCGTTGTCGCCGCGACGGTTGCCGATCTTGGTGATGCGCGTGTAACCACCGGGGCGGTTCTCGTAGCGCGGGGCGATCTCGGTGAACAGCGTGTGCACGATGCTCTTGTCCGTGATCGTCTGCAGCACCAGGCGACGGTTGTGGATGTCGCCCTTCTTGGCCTTGGTGACCAGACGCTCGGCGTAGGGACGCAGGCGGCGGGCCTTGGCCTCGGTGGTGGTGATGCGGCCGTGCTCGAAGAGCGCCTTCGCGAGGTTCGCGAGCAGGTGCTTCTCGTGTGCGGCGGAGCCGCCCAGGCGGGCACCCTTTGCGGGACGCGGCATTGTTACTCCTTCACATCTGCACCGGCCGTGTCAGGTACCGGTGTCAGTTCCCTCAGGCGGTCGCGAGAGGGTGGGTGCGGGGGGCGCGAGCCCCCCGCAAGCTTTCTCAGTACTGCTCGGTCTCGACGAAACCGGCGTCCGCGTCGTCGTCGGCGCCGAAGGCGTCGGCGGCGGCGGTCGGGTCGAATCCGGGCGGGCTGTCCTTCAGGGCCAGGCCCATGCCGGCCAGCTTCGCCTTGACCTCGTCGATCGACTTCGCACCGAAGTTGCGGATGTCGAGCAGGTCGGCCTCGGAGCGGGCGACGAGCTCACCCACGGAGTGGATGCCCTCGCGCTTGAGGCAGTTGTACGACCGAACGGTGAGCTCCAGCTCCTCGATCGGCAGCGCCAGGTCGGCGGCCAGGGCGGCGTCCGTCGGGGACGGGCCCATGTCGATGCCCTCGGCGTCGATGTTGAGCTCGCGGGCCAGACCGAACAGCTCGACCAGGGTCTTGCCGGCGGACGCCATGGCGTCGCGCGGGCGCATGGCCTGCTTGGTCTCGACGTCGACGATCAGCTTGTCGAAGTCGGTGCGCTGCTCGACTCGGGTCGCCTCGACCTTGTAGGTGACCTTGAGGACCGGGCTGTAGATGGAGTCGACCGGGATGCGGCCGATCTCCTGGCCCAGCTGCTTGTTCTGGACGGCGGAGACGTAGCCGCGACCGCGCTCGACGGTCAGCTCCATCTCCAGCTTGCCCTTGCCGTTGAGCGTGGCGAGGACGAGGTCCGGGTTGTGCACCTCGACACCGGCCGGGGGCGCGATGTCGGCAGCGGTGACCAGGCCGGGACCCTGCTTGCGCAGGTACATCACGACCGGCTCGTCGTGCTCCGAGGAGACGACCAGCTGCTTGATGTTGAGGATGATGTCCGTGACGTCTTCCTTGACGCCCGGCACGGTGGTGAACTCGTGCAGGACGCCGTCCACGCGGATGCTGGTGACAGCGGCACCCGGGATGGAGGACAGGAGGGTACGGCGCAGGGAGTTGCCGAGGGTGTAACCGAAGCCCGGCTCCAGCGGCTCGATCACGAAGCGCGAGCGGTACTCGTCTACGACCTCTTCGGTCAGCGACGGACGCTGAGCGATAAGCATGTCTGTGTTCCTTCATTCGTGGACGCCCACTATTTGACGCCCGACGGGGGCCGTACCGGGCGCTGCCCGGGACGGCTACTGCAAGGGTACGGGCGGTACGCCCCCCGAAGGGGTCGTACCGCCCGGACACTCAAAGACGCACTGTGCGTCCGCTGCGTCAGACGCGGCGGCGCTTCGGCGGGCGGCAGCCGTTGTGCGGGGTGGGGGTGACGTCCTGGATCGAGCCGACTTCGAGGCCGGTGGCCTGGAGGGAGCGGATCGCGGTCTCACGGCCGGAGCCGGGACCCTTGACGAAGACGTCGACCTTGCGCATGCCGTGCTCCTGCGCGCGGCGGGCGGCCGACTCGGCGGCCATCTGCGCGGCGAAGGGGGTGGACTTGCGCGAGCCCTTGAAGCCGACGTGGCCGGCGGAGGCCCAGGAGATCACGTTGCCGGACGGGTCCGTGATCGAAACGATGGTGTTGTTGAACGTGCTCTTGATGTGGGCGTGCCCGTGAGCGACGTTCTTCTTTTCCTTGCGGCGCACCTTCTTGGCAGCGCCCTGACGACCCTTGGGGGGCATCTAAATCTCCTACGGGAGGTGGTCGGTCCTACAGCGCAAGACCGCTGAACAGGACTACTTCTTGCCCGGCTTCTTCTTACCGGCGATCGCGCGACGCGGGCCCTTGCGGGTACGCGCGTTCGTGCTGGTGCGCTGACCGTGCACCGGGAGGCCGCGACGGTGGCGGATGCCCTGGTAGCACTGGATCTCGATCTTGCGGCGGATGTCGCCCTGGATCTCGCGGCGGAGGTCACCCTCGGTACGGAGGTTGGCGTCCACGTACTCGCGGATCTTGACGAGGTCCTCTTCGGCCAGGTCACGAACGCGGGTGTTCGGGTTCACGCCGGTGGAGGCGAGGATCTCCTTGGACCGGGTGCGCCCGATACCGAAGACGTAGGTGAGTGCGATCTCCACACGCTTTTCGCGCGGGATGTCAACACCGGAAACGCGTGCCATTCAATGGCTCCTGTGTGTTCGGGGGTCTTCCACAGAACCGATCCCGACCGCCGACCACCCGTGTCGGGTGATGGTACGTCCGGGTCCCCGGCCCCCGCCGGAGGTGCCGCCGGCCCTTGCGGGGCTGGGCGGGTTCTGCGTATGTACGTTTTCTTACGTCGCGCGAAGAACTGCGTTAAGGCAGGTCGGTCGGCGTGCGTCAGCCCTGGCGCTGCTTGTGGCGCAGGTTGTCGCAGATGACCATGACCCGGCCGTGACGGCGGATCACCTTGCACTTGTCGCAGATCTTCTTGACGCTCGGCTTGACCTTCATGTTGGTGAGGTTCTCCGGGTCAGTGCCACCACCCGCACCGGGACGGACGCCCAGGCAGGAGTGAGAGCAAGATCTACTTGTATCGGTAGACGATCCGGCCACGCGTCAGGTCGTAGGGAGAGAGCTCCACGACAACCCGGTCATCGGGCAGGATGCGGATGTAGTGCATGCGCATCTTCCCGCTGATGTGCGCGAGGACCTTGTGACCGTTCTGGAGCTCCACCTTGAACATGGCGTTCGGGAGGGACTCGATCACGGTGCCCTCGATTTCGATGGCACCTTGCTTCTTGGCCACGCTTCGCCTTTCGAATCGGCTACCTTGATCGGCCTCGCGCGCCATGGAGACATGGAAGTGCACGAGAGCCGACGAGTCAGTCTACGTCAGGGCACCCAGAAAGACGAATCCGGAAAGTTTGCCCCAGAGTCTAGATCATTAACCGAGGGGGTCCGGGGCCGTCGTGACCCCGTACTCCGCCAGCTTCGCCTTGCCGCAGTCCGGACTGGTCAGGACGATCGGACCGGCCTCCGTCAGTGCGACGGAGTGCTCCCAGTGCGAGGACCAGGTGCCGTCCGTGGTGATGACCGTCCAGTCGTCCGAGAGGACCTCCGTCTGGGCGGTGCCCAGGGAGACCATCGGCTCGATCGCCAGGCAGACACCCGGGACGAGCTTGATCCCCTTGCCCCGCTTGCGCGAGACGTAGTTCAGCAGGTGGGGGTCCATGTGCATCTCGGACCCGATGCCGTGGCCGCCGTAGTCCTCGATGATCCCGAACTTGCCGCGGCTGTTCTCACCGGTGGCGGGGCGGGGCTGGCGCTTGATGTACGTCTCGATCGCCTTGGAGATGTCCACGAGGCGGTTGCCCAGCTTCATCGCGGCGATGCCGGCCCACATCGACTCCTCCGTCACCCGGGAGAGCTCCACCAGCTCGGGCGCGTGACCGGTACCGACGAAGGCGGTGTACGCCGCGTCGCCGTGCCAGCCGTCCACGATCGCGCCGGCGTCGATGGAGATGACGTCGCCGTCCTTGAGGACGGTCTTGTCGTCCGGGATGCCGTGGACGACGACCTCGTTGACCGAGGTGCAGATCGTCGCGGGGAAACCGCCGTAGCCGAGGAAGTTCGACTTCGCCCCGGCGTCCGCGATGACCTTGCGGGCCACCATGTCCAGGTCCCGCGTCGTGGCACCCGGTACGGCCGCCTCACGGGTCGCGGCATGGATCGCGGCGACGACCAGCCCCGCCTCGCGCATCTTCGCGATCTGCTCGGGGGTCTTGATCTGCACCATTAAGCGTGCCTTCCGTCTTCTGCGGCTGAACCGCCGCCGCTCTCGCGGACGAGGTCGCCGTCCGCTGTGATTGCTCAATTATCGGCTGATGTCGTACCGCGGCGCGTCATGCAGACGGCCGCGGTGCCCCGAGGGGACACCGCGGCCGTGCCTGCACAGCAAGGGGCTGACTACTTCTGGAGAGCGTCCATGGCGCGCTTGGTGACGTCGGAGACCTCACCGAGGGCAGGGATCGTCACCAGCAGGCCCTGGGCCTTGTAGTAGTCGATGATCGGCTCGGTCTGCGTGTGGTAGACCTCCAGCCGGTTGCGGACCGTCGCCTCCGAGTCGTCACCGCGCTGGTACAGCTCGCCGCCGCAGGTGTCGCAGACACCCTCGGCCTTCGGCGGGGCGTACGTCACGTGGAAGACGTGCGCGGAGTCGTTGCGGCAGATCCGGCGGCCGGCGATGCGCTTGACGACCTCGTCCTCCTCAACCTCCAGGTCGAGGACGGCGTCGAGCTTCATGCCCTCCGCCTGGAGCATCACGTCGAGCGCCTCGGCCTGCGAGACGTTGCGCGGGAAGCCGTCGAGCAGGAACCCGCCCGCGGCGTCGGCCTGCTCCATCCGGTCCTTCGCCATGCCGATGGTCACCTCGTCGGGGACCAGGTCGCCGGCGTCCATGAACGCCTTCGCCTGCTTGCCCAGCTCGGTGCCCTGGCTGATGTTGGCCCGGAACAGGTCGCCCGTGGAGATGTGCGGGATCGACAGGTTCTTGGCAAGGAACGCGGCCTGCGTTCCCTTGCCCGCACCGGGCGGTCCGACGAGGACGATTCGCATCAGCGGAGGAACCCTTCGTAATTACGCTGCTGGAGCTGGCTCTCGATCTGCTTCACGGTTTCCAGACCCACACCCACGATGATGAGGATGCTCGTCCCGCCGAACGGGAAGTTCTGGTTCGCTCCGAAGCCGGCCAACGCCATCGTCGGCACAAGAGCGATGAGACCCAGGTACAGCGACCCCGGCCAGGTGATCCGGTTGAGCACGTAGCTCAGGTACTCGGCGGTGGGTCGGCCGGCACGGATACCCGGGATGAACCCACCATACTTCTTCATGTTGTCTGCAACTTCCTCGGGGTTGAACGAGATCGCCACGTAGAAGAACGCGAAGAAGACGATCAGGAGGAAGTAGACCGCGATGTAGTACGGGTGGTCGCCCTTGACGAAGTGCTTCTGGATCCAGGTGGCCCAGCCCGCGGTGGACCCGCTGAACTGCACGACCAGCGCCGGGATGTAGAGCAGCGACGAGGCGAAGATGACGGGGATGATGCCCGCCTGGTTCACCTTGAGCGGGATGTAGGTGGAGGTGCCGCCGTAGGCGCGGCGGCCGATCATGCGCTTCGCGTACTGGACCGGGATCCGGCGCTGCGCCTGCTCGACGAAGACCACCAGGCCGACCATCGCGAGGCCGACCAGCATGACCACGCCGAACTCGACCCAGCCGTCCGCGATCTTGCCCTGGAGCTTGATCTGCCAGAGGGCGCCGATGAAGCCGGCGGCGATCGAGATGAACATGAGGATCGACATGCCGTTGCCGATGCCGCGGTCGGTGATGAGCTCACCGAGCCACATCACGACGCAGGTACCGGCGGTCATGGTGACCACCATCACGACCGTGGTGAAGATCGACCGGTCGGGAACGATCTGGCTGGCGACCTGGCAGCCCTGGAACAGGGCGCCGGTACGGGCGGTGGCGACGAGGCCGGTGCCCTGGAGGATCGCGAGCGCGACCGTCAGATAACGCGTGTACTGAGTGATCTTCGCCGTGCCGGACTGGCCCTCTTTCTTGAGGGTCTCCAGCTTCGGGATGACCACGGTCAGCAGCTGCAGGATGATGCTCGCCGTGATGTACGGCATGATGCCGAGCGCGAAGATCGTGATCTGCAGCAGCGCACCGCCGCTGAACATGTTGACGAGGCCGAACAGACCATTGCTGCTTCCGGCCTGTTCCACGCAGATCTGTACGTTCTTGTAGCTCACGCCGGGTACGGGGACATGGGACCCGAGCCGGAACAGCACGATGATGCCGAGCGTGAAGAGCAGCTTCTTGCGCAGGTCGGGCGTCTTGAACGCCCGGGCGAACGCGGTGAGCACGGTGCCTCCTGCGACCCCCGCGCTACTGCGTCAGAGGTGACGGTCTGAGGGATCGACGTATACGACAAAGCAATGGTGCACGCCACCTTACCGGCGAGTGTGCCCCCCGTGGAACGACCAACCGGGGATGCCCCATATGTGAGGCATCCCCGGTCGGGTTTTGAGCTATTCAGCCACTGAAATCGTCTTAGACGAGCTCGGTGACGGTACCGCCGGCAGCGGTGATCTTCTCCTTGGCGGAGGCGGAAACGGCGTCAACCGAAACCTGCAGCGCCACGGAGAGCTCGCCCTGGCCCAGGACCTTGACGAGGCTGTTCTTGCGAACCGCGCCCTTGGCGACCAGGTCGGCCACCGTGACTTCTCCACCCTCGGGGTAGAGAGCGCCGAGCTTGTCCAGGTTGACAACCTGGAACTCGGTGCGGAACGGGTTCTTGAAGCCCTTGAGCTTCGGCAGGCGCATGTGGAGGGGCATCTGCCCACCCTCGAAGCGCTGCGGGATCTGGTAACGGGCCTTCTGGCCCTTCGTACCACGACCGGCCGTCTTACCCTTCGACGCCTCACCGCGACCCACACGGGTCTTCGCGGTCTTGGCACCGGGGGCGGGACGGAGGTTGTGGGCCTTCAGCGGGCTGTTCTCAGCCATGATTAGTCAACCTCCTCAACCGTCACGAGGTGGCGGACGGTGTGCACCATTCCGCGGAACTCGGGGCGGTCCTCCTTGACGACGACGTCGTTCAGGCGCTTGAGCCCGAGCGAACGCAGCGTGTCGCGGTGGTTCTGCTTGCTGCCGATGTACGACTTCGTCTGCGTGATCTTGAGGCGAGCCATTACGCACCCGCCCCAGCCCGCGCACGGAGCAGAGCCGCGGGAGCGACGTCCTCAAGGGGCAGACCACGGCGAGCCGCGATCTCCTCGGGACGCTGCAGGCCCTTGAGGGCCTCCACGGTCGCGTGCACGATGTTGATCGCGTTGTCGGAGCCCAGGGACTTCGACAGGATGTCGTGAACGCCGGCGCACTCCAGAACGGCGCGCACCGGGCCACCGGCGATAACACCGGTACCGGGGGAAGCAGGCTTCAGCAGGACAACGCCGGCCGCCTTCTCGCCCTGGATCGGGTGCGGGATGGTGCCCTGGATGCGGGGAACCTTGAAGAAGTTCTTCTTGGCTTCCTCGACGCCCTTGGCGATGGCCGCGGGAACTTCCTTGGCCTTGCCGTAACCGACACCTACGGTGCCGTCACCGTCACCCACCACGACGAGCGCGGTGAAGCTGAAGCGACGACCACCCTTGACAACCTTGGCGACACGGTTGATCGCGACAACGCGCTCAACGTAAGCGGTCTTCTCGGCGGCAGCGCCACCGTCGCGACCCTTCCGGTCCCGCCGCTCGCCGCCACCGGCACCGCTTCCGCGGCGCTGGGGTCCAGCCATTGGATTACCTCTCTCTGTTACGTCCGTGAGTCCCGGAACCGGGGCTTAGAACTTCAGCCCGGCTTCGCGGGCGGCGTCAGCCAGAGCGGCAATGCGCCCGGCGTATCGGTTGCCACCGCGGTCAAAGACGACGGTCTCGACACCCGCGGCCTTGGCACGCTCGGCGACGAGCGCGCCGACAGCCTGGGCCTGGGCGCTCTTGTCGCCTTCGCCACCGCGGATCGAAGCGTCCAGGGTCGACGCCGACGCCAGGGTGTGGCCCTGGAGGTCGTCGATGACCTGAGCAACGATGTTGCGGTTGGAACGCGTCACGACGAGGCGCGGACGCTCCGCCGTACCCGAGACGTTCTTGCGGATGCGGATGTGGCGGCGAGCCTTGGCAGCGCGCTTGTACGCGTCGCCCTTGGCGATCTTCACACCGTATGCCATGGCTACTTACCAGCCTTTCCGACCTTGCGGCGGATGACCTCGCCGGCGTACTTGACACCCTTGGCCTTGTACGGGTCGGGCTTCCGCAGCTTGCGGATGTTGGCGGCGACCTCGCCGACCTTCTGCTTGTCGATGCCCTCGACCGAGAACTTGGTCGGCGACTCGACCTTGAAGGAGATGCCCTCGGGCGCCTCCACCAGGATCGGGTGGCTGTAGCCGAGCTGGAACTCCAGGTTGGAGCCCTTCGCGGCCACGCGGTAACCGACACCGCTGATCTCAAGGGCCTTGACGTATCCCGTGGTCACACCGGTGATCATGTTCGCCACCAGCGTGCGGGACAGGCCGTGCAGGGCCTTGTTCTGACGCTCGTCGTTCGGACGGGTGACGTTCAGAACGCCGTCCTCGTCCTTGACAACTGCGATGGGCGCCTTGACGGTGTGCGCGAGGGAACCCTTGGGGCCCTTCACGTTGACCGTCTGGCCATCGATGGTGACGTCCACACCGGCGGGAACCTGGATGGGGAGCTTGCCGATTCGCGACATTGCTTTTCCTCCGTTCCCGACTACCAGACGTAGGCGAGGACTTCCCCACCTACGCCCTTCTTGCCTGCCTGCTGGCCGGTCAGGAGACCGTGGGACGTGGAGATGATCGCCACGCCCAGGCCGCCGAGGACCTTCGGCAGGTTGGTGGACTTCGCGTACACGCGCAGACCGGGCTTCGAGATCCGCTTGATGCCCGCGATGGAGCGCTCACGGTTCGGCCCGAACTTCAGCTCAAGGACGAGGTTCTTGCCGACCTCGGCGTCCTCGACCTTCCAGCCGGTGATGAAACCCTCCTGCTTGAGGATCTCCGCGATGTGCGACTTGATCTTGCTGTGCGGCATCACGACGGTGTCGTGGTACGCCGAGTTAGCGTTACGCAGACGCGTGAGCATGTCTGCGATGGGGTCAGTCATGGTCATGAAGTGGCCTTCGGCCTCTCTCGCCGGGGTTTCCTGTATGCGCCATCCCTCTCCCCACTCAGTGGCGGGACGGGTGCGGCACGGGGACCTACGGCGTAGTAAGTCGATAGGGCGGCGGACGCCCAACCCCACAAGCCTACGGCATGCGGGCAGGGCGGTCCGCCGACCTGATGCTTACCGAGAGCGTCTGGAAAACCTCAACACCCAAAGGGCGTGGGGATTACCAGGAGCTCTTGGTCACGCCCGGCAGCTCGCCACGGTGAGCCATCTCACGGAGGCACACGCGGCAGAGGCCGAACTTGCGGTACACGGAGTGGGGGCGACCGCAGCGCTGGCAGCGGGTGTACGCACGCACACCGAACTTGGGCTTACGGGCAGCCTTCGCGATGAGAGCCTTCTTCGCCATCTCGCTTACGCCTCCTTGAAGGGGAAGCCGAGGTGACGAAGGAGCGCGCGGCCCTCAGCGTCGTTGGTCGCCGTGGTGACCACGGTGATGTCCATACCCCGGGTACGGTCGATCTTGTCCTGGTCGATCTCGTGGAACATGACCTGCTCCGTGAGACCGAAGGTGTAGTTGCCACGGCCGTCGAACTGCTTCGGCGACAGACCACGGAAGTCACGGATACGCGGCAGCGCGAGCGACAGCGTACGGTCCAGGAACTCCCACATACGGTCACCACGGAGGGTGACGTGGCAGCCGATCGGCTGACCCTCGCGCAGCTTGAACTGCGCGATGGACTTGCGGGCCTTCGTGACGGCCGGCTTCTGACCGGTGATCGTCGTCAGGTCGCGGATGGCGCCGTCGATCAGCTTCGAGTCACGGGCGGCGTCGCCGACACCCATGTTCACGACGATCTTGACGAGGCCGGGGATCTGCATGACGTTCTCGTAGGAGAACTCCTCACGCAGCTTGCCCGCGATCTCCTCGCGGTACTTCGTCTTCAGACGCGGAGTGGTAGCCATCAGATGTCCTCACCCGTGCGCTTGGCAACGCGGATCTTGTTGCCCTCGTCGTCGAAGCGGTAACCGACGCGGGTGACGACCTTCTTGCCGTCCTTCTCCACGACCAGCTGGACGTTGGACACGTGGACCGGGGCCTCGGTGATCACGATGCCGCCGGCCTGGTTCTGTCCGGCCTTGGTGTGCTTCTTGACCCGGTTGACACCCTCGACCAGGACGCGGTTCTCGGCGGGGAAGGCGACGATGACCTTGCCCTGCTTGCCCTTGTCCTTACCGGTGATGACCTGTACCAGGTCGCCCTTCTTGATCTTCATGCTTACAGCACCTCCGGCGCGAGCGAGATGATCTTCATGAACTTCTTCTCGCGCAGCTCACGGCCGACGGGGCCGAAGATACGGGTGCCGCGAGGGTCGCCGTCGTTCTTCAGAATGACGGCGGCGTTCTCGTCGAAGCGGATGTACGAGCCGTCCTGGCGGCGGCGCTCCTTGACGGTGCGAACGATGACCGCCTTGACGACGTCACCCTTCTTCACGTTGCCACCGGGGATCGCGTCCTTGACGGTGGCGACGATGACGTCACCGATGCCCGCGTAGCGGCGACCGGAGCCACCGAGAACACGGATGCAAAGGATCTCCTTGGCACCAGTGTTGTCGGCGACACGCAGTCGCGACTCCTGCTGGATCACGTCTATCTCCTGTTTGTCTGCCGGTTCCCGGCGGGGGCCTCACACTCCGAAGAGCGGTGGCCCCCACCGAGCCTGGCGGAACGAATCCGGGGGAAACCCCCCGGACTTGATTACTTGGCCTTCTCGAGGATCTCGACGATGCGCCAGCGCTTGCTCGCCGACAGCGGACGCGTCTCCATGATGAGGACGCGGTCGCCGACGCCGGCAGCGTTCTGCTCGTCGTGCGCCTTGAGCTTGTTCGTACGGCGGATGACCTTGCCGTACAGCGCGTGCTTGACGCGGTCCTCGACGGCGACGACGACGGTCTTGTCCATCTTGTCGCTGACGACGAGACCCTCACGGGTCTTGCGGAAACCGCGCTCGTTCGTCTCAGTCACGTTCTTCTCGCTCATCAGGCGCTCTCCACCGTCTCGATACCGAGCTCACGCTCGTGCATCAGGGTGTAGATGCGAGCGATGTCCTTACGGACGGACTTGAGCCGGCCGTTGTTCTCCAGCTGACCCGTGGCCGCCTGGAAGCGGAGCTTGAACAGCTCCTCCTTGGCCTCGCGCAGCTTGCCAACGAGCTCCTCGTTGCCGAGCTCACGCAGCTCGGACGCCTTGGTTCCCGTCGCCATCACGACTCACCTGCCTCGCGCCGAACAATCCGGCACTTCATCGGAAGCTTGTGAGCAGCGCGGGTGAGCGCCTCACGAGCAATCTTCTCGTTCGGGTAGGACAGCTCGAACATGACCCGGCCCGGGTGCACGTTGGCGATCCACCACTCGGGAGAACCCTTACCGGAACCCATGCGGGTCTCGGCGGGCTTCTTCGTGAGCGGGCGGTCCGGGTAGATGTTGATCCAGACCTTGCCGCCACGCTTGATGTGGCGGGTCATCGCGATACGAGCCGCCTCGATCTGGCGGTTCGTCACGTACGCCGGGGTCAGCGCCTGGATGCCGTACTCGCCGAACGAGACCTCAGTACCGCCCTTGGCCATACCGCGGCGCTTCGGGTGGTGCTGCTTGCGGTGCTTGACCCTACGAGGGATCAGCATGTCGGTCAGGCCTCCGTTCCGGTGCTCTCAGCCGGAGCGGCGGCGGGAGCGTCGGCCTTGGGGGCCTCGGCACCAGCAGCCTGCTGCGGCTTGCGGCCACCACGGCCGCCGCGCTCGCCACCACGGCCACCACGGCCGGCGGGACGGTCGCCAGCGCCGGCACCACGGGCCGGGCGGTTACCCGCACGGGCCGCAGCGTTCTCGGCGCGAACCTCGGCGATGTTCTTGACGTCGCCCTTGTAGATCCAGACCTTCACGCCGATACGGCCGAAGGTGGTCTTGGCCTCGAAGAAGCCGTAGTCCACGTTCGCGCGCAGCGTGTGCAGCGGCACACGACCCTCGCGGTAGAACTCGGAGCGGGACATCTCGGCGCCGCCGAGACGGCCGCCGCACTGGATCTTGATGCCCTTGGCGCCGGCCTTCATGGTGCCCTGCATGCTCTTGCGCATGGCACGACGGAAGGAGACGCGGGAGGAGAGCTGCTCGGCAACGGCCTGGGCAACCAGCTGAGCGTCGAGCTCGGGGTTCTTGACCTCGAGGATGTTCAGCTGGACCTGCTTGCCCGTGAGCTTTTCGAGGTCGCCGCGGATGCGGTCGGCCTCGGCGCCACGGCGGCCGATGACGATGCCCGGACGAGCGGTGTGGATGTCCACACGCACGCGGTCACGGGTGCGCTCGATCTCAACCTTCGAGATGCCGGCGCGCTCCATGCCGGACGTCATCATCCGACGGATGGCGACGTCTTCCTTGACGTAGTCCTTGTACAGCTTGTCGGCGTACCAACGGGACTTGAAGTCCGTGGTGATGCCGAGTCGGAACCCGTGCGGGTTTACCTTCTGGCCCATTACCGGGAACCTTCCTTGCTGCTGACGACCACGGTGATGTGGCTGGTCCGCTTGCGGATCCGGTAGGCACGGCCCTGGGCGCGCGGACGGAACCGCTTCAGGGTCGGGCCCTCGTCCACGTACGCCTCGCTGATGACCAGCGTGGAGGCGTCCGGGTGGTTGTAGTTGTGCGCGGCGTTGGCAATGGCGCTGTCCAGCACCTTGCCGACCGGCACGCTCGCGGCCTGCGGGGCGAAACGCAGGACCGCCTGAGCCTCCGTGGCATCCATGCCACGGATAAGGTCCACCACGCGGCGGGCCTTCATGGGCGTGACGCGGATGTACCGCGCCTGGGCCCTGGCTTCCATGGTTGTCCCTTCGGTGTAAGTCATAGTCGTAACCACCCCGCCTTTAGCGGCGCTTCGACTTCCGGTCGTCCTTGACGTGGCCGCGGAAGGTGCGAGTCGGCGAGAACTCGCCGAGCTTGTGGCCGACCATCGACTCGGTGACGAACACCGGGACGTGGGTCTTGCCGTTGTGCACCGCGATGGTGTGACCCAGCATGCTGGGGATGATCATCGAGCGACGGGACCAGGTCTTGATGACGTTCTTGGTGCCGGCTTCGTTCTGGGCGTCCACCTTCTTTACGAGGTGGTCGTCGACGAAGGGCCCCTTCTTGAGACTGCGCGGCATCTAAACCCGCTCCTAGCGCTTCTTGTTCGTCTTGCGGCGGCGGACGATGTACTTGTTCGAAGCCTTCTTCGGCGAACGAGTACGACCCTCCTTCTGACCCCACGGGGAGACCGGGTGGCGACCACCACTGGTCTTGCCCTCACCACCACCGTGCGGGTGGTCAACCGGGTTCATCGCGACACCGCGGACGGAGGGGCGGACGCCCTTCCAGCGCATGCGGCCGGCCTTGCCCCAGTTGATGTTCGACTGCTCGGCGTTGCCGACCTCGCCGACCGTGGCGCGGCAGCGCGCGTCGACGAGACGGATCTCACCGGACGGCATACGAAGGTGGGCCATCACGCCCTCCTTCGCCAGCAGCTGCACGGAGGCACCAGCGGAACGCGCGAACTTGGCGCCGCCACCGGGGCGGAGCTCGATCGCGTGGATCGTGGTACCGACCGGGATGTTGCGGAGCGCGAGGTTGTTGCCCGGCTTGATGTCGGCCGTGGGGCCGTTCTCGATCCGGTCACCCTGCTGCAGACCGCGCGGCGCGATGATGTAGCGCTTCTCGCCGTCGGCGTAGTGCAGCAGCGCGATGCGCGCGGTGCGGTTGGGGTCGTACTCGATGTGCGCGACCTTGGCCGGCACGCCGTCCTTGTCGTGACGACGGAAGTCGATCACGCGGTAGGCGCGCTTGTGGCCACCGCCCTGGTGGCGAACGGTCACACGACCGGTGTTGTTACGGCCGCCCTTGCTGTGCAGGGGGCGGACCAGCGACTTCTCCGGCGTGGACCGCGTGATCTCGACAAAGTCGGCGACGCTGGAGCCACGACGGCCCGGGGTCGTCGGCTTGTACTTGCGGATACCCATTTCTCAGTCCTCGTCCGATTCCGGACGACTAGACCTCCGTTAGGAGGCCTGGCCGCCGAAGATGTCGATACGGTTGCCCTCGGCAAGGGTCACGATGGCGCGCTTGGTGTTGGCGCGCTTGCCGAAACCGGTCTTGGTGCGCTTGCGCTTACCCTGACGGTTGATCGTGTTGACCCCGGTGACCTTGACCGAGAAGACCGCCTCGACGGCCTGCTTGATCTGGGTCTTGTTGGCGCCGGGCGCGACGATGAACGTGTACTTGTTCTCGTCCAGCAGCGCGTAGCTCTTCTCCGAGACGACCGGCTTGATCAGCAGGTCGCGCGGGTCGGTGAAGGTCTTGCTGGTAACGGTCGCCTCAGACATCAGGCGTCGCTCCCTTCGGTCTCGTCGGCCTTGGGGCCAGACACGAAGGACTCCAGCGCGGCCTGGGTGAAGACCACGTCGTCAGAGACGATCACGTCGTACGTGTTCAGCTGGCCCGGCTCCAGGATGTGAACCTGGGGCAGGTTGCGGGCGGACAGCCACGCGGCCTCGTCGGCGCGCTCGACGACCAGGAGCAGGTTCTTGCGCTCCGAGATCTTGCCGAACAGCGTCTTGGCGGCCTTCGTGGAGGCGGCACCCTCGACCACGCCGGTGACGACGTGGATGCGGGAGTGACGCGCGCGGTCCGAGAGGGCACCGCGGAGGGCGGCGACCTTCATCTTCTTGGGGGTCCGCTGCGAGTAGTCACGCGGCTGCGGGCCGTGGACGACGCCACCGCCGGCGAACTGCGGAGCGCGGGTCGAACCCTGACGGGCGCGGCCGGTGCCCTTCTGGCGGTAAGGCTTCTTGCCACCACCACGGACTTCGCCACGGGTCTTGGTCTTGTGCGTGCCCTGACGGGCAGCGGCCAGCTGTGCGACGACGACCTGGTGGATCAGCGGAACGCTGGTCTTCGCGTCGAAGATCTCCGCGGGGAGCTCGACGGTACCGGCCTTGTCGCCTGCCGGCGAAAGGATGTCAATGGTGCTCATTAACCTCAAGCCCCCTTGGCCGCGGTACGGACCAGGACGAGGCCGCCGTTCGGACCGGGGACTGCGCCCTTGATGAGGAGCAGACCCTTCTCCGCGTCTACCGCGTGGATGGTCAGGTTCTGGGTGGTGACGCGCTCGTTACCCATGCGACCGGCCATGCGCATGCCCTTGAAGACACGCCCAGGGGTGGCACAGCCACCGATCGAACCGGGGGAGCGGTGCTTGCGCTGCACACCGTGACCGGCGCCGAGGCCCCGGAAGTTGTGCCGCTTCATGACACCGGCGAAGCCCTTGCCCTTGCTGTTGCCCGTGACGTCGACCTTGACGCCGGACTCGAACACCTCAGCAGTGATCTCCTGGCCGAGCGTGTACTCGCTGGCGTCGGAGGTGCGGAGCTCCACCAGGTGGCGGCGGGGGGTCACGTCGGCCTTGGCGAAGTGGCCCTTGAGGGGCTTGTTCACCTTGCGCGGGTCGATCTCGCCGAAGGCGATCTGGACCGACTCGTAGCCGTCGATGTCGTTCGTACGGACCTGGGTAACGACGCAGGGTCCGGCCTTGACCACGGTCACCGGGACGACACGGTTGTTCTCGTCCCAGACCTGGGTCATGCCGAGCTTCTCGCCCAGGACGCCCTTGATCTGCTTTGCCATCTTCTCGACGCCTCTCAGAGCTTGATCTCGATGTCGACGCCGGCCGGAAGGTCCAGGCGCATCAGCGAGTCAACGGTCTTGGGCGTCGGGTCGAGGATGTCGATCAGGCGCTTGTGCGTGCGCATCTCGAAGTGCTCGCGCGAGTCCTTGTACTTGTGCGGCGACTTGATGACGCAGTACACGTTCTTCTCAGTGGGCAGCGGCACCGGGCCCGCGACCGACGCACCAGTGCGGGTCACCGTCTCGACGATCTTCTTCGCCGAGGAGTCGATGACCTCGTGGTCGTAGGCCTTGAGCCGGATGCGGATCTTCTGTCCCGCCATGGCTACTCCGTAGTCCTGTCTCTGTGTGGAAACGCTCTGGCTCCCGGTCGGCCGTGGGACGGGGTCCCACCGCCTCTCCTCCGACCCACGCGGTCGGGCGTGTCGCACTCCCTCCACAGAAAATTCCCATACGGAAATTCCCTCGTCCAAGGGGGTGCGGTCCCATGACCGCGGTTCGGGGGAGAAACACCCACCGGGTGCCTGGTGGGCACCGTGCTGACACTTCCCAGAAGATTCCCGTACGTCCGCCCCCATTGCTGCCCCGAGAGGCAGATTAAGGACGACGAGTACTGTGGGACTCGCTTCCGGTCCTCCCGGCGGGAGGCGCGCAGCATCGGCACTCAGCCGAGCAACTTGAGTAGTCTGCCATACGAGACACGTACCTGGCCAATCGGGTCGAAGAGAATACCCCGCCACGCTGAGTGGTCAAACTGCGCCGCACCCTTCGCGGGGCGGGGCCCCTCCCCCGGCCGGGTCAGGTCCGCGAGACCGTCCCGCAGCCCTCCTCCTCGTGCTGCTGGAGTGCCTGGCTGCGGTCGTACGGGTCCCTGGGCGGCCCGGACGGCACGGGGCCGTCGGCGGGGGCGTCCCGGAACATCGGATGCAGGTATCCGTCGTGGACGAAGCACTCGGAGTTCGCGATGTCGTAGGTGTAGGGCCCTATCTGCATCATCCCCGCCTCGACCCGCCACTTGCGGGGATCGGCGAAGGTGAACTCCATCTGCCGGCGCACGATGGTGCGGCTGACCTCCTCGGCGCCGCTCTTCGCCTGCGCCAGGGGGTAGACGAAGGTGTAGTCGGTCATGATGTCGACCTGGCCGGGGCTCTCGCCGGGCTCGACCGTCATCCGGCCGCGCACCTTGACCACGTCGCCGACGAGGCGCACCTGCGCCGGGTCGGCCCGGGTGAACACCTGGAGCGGGTCCGCGTCCCGTCCCGGGCGGGCCAGGGCGCCTTCCAGCAGGTCCACCATCTGCCGTTGTCCGGGGTCGATCATCTGCAGTGCCGCGGTGGGGCGCTCCCCTCGGAGCGTCGCCGGGTCCAGGTTGGCGAGTACCAGGAACTGCTTCGTCCGCTCCAGCCCCTGGGCGACCAGCTCTCGGCTGACCCCGTTCACGGCAGTGGCCTCGGGGATCTCGATGCCGGCGGCGCCGTCCGCCCACTGGAGGGCCGGGGAGCCGCGGAAGGGCTCGCTCAGGGTCGGCTGGTCCGGCGGCAGCGACGGGGGCGCGGCGGTCGGGCGGGTGGACTCGGCGGGCAGCGGGCCCGCCTTCGCGGCTTCCTCGCGGGCCTGCGCCTTGCCGGTGACGCGGTCGATCACCAGCTCGGGCCGTACGGCGACGAGTGCGAGCGCCGCGATGGCGGCGACGGCCGCGGCCGCCTTGAGCCGGCCGAGCCGGCGGGGTTCGCGCCGTGCGGGGCCGGTGCGCCACCCCGGCGGTTCCTGGCCCTGGGTCGCCCTCAGCCGCTCGGTCACCATGCGAGCCCGCGCGGAGGGCTCCTTCGGCGCGTCCCCGGCCCCCTGGGCGGCCTGCTCCATGAAACGGGACCACTCCTCGTCGGAGACGCCCGGTGTGCTGTCCTCGTTCTTCCCCATGCCCTGTCCTCGTCCGTTCCCCACCCGACGGGCGAAGGGCCCCACACCGGGTGGTGTGGGGCCCCTCACCTCGTAAAACGTTTCTTCTCTAGCGGAAGTAGCCCGTGATGTCCGCGATGAGATCCACGGAGCCCGAGTTGTTGTAGAAGCTGACCTTGCCGTCCACGACGGGCACGACCACCAGGTTGGGGATCGTGAGGCCCGGGGTGAAGTTCAGGTTCGACGCGCTGGAGCGGGTCGTGCCGCTCGGGAAGACCGACACGTGGCTCGCCTCGGTCGGGTTGGTCGCGGTCACGTTCAGCACTACGGCCTTGATCCCGGTGGCCGGGACTCCCCCGACGCCGGCCACCGGCAGGGTGACGACGCTGCCCCCGGTGACGGGGCCCTGGCGCACGCCCGTACCCGTACGGGTGTCCATCAGGCGCTTCGGGCCGAAGTTCGCGTGCGTGGCGCCCGCGTCGCCGTCCGAGAAGTAGCCGGTGATGTCGGCGATCAGGTCGACGGTGCCCTGGTTGTTGTAGAAGCTGACCTTGCCGTCCACGACGGGTACGACCACCAGGTTGGGGATCGTCTGGCCCGGGGTGAAGTTCAGGTTCGACGCGCTGGAGCGGGTCGTGCCGCTGGGGTACACCGACACGAAGCTCGGCTGCGTCGGGTTCGTCGCCGTCACGTTCAGCACGACGGCCTTGACGCCGGTGGCGGGGATGCCGCCGGTGCCCGCCACGGGCAGGGTGACGACGCCGCCGCTGCCGACGGGGCCGGCCGGGACGCCGATGCCGCTACGGGTGTCCATCAGGCGCTTCGGACCGAAGTTGGTGTGGGTGGCGCCGTCGGCGGTCGAGGTGAAGTAGCCGGTGATGTCGGCGATCAGGTCGACGGTGCCCTGGTTGTTGTAGAAGCTGACGCTTCCGTTGACGACCGGCACGACCACCAGGTTGGGGATCGTCTTCCCCGGGGTGAAGTTCAGGTTCGAGGCGCTGGAGCGGGTCGTGCCGCTGGGGTACACCGACACGAAGCTGGGCTGCGTCGGGTTCGTCGCCGTCACGTTCAGCACCACCGCGGTGGGCGTGCCGCCGGTGGCTGCGGCCACCGGCAGGGTGACGACCTCGCCGCTGCCGACGGGGCCCCTGCGGACGCCCAGGCCCTCACGGGTGTCCATGAGGCGCTTGGGGGTGAGGGGGACGAACTCGGCGCCCTTGACGTCGGCCTCGACGGTGACCGCGAGGCTCGTGGAGACCTTGCCGTTCGCGGCGGTCGCACGGACCCGGACCTCGTGCCTGCCGTCGGTCACGACCGCGGTCGCCCGGCGGGCCGCCGCGTCGGTGACGGCGGTGACCTCGCCGTCCACGAGCAGTTCGAACCTGGCCAGCCGGCCGGTGGCCGTGCTGGTGGTCCAGTCGACCGTCAGGGCGGCGCCGCTCGGGAGGGTGGCGCCCGGCTCGGCCGTCGCCCCGTTCACCGAGGCGATCTTCAGCTGGGCGGCGGGGCCGGTCTGCCGGAGCGCGTCCAGCTGCGGGTAGAGCGAGTTGCCCGGGCACTGGGTGTTGAAGCCGTCCCGGTGTCCCGAGAGGGACCTGAACTCGTACGGCTGGCCGGCGGTGTACTTCTTGCCGAAGTAGTTGGCCTGGTCGACGCCCGCGGTCAGGGTCGTGGTGCCGTTCAGGTCGCCGTCGTACTGGCCCAGCTTGTACGCCGCGACCTTGGAGACGGCGTCGAGCGCGGCGGCGGAGGCGCCGGCGCCGGTGTAGTCGCCGAGGACGGAGACGCTCGTCGACTCGGCGTTCCAGCCGTAGGTGTGGGCGCCCTGGACGGGCTGGTCCACGCCGCCCTGCCGGCCCTCGAAGACCGTTCCGCACTTGTCGACGAGGAAGTTGTAGCCGAGGTCGCGCCAGCCGTTGCCCTGTACGTGGTAGACGTGCAGGCCGCGGACGATGGCGGCGGACTCGGAGCACTCGTACGGGGCGGTGGCGGCGGTGTGGTGGACGAAGACCGCCTTGATCCTGCCGCCGGGCAGGTAGATCGGGCCCTCGTCGTTCAGGGACTCGTCGGCACCCCACTGCACGCGCGAGACCACGTCGGGCCGCGGCGCGGTCGATTCCGGTCCCGGCGTCGTCGGCGCGGGGTCCTCCGCGGGGAGGGCGAAGGCGGCCGGTCCGAGGCCCAGGTCGCCCTTCTTCTTGGCCTTCGCGGCGCCGGCGCCCGGGTCCACCAGGTTCAGCTCCATGCCGGACGGCAGGGTGCCGCCGCCGGTGACCCGTACCTCGGCGCCGTCGGAGGGGCCGACCCAGACCGGCTCGGTGGCGCCGCGCAGGCCCGGGCGCTTGCCGTCGAGGCCGGACTCGGCCTGCTCCAGCACGACCCACTTCGACCACTTGCCGCTGTCGGCGTCGCGGGTGCGGGCCTCGATCCGGCCCTTCACCTCGGCCTCGGGGTCGGTCCAGGAGACGCCGAGGAGCCCGAACGGCTCGGTGTCCTGCTGGGAGAGGCCGGCCTCTCCCCCGCCCTTGGGCCTGAGGGCGAGCTTGTGCAGCTCCCCCGCGACCGGCCCCTTCTCGCGGGCGCGGGCGCTGTACGGCGACACCGCGCCCTCGTCGGAACCGCCCGTGCCGCTGGCGACGCCCTGGATGCCCAGGACCGCCAGGACGCCGACCGCGGCGGCCAGAGCCGTCCCGCGCGCACGACCTATTCTCAAGTTGTCCCCAACCCCTATGCGGATCCGGCCAGGTGACAGCACTGGCCGGATCGGGATCCTACTGGCCGCTGCGACGGGCCGTCAGGGCGGGATCGGGCCTGCGGACGTGACGCCCGCCGCAGGCCGGTCGTACAGCGGTGCTATTCCACCGACTTGTCCTTGAACGGTGCCTTGCGGCCGCAGATCGCGGGCCATTCCGCGGCCACGATGTTGGCGCACCAGATCTCGCCGTCGTCCTCGAACTGCTTCCACAGCTTGACGGTGAGGTCCTCGCAGTCCTTGTTCGGCGCGAAGCGCGGGCACTTGCCGTTGGGCAGCTTGATGTTGTGCGCGCGCCAGGCGTCGAGGCCCATGAGGTCGGTGTCCTCGTGCGTCGGCATGTAGCGGTTGGCCGACCAGGAGGCGCCCATGGTGGCGAACAGCGCGACCGCGCAGACCATGCCGGCCGAGAGCTGACGGATCGTCCGGCGCGGGATGACCCGCGCGGACGGGGCGGCGGACGCCGGCCGCAGGGTCCGCTCGGTCCAGCCGGAGCCGCGCTGGACCGCCGCCATCACGCCGAGGACCGCCAGGATCATCAGCGCGTACATGATGATCCAGGTGGTCCGCGGGAACAGCTGCACCGCCTTGTCCTGCGCCATGTGCGAGGCGAACCAGAAGCGGGCCAGCCAGGCGCCGGCGAGCACCGCCGCGGCGGTGCGGACCATGACGTTGCGCAGGCCGAGGCCGATGCCGAGGCCCACGCCGAGGATCAGCAGCAGCGCGAAGCCGGTCTGGCCCGCCATCTCCCCGGAGACGGGCCACTGGTTGTACTTGATGTAGCCGGTCCTGTCGGAGATCCACCCCAGGACGTAGCCCGGGTCCGCGTACACGCCGAGGTAGGCGTACCGGTCCGGGGTCTGCGAGCCCAGCCGCACCATCTGGTAGAGCAGCGGGGCGCCGATGATCCCGGCCGTGGCCAGGACGGAGGCGACGAACAGCGCCGCCCGCTTCACCGCGGCAGCACCGGCCCGCCACGGGAAGACGAAGAGGAAGAGGACGGCGGCGCCGGGCGCGGCCCAGACGAACCAGCCCGAGTACCAGAGGAAGAGCACGCCGAAGATCGCGCCGAGGCCCGCGCCGCGCAGCACCAGGGACTTCGGGGTGCGGCCGGCGGACCGGCCCAGCTCGCGGAAGCAGTACCCGAGCAGCGGCAGCAGCACGATCATCACGACGTGGCTGTACGGGCGGACCGGGTCGAGGAACAGCACGGCCGACGGTACGGCGATCAGCAGCGCCCAGAAGGGGCGCAGCAGCAGCCGCCACGCCAGGTACGCCATCGGCCCGACGAGGGCGCTGCAGACGATCTGGAGGTCGTGCAGGGCGAAGCCCGAGCTGCCGAGGCCGTCGTAGCGGACCTTGGCCCACAGGGCGATCAGCGCCGGGAAGGCGGGCGGGTAGATGCCGGACACGCCCTCGCCCGCGAGGAAGGAGTTGGCCATCTCGACCAGGACGCTCGGGTCGCCCTCCTGGCCGCCGAGGGGGTGCGGGGTGCCGCGCAGCGCGACGACGACGCCGCCGGCCACGATGCCGGTGACCAGTCCGGCAAGGGCGGCGCAGACCAGCCGCTTGACGAGTTCGTGGCGTCGGACGGAGCCGCGGTAGGCCGTGTAGAGCAGCAGTCCGAGCAGGGGGAGGCCGAGGACGGCCGCGTACAGCTGGAGCTTGGCGAGGCCGCTGACCTGCCCGATGCGGTTCATCGGGTTGACGCCGACGTGCCGGCTCAGCAGCGTGAATCCGAGGGCCGCCACCACGCTGACGACGACCTCGGCCAGGATCTGCACCCACCGCCGGGACATCCACGCCCGGATCCCCGAGGGGGACGGGCGGTCCTCGCCCTGTGCCGGTTCGCCAGGACGCCGGGCCGGGGCGCCGGCGTCGCCGACCTGCTCGGGGGCCAGGTGTGTCATCTCGGTCCGTTTCGTGGTGGGGCGGGGGCGGATCAGTTCTGGCCGGAGGTGAAGGCGTGCTTGGCCAGGGTGCGGGCGCCCGCCTTGTTGCCGCTGCGCAGCGCTCCGGGGAGCATCGTCAGGGCGTGCAGCCGGGAGGCGCTGTGGAAGCGGGCCGCGCGGGCCGCCTTCGGCCAGCCGCGGGCGTCCATGCGGGCCGCGACGGCGGAGAAGTACCGCTCGGCCTCGGCGAAGCGGGTGCCGGAGAAGGCCTGGACCGACGACTCGCTGACGGCGTGCCGGCGGTACTGGAAGACGGTCGCGGTGTTGTCGACGACCATCTGCTCACCGCCTTCGAGGAGGTCGACGACGAGCGCGAGGTCCTGGATGACGGAGTAGTCGTCCCGGAAGTTCACCTTGCGCAGCACCTCTCCGCGCCAGGCGATCGACGGGAAGTAGAGCCAGTTGCCGCGCAGCACGCTGGCGGCCAGCTCCTCGCCGCCCATCAGGCGGCGGCCCTTGACCTGCGGGGCGTACAGGCGCTTCTTGGTGCTGTCCGCCAAGCCCTGGGTGACCTGGCCGGTGCCGTCGATGACCTCGACGCCGGGCTGGACCATGCCGATGCCCGGCTGGGCGTCGATGATCGAGCGGACGGTCTCCAGGTAGTGCGGGTGGAGGATGTCGTCGCAGCCCATGATGACGACGTAGTCGGCTTCGGACAGCCGGACGCACTTCTGGAAGTTCTTTGTGATGCCGAGGTTCTGCTCGTTGCGCGTGTAGTGCACGCGGTCGTCGCCGAGTCCGGCGAACCAGCCCGGTACGTCGGGCTCCTTGCCGTCGTCGATGACGACGAGGCGGAAGTCGCGGTCCGTCTGCGCCAGGACGCTGCGGACGGCGTCCTGCATCAGCTGCACGTCCCCGTAGTAGGGGAGCATGAAGTCGAAGGTCACCATGGTGCTCAGGCCTTCACGGAGTCGGAGTCGGCGTCCGCCCTGGTGACCGCGCCGGCGTCGGGCTCTGCGCCCAGACGCTCGTCGTTGTGCCGCATGCCCTCGTTGATGGCCACCGTCCGGGCGAGGTCGGTGATCTTCTTCTCCAGCGAGCGGAACCGCAGGAAGGTGTTGAGCGTGAGGAAGCCCATGGCGAGGACCATCACGTACAGCACCAGGTCGGTGCCGCGGCCGACGCCGAGCTGCTGGGCGAGCCAGGTGACGTCCGTCGGGCGGAGCACGGCGTACACGTTGACGATGACGAACAGGGAGAAGGCGATGCGCTTCCAGGCCCGGTTCTTCGCCTGGCTCCACGTGCGGATGAACACCAGGGCCATCGACACGGAGCCGACGATGAGGACGAGCTGGATCCAGAAGTACTTCATCGACGCCCACGCTCCCGCAGCGAAATGTCAAAGATGATGTTCACGCCGTTGATGAGGGACTGTCCCTTGGAGCGCGAGTATTCGGTGTAGAGGATGTCCACGGGCACTTCGGTCACCCGCAGGTCGGAGCCCGCCAGGAAGCCGACGAGCTCGGACGCGTGCGCCATGCCGTTCATGGTGATGTTCAGCTGCTCGGCGGCCTTGCGGCTCAGGACGCGCAGGCCGTTGTGCGCGTCGGTGAGCTTGAGCTTGCGGGCGGTGGGGCTCACGGCGGCGGCCGTGCGCAGGACGACCTGCTTGATCCACGGCACCTGGCCGTTCTGCTCGATGAAGCGGGAGCCGAGGACCACGTCGGCCTCGTCCCGCCGCAGCACGCCGACCATCGTCTCGACGTCCTTGGTCTGGTGCTGGCCGTCGGCGTCGAAGGTGGCGAAGTAGCGGGAGCCGGGCTGGGCGAGCGCGTACTTCAGACCGGTCTGGAGGGCCGCGCCCTGGCCGAGGTTGACCGGGTGGCGGACCAGGTGGGCGCCCGTGTGGGCTATGTGCTCGGCCGAGTCGTCGGTGCTGCCGTCGTCGACGACGACGATGTTGGGGAACGTCTTGCGGGCCCCCTCGACCACCTCGGCGATCACCTGGCCCTCGTTATAGGCCGGTATGACCAGCCAGACATCGTCGTATTGGGACACGGTAGCTCCAGCGGAAAGTGGCACGTACGAGTGCTCGGTGATCGGTGTGACGTCGTGGGCCGGCATGCTCATCTCCCGACCGCGCCCACGCCCGCGGCGTCGGCTTCGGCCGTCTGCCGGGGGGCTTCACCGGCTGCGGCCGCGGCTCCGGAGAAGCTCAGCCTGAGGGCTGT
Source organism: Streptomyces sp. TN58 (assembly GCF_001941845.1). NCBI lineage: Bacteria > Bacillati > Actinomycetota > Actinomycetes > Kitasatosporales > Streptomycetaceae > Streptomyces > Streptomyces sp. TN58. The sequence goes on along the minus strand of NZ_CP018870.1, from coordinate 4,375,713 downwards.
CAGCATAGCGAGCACGGTGGCCGTCGATCCCAGGGCGTAGGCGGCGATCACGCGCATCGACACCTCGCCGGGGATCAGGGTGATGCCCGCCAGGACCGCGGTACCGACGGCCCAGGCAAGCAACTGCAGGTTGTGCCGCTTGAATACCATCAGCGCCTGTCCCAGGACCATCGCGAACATGTACGCGGCGGTGCCTGCGGACAGCAGGAAGAAGTCGAAGCGCCCCAGCACCGGGCCCTCGATGCCGAACAGCACCTCGATGAGCCAGGGGCCGAGGATCGTGGCGGGCACGCCGCCGAGCAGGCCGAGTGCGGCGACGACCATGGCGATCCGGCGCAGCATCGCCCAGAAGGCCGCGCGGTCGCCGGCGGTGAAGGCGGCGGTCAGGCCGCTGAGCAGCGAGGCCTGGAGCGAGCCGAAGACGAAGAGCGGCACCCGCGCGAGGACGGTCGCGCTCATCAGCGCCGCGATCAGCGCGCTGTCGGACGGGGCCAGCAGCTTGGTGCTCATCACGGCCGCGTTGACGACCAGTTGGGACAGCAGGGTCGCGCAGACGAGCAGCCCGAGGCCGCCCGCCAGGTCCCGCCAGGCGATCTGCTCGCCCGGGCCCACGGCGCGCAGCAGCGCGGGCAGCGTCACCAGCGTCGCGACGACGGGCGCGACGGCCAGGATGAGGCTGAAGGCGAGAGCCGAGTGCAGTCCGAGGAGGGCGCACCCGAAGGCGAGCACGATCCGCAGGCCGCCGTCGACGGCGAGCTGGGCGCCGTACGCGCCGAAGCGGCCGAGGCCGGCCAGCACACCGCGGGTCAGGTAGCAGACGGCCATGCCGGCGAAGGCCCCGCCGAGCGCCGCCACCAGGGCTCGGTCCCCGTGGAACAGCAGGTCGGCGAGGGGGCCGGCGCCGAGGCCGAGGACGAGCAGGGTCGCGCCGAGGATGCCCGCGGTCAGCAGGCCGGCGCGGCGCAGCACCGGGGCCGCGCCGGGGCCGAGGACCACGCGGGCGGAGACGATCCGGGTGAGCTCCTGCTCCAGGGGGAAGAAGATGCCGATGCCGAGGGACATCACGATCGTCCACAGCACCGAGACGTTGGCGTAGCCCGCGTCGGACAGGCTGTGACCGGCCACGCCGAGGTGGGCGTAGGACGCGGCACCGAGCACGACGGTGCCGCCGGCCACCGCGACGGTGCCCGGCGGCAGCGCCGCGGTCAGCTTGTTCAGCAGGGCCTTCATCCCGTGCGGCCGTCCCGGGCCGCCTTCGCGAGGGCGGCGAAGCCGGGGGTGGCGAGTGCCTTCTCCAGCTGCTCGCGCCAGTCGGGGAGCGGCTCCAGGCCGGCCTCCTCCTTCCACGCGTCGTGCGCGAGGACGCTGAAGGCGGGGCGGGTGGCGGGGCGGACGAACGCCTCGGAGGTGGTCGGCCGGATCCGCTCGGGGTCCAGGCCGCTCAGCCGGTAGGCCTCGCGGGCCAGTCCCATCCAGGTGGTCCGGCCGCTCGCGGTGCCGTGGTAGATCCCGCCCATGGCGTGGCCCCTGAGGGCGGCCAGGCCGAGGTCGACCAGGTGGCGGGCGAGCGCGTGGGACCAGGTGGGCTGGCCGTGCTGGTCGTCGACCACGTCGAGGGTGTCGCGCTGGGCGGCGAGCTTCAGCATGGTGGCGACGAAGTTCGGCCCGTGTTCGCCGTACAGCCAGGCGGTCCGTACGACGTAGCCGTCCTGCGGCAGCAGCTCGGTGACGGCCTGTTCGCCGACCAGCTTGGAGCGCCCGTAGGCGTTGACCGGGCCGGTCTCGGCGTCCTCGCGGTACGGCTCCGTGGCGTCGCCGGGGAGCACGTAGTCGGTGGAGACGTGGATCAGGCGTACGTGGGCGGCGGCGCACGCCTCGGCGAGGACGCGCACGGCGGTGCCGTTGACGGCGGTCGCGGCCTCCTCGGCGGTCTCGGCGCCGTCGACGTCCGTCCAGGCGGCGCAGTTCACGACGACGGTGGCACCCTCGACCGCGGCCCGGACCGCGGCCGGGTCGGTGATGTCGAGGTCGGCGCGGCGCAGGCCCACGGCCTCGATGCGGGCGCGCCGCAGGACGGCCAGGACGTCCTGGCCGAGCATCCCGCCGGCGCCGGTGACGAGCCAGCGCCCGGCCAGTGGGTTGGTGCTCACTTCTGCAGGGCCGCCTTCGCCTTCAGCGGCTCCCACCAGGCGCGGTTCTCGCGGTACCAGTCGATGGTGGCCTTGATGCCGTCCTCGAAGGTGACCTGCGGGGCGTAGCCCAGCTCGGCGCCGATCTTGCTGATGTCGATGGAGTAGCGCAGGTCGTGGCCCTTGCGGTCCTCGACGTGCTCGACCATGTCCCAGCCCAGGCCCGCGGCCTCCAGCAGGACGCCGGTGAGCTCCTTGTTGGTGAGCTCGGTGCCGCCGCCGATGTTGTAGACCTCGCCGGCCCGGCCCTTGCGCATGGCCAGGTCGATGCCGCGGCAGTGGTCGGAGACGTGCAGCCAGTCGCGGACGTTGCCGCCGTTGCCGTAGAGCGGGACCTTCCTGCCGTCCATCAGGTTCGAGACGAACAGCGGGATGACCTTCTCCGGGAACTGGTAGTGCCCGTAGTTGTTGGAGCAGCGGGTCACGACCACGTCCATGCCGTGCGTGCGCGCGTAGGCCAGCGCCAGCAGGTCGGAGGACGCCTTGGAGGCGGAGTAGGGGGAGTTCGGCACCAGCGGCCACTCCTCGGTCCAGGAGCCCTCGGTGATCGAGCCGTACACCTCGTCGGTGGAGATGTGCACGAAGCGGCCGACGCCGTGCTTGCGGGCGGCGTCCAGCAGCACCTGGGTGCCGACGACGTTCGTCATGACGAAGGGGCCCGCACCGGCGATCGACCGGTCCACGTGGGACTCGGCGGCGAAGTGCACGACCACGTCGTGGCCGGCCATCACCTGGTCGACGGCCTCGGCGTCGCAGATGTCGCCCTTGACGAAGCGGTATCCGGGGTGGTCCGCGACCGGAGCGAGGTTGGCCTCGACGCCCGAGTAGGTCAGCTTGTCGAAGACGGTGATCTGCGCCGTGGCGTCTGCACCGAGCTGCTGGCGGACGAATTCTGAACCGATGAAGCCGGCGCCGCCGGTCACGAGGATGCGCATAATACGAAGAGTCTAGCCGCCTGCCGAACGTCACACGCCGGACGGTCGGACCGCCCCAGCCCTCTCGCATAGGGTTCACCCATGCGTGGAATCCTTTTGGCCGGTGGCACCGGATCGCGACTCTGGCCGCTGACTCGGGCCGTCTCGAAGCAGCTGCTGCCCGTCTTCGACAAGCCGATGATCTACTACCCGCTCTCCACCCTCGTGATGGCGGGCATCAGCGAGATCCTGATCATCACCACCCCTGAAGACCGCGACCAGTTCGAGCGACTGCTCGGCGACGGCTCGCAGTTCGGACTGCGGCTGGAGTACGCCGTCCAGGAGCGCCCCGAGGGCATCGCCCAGGCCTTCGTCCTCGGCGCCGACTTCATCGGTGACGAGTCCGTCGCGCTGATCCTCGGCGACAACATCTTCCACGGCAGCGGCCTCGGCACCCGCCTGGCCCAGCACACGGACGCCAAGGGCGGCCGCGTGTTCGCGTACCCGGTGGCGGATCCGACCGCCTACGGCGTCGTGGAGTTCGACGAGAAGGGCCAGGCCATCTCCATCGAGGAGAAGCCGGTCAAGCCCAAGTCCCGCTACGCGGTGCCGGGTCTGTACTTCTACGACAACCAGGTCGTGGAGATAGCCAAGGGGCTCAAGCCCAGCGCCCGCGGCGAGCTGGAGATCACCGCCGTCAACGACGCGTACCTCCAGGCCGGCGAACTGAACGTCACCATCCTCGACCGCGGCACCGCGTGGCTCGACACCGGCACCTTCGTCTCGATGGTCCAGGCCTCCGAGTTCGTCCGCGTGATAGAGGAGCGCCAGGGCTTCAAGATCGGCTGCATCGAGGAGGCGGCCTGGCGGGCCGGCCTCATCGACTCCGCCCAGCTCCGCGCGCTCGCCGAACCGCTGACCAAGAGCGGCTACGGCACCTACCTCCTGGCCCTGCTCGACGAGGAGGAGGGCAAGTGAAGTTCCGCGAACTCTCCATCGCGGGCGCCTTCGAGGTGACCCCGCAGCTGCACGGCGACCCGCGCGGCCTGTTCACCGAGTGGTACCGCTTCGACCGCCTGGCGGAGGTCGTCGGCCACCCGCTGAACCTGGCCCAGGCGAACCTCTCCGTCTCCGCCGCCGGCGTGGTCCGCGGCATCCACTTCGCCGACGTGCCGCGCGGCCAGGCCAAGTACGTGACCTGCGTGCGCGGCGCCGTGCTCGACGTCATCGTCGACCTCCGGGTCGGCTCCCCCACCTTCGGCACGTGGGAGGGCGTCCGCCTCGACGACACCGACCGCCGCGCCGTCTACATCCCCGAGGGCCTCGGCCACGGCTTCTGCGCCCTGACCGACGACGCGACACTGTCGTACCTGTGCTCGGAGACGTACAACCCGACCGGCGAGCACTCGGTCCACCCGCTCGACCCGGACCTGGGCATCGAGTGGCCGGCAGAGGTCCCGCAGCTGTCCGCGCGCGACGAGGCCGCGCCGTCGCTGGCCGAGGCCATCGCGACCGGGCTGCTCCCGGACTTCGCCGCCTGCAACGAGTTCACCGAGTCGCTTCGCGTGAGCTGACCGGCCCCGCACCGCGTACGAGGGCCGCATCCCGGAAGGGGATGCGGCCCTCCTGCGTACCCGGTGCCGCTCGCCGGGAACGCCGAAGGGCCCCGTCCCACCGCCGAGGCGATGGGCCGGGGCCCTTCAGTGCAACTTGGTGCTCGCGAAACGAGCTACCAGGTCAGAACACGAATTACTTCGTGATCTTGGTGACCTGGCCGGCGCCCACGGTACGACCACCCTCACGGATGGCGAACTTCAGGCCCTCCTCCATGGCGACCGGCTGGATCAGCGCGACCGACATCTCGGTGTTGTCGCCCGGCATGACCATCTCCGTGCCGGCCGGCAGGGTGACGACACCCGTGACGTCCGTGGTACGGAAGTAGAACTGCGGACGGTAGTTGTTGAAGAAGGGGGTGTGACGGCCACCCTCGTCCTTCGACAGGATGTAGGCCTGGGCCTCGAACTCGGTGTGCGGGGTGACCGAACCGGGCTTGATGATGACCTGGCCGCGCTCGACGTCCTCGCGCTTGATGCCACGGAGGAGCAGACCGACGTTCTCGCCCGCCTGGCCCTCGTCGAGGAGCTTGCGGAACATCTCGATACCGGTGACCGTGGTGGTGGTCTTCTCTTCCTTGATACCGATGATGTCGACGGTCTCATTGACCTTCAGGACACCACGCTCGATACGGCCGGTGACGACCGTACCGCGACCGGTGATCGTGAAGACGTCCTCGACGGGCATGAGGAACGGCTTCTCGGTGTCACGCGGCGGGGTCGGGATGGCCTCGTCGACGGCGGTCATGAGGCCGAGAAGCTTCTCGCCCCACTCCTTGTCGCCCTCAAGGGCCTTCAGCGCGGAGACGCGGACGACCGGCAGGTCGTCGCCCGGGAACTCGTACTCGGAGAGCAGCTCGCGGACCTCAAGCTCGACGAGCTCCAGGATCTCCTCGTCGTCCACCATGTCGGCCTTGTTGAGGGCGACGACGATGTACGGAACGCCGACCTGGCGGGCCAGGAGCACGTGCTCCTTGGTCTGCGGCATCGGGCCGTCGGTGGCGGCGACCACGAGGATCGCGCCGTCCATCTGCGCGGCACCGGTGATCATGTTCTTGATGTAGTCCGCGTGACCCGGGCAGTCGACGTGGGCGTAGTGACGCGCCTCGGTCTGGTACTCGACGTGCGCGATGGAGATGGTGATACCGCGCTGGCGCTCCTCGGGAGCCTTGTCGATCTGGTCGAAGGCCGAGGCCTCGTTCAGGTCCGGGTACGCGTCGTGCAGCACCTTGGTAATGGCGGCCGTGAGGGTCGTCTTACCGTGGTCAATGTGACCGATGGTGCCGATGTTGACGTGCGGCTTAGTCCGCTCGAACTTCGCCTTCGCCACGGGGGTCCTCCTGGAGAGTGGTTCTGTACGCCTTACAGATCGGCGCCAGGTGATCTTTGCTGGGAAGCCGGCCGGTCCCCGGGGCGACGGGAGTGGTTCCTGTCGCCCCGGAGGCTGCCGGTGACAAGCCTAAAGCGTGTACTCCGAAGAGTTACTCGCCCTTGGCCTTCGCGATGATCTCCTCGGCGACGTTCCGGGGAACCTCGGCGTAGGAGTCGAACTGCATCGAGTAGCTGGCGCGACCCGAGGTCTTGCTGCGGAGGTCGCCGACGTAGCCGAACATCTCCGACAGGGGCACGAGGCCCTTGACGATCTTGGCTCCGTGACGGTCCTCCATGGCCTGGATCTGGCCACGGCGGGAGTTGATGTCGCCGATGACGTCACCCATGGACTCCTCCGGCGTGGTGACCTCGACGGCCATCATCGGCTCAAGGAGCACGGGAGAAGCCTTGCGCGCGGCCTCCTTGAAGGCCTGCGAACCGGCGATCTTGAAGGCGAGCTCGGAGGAGTCGACCTCGTGGTAGCCACCGTCGAGAAGCGTGACGCGGACGCCCGTCATCTCGTAGCCGGCCAGGATGCCGAACTGCATGGCCTCCTGCGCACCCGCGTCCACCGAAGGGATGTACTCCTTCGGCACACGACCGCCGGTGACCTTGTTCACGAACTCGTACGCCGGGCCGTCGGCCTCGGTGATGGGCTCGATCGCGATCTGCACCTTGGCGAACTGACCGGTACCACCGGTCTGCTTCTTGTGGGTGTAGTCGTGGCGCTCGACGGCCTTGCGGATCGTCTCACGGTACGCGACCTGCGGCTTGCCGACGTTGGCCTCGACCTTGAACTCGCGCTTCATACGGTCGACCAGCACCTCAAGGTGCAGCTCGCCCATACCGCCGAGGATGGTCTGGCCCGTCTCCTCGTCCGAGTGAACGTGGAAGGAGGGGTCCTCCTCCGCGAGACGCTGGATGGCGACACCCAGCTTCTCCTGGTCACCCTTGGACTTGGGCTCGATGGCGACCTGGATGACCGGAGCCGGGAAGTCCATGGACTCCAGGATCACGGGCTGCTTGTCGTCGCACAGCGTCTCACCGGTGGTGGTCTGCTTCAGGCCCATCACGGCGACGATGTCGCCGGCGCCCACCGAGTCGATCTCCTCACGCTTGTTCGCGTGCATGCGGTAGATCTTGCCGATGCGCTCCTTCTTGCCCTTGACGGAGTTCAGCACCGCGGTGCCGGCCTCCAGGCGGCCCGAGTAAACCCGGACGAAGGTGAGCTTGCCGAGGTGCGGGTCGCTCATGATCTTGAAGGCGAGCGCGGCGAGGGGCTCCTCGTCGGACGGCTTGCGCTTCACGACCGTCTCGGCGTCGCGGACGTCGTGGCCCTCGATGGCCTCGATGTCCAGCGGCGACGGCAGGTAGCGGACGACGGCGTCGAGCAGGGGCTGGACGCCCTTGTTCTTGAACGCCGTGCCACAGAACACCGCGGTGATCGTGGGCTCGCCCTTGCCCTTGCCGGAGCCGAGGATGATGCGACGGACGGCGGCGTGCAGCTGCTCCTCGGTCGGCTCGTCGCCGTTGAGGAAGAGCTCCATGATCTCGTCGTCGTTCTCGGCGACGGTCTCGACCAGCTTGCCGCGCCACTCTTCAGCGGTCTCGGTGTGGCTGGCCGGGATGTCGACGATGTCGTACATCTCGCCCTTGGTCGCCTCGGCGGACCAGACGAGCGCCTTCATGCGGACGAGGTCGACGACACCCTGGAAGTCGGCCTCGGCACCGATGGGGAGCTGCATGACGATCGGGACGGCGCCGAGGCGGTCCTTGATCATGTCGACGCAGCGGTGGAACTCGGCACCGGTACGGTCGAGCTTGTTGACGAAGCAGATACGCGGGACGCCGTAGCGGTCCGCCTGACGCCAAACGGTCTCGGACTGCGGCTCCACACCGGCGACACCGTCGAACACGGTGACGGCACCGTCGAGGACGCGGAGCGAACGCTCCACCTCGACCGTGAAGTCCACGTGACCCGGGGTGTCGATGATGTTGATGGTGTGGTCGACGTCCTCGAGCGGCCAGTGGCAGGTCGTCGCGGCGGACGTGATGGTGATGCCGCGCTCCTGCTCCTGCTCCATCCAGTCCATCGTGGCAGCGCCGTCGTGGACCTCACCGATCTTGTACGACACACCGGTGTAGAACAGGATGCGCTCGGTGGTGGTCGTCTTGCCCGCGTCGATGTGGGCCATGATCCCGATGTTGCGGACCTTGGCCAGGTCAAGCGAAGTGGTAGCCATAAGGCTTCGGTCTTCTCTCGGTCTCGATGTGGGGTGGGACTACCAGCGGTAGTGCGCGAAGGCCTTGTTGGACTCGGCCATCTTGTGCGTGTCCTCGCGCTTCTTGACGGCAGCGCCAAGACCGTTGGAGGCGTCGAGCAGCTCGTTCATGAGGCGCTCGGTCATGGTCTTCTCACGACGGGCGCGGGAGTAACCCACGAGCCAGCGGAGGGCCAGGGTCGACTGGCGACCCGGCTTGACCTCGACGGGGACCTGGTAGGTCGCGCCACCGACACGGCGGGACTTGACCTCCAGGGACGGCTTGACGTTCTCCAGCGCGCGCTTCAGCGTGATGACCGGGTCGTTGCCGGTCTTCTCGCGGAGGCCTTCCATGGCGCCGTAGACGATGCGCTCGGCGGTGGAGCGCTTGCCGTTCAGGAGGATCTTGTTGATGAGCGAGGTCACCAGAGGAGATGCGTAGACCGGGTCGATGATGACCGGGCGCTTCGGGGCGGGGCCCTTACGAGGCATTCTTACTTCTCCTTCTTGGCGCCGTAGCGGCTGCGGGCCTGCTTGCGGTTCTTGACAGCCTGGGTGTCAAGCGCACCGCGGATGATCTTGTAACGAACACCCGGCAGGTCCTTCACACGGCCACCACGCACGAGCACGATCGAGTGCTCCTGCAGGTTGTGTCCCTCACCCGGAATGTAAGCGGTGACCTCGATGCCGGAGGTCAGACGCACACGCGCGACCTTACGGAGCGCCGAGTTCGGCTTCTTCGGGGTGGTCGTGAACACACGCGTGCAGACGCCGCGACGCTGGGGCGAGGCCTCAAGCGCGGGAGTCTTTGTCTTCTCGACCTTGTCCTGCCGGCCCTTGCGGACCAGCTGCTGGATCGTAGGCACTACTTCTCCGGTTTCTGTGTGCCGTGTAGTGAAGCTAACCTGGAACTTTGCCGACCCACGCGGTCGGGTGTGTCGGATCCTGCACACTCCCACCGAGGTGAGAGGGGCACGGATCGCGGTGTGGTCTTCTCGGCTCACCGCGGGTCCTGAGCGCACGCGGGAGCCCAGGGCACACCCCAGGCACAAGGTCAGAGCGTACCTACCTCACAGAGGTAGGTCAAAACAAATGCCCAGCACGAAAACCCGCCGCGCGCAAGCGGGCGGGGGGCCGTTCGGCCCGGCGGCCCGCCCCCGCGCCCTAAACTGACACCTTGCCCGGGCGCTGGGCGCCCGCGAGTCGATCAGCAGGGAGCAGCACATTGGGGACCGTGGCACCCGAGCCGACCACAGTCGACGCCCGGCCCGCCGCTCCGGACCGCCCCTCGTCGGGCGTCCGCCGAACCGTCACCCGCTCGGTCCGCGGATCCGTCCGCCTGCGCGGTCCCCTGCTGGCGTTCCTGCTGACGGCGACCGCCTTCTGCGCGGCCTGGGCCGCCCGCGGCACCTTCCCCTTCGGCAACACCGGGCGGGCCCTCAACGACCAGGCGAACCAGTACGTGCCCTTCCACCGGGCGCTGTGGGACCTGGTCCACGGGCAGGCCGCCGGCGACCTGCTCTTCACCTGGCGCGGCGGCTTCGGACAGCAGTTCCTGTCCGACTACCACACCTACCTCGGCAACCCGCTGTCCTGGCTGGCCGTGCTGGTCCCCCGCGCCCACGTCGACCTCGCCGTCTTCGCGGTCACCCCGCTCACGATGGGCGCCGCGGCCGCCGTGATGACCGTGTACCTCGGCAAGCTGCACCCCGGCCCGTGGTGGCAGCGGGGGGTGCTGGGGGCGACGTACGGCCTGTGCGGGTGGGCGCTGAGCGACGCCTCGTACATCCCGATGTGGCTCTGGGGCCTGGTCGCCCTCCCGATGCTCGGCATCGCCGTCGAGTGGTGCCTGGAGGGGCGCCGCTGGCCGGGAGCGGTGCTGCTGGTGGCGCTCGCCTGGTTCGGGAACTTCTACACCGCGATGATGGCCACCATGGCCGCCTGCGTCCTGCTGGCGGTCCGCCTCGCCACCCGCGACACCACGGCCCGGGACCGGCTGCTGGCCCTGTGGCGGGCCGCGACGGCCGCCGCGACCGGCATCCTGCTCACGCTCCCGCTGCTCCTGCCGTCGTTCCTGTCCAGCGGAGCCGCGCAGCCGACCAAGGCCGCCGCCTTCGACCCCGTACGGATCGAGGTCTTCTTCGCGGGCATGCTGCCGGCCACGCACCTGTGGGGCGGCCGCCCCCGGCTCTACGTGGCCTCGCTCGGCCTGATCCTGGCCGGGTCCTTCCTGCTGAACACGGCCGTCGCGCGGCGGACCCGCCTGGTGTGGGCGCTGGCCACCGCGCTGGTCCTGGCGTCCTTCCAGTTCCCGCCCACGCAGTACGTGTGGCACGGGCTGGCGGTGCCGAACGGCAACCCCTACCGCGAGACCTTCGTCTTCAGCGGGATGGTGGTCGTCCTGGCCTGGCTGGCGCTGGCCAACCGGCCGCGTCCGCGGCACCTGGCCCTGACGGCCGGCCTGCTGGTCGCGGCCGCCTTCGTGCTCCGCCGCACCGACGACTTCGGCGGCTGGACCTGGCCGGCGGTGCTCGGCGGCGGGGGCCTGTCGCTGCTGGCGCTGGTCCTGCTGCGGCTCGGTGAGAAGCGCCGCTTCCTGGTCCCGGTGGCCGCCGTGCTGATGGCCGGTGTCGTCCTCGCCGAGTCCACCGCGGCCGCGGCCGGCGCCGACGCCCGCCGGGCCCGCGAGCGCTGGGCGAAGCCGATCGCCACCTCCAACCGCTCGATCGCCGGCCACTTCGACGCCGTCCGCGGCGTCGGGGACTGGCCCGCCCACCGCACCGACTCGGGCGCGCCGCAGACCTCGTACAACGACGCCCTGGCGCTCCGCTCGGAGGGCCCGCAGTACTACAGCAGCTACCTCCCCGAGGCCACCTACCGGGCGCTGGAGCCCCTCGGATACGGCTTCAAGAACGACGGCCGGACCTTCTTCGGCGCCGACAACCCGGTGCTCGACGCGATCTTCTCGATCGGCGCCCGGATCCGGCCGGGCACCGCCCCGGACAGCTGGACGGCCGAACGCTTCCCGGCGCCCCCGCTGGTCACCGTCCGCACCGCCCCGTACGCCTCCCCGAACCCGGCGGACAGCGTGTACGCCCGCCAGGAGAGCGTCCTGGGCGCCACCGTCTACGAGGTCCCGCGGGTCACCCGCGGCGGCGACCCCGAGAACCAGACGTACGCGGCGCAGTGCCGGCCCGGCTCCGAGGCGTACTGGTACTCCCCCGCCCTCTACGGCACCCTCCGCACCGGGGGCACCGAGAAGCCGCTGGAGGACGAGATGACGGGGGTGACCCCGCTCGGCCCGGTCCCCGCGTCCGGGAAGGTCGACGTCACCGTGCGGACCCGTACGAAGGGCGCCGACGCGGGCAGCCACCCGGTGGGCTGCCTGGACCGGGCGGCGCTCGGCTCGGCCGTCGACCGGCTGAAGGCCACCGGCGCCACCGCGGTCGAGGTCGGCGGTCACTCGATCGGGGCCACCCTCCCGGCGGGCACCCGGGGCACGGCGGTCATCGCCACCACGGCCGTCCCCGGCTGGAACTGCTCCGCCCCCGTCAAGCCCTTCCACGGCCTGCTGGCGGTGGACCTTCCCGCGGGCACGACGGACTTCTCCTGCACCTTCACCCCGAAGGGCCTGCGCCCCGGCCTGGCCGTCGCCGCCCTCGCCCTCCTGACCCTGACCGCCGTGGCGGCGGCACCCCGCCTGCGCCGCCTGCGCCGCCGCTGACCACACGGGGGCCGGGGCATCCCGGCTGCCGGCCGTGGAAAGGGAGAAGCCCCCCGCCACTCCTCTCGGAGCTGCGGGGGGCTTCCCTCTACGAGCGATCAGCCGTTGTACGGGCCGTAGTCGTAGTCCTCCAGCGGGACAGCCTGGCCGGAGCCGGTGCCGAAGGGCGAGTAGTCGATGTCGTCGTAGCCGACGGCCGAGTACATCGCGGCCTTCGCCTCCTCGGTGGGCTCCACCCGGATGTTGCGGTAGCGGGCGAGACCCGTACCGGCCGGGATGAGCTTACCGATGATGACGTTCTCCTTGAGGCCGATCAGGGAGTCGGACTTGGCGTTGATCGCCGCGTCCGTCAGGACCCTGGTCGTCTCCTGGAAGGACGCCGCCGACAGCCACGACTCGGTCGCGAGCGAGGCCTTGGTGATACCCATCAGCTGCGGACGGCCGGAGGCGGGGTGACCGCCCTCGGTGACCACACGACGGTTCTCGGTCTCGAACTTCGACCGCTCGACCAGCTCGCCCGGCAGGAGCTCCGCGTCGCCGGACTCGATGATCGTCACGCGGCGCAGCATCTGCCGGATGATGATCTCGATGTGCTTGTCGTGGATCGACACGCCCTGCGAGTTGTAGACCTTCTGGACCTCGCCGACCAGGTGGACCTGGACGGCACGCTGGCCGAGGATGCGCAGCACGTCGTGCGGGTTGGTGGCACCCATGGTGAGCTTCTGGCCCACCTCGACGTGGTCGCCCTCGTGCACGATGACCTTGGCGCGCTTGGAGATCGGGAACGCCGTCTCGTCGCTGCCGTCGTCGGGCGTGATGACGATCTTCTTCGTCTTCTCGGTCTCCTCGATCCGCACGCGGCCGGCGGCCTCGGAGATCGGGGCGACACCCTTCGGGGTACGGGCCTCGAAGAGCTCGACGACACGCGGCAGACCCTGCGTGATGTCGTCACCGGCCACACCACCGGTGTGGAAGGTACGCATCGTCAGCTGGGTACCGGGCTCACCGATGGACTGGGCGGCGATGATGCCGACCGCCTCACCGATGTCGACCAGCTTGCCGGTGGCGAGGGAGCGTCCGTAGCAGAAGGCACAGGTGCCGACCGCGGACTCACAGGTCAGGACCGAGCGGGTCTTGACCTCCTCGACGCCGTTGGCGACCAGGGCGTCGATGAGGACGTCACCGAGGTCGACGTTGGCCGGCGCGATGACCTTGCCGTCGATGACGACGTCCTCGGCCAGCATGCGGGCGTAGATCGAGGTCTCGACGTCGTCGGCCTTGCGCAGCACGCCGTCCTCGCCGCGGACGGCGATCTTCAGCTTCAGGCCGCGCTCGGTGCCGCAGTCCTCCTCGCGGATGATCACGTCCTGCGAGACGTCCACCAGACGACGGGTCAGGTAACCCGAGTCGGCGGTACGCAGGGCGGTGTCCGCCAGACCCTTACGGGCACCGTGCGTGGAGATGAAGTACTCCAGAACGGTGAGGCCCTCACGGAAGGACGCCTTGATCGGACGCGGGATGGTCTCGTTCTTCGCGTTCGACACCAGACCACGCATACCGGCGATCTGTCGCATCTGCATCATGTTTCCTCGGGCACCCGAGTCAACCATCATGAAGATGGGGTTCGTCTTGGGGAAGTTCGCGTTCATCGCCTCGGCAACCTCGTTGGTCGCCTTGGTCCAGATCGCGATGAGCTCCTGCGTGCGCTCGTCCTTGGTGATCAGACCGCGCTCGTACTGCTTCTGGACCTTCTCGTCCTGCGCCTCGTAGCCCGCGACGATGGCCTTCTTGGCCTCGGGCACGACGACGTCGGAGATGGCCACGGTGACACCGGAACGGGTCGCCCAGTGGAAGCCGGCCGCCTTCAGGTTGTCGAGCGTCGCCGCCACGATGACCTTGGGGTAGCGCTCCGCCAGGTCGTTGACGATCTCGGAGAGCTGCTTCTTGCCCACCGAGTAGTCGACGAACGGGTAGTCCTCGGGCAGCAGCTCGTTGAAGAGCGCGCGGCCCAGGGTGGTGCGCAGGCGGAAGCTGTCGCCCGGCTGGAACTCCTGCTCACCCTCCTCGGCGACCGGCGGCACCCAGCCGCGCGGCGGGATGGTGCCCACCGGGAAGCGGATGTCGACGGACGACTGCAGCGCGAGCTCGCCGGCGTCGAACGCCATGGTCGCCTCGGCCGTGGAGCCGAACGCGCGCCCCTCGCCCTTGGTGTCACGCAGCTCACCGTCGGTGGTCAGGAAGAACAGACCGAGGACCATGTCCTGGGTCGGCATCGTGACCGGACGGCCGTCGGCCGGCTTGAGGATGTTGTTCGAGGACAGCATCAGGATGCGGGCCTCGGCCTGCGCCTCCGCGGAGAGCGGCAGGTGCACGGCCATCTGGTCACCGTCGAAGTCCGCGTTGAACGCGGTGCAGACGAGCGGGTGGATCTGGATGGCCTTGCCTTCGACCAGCTGGGGCTCGAAGGCCTGGATGCCGAGGCGGTGCAGCGTGGGCGCACGGTTCAGCAGGACCGGGTGCTCGGCGATGACCTCTTCGAGCACGTCGTACACGACCGTGCGGCCGCGCTCGACCATGCGCTTGGCCGACTTGATGTTCTGCGCGTGGTTCAGGTCGACCAGGCGCTTCATCACGAACGGCTTGAAGAGCTCCAGCGCCATGGCCTTGGGCAGACCGCACTGGTGCAGCTTCAGCTGCGGGCCGACGACGATCACGGAACGCGCGGAGTAGTCCACGCGCTTGCCGAGAAGGTTCTGACGGAATCGACCCTGCTTGCCCTTCAGCATGTCGCTGAGGGACTTCAGCGGGCGGTTGCCGGGGCCCGTGACCGGGCGGCCGCGACGGCCGTTGTCGAAGAGCGCGTCCACGGCCTCCTGGAGCATGCGCTTCTCGTTGTTCACGATGATCTCGGGGGCACCGAGGTCGAGAAGGCGCTTCAGGCGGTTGTTGCGGTTGATCACGCGGCGGTACAGGTCGTTCAGGTCGGAGGTCGCGAAGCGGCCACCGTCCAGCTGCACCATCGGACGGAGGTCCGGCGGGATGACCGGCACGCAGTCGAGCACCATGCCCTTGGGCTTGTTGCTGGTCTGCAGGAACGCGGAGACGACCTTGAGGCGCTTGAGCGCACGGGTCTTCTTCTGGCCCTTGCCGGTACGGATGATCTCGCGGAGGCGCTCGGCCTCCTCGTCGAGGTCGAAGGACTCCAGGCGCTTCTGCAGCGCCGCGGCGCCCATGCAGCCGTCGAAGTACGTGCCGAAGCGGTCGCGCAGCTCGCGGTAGAGCAGCTCGTCGCCTTCGAGGTCCTGGACCTTCAGGTTCTTGAAGCGGGCCCACACCTCGTCGAGGCGGTCGATCTCGCGCTGGGCGCGGTCGCGCAGCTGCTTCATCTCGCGCTCGGCACCCTCGCGCACCTTGCGGCGCACGTCGGCCTTCGCACCCTCGGCCTCAAGCTCGGCCAGGTCGGACTCAAGCTTCTTGGCACGGCCTTCGAGGTCCGCGTCACGGCGGTTCTCGATCTGCTGGCGCTCGACGGAGACGTGGGCCTCCAGCGACGGCAGGTCGCGCTGGCGGCGCTCGTCGTCGACGAACGTGATCATGTACGCGGCGAAGTAGATGACCTTCTCAAGGTCCTTCGGCGCGAGGTCCAGCAGGTAGCCAAGGCGCGACGGGACGCCCTTGAAGTACCAGATGTGGGTGACGGGAGCGGCAAGCTCGATGTGGCCCATCCGCTCACGGCGCACCTTGGCGCGCGTGACCTCGACGCCACAGCGCTCACAGATGATGCCCTTGAAGCGGACACGCTTGTACTTGCCGCAGTAGCACTCCCAGTCCCGGGTCGGACCGAAGATCTTCTCGCAGAAGAGTCCGTCCTTCTCGGGCTTCAGGGTGCGGTAGTTGATGGTCTCCGGCTTCTTGACCTCGCCGTGCGACCAGGTTCGGATGTCGTCCGCGGTGGCAAGGCCGATCCGCAGCTCGTCGAAGAAGTTGACGTCGAGCACTGTGCGTCAATCCCTCTTTCGGGGTCGTGTCTCTTGATCAGTGGTCTGAACGGTCCCGGGGATGACGAGGGGCTCTGTTCGTGAGCCCCCCGTCAGGCCCGTCAGACCTCTTCGACGCTGCTCGGCTCGCGCCGGGACAGGTCGATACCGAGCTCCTCCGCCGCGCGGAAGACGTCCTCGTCGGTGTCGCGCATCTCGATGGACATGCCGTCCGAGGACAGCACCTCCACGTTGAGGCAGAGCGACTGCATTTCCTTGATGAGCACCTTGAAGGACTCGGGAATGCCCGGCTCGGGGATGTTCTCGCCCTTGACGATGGCCTCGTAGACCTTCACGCGGCCGGTGACGTCGTCGGACTTGATGGTCAGCAGCTCCTGGAGGGCGTAGGCGGCGCCGTAAGCCTCCAGCGCCCACACCTCCATCTCACCGAATCGCTGGCCACCGAACTGTGCCTTACCACCCAGCGGCTGCTGCGTGATCATCGAGTACGGACCGGTCGAACGGGCGTGGAGCTTGTCGTCGACCAGGTGGTGGAGCTTGAGGATGTACATGTACCCGACCGAGATCGGGTCCGGGAACGGCTCGCCGGAGCGGCCGTCGAACAGGCGCGCCTTGCCGGACGGGAGGACCAGGCGGTCACCGTCGCGGTTCGGGATGGTGTGCTCGAACAGGCCGGCGAGCTCGTCCTCGCGGGCGCCGTCGAACACGGGGGTGGCGACGTTGGTGCCGGGCTCGACGCGGTCGGCGCCGATGGCCTTCAGTCGCTCGGCCCACTCCTCACCCAGACCGGAGACGTCCCAGCCGCGGCTGGCGAGCCAGCCGAGGTGGATCTCCAGGACCTGTCCCGGGTTCATTCGGGACGGGACACCCAGCGGGTTCAGGATGATGTCGACCGGGGTGCCGTCCTCCAGGAACGGCATGTCCTCGATCGGGAGGATCTTGGAGATGACGCCCTTGTTGCCGTGGCGGCCGGCGAGCTTGTCACCGTCGGTGATCTTGCGCTTCTGGGCGACGTAGACGCGGACCAGCTGGTTCACGCCCGGGGGAAGCTCGTCGCCCTCTTCGCGGTCGAAGACGCGGACGCCGATGACCTTGCCGATCTCACCGTGGGGGACCTTGAGCGAGGTGTCACGCACCTCGCGGGCCTTCTCACCGAAGATCGCGCGGAGCAGGCGCTCCTCCGGGGTCAGCTCGGTCTCACCCTTGGGCGTGACCTTGCCGACCAGGATGTCGCCGGCGACGACGTCCGCACCGATGCGGATGATGCCGCGCTCGTCGAGGTCCGCGAGGACCTCCTCGGAGACGTTCGGGATGTCCCGGGTGATCTCCTCGGGGCCGAGCTTGGTGTCACGGGCGTCGACCTCGTGCTCCTCGATGTGGATCGAGGAGAGGACGTCGTCCTGCACGAGGCGCTGCGACAGGATGATCGCGTCCTCGTAGTTGTGGCCTTCCCACGGCATGAACGCGACGAGCAGGTTCTTGCCGAGGGCCATCTCGCCCTCTTCGGTCGCCGGTCCGTCGGCGAGGACCTGGGACTCGACGATCCGGTCACCCTCGTTGACGATGACCTTCTGGTTGACCGAGGTGCCCTGGTTCGACCGGGAGAACTTGGCGACGCGGTACGTGGTGTACGTGCCGTCGTCGTTGGCGACGGTGATGTAGTCGGCCGAGACCTCCTGGACGACACCGTCCTTCTCCGCGCGGATCGAGTCACCGGCGTCGACCGCACAGCGATACTCCATGCCGGTGCCGACGAGCGGGGCCTCCGCCTTGATGAGCGGAACGGCCTGGCGCATCATGTTCGCGCCCATGAGGGCGCGGTTGGCGTCGTCGTGCTCCAGGAAGGGGATCATCGCGGTCGCGACGGACACCATCTGGCGCGGGGAGACGTCCATGTAGTCGACGTCGCCGCCGGCGATGTAGTCGATCTCGCCGCCGCGGCGGCGGACCAGGACGCGGTTCTCCGTGAAGCGCATGTCCTCGGACAGGGCCGCGTTGGCCTGCGCGATGACGAAGCGGTCTTCCTCGTCGGCCGTGAGGTAGTCGACCTCGTCGGTGACGACACCGTCGATGACCTTGCGGTACGGGGTCTCGACGAAACCGAACGCGTTGACGCGGCCGTAGGACGCGAGCGAGCCGATCAGACCGATGTTCGGGCCTTCGGGGGTCTCGATCGGGCACATGCGGCCGTAGTGCGACGGGTGGACGTCACGGACCTCGAAGCCGGCCCGCTCACGGGACAGACCGCCGGGGCCCAGCGCCGACAGGCGGCGCTTGTGGGTCAGGCCCGAGAGCGGGTTGTTCTGGTCCATGAACTGCGACAGCTGGCTGGTGCCGAAGAACTCCTTGATGGAGGCGACGACCGGCCGGATGTTGATCAGGGTCTGCGGCGTGATCGCCTCGACGTCCTGGGTGGTCATGCGCTCGCGCACGACGCGCTCCATACGAGCCAGACCCGTGCGGACCTGGTTCTGGATGAGCTCGCCGACGTTGCGCAGACGACGGTTGCCGAAGTGGTCGATGTCGTCGGTCTCGACCACGATCGAACGGCCGGACTCGCCGATCGTCTCGGTCTCGCCGGCGTGCAGCTTGACCAGGTACTTGATCGTGGCGATGACGTCGTCGGTGGTGAGCACACCGGCGTCGAGCGGCTCGTCGGCGCCGAGCTTCTTGTTCACCTTGTAGCGGCCGACCTTGGCGAGGTCGTAGCGCTTGGGGTTGAAGTAGAGGTTCTCCAGCAGCGTCTGAGCGGCCTCACGGGTCGGCGGCTCGCCCGGGCGCAGCTTGCGGTAGATGTCGAGCAGCGCGTCGTCCTGACCCTGGGTGTGGTCCTTCTCCAGGGTGGCGCGCATGGACTCGTACTCGCCGAACTCCTCAAGGATCTGCTCGGTGGTCCAGCCGAGGGCCTTCAGGAGGACGGTGACGGACTGCTTGCGCTTGCGGTCGATGCGGACGCCGACCATGTCACGCTTGTCGATCTCCATCTCCAGCCAGGCACCCCGGGACGGGATGATCTTGGCGGAGAAGATGTCCTTGTCGGACGTCTTGTCGATGGAGGAGTCGAAGTAGACACCGGGGGAGCGGACAAGCTGCGACACGACGACACGCTCGGTGCCGTTGATGACGAAGGTGCCCTTGTTGGTCATGAGCGGGAAGTCGCCCATGAAGACCGTCTGAGACTTGATCTCTCCGGTCTCGTTGTTCGTGAACTCGGCCGTGACGAACAGCGGAGCCGCGTACGTGAAGTCGCGCTCCTTGCACTCGTCGACGGAGTTCTTCGCCGGCTCGAAACGGTGGTCGCGGAAGGTCAGCGACATCGACCCGGAGAAGTCCTCGATCGGCGAGATCTCCTCGAAGATCTCTTCCAGACCGGACTTGGTGGGGACGTCCTGTCCACTCTCAAGCGCCGACTCGACGCGAGACTTCCAGGCGGCATTGCCGAGCAGCCAGTCAAAGCTTTCGGTCTGCAGCGCCAGGAGGTTCGGAACCTCGAGGGGCTCCTTGATCTTTGCAAAGGAGATGCGCAGCGGGGCGGTGCTGGCACCGTTGTTCGTATTGGTCGAGGCGTTGCGCGAGGCGGCCAAGAGGGGGTCCTTCCGAGGGCTCGGACTCACTACGCGCGTACCGGTCCCAGCAGACACAGAAGACGAGGCCCCCCGATTCCGGCCAAAACACCAGGTCAGGGTGGATCAATCAAGTGTGCTCAAGCGTGGGCATGTCCCTGGCGACGGGCAGGGGACAGCTACAGGCAGCGCAAAGGGTCAGTGTAGCCACTCGGCTCACTGATGTCCAGACCGCGTTTCCGGAAACCGGCAACAGGCCTTCCCCATGTCGTTCAACCCTGCGTCCAACGCTGCGGCTCCGTACACAGAGCGCGTATCAGTACTGCCCTCTTCGTAGTCGATCCATGCCTCGGAACCCGGATCGAGGCGATCGACCTCTCGACGGGTCTGAGAATGCTGCGCCGCGTCCCGTTCGTCAAGGCCCCCTGCTCCGAGCGGATCATCTCCGGACCCTGCGTCGGGGCAACGATGATCACCCTACTCCCCAACGAGACCAGGGCAAGTCAGGCACTGCGGATACGCCAAAGGGCGACCACCCTTACGGGTGATCGCCCCTTGGAGAGGCCGTCAGGCGGCCTCAGAGGTGTTACTTGACCTCGACGGAGGCACCGGCACCCTTGAGGGCCTCGGCGGCCTTGTCAGCGGCCTCCTTGTTGACCTTCTCAAGGACGGGCTTCGGCGCACCGTCGACGAGGTCCTTGGCCTCCTTCAGGCCCAGGGAGGTCAGCTCACGCACGACCTTGATGACCTGGATCTTCTTGTCGCCGGCGCCGGAGAGGATGACGTCGAACTCGTCCTTCTCCTCGACGGCCTCAGCGGCGCCACCAGCGGCACCACCGGCGGGGGCAACGGCGACGGCCGCGGCGGCGGTGACGTCGAACTTCTCCTCGAAGGCCTTCACGAACTCGGAGAGCTCGATGAGGGTCATCTCCTCGAACTGGGCGAGGAGGTCGTCCTGAGAGAGCTTCGCCATGATGGGCGATCCTTCCACTAATTCGGCAGGTGCCGATGTGTCTATAGAGGCGGGCGTAACGGCCCGCTACGACCCGCGCACTAGGCGGCGCGGATCAATGCGCGAGCCGAATTACTCGGCACCGCCCTGCTCGGCGAGCTTGACGCGAAGCGCTTCCGCGGTGCGGACGAACTTCGACGGCAGCGCCTGGAAGAGCGAGGCAGCCTGGGACTGCTTGCCCTTGAACGCGCCGGCCAGCTTGCTGAGCAGAACCTCGCGGGACTCAAGGTCCGCAAGCTTCTTGATGTCGTCGGCGGAGAGAGCCTTACCGTCAAGGACACCGGCCTTGATGATGAGGTTCGGGTTCTCCTTGGCGAAGTCACGCAGAGCCTTCGCCGACTCCACCGGGTCACCGGTGATGAAGGCGACCGCGGTCGGACCAGCGAAGTGCTCGTCCAGCGCGGTGATCCCGGCCTGGTTGGCCGCAATCTTGGTCAGCGTGTTCTTCACCACGGCGTACTGGGCGTTCTCACCGAGGGAGCGACGCAGCGTCTTGAGCTGCGCGACGGTGAGACCCCGGTACTCGGTCAGCACGGCGGCGTTGGAGCTCTGGAACGCGTCCGTGAGCTCGGCCACCGATGCAGCCTTGTTGGGCGTCGGCATGGTGCGTTCGCCTCCTTCCGGGTGATGAGGACCGCTCAGAAGGGGCTCACATACAAAACGCCCCGGCGCAGGCGCCAGGGCGTAGCTCGACCGGAACGAATTCCGGGAACCTTCCACAGTCACCTGCGCGGGTCGTCCGCAGTAAACGGATCCTTCGGCCACCGCACCCTGACGGGCACAGCAACGACCAGCGGTCTTTGGCTTCCGGGGAAGACTACGTGAAGCGTTCCGGTCGAGGCAAATCGGTCAGCGGGCCGGGTAGTCGGCAGCTCAGCTGCGAAGGCCCGGCAGCCCGGCGTCCCGCAGGGTCTTGTCGGCTTCTTCGAGGCTCTTGTCGGCCGCTTCCAGGTCCTTGTCGACCTGCTCCAGGTCGGCGTCGACACCCTTCATCACGGCGTCGAAGGTGACGACCTGGTCGGCCGGCGGCGGCTGGACGGCGGCGGCCTTGCCGAAGTCGGAGAACTTCGCCGTGGTCTTCGACGTGCCCTTGCCGTCGGTGCTGGAGCTGTCGACGCGGACCGGGTAGCCGTCCTTGCCGATCCACAGGTCCACCTCGAAGGCGGTGATGTGCTTCACGGCCTCGTGGAGGTTCTGGCGGTTCTTCTCCTCCATGACCTTGGTGGAGTCGTCCGCCGTGACCAGCTCCGCGTTGGTGAGGCGGGCCTTGTAGTGCTGGGCTTCGATGCCGTCGGTCGTCTCGGCACCGACGTGCGTGAGCTTGGTCTGGCCCAGCAGCATGGCGAGGTACTCGGCCGGGTCCTCGTTCAGCCGGACCCCCGGCTTGCCGCCCTTGGACAGGTCCATCTGCATCCAGGTCTTGCCCTTGAGGGGCTTGTCCAGCTGGGTGTAGACGGTGTCGCCCGTCATGATCGAGCGGGTGTCGGGCTTCCCGCCGCCGTCCTTGAGGACCACGTCGTGGCCGGACGGGTACCAGCCCTTCGTGCCCGACTGGCCGCTGGTCTTGCCGTCGGTGCCGACGGTGGACAGCTCCGCCTTGGCGAACTTGGCGGCCACCGTCTTCAGGTAGGAGGCCTTCACCGCCTCCACGGGGTCGTGCGCCTTGGCGTCCGCTCCCTTGGCGCCCGCCCCCTCGGCGCCGCCGCCGCAGGCGGTGAGACCGCCCACGAGCAGGGCGGTGCCGGCCATCGCCACGCCGGCCCGGATCCGGACAGCGCTGTTCATCTGCTTCTCCCCCATGAATGTCCTGCTGCGCGCCGCGCCGCCACGGTGGAGCGGCGGCGCGACGGTACTGCGGTCGTGCGGTGCGGTCGTGCCGTCGTGCGGCCAGGACGCGTCAGCCGGCGTCCTTCATCATCTCGGCGAGGTCGACGACCTGCTCGGCCGGCGGCGCGGCGACCTCGACCGGCTTGTTGACGTCCAGGAACTTGACGGTGATGTCCATCGGGCCGGACGTGCCGGCGCCCCGCGTGCGGACCTGCTTCGCCTGGTCGTTCTCGTCGATCCAGAGGTCCATGGTCAGGGTCTTGATGCCCTGGGCCTCCAGTGCCGCGAGGTTCTTGTCCTGGCGCTCCTTGGCCTCCGGAGTGGAGGCGGCGCCGCGGGAGCGCATCTCGTCGACGGAGACGGTGCCGGTCAGGTGCGTCGTCTTCTGGCCGTCGATGGTCTCGTCGCCGACCTTCTTGAGGTCCTTGGCGGCGCTGAGGCTGTCGGCCGTGTCGGCCGGGTTCTGGCCCTGCTGGGCCGAGCCGAGCGAGTCCAGCTCCTTGGCCTGCTCCGGAGCCAGGGTCTTGAGGTCGAACTTCAGCCACTTGCCCTCGGTGCCCAGGTACATGGCGCCGTCGAGGAGGCGGATCTGTACCTTCTCGCCCGGCTTCTCCGGCGAGTCCATCGTCATCGACATGGCCACGGTCGGCTTGATCCGCATGGCGGCCTCGCCGTTGATCTTCTGGCCGGCCGCGTCACCGGTGATGCTGTAGCGGAGGGAGGTGATCTCCTCGGACTTCTTCTTCGTCTTCTCCAGGTACGCGGCGGGCGTCACCTCCGCCGGCTTCTCCGCGGGCTTCTCCGCCGGCTTGGCCGGTGCGGGCGCCCCCGTCTCCTTCTTCGCGTCCTTGCCGTTCTCACAGGCCGTGGCGCCGCCTGCGAGCAGGAAGGCGGCCAGGACTGCCGCGACGGTCTTCTTGCGGTATGCGTTCATGCGTGTGGTCCCCACCCCGTGTCTTCGTGGCGGCGCATGGTCTCCGGTGTCCCCACCTGCGGCGCCGCTCGTATGACTGTACGACTCGACACCGACCGTAATCGCACAGGACTCGCACGGGAAAACGAAAAACGGACCCCCCGCCACCCGTGAAGGGGGCGAGGGGTCCGTCGAGTCGCTCGGTGAGCCGTCAGGCTCGGGCCGATCAGACGGCAGCCGGGTCTTCCTCGACGAGGAGGTTCCGGGTGCGGTTCGGGTCCAGCTGGATGCCGGGGCCCATGGTGGTGCTGAGGGCGGCCTTCTTCAGGTAGCGGCCCTTGGCGGCGGACGGCTTCAGACGAAGGATCTCGTCGAGGGCCGCGCCGTAGTTCTCGACGAGCTGCTCGTCGGAGAAGGAGACCTTGCCGATGATGAAGTGCAGGTTCGAGTGCTTGTCGACGCGGAACTCGATCTTGCCACCCTTGATCTCGGTGACAGCCTTCGCGACGTCCATCGTGACGGTGCCGGTCTTCGGGTTCGGCATGAGGCCACGGGGACCGAGCACGCGGCCGAGACGGCCGACCTTGCCCATGAGGTCCGGGGTGGCCACAACGGCGTCGAACTCGTTCAGGCGGTTGCCCTTGGCGATCTCGTTGATCAGCTCGTCGTCGCCGACGATGTCGGCGCCGGCGGCTTCCGCGGCCGCAGCACGGTCACCGGTCGCGAAGACCAGGACCCGGGCGGTCTTGCCGGTGCCGTGCGGGAG
Source organism: Streptomyces sp. TN58 (assembly GCF_001941845.1). NCBI lineage: Bacteria > Bacillati > Actinomycetota > Actinomycetes > Kitasatosporales > Streptomycetaceae > Streptomyces > Streptomyces sp. TN58. The sequence goes on along the minus strand of NZ_CP018870.1, from coordinate 4,351,562 downwards.
GTTCACGGTGCCGCGGACCATCTGGTCGGCCTTGCGCGGGTCGACACCCAGGCGGAAGGCGATCTCGACGGTGCTGTCGAACTTGGTGGAGGAGGTCTCCTTGGCGAGACGGACGGCTTCGAGCGGGGCGTAGAGCTTCTCCCGGTCGACCTTGGCGTCCGCAGCGCGGAGAGTCTTGCTGCGCTTCACTTCTGCTCCTGTGTTGTGGCTTCAGGCATGGAGTCGTGGTGCGGGCCAGCGCTTGGCCCTACCACTGGTGGTACGAGGGGGGTGGCTGGATCAGCCTTCGACGGTGACGCCCATCGAACGCGCGGTGCCGGCGATGATCTTGACGGCCGCGTCGATGTCGTTGGCGTTCAGGTCGGGCATCTTCAGCTCGGCGATCTCCTTGACCTGGGCGGCCGTGAGCTTGGCGACCTTGGTCTTGTGGGGCTCGCCGGAGCCCTTCTCGATGCCCGCGTGCTTCAGGATGAGGCGCGCGGCCGGCGGAGTCTTGGTGATGAAGGTGAAGGTGCGGTCCTCGTAGACCGTGATCTCCACCGGCACGACCATGCCACGCTGCGACTCGGTCGCGGCGTTGTAGGCCTTGCAGAACTCCATGATGTTGACGCCGTGCTGGCCGAGCGCGGGGCCGACCGGCGGAGCCGGGTTGGCCGCACCGGCCTTGATCTGGAGCTTGATAAGCCCCGTGACCTTCTTCTTCTTGGGAGGCATTGCTCTCTCCGGGTCCTAGTGAGAGTTTTCAGCCGCCGATCCGGTCATCCGGATGGAGGCATACCGCACCACGATAACGGGTATCAGTGCGGGGCTAAAAACCGAGCAGGTCAGACCATCCCTGAGGGGTGGCCTGACCTGTCCGGAAGCTGTGGCTCAGAAGCCGTGACGCACGCGGAGTGGATCAGTTCTTCTGGATCTGGTCGAAGCTGAGCTCGACCGGGGTCTCGCGGCCGAAGATCTCGACGAGGCCCTTGACCTTCTTCGAGTCGGGGTTGATCTCGTTGATGGTCGCCTGGAGCGTGGCGAACGGGCCGTCGGTGACGGTGACCGAGTCGCCGACCTCGAAGTCCAGGACCTCGATGGTGCGCTTGACGGCGGGCGCGGGCAGGCCGGCCTCTTCCGCGGCGGCCTTGGCGGCCTTCTCCTGCGCCTCCGGGGCGAGCATCTTGACGATCTCGTCCAGGGTCAGCGGGTACGGGTCGTACGCGTTGCCCACGAAGCCGGTGACGCCGGGGGTGTTGCGGACGACGCCCCAGGACTCGTTCGTCAGATCCATGCGGACGAGAACGTAGCCGGGCAGCTTGTTCTGCCGGACGTTCTTGCGCTCGCCGTTCTTGATCTGGACGATCTCTTCCTCGGGCACCTCGGCCTGGTAGATGAACTCCTCGACGTTCAGCGAGACGGCGCGCTGCTCCAGGTTGGCCTTCACGCGCTTCTCGTAGCCGGCGTAGGTGTGGATCACGTACCACTCGCCGGGGAGGAGGCGCAGCTCCTCGCGCAGGGCCTGGATCGGGTCGACCGGCTCGGCGGGCTCGGCCTCCGCGGCCTCTTCCTCGCCGGCCTCGGCCTCGACCTCGACCTCGTCAGCAGCCTCTTCGACCTCGGCGTCGACGTCGGCCTCGGTGTCAGCCTCGACCTCGTCCTCGTCGGACTCGACGTGCAGCGCGGCCTCTTCGGCGGCGGCACCCGCCTCGGCGTCGGCGAGTTCGGCCTCGTCGGGGTCCACAGCGTCCGCCGCCTCGACGATGTCGAGCTCGTCCTCGACGGACTCGACGGAGTCGTGGCTCGCGTTCAGGTTCGGGTCAGACACGGTGGCTGCTTCTTCCTGGATACAAAAGGTGGTGGAACATGCGAAAACGGGCGACACCATCAAGGCGCCGCCCCCCGCGGGGATCAGCCGAAGACGAACTTGATGGCCTTCTCGAAACCGAAGTCAACCACGGTCACGATACCGATCATGATGACGACGAAGACAATCACCACAGTGGTGTACGTCGTGAGCTGGTTGCGAGTGGGCCAGACAACCTTGCGGAGTTCCGCGACGATCTGGCGGTAGAAAAGCGCGAGCCGGCCCAGAGGGCCCTTCTTGCCGCGCTTGCCGCCCTTGCGGGCCTTCTTCTCGCGCGTCTCGTCCTCGGCGTCAGGCATGTCGATGGAGCCCAGGGCGTCCGTCACGTCTCTCACCTGAATCCGGGTCGTGGCCGTACCGCGCCCGGTTGCGCCGCACGGCGTTGCATCAAAGTACGTACCTGCGCACACACATCCGAGAAGGAGTGTGGAGCAGGGCCGGAGGGACTCGAACCCCCAACCGCTGGTTTTGGAGACCAGTGCTCTACCAATTGAGCTACGACCCTTTGCGTCCCCCAACCTACCGCATCCGGGCGAGTGCACGGAGTGCTCACGCTCTGCAGCGGTCGGCGAGGTCCAACGACAGGTGAGTGTACGTGAACCGGGCCGTGACGTCGAACAGCATCCGTCCTGACATGCTCCGGTCCGTTGACTGAAACGGTGTGCCGCGCCTCGGCGCGGTCTGGGACGATTGCCCGTATGACCTCTGCAACGCCTTCCTCCGAGCGCCGGGTGTCCGCCCGTATCGGCGCCATTTCCGAGTCCGCCACCCTCGCCGTGGACGCCAAGGCCAAGGCCCTCAAGGCCGCCGGACGCCCGGTGATCGGCTTCGGCGCGGGCGAGCCCGACTTCCCGACCCCGGACTACATCGTCGAGGCCGCGGTCGAGGCATGCCGCAACCCCAAGTACCACCGCTACACGCCGGCCGGCGGCCTGCCCGAGCTGAAGGCCGCCATCGCCGCCAAGACGCTGCGCGACTCCGGCTACGAGGTCGAGGCGTCGCAGGTCCTGGTGACCAACGGCGGCAAGCAGGCGATCTACGAGGCCTTCGCGGCCGTCCTGGACCCGGGTGACGAGGTCATCGTCCCGGCCCCGTACTGGACGACGTACCCGGAGTCGATCCGTCTCGCCGGCGGTGTCCCGGTCGAGGTCGTCGCCGACGAGACCACCGGCTACCGGGTCTCCGTCGAGCAGCTGGAGGCCGCGCGCACCGAGCGCACCAAGGTCGTCCTCTTCGTCTCCCCGTCCAACCCGACCGGCGCGGTCTACAGCGAGGCCGACGCGAAGGCGATCGGCGAGTGGGCCGCCGAGCACGGCCTGTGGGTGCTGACGGACGAGATCTACGAGCACCTTGTCTACGGCGACGCGAAGTTCACCTCGCTGCCGGTCCTGGTCCCGGCCCTGCGCGACAAGTGCATCATCGTGAACGGCGTCGCCAAGACGTACGCGATGACCGGCTGGCGCGTGGGCTGGGTCATCGCCCCGCAGGACGTCGTCAAGGCCGCGACGAACCTCCAGTCGCACGCCACCTCCAACGTCTCCAACGTGGCCCAGGTCGCCGCGCTCGCCGCCGTCTCGGGCAACCTGGACGCGGTCGCCGAGATGCGCAAGGCCTTCGACCGCCGCCGCCAGACGATGGTCAAGATGCTGAACGAGATCGACGGCGTCTTCTGCCCGACCCCCGAGGGCGCCTTCTACGCCTACCCGTCGGTCAAGGAGCTGCTGGGCAAGGAGATCCGCGGCAAGCGCCCGCAGACCTCCGTCGAGCTGGCCGCCCTGATCCTGGACGAGGCCGAGGTCGCGGTCGTCCCCGGCGAGGCCTTCGGCACCCCGGGCTACCTGCGCCTCTCGTACGCCCTGGGCGACGAGGACCTGGTCGAGGGCGTGTCCCGCATCCAGAAGCTCCTGGCCGAGGCCAAGGCCTAGGGCTGTCGTCGAAGTCCCGTCTGGGTGGCGGGGCCCGGCACGCACGCCCTCACGGGCGGCCGACGCTACTTCGACGACGCCCCTGCCTGACGCACGTCCCGGCGGCGGCACCCTTCGGGGTGCCGCCGCTTTTCCACGCCCCGCCGAGCCCCTTCCAGCCCCGCCGGCGTTTGAGGCGCGGGGTCCGGGGCGGAGCCCCGATCCTTCAGCCCCGCCGGCGTTTGAGGCGCGGGTCCGGGCGGCGCCCGGAAAGCTCCCGCGCGGCGGATCGGGCGCCCGCTCACCCGTTCGCGCAAGCCCCCGATCGGTAAAACCCCCTCCCGCCGAGCGCAGCGGTACGGCAGGATCACCTGATGGAGCACGTACGCGATCTCACGCTTCTGCCGAAGGCCCACCTCCACCTGCACTTCACCGGGTCGATGCGACCGTCGACCCTCCTGGAGCTCGCCGACAAGTACGGCGTGCGCCTCCCCGACGCGCTGACCGCCGGGGAGCCGCCCAAGCTGCGCGCCACCGACGAGCGCGGCTGGTTCCGCTTCCAGCGGCTGTACGACGCCGCCCGCTCCTGCCTGCGCGAGCCCGACGACATCCGGCGGCTGGTCCGCGAGGCCGCGGAGGAGGACGTCCGGGACGGCAGCGGCTGGCTGGAGATCCAGGTGGATCCCACCTCGTACGCCCCGCTGCTCGGCGGGATGATCCCGGCGGTCGAGATCATCCTCGACGCCGTCGACAGCGCGTCCCGCGAGACCGGCCTCGGCATGCGGGTCCTGATCGCCGCCAACCGCATGAAGCACCCCCTCGACGCCCGCACCCTGGCCCGCCTCGCCGTGCGCTACGCCGACCGCGGCATCGTCGGTTTCGGCCTGTCCAACGACGAGCGGCGGGGCATGGCCCGCGACTTCGACCGGGCCTTCGCCATCGCCCGCGACGGCGGGCTCCTGGCGGCCCCGCACGGCGGTGAGCTCACCGGCCCGTCCTCGGTGCGCGACTGCCTCGACGACCTGCACGCTGCCCGCATCGGGCACGGCGTGCGGGCCGCGGAGGACCCCAGGCTGCTGAAGCGGCTCGCGGACCGGCAGATCACCTGCGAGGTGTGCCCCGCGTCGAACGTCGCCCTGGGCGTGTACGAGCGCCCGGAGGACGTCCCGCTGCGCACGTTCTTCGAGGCCGGGGTGCCGATGGCGCTGGGTGCGGACGACCCGCTGCTGTTCGGTTCCCGGCTGGCGGCGCAGTACGAGATCGCCCGCCGCCATCACGGCTTCACGGACGCGGAGCTCGCCGAGCTGGCCCGCCAGTCGGTGCGCGGCAGCGCCGCGCCGGACGACGTACAGGCCAAGCTGCTGGCGGGGATCGACCACTGGCTCACCGGGTGAGCCGCAGGTCCCCTTCGTGGCAGTCGGCGCGCACGCGGCGGCCGTTCGGGAAGCCGATCTCCAGGTGGGTGCGGCCCTGTTCGGGCAGCGCGAACTCGGCGACGGAGGAGACGGTCTCGCCGAGGTGTCGCAGGAAGGGGTGGTCGCCGAGGTCCTCGCCGACCTCGACGCGTCCCCACTCCCCCATGTCGTAGGGGGCATGGGGCGGCGCGGACTCGACGATGAGGCACCAGTCGGACCCGGTGGTGATCCGGATGGAGTCGCCGACGCTGTCGATCAGCCAGACGTCGAGGGGGGACTCGGAGCGTTCGCCGTCACTGACGTGCCAGGACGCGACGACCCTGCTGAGCGTGCGACCCACGAGCCGAGTGGGGTCCGTACCGGCCCCGTGACGGGGACAGAGCATGGGCGGCGGGGGCTCCTCAGATGCTGACGCCGACCGTCACCGGCTCGTTGACGAGGGTGACGCCGAAGGCCGCGTGGACGCCCGCGACGACCTCGCGGGCCAGGGCGAGGAGGTCCTCGGTGGTGGCCTCGCCGCGGTTGGTGAGGGCGAGGGTGTGCTTGGTGGAGATGCGGGCGGGGCCGGTGCCGTAGCCCTTGGTGAAGCCGGCCTTGTCGATGAGCCAGGCCGCGCTGGTCTTCGTACGGCCTTCGCCGGCGGGGTAGGCGGGCGGGGCGGTGTCGGGGCCGAGGCGGTCCTGGACGCGGGCGAGGAAGGCGGCGTAGTCCTCGTCGGTGAGGATCGGGTTGTGGAAGAAGGAGCCGGCCGACCAGGTGTCGTGGTCGGCGGGGTCGAGGACCATGCCCTTGCCGGCGCGCAGCCGCAGGACGGTCTCGCGTGCGGTGGCGGCGGGGACCCGGTCGCCGGCCTCGACGCCGAGGGCGCGGGCGGTCTCCGGGTACTTGATCGGCGCCGAGAGCCCGCCGGCGTCCTCCAGGGCGAAGCGCACGCGCAGGACGACGTAGCGGTCGGGCTGGTCCTTGAAGGTGCTGTTGCGGTAGCGGAAGGCGCACTCGGCGGCGGTCAGGGTGACCGTTTCGCCGGTGGTGCGGTCGTAGGCGACGACCTCGGTGATGGTGTCGCAGACTTCCTGGCCGTACGCGCCGACGTTCTGGATGGGGGTGGCGCCGGCGGAGCCGGGGATGCCGGCGAGGCATTCGATGCCGGCGAGGCCGGCGTCGACGGTGCGGGCGACGGCGTCGCTCCAGTTCTCGCCGGCGGCGAGTTCGAGGGTGGTGCCGTCGAGGGTGAAGCCGGTGGTCGCGATGCGCAGGGCGGTTCCGTCGAAGCCCTGGTCGCCGATGACCAGGTTGCTGCCGCCGCCGATGATCAGGAGCGGGGTGCCGTCGGTGTCCGCGGCGCGCACGGTGGCGACGACCTCGGCGTCGGTGGTCGCGGTGACCAGGCGGGCGGCGGGACCACCGAGGCGGAAGGTGGTCAGCGGGGCGAGGGGGGCTTCGTGGAGTTCCTGCACGTGGACAAGAGTACGGTCCGTGCCCCTCGCATCCCTGCGGGGCCACGGACCGTACTCGTTCGTCCCCCGTGCCGGCGGGGTCAGCGGCTTGCCTCCTCCTGGGCGAGGCGGCGTTCGGCCTCGGCCCAGGTGATCGGCAGTTCGGCGGCCGGCACGGTCCAGTAGGTGAAGACGGATTCCTTCATGTACGCGCCGGCGGCGCGGGCGCTGGTGCGGTGGGGCTCGGCGCGGGCGAAGCGGTGGAGGGCGTCGCGGTCCTCCCAGGCGGACAGGGTGAAGAAGGTGCGCCGCAGGACCCGGGCCCGGAGGGCGGAGCCGTGGGCGCCGGGGGCCTTGCGGATCTGGCGGATGATGCCGGGGGACTTGAGGAAGAACCTGACGGCGCCGAGGAGGGTGGCGGTCTCGAAGCGGGAGGCCATGACGTAGGCCTGGGCGCCGGGCTCGGCGGGGGTGGGCGTGGACCAGGGGATGTCGGGCATGACGTGCTCTCCTTGCGTTCCTGGGTGCGGATCCGGGTCGGTGGTACGTCGTACGGGGCTGCGCGCCGGGCCGGGGCCGGGGGCGGCGGGCGGGGCGGGCCGGGGCGGGCGGCGGCTCAGTGGGCGGCCGGGACCTTCTGCGGGGCGTGGGCGGGGCGGCTCGCGGGGAGCGGTGCTGCCTCGGACCTGCGGGGCACCAGGAGGGCCAGCGCTGCGGCGAGGGCGACCGCGGCGGCGCCGATCCACAGGGCGGGGACGGTGCCGTCGGTGAAGGCCTGCGGGGACTCGTATCCGCCCTGGGCGGAGAAGACGGAGGCCAGGACGGCGACACCGAGGGCTCCGCCGAGCTCGCGTAGGGCGTTGTTCGTGCCGGAGGCCTTGCCCTGGTCGGCTGGGCGCACGGTGGACATGAGGACGTTGGCGGCGGGGGCGAAGTAGAGCGCCATGCCGATCCCGCTGAGGATCAGCGGGGGCAGCTGCGCGGCGTAGGAGACGTCGGTGCTGAGGATCGCGGCGAACCAGCCGAGGCCGAGCGCCTGGAACGCCAGCCCGGCGGCGACGACGGGGCGGCCGCCGATGCGGTCGGAGAGGATGCCGGCGAGCGGGGCCACGATCATCGGCATGCCGGTCCAGGGAAGCATGCGCAGGCCGGCTTCGGTGGGCGAGTAGCCGGCGACGCCCTGGAGGAACTGGCTGAGCAGGAAGATCGAGCCGAACATGCCGAGGAACATCAGCAGGCTGGCCAGGTTGATCCCCAGGAAGCCGCGGTCGCGGAAGAGCCGCATGGGGAGCATGGGGTCGGCGTGGGTCCGGCCGTGGTGGACGAAGCCCGCGACGAGGGCGGAGCCGAGGATCAGTCCGGTGAGGACGGGTGCGCTGGTCCAGCCCTCGGCGTTGGCGGTGACCAGGGCGTAGACGATGCCGAAGAGGCCGCCGCTGACGAGGAGGGTGCCCCGGACGTCGAGGCGGGCGCCGGGGGCGGTGGACTCGGCGAGGTGCAGGCGGGCGAGCGGGATCAGGGCCAGGCCCACCGGGACGTTGAGCCAGAAGATCCACTGCCAGGAGATGTGCTCGGTGAGGCTGCCGCCGATGAGGGGGCCGCTGGCGACGGCGAGGCCGGTGACGGCGCCGTAGATGCCGAGGGCCATGCCGCGGCGGGCGGCCGGGACGGCGGCGGTGAGGAGGGTGAGGGTGAGCGGCATCATGACGGCCGCTCCCACGCCCTGCACTGCGCGGGCGGCGATGAGCGCGTCGATCCCGGGCGAGAGGGCGGCCGCGGCGGAGGCGCCGGTGAAGACGGCGAGGCCGGCGACGAACAGCCGGCGGCGGCCGAAACGGTCGCCGAGGGCGGCGCCGAACATGAGGAGGACGGCGAAGGTGAGCGTGTAGGCGTTCACCGTCCATTCCAGGTCCTCCAGCCCTCCTCCGAGGTCCTCGCGGATGGCGGGGAGGGCGGTGGTGACGACGAGGTTGTCGAGCGCGGCCATGAAGCCGGCCGTGCCGGTGAGGACGAGGGCCCAGACGGCGGGGCCGCGGAGCTTGGTGTCGGCGTCTTGCGTGTGCACGGTTCCCCCTGCGAGTTGTTAGTTATCACTGACTAACTTTGCTGCGCATGCGAATGCGCGCGATCACGCGACGCGCGCATCCTTCACTTCTCCGGGCGGCCGGTGGTGCGGGCCGACGGATAGAACCCCTCCCACACCCTGTGCCCCGGCGGGAAGCCCATCGCGGCCAGGGTGTTGATGAGCATGCCGTAGGCCATGAAGGTCGTCGTCTCCCGCGGGTCCGCACCCAGCGGCAGGTGGACGGTGTCCCAGAGCTCCATCCACCCCTGGCGGACCAGCTCGCCGAGCTCGTGGTCGCCGGCCGCCTCGGCGGCGGCGACGGTCACGTACATCTGGAGCTGCATCTGGAGCTTGTCCGGGTCCTCCGTGATCAGCCGGGTGTAGGCCTCGGCCATGGCGTGCTCGGCCTCTTCGCCGCTCAGTCCCTCGACGGCGGCGGCGAACACCTCACGCGTGTCCCGCAGACAGCGCTCCGACGCGGCCAGGAAGATCGCCTGCTTGTTGGGGAAGAGCCGGAAGAGGTACGGCTGCGACACGCCCACCCGCTTGGCGATCGCCTCGGTGGAGGTCCCGTGGTACCCGCCCCGGGCGAACTCGTGCATCGCCGCCCGGATGACGCTCTCGCGCCGCTCCTCTGCGCTCATCCTTGCCATGCGCATAAGTTAGTGCTCAATCACTAACTACGTCAAGGGTGGTCGCCTCGGTCTTCCGAAACGGGCCGCAGGGCCGGCGGCGAGGGGACGGGCAGCCCGCCCCCTCGCACGCTCACGCCCGGTGCACAGGCCCTCAGGCGAGCGCGACCACCGCGCGGGACATTCCGAGGACCTTCTGGCCGGCGCTCATGGCGGTCAGGTCGACGCGCACCCGGTTGTCGTCCAGCTTCGCCGCGACCTTGCCGGTGACCTCGATCAGGCCGCCCTGGTCGTCGTTCGGGACGACGACGGGCTTGGTGAAGCGCACGCCGTACTCGACCACCGCGCCCGGGTCGCCCACCCAGTCGGTGACCACGCGGATCGCCTCGGCCATGGTGAACATGCCGTGCGCGATCACGTCCGGCAGCCCGACCTCCTTGGCGAACTTCTCGTTCCAGTGGATCGGGTTGAAGTCGCCGGAGGCGCCGGCGTACTGGACCAGCGAGGCGCGGGTCACGGGGAAGGCCGCCGCCGGCAGCTCGGTGCCGACCTCGACGTCGGAGTACTTGATCTGCGCTGCCATGTCAGGCCTCCTGGGGGGCGCGGGAGACGAGCTTCGTCCACGCCGTCACCACGTGCTCGCCGCTCTCGTCGTGGACCTCGCCGCGGACGTCGATGATGTCGTTGCCGGCCATCGACTTCACGGCCTCGATGGTCGAGGTCACCGTCAGGCGGTCACCGGCCCGCACCGGGCGGGAGTACGCGAACTTCTGGTCGCCGTGTACGACGCGGTCGTAGTCCAGGCCCAGCTGCGGATCCTGGACGACCTCGCCGGCCGCCTTGAAAGTGATGGCGAACACAAAAGTCGGCGGAGCGATCACATCGGAGTGGCCGTAGGCCTTCGCCGCTTCCGGGTCGGTGTAGACGGGATTGGTGTCACCCACAGCGACCGCGAATTCGCGGATCTTCTCCCGGCCGACCTCGTACGGATCGGTGGGCGGGTAGCTCCGCCCCACGAAGGACTGGTCGAGAGCCATGACTCACTACCTCCTGTTGAAGGGACACGAAACACACAGGGACAAAGACTGGAGAGATCAGTGCTGAAAACGACACGAGGCCGCCCCCAATGAAGGGGACGACCTCATGACGGTGCCTGTATTCGAGACTTCGCTGGGGTCAGCGGGTCTCGCGGTGCGCGGTGTGCGAGTTGCAGCGCGGGCAGTGCTTCTTCATCTCCATGCGGTCCGGGTTGTTACGCCGGTTCTTCTTGGTGATGTAGTTCCGCTCCTTGCACTCCACGCAGGCCAGCGTGATCTTCGGGCGGACGTCGGTGGCAGCCACGTGAGTGCTCCTTGACGGACTATGGGACGGATGAACGCATAAAAGAGTAGCCGATCGGGAGACCGACCCCGCAATCGGCTACTGTGGGTAGCGGCGACCGGACTTGAACCGGTGACACAGCGATTATGAGCCGCTTGCTCTACCGACTGAGCTACGCCGCTTTGATGTGATCAGCTCCCCACCCGAGGGTGGGGAACCTCTCTCACCAGAGCCCCAATGCGGAATCGAACCGCAGACCTTCTCCTTACCATGGAGACGCTCTACCGACTGAGCTATTGGGGCGAGCGATGAAGACATTACACGGTTGCCCGCCGATCGCCCAAATCCTTTGCGGGAGCTGGGCTCCGAGGGGCGTCGGACGCCCCTCTTGATCAACCCGCAGGCCACTCCCGCCCCACTTCTCACGTGGTTTGTGCGCGGGCTCACACATCACACGCGCCGCAGACCGGCCGGCGCCAGGACGACAGGGGGCGCACGAGCGGGCGCGGGCGCCGCCGGGCACCACACCGGTACGACTATTGCCCTCTTCCGCGAAGCGGCGTGCGCCGCACCCTAGGCTCTGAGCACGCTGCGTGATCTTGGGGGTGCGGGCCGCGGCCACGGCCCCAGGAACCGCCCGAGCCACCGCAGGAGCGCGATGTCCGACAGCCCGCCGCAGCAGCCGTCCCCGTCCTCCCGCGGCGGCAACGCCAACAGCGGTGCGGCCGCCGCCGAGGCCGCCACCCTGCTCCTCGCCGGGGCACGCCTCACTGACGGCCGTACCGTCGACGTGCGCCTCGGCGGCGGCCGGATCCAGGCCGTCGGGACCACCGGCAGCCTCTCCTCCCCCGTGCTGTCCCGGGTGGACCTCAGCGGCTACCTGCTGCTCCCGGCGCCCGCCGAGCCGCACGCCCACGGGGACACCGCGCTGACCGCCGACGGCGACGGACCCGTCTCGTACGCGCCCGACGAGGTCCAGCGCCGGGCCACCGAAGCGGCCCTGCTCCAGCTCGGGCACGGCGCGACCGCCATGCGCTCCCACGTGCGCATCGGCGACGTCCACGGTCTCGGCCCCCTGGAGGCGGTGCTCCAGGCCCGGCGCTCCCTGCGCGGGCTCGCCGACCTGACCGCGGTGGCCGTCCCCCGGCTGCTGACCGGGGTGGCGGGCGCGGACGGGCTGGCCATGCTGCGTGACGCGGTCAAGATGGGCGCCTCCGTGATCGGGGGCTGCCCGGACCTGGATCCGGACCCGACGGGCTTCCTCGAAGCCGTCCTGGACCTCGCCGACGAGCACGGCTGCCCAGTGGACCTGCACACGGACGGTGCCGACCCGGCGCGCCTCGCCCGGCTCGCGGCGATGGCCGGCGGTCTGCGCCCCGGGGTGGCCATCGGCCCCTGCGGTGGCCTGTCCCGGCTCCCCCCGGACGCGGCCGCCCGCGCCGCCGACCAACTGGCCGCGGCCGGGGTACGGGTGACCTGCCTGCCCCAGGGCGACTGCGCGGCCCTGGAGCGCCGCGGCCTGCGCGCCGCCCCCGTACGGCTGCTGCGGGCCGCCGGCGTACGGGTCGCGGCGGGCAGCGGGGCGCTGCGGGACGCCGGGAACCCGGTCGGCCGGGGCGACCCGCTGGAGGCCGCGTACCTGCTGGCCTCCCAGGGCGGCCTGCGCCCCGGCGAGGCCTACGACTCCGTCAGCGCCTGCGCCCGCGAGGCCATGGGCCTGCCGCAGGTGCGGGTGGAGGCCGGCTTCCCGGCGGAGCTGCTCGCCGTGCGCGGCGACCGGATCGCGGGCGTGCTGTCCCTGGCCTACAGCCGGATCGTGATCCACCGGGGGCGGGTGGTGGCCCGTACGAGCGCGGTACGGGAGTACTGCGACTCCGCCGTCGCGGTGGCCCTGGACCTGCCCCGGCAGGGCCGCACGGAGCCCGGCCCGTAAGGGTGTCTTCCCGGGCGGGGGCGCCCGGCTCGTCGTACCGTCGGGGCATGCGCATCGTCATCGCGGGTGGACACGGTCGGATCGCGCTGCGGCTGGAGCGCCTGCTCGCCGCGCGCGGGTACGAGGTCGCGGGCATCATCCGCGACCTCGAACAGGGCGACGACCTCAGGGAGGCGGGCGCCGAACCGGTGCTGTGCGACCTGGAGTCGGCCACGGTGGAGCACGTCGCGGGGATCCTGCAGGGCGCGGACGTGGCGGTGTTCGCGGCGGGCGCCGGCCCCGGCAGCGGTGTCGGGCGCAAGGACACGGTGGACCGTGGTGCGGCGGTGCTGTTCGCCGACGCGGCCGAACGGGCCGGTGTGCGCCGCTTCCTGATGGTCTCTTCGATGGGCGCGGACGCCCATCACGAAGGCGACGAGGTGTTCGACGTCTACCTGCGGGCGAAGGGCGAGGCCGACGACCACGTCCGGACCCGGCTGGGCCTGGAGTGGACGGTCCTGCGCCCAGGCTCGCTGCTCGACGACGCGGGCACGGGCCAGGTCCGCCTGGAGGCGCGGACGGGCCGGGGGGCCGTGCCGCGTGACGACGTGGCGGCGGTGCTGGCCGAGCTGGTGGAGACGCCCGCGACGGCGGGCCTCACGCTGGAGCTGGTCTCCGGCTCGACGCCGGTCGACGTGGCCGTGAAGGACGTGGCGGGCAACTGAGGGCCCGGCGGGGAGGCCGACTCGGGGGCCGGTACCGGTTGCCGGCCCGCGGGGCCGGCCTCCCCGCGGTCGGTCAGAACTGCGCCGCGACCTTGTCGTCGGAGCGGCCGACGGAGTCCTGCTGGTAGCGGCTCTCGTACGCGTCGCGGATCCGCTCGATGCGCACGCTGCGGTCGTCGGCGTCCTTCTCCGGGTACAGCAGGACCACTTCGTAGGACGCCTCACGGACGATCTTGCCGTTCCCGCCGCGCCACTGGCCGTACCCGTCGTGGAGGGTCAGCCCCTCGGGGAAGGCGGGGGTGATCTCCTGGTCCAGGAACCGCATGAACTCGCGCTCCGCGACCGGGTTCCCGCCGTCGGTCCGTTCCGTGCCGAAGTACAGCCGGGTCTCCCGGTAGGGCTCTCCCGTGTCCGTATGCAGGGCGGCTCCCATCAGAGCCGGAATCCCCGCGCCGAGCAGCGCGATGAGCACCCCGCCGCCGACCTTTCCCCGCGTGTCAGATGTCCATTTCACCCCCGGTGAACGACCGCGGGCCCCCGACGATGCGGCCGCCAGCGCCACACCCCGCCCCAGGTGTACGAAAGAACCCCCGTCCACTGCGTTTCCGCAGATGAACGGGGGTTCCACTCGCGTGGCGGCGCCAGGATTCGAACCTGGGTAGGCTAAGCCGACGGATTTACAGTCCGCTCCCATTGGCCACTCGGGCACACCGCCATGGGATGTCGCCTTCGAGGCCGCTCGTGAGCGGTTCTCCCTGGCAACGACGTAAACGATACCTGATGACCGGGGGTGCTTCGCCACCGGATTGATCAGCGCCGCGCGTGGGTGCGGCGGCCGGTGCCGCCCGGACGTACGCGCGTGGTCCGACCACGCGGCGAGGCGCCGTACCGGGCGCCGCGACCCGGTGGACCTGTGCGGTCGCAGCACTAGGCTTTGCCGAGCGGTCCGGGGATGTCCGGCCGTGCCCTCCGGGGTGATCGCAATCGACTTCAAGGAGCCACAGCACATGGCCGACTCCAGTTTCGACATCGTCTCGAAGGTCGAGCGGCAGGAGGTCGACAACGCCCTCAACCAGGCCGCCAAGGAGCTCTCGCAGCGCTACGACTTCAAGGGCACCGGCGCCACCATCGCCTGGTCCGGCGAGAAGATCCTCATGGAGGCGAACTCCGAGGAGCGCGTCAAGGCCGTCCTCGACGTCTTCGAGACCAAGCTGGTCAAGCGCGGGATCTCGCTCAAGGCGCTGGACGCCGGTGAGCCGCAGCTGTCCGGCAAGGAGTACAAGATCTTCGCCACGATCGAGGAGGGCATCTCCCAGGAGAACGCCAAGAAGGTCGCGAAGATCATCCGGGACGAGGGTCCGAAGGGCGTCAAGGCCCAGGTCCAGGGCGACGAGCTGCGCGTCAGCTCCAAGAGCCGCGACGACCTCCAGGCCGTCCAGGCCCTCCTCAAGGGCAAGGACCTGGACTTCGCGATCCAGTTCGTGAACTACCGCTGACGCAGGTCCCCGATCCTCACCACGCCGGCCCGGCGGTCTTCACCGACCGCCGGGCCGCGGTGGTCGGCGGTGGTCAGCGGTGGTCGGCGGGGTGCGTGGGGCGTGCGTGCCGGGCGCGTGCGGCGCGCGCGCTGCCGCGGGCTCCCATGGCCACTTGGGCGGTGGGGGGTGCGCCCAGCACGGTGGTGGCATCACATCACCGCGTGGCAGGGGGATCTCGCATGCCTGGGGCCGGCACGTTCCGCGCAGACTTCGGTGCGTCCGTCGTCGTCGCACTGGTCGCCGTACCCCTGTGCGTGGGGGTGGCGGTCGCCTCGGGGGTCCCCGCCGAGCTGGGGATCGTCACCGGGGTGGTCGGGGGGCTGGTCACAGGGTGGTTCCGGGGCAGTTCCCTCCAGGTGAGCGGGCCTGCCGCCGGGCTCACCGTGCTGGTCTACGAGGCGGTGCAGGCGTACGGCGCGGCCGCTCTCGGGGTGCTGGTGCTGGCCGCCGGCACGGTGCAGCTGGGCATGGGGGTGCTGCGGCTCGGGCGGTGGTTCAGGGCGATCTCCGTGGCCGTCGTGCACGGGATGCTGGCCGGCATCGGTCTCGTGCTGATCTCCGGGCAGTTGTACGCCCTGGGCGACGCGCAGGCACCGGGACAGACCCTGGCGAAGCTGGGCGGCGTGCACGGGCTGGTGGCGCGGGCCGACTGGGCCGCGGTACTGCTCGGGGTGGGCACCATCGCCGTCATGGTCGCCTGGCGGCGGGTGCCGGCCCGTCTGCGGCTGCTGCCCGGCGCGCTGGTCGGGGTGGCCGCCGCCACCACCGCGGCCGTGCTGCTGCGGCTGCCCGTCGAGCGGGTGCGGGTGACGGGGGTCCTGGAGGCCGTGTCACCGCCCGCCTGGGGGGAGTTCGGGGTGCTGGCCTCCGCCGGCGCGGTCGGGACGGTGATCGCGCTGGCGCTGATCGCCTCCGCCGAGACCCTTTTCAGCGCCGCCGCGGTGGACCGGATGCACGACGGGCCCCGGACGGAGTACGACCGGGAGCTGATCGCCCAGGGCGTCGGCAACGGTGTGTGCGGGCTGCTCGGGGCCTTGCCGATGACCGCCGTGATCGTGCGCAGCGCCGCCAATGTGGAGGCCGGCGCCCGCACCCGGGCGGCCCGGGTGATGCACGGCGGCTGGCTGCTGCTCTTCGCGGTGCTCCTCCCCCAGGTGCTGGAGACGGTGCCGCTCGCGGCGCTGGCCGGGGTGCTCCTGTACGCGGGCTGGAAGCTGCTGCCGGTCAGGGCGGTGGCGGCGCTGTGGCGTACGCACCGGGGCGAGGCGGTGGTGCTGGTCTCCACGGCCGGCGCGATCGTCGTCACCAACCTCTTCGAAGGGGTGCTGGTCGGCCTGGGGCTGGCCATTGCCAAGGCGGCCTGGGAGACCTCCCACGTGCACGTCGAGGAGGTGTGGGAGGACGGGGAGTTGTGCGTGCGGGTCGTGGGGAACGCCAGCTTCCTGCGGCTGCCGAAGCTGCTCGACGCACTGGAGGCGCTGCCGCACGGGCAGCCGGTGCGGCTCGACCTGAGCGGTCTGCGCCACCTCGACCACGCCTGTCTGACCGCCCTGGAGGGGTGGGAGCGCACCCGGACGCCGCTTCCCCGCCGGGAGGGTGTCAGCTGAGGTTGTCCGGTAGCGCCGCGGCGGCAGGGTCCGCCGGGTCCCGCGCACCTTTCCGGCGTCGGCACCGGCTCCGTTACCCTCCGCCCGTGGCTGATGAGTTGAAGCGGACCCTGGGCGTCTTCGACGCGGTCGTCGTCGGACTCGGCGCGATGGTGGGCGCCGGGGTCTTCGCGGCGTTCGCCCCGGCCGCGGCGGCCGCGGGCGGGGCGCTCCTGGCTGCTCTGGCGGTGGCGGCCGTCGTGGCCTACTGCAACGCGCACTCGTCGGCGCGGCTGGCCGCCCGTTATCCGGCCTCCGGGGGCACGTACGTGTACGGGCGGGAGCGGCTCGGCCCCTTCTGGGGGTATCTGGCGGGCTGGGGGTTCGTGATCGGCAAGACGGCGTCGTGCGCGGCGATGGCGCTGACGGTGGGCGCCTACGTGTGGCCGGGGCGGGAGCACGCCGTGGCGGTGGCGGCGGTGGTGGCGGTCACGGCCGCGAGCTACGGCGGTGTCCAGAAGTCCGCCCGGGTGGCCCGGCTGATCGTGGCGGCGGTCCTGGCGGTGCTGGCCGGGGTGGTCGTGGTGTGCCTATCCTCGGATGCGGCGGCACCGGAGCGGCTGGGCGGGCCGGACTGGGCCGCCTTCGGGTTGTTGCAGGGCGCCGGTCTGCTGTTCTTCGCCTTCGCGGGCTATGCGCGGATCACCACCCTGGGCGAGGAGGTGCGCGACCCGGTGCGGACGATCCCGCGGGCGGTGCCGATCGCGCTGGGGATCGCCCTGCTGGTGTACGCGGCGGTGGGGGTGGCGCTGCTGTCGGTGCTGGGCGTCGAGGGGTTGGCGGGGTCGTCGGCGCCGCTGGCCGACGCGGTCCGGGCGGCGGGTGTGCCGGGGCTGGCGCCGGTCGTCCGGGTGGGCGCGGCCCTGGCCGCGCTGGGCTCTCTGCTGGCCTTGGTGCTCGGGGTGTCGCGGACGGTGCTGGCGATGGCCCGGGACGGCCGTCTCCCGCGCGCGCTGGCCGCCGTACATCCCAGGCACCGGGTGCCGCACCATGCCGAGCTGGCGGTGGGGGCGGTCGTGGCGGTGCTCGCGGCCACCGTCGACGTGCGGGGCGCGATCGGTTTCTCCTCCTTCGGCGTGCTCGCCTATTACGCGATCGCGAACGCCTCCGCGTGGACTCTCGATTCAGGTGTCAAGGGGCGGGCCGTGGCAGCGGTCGGGCTGTCCGGGTGTGTGGTGCTGGCGTGTGCGCTGCCCCTCGCGTCGGTGGGCGCGGGGGCCGCCGTGCTGGCTGTGGGCGCGTTGGCGTACGGGGTGCGCGGCCGGCTCAGATCCGGGATCTGAACTCCGCCCAGGGCTGCAGTTCCAGGTCGTAGGCGTCCCCCGCGTCCGATTCCTCGCAGAACCAGGCTGTTCCGTCGAGCCAGCCGCGCAGCCAGTCCTCCAGGCCGGCGGTGTCGACGGACCAGGCGAGGTCGGGCTCGCCCGGGTTCGGGTCGAACAGCAGGACCTGGGCGGTGTGGGACCTGCAGTCGACGCAGGCGTACATGGCGCAGCCGAAGTCGGCCACGGGCAGGACCCCCTCGGGCCAGCGCCACCCGGACTCGCGCTGGGCCCGGTAGGCCCCGACGGCCCGGCGCAGGGGCAACAGGCCTTGTTCGGGGCCGAATCCGCCGTCCCCCACGCGCGTGTAGAGCAGGGCGAGCAGGGGCGGCAGCGGGAAGCCGAGTATGCCCTCGGAGCGGGCGATCTCCCCGGCGCCCAGAGGCGCCGGCAGGGCCTTTCCGTATCGGCGTGCGGAGTTGCGCGCGCGGTGTGCGACTTGCTGCAGCAACTGCTCGGTCTCGTTCATGCCTTCATGGTGACGCACGCCACTGACAGCCCGCCCGGCCTGTGGACAACCGCGCCGCGGACGGGCCTGGCCCGTCCGCGGCGCGGTGTCGGTGTGTGGGTGTCGGGTGTCGTCAGCGGGTGGCGAACGGGGCGTCCGTGGGGACGATTTCGCGGCCCAGCGGCAGCAGGGAGAGGGGGACCATCTTGAAGTTGGCGATGCCGAACGGGATGCCGATGATCGTGACGCAGAGGGCGATGCCCGTGACGATGTGGCCGAGGGCCAGCCACCAGCCCGCCAGCACCAGCCACAGGACGTTGCCTATGCAGGAGGGGGCGCCCGCGTCGTGGCGCTCGACCGTGGTGTAGCCGAAGGGCCAGAGGGCGTACACGGCGATGCGGAAGGCGGCGATGCCGAACGGGATGCCGATGATGGTGATGCAGAGGAGCACACCCGCGAGCAGGTATCCCAGGAACAGCCAGATGCCGCTGAGGATGAGCCAGATGACGTTCAGGATTGTCTTCATTGGCGGCGGCCTGCCATCTGTTCGAGCCGGGCGATGCGCTCGGCCATCGGGGGATGGGTCGAGAACATCCTGGTCAGCCCCTGACCGGGGCGGAAGGGGTTGGCGATCATCATATGACTCGCCGTCTCCAGTCGTGGTTCGGGCGGCAGCGGGAGCTGTTTGGTGCCCGCGTCGAGCTTGCGCAGGGCGCTGGCGAGGGCCAGCGGGTCCCCGGTGAGCTGGGCGCCGGAGGCGTCGGCCTCGTACTCGCGCGAGCGGCTGATGGCCAGCTGGATCACCGACGCGGCCAGCGGCCCCAGGATCATGATCAGCAGCATGCCGAGCAGGCCGGGGCCCTCGTCGTCGTTGGAGCGGCCGACGGGGATGAGCCAGGCGAAGTTCACCAGGAACATGATCACCGAGGCGAGTGCTCCGGCCACCGACGAGATGAGGATGTCGCGGTTGTAGACGTGGCTGAGCTCGTGGCCGATGACCCCGCGCAGCTCGCGCTCGTCGAGGATGCGCAGGATGCCCTCGGTGCAGCAGACGGCGGCGTTGCGCGGGTTGCGGCCGGTGGCGAAGGCGTTCGGGGCCTCGGTGGGCGAGATGTAGAGGCGTGGCATGGGCTGGCGCGCGGACGTGGAGAGCTCACGCACCATGCGGTAGAGCTGGGGCGCCTCGAATTCGCTGACGGGACGGGCACGCATCGCGCGTAGAGCGAGTTTGTCGCTGTTCCAGTACGCGTAGGCGTTCGTCCCGAGTGCGACGAGGACGGCGACTATCAGGCCGGTCCGGCCGAAGAAGCTGCCGATGACGATGATGAGTGCGGACAGCCCGCCGAGGAGTACGGCGGTCTTGAGCCCGTTGTGCCGGCGGTGCACGGTACGCCCTCCAAGTGGTGCGGCAGGGGAGCCCGTCATGGATTTGAGGGTCTACGGTCCAGTGGACCCTCCCTTCCTGGTCAACGCGAGGTGAGCGCGTCTGGTTCCCAGGGCGTGCCGGCACGCGGGCCCGCCGGACACCCCCTGGGGGCGGCGGCGGGCCGCCGTGCGCGTTGCTCCGTACGGGCCAGCCGGCCCGGGACCGGCTACTGCGTGAAGAGGCTCCCCGAGGCGAAGCGAAGGACGATCTGCGGGGCGCCCGAGAGGACGACCGCGGTGACCGCGGTGGCGACGATGGCCGCCGCGACCGGCCAGGGGGCCTTCGTACGTGCCGGTGCGGCGCCCTCCGGCGCCTCGGCGCCGTCGGGTGCGCGGAAGAGCAGCGCCGTCCAGCGCAGGTAGTAGTACAGGGCGATGACGACGTTGACCGCCATCAGCACGGCCAGCCAGCCCAGGCCCGCGTCGACGGCCGACTGGAAGACGGTGACCTTGGCGAAGAGGCCGATGATGCCGGGCGGCAGTCCGGCCAGGCAGAGCAGGAAGAAGGCCAGGGAGAGGGCGGCCGGCGGGCGCTCGGCGTACAGGCCTCGGTAGTCGCTGATCCGGTTGAGCGGCTTCGTACGGGCGACGAGGGCGGCCACGGCGAAGGCGCCGAGGTTCACGGCGGCGTACATGAGGGCGTAGGCGAGGGTGGAGCCGATCTGGTCGCGCTCGGAGTACGCGGCGGCGGCGATCGGGACCAGCAGGTAGCCGGCCTGGCCGACCGAGGACCAGGCGAGCAGCCGTACGGCACTGTTCGGGCGGTCCGCGGACTGGCGTACGGCGGCGGCGTTGCCCAGGGTCATGGTGAGTGCGGCGAGGACGGCGATGGCCGGGCCCCAGACCTGCGCGTACGCCGGGAAGGCGATCACGGTGACGAGGATGAGGCCGGTGAAGCCCACGGCCTTGCCGATCACCGAGAGGTAGCCGGCGATGGGCAGGGGGGCTCCGACGTAGGTGTCGGGGACCCAGAAGTGGAAGGGGACGGCCGCGGTCTTGAAGGCGAAGCCGACCAGGGTGAGCGCGACGCCGGCCATGGCGAGGGTGTCGAACTGCCCGGGGACGTCTTCGAGCCGGTCGGCGACCTGGGTGAGGTGCAGCGACCCCGTGACGGCGTAGACGAAGCTGACGCCCATCAGCGACACGGCGGTGGCGGTGACGGAGGACAGGAAGAACTTCAGGGCGGCCTCGGAGGAGAGCCGGTCGCCGCGCCGCATGCCCACGAGGGCGAAGGCGGGCAGGGACGCGACCTCCAGCGCGACGATCAGGGTGGCCAGGTCGCGGGAGGCGGGCAGCAGGGCGGCGCCCGCGGCGGAGGAGAGCAGCAGGAACCAGTACTCGCCGGCGGGCATCCGGGTGTCGCGTACGGCGGTGACCGACAGCAGGGCGGTGAGCAGGGCGCCGGCCAGCACCAGGAACTGCACGACGACCGTGAAGTGGTCGGCGGTGTAGCTGCAGGCCTCCGGGTCGGCGGTGAGGCAGAAGGTGGAGCGGTCGCCGGCGCGCAGCGGGAACAGGGTCGCGGTCGCGGCGGCCAGGCCTGCCACGGAGATCCAGCCGAGGGCGGTCTTGTGGCGTTCGGCGGTGAAGAGGTCGGCGACGAGGACGGCCAGGCCGACGACGGCGGTGATCACCACGGGGGCGATGGCGAGCCAGTCGACGGACTGGACCAGGCTGGGGGTCTCGGCCGCGAGGACCGTCAGGGCCGTCATGAGTTGCCTCCTGCGAGGAGCTGCTGGACGGCCGGGTCGGTCAGGCCGAGGAGGAGCGCGGGCCACAGGCCGGCGAGGACGGTGAGGGCGACGAGCGGGGTCCAGGCCGCGTACTCGTAGCGGTGGACGTCCGCGACCGTGAGCTCGGGGCCGGCCTTCGGGTCTCCCATGCAGACGCGCCGTACGACGACCAGCAGGTAGGCGGCGGTGAGCAGGGTGCCGAACGCGCCGACGGCCGTGTACGTGAGGAACGCGGCCCGGGGCAGGCCCTGGGCCGGGTCGAAGGCGCCGAAGAGGGCCAGCATCTCGCCCCAGAAGCCGGCGAGGCCGGGCAGGCCGAGGGAGGCGACGGCCGCGAAGGCGAGGAGCGCGCCGAGGCGGGGGGCGCGGCCGTAGAGGGCGGCGCCGGTGGCTCCGGCGAGGGTGTCGAGGTCGGCGGTGCCGTAGCGGTCCTTGAGGGCGCCGACCAGGAAGAAGAGCAGGCCGGTGATCAGGCCGTGGGCGATGTTCGCGAAGAGGGCGCCGTTGACCCCGGTGGGGGTCATGGAGGCGATGCCGAGGAGGACGAAGCCCATGTGGCCGACGGAGGAGTAGGCGATGAGGCGCTTGAGGTCGCCCTTGTTCCCCTTGCGGGCCAGGGCGAGGCAGGCGAGCGATCCGTAGACGATGCCGACGACGGCGAAGGCGCCCAGGTAGGGGGCGAAGGCGGCCATGCCGTCGGGGGTGGCGGGGAGCAGGATGCGGACGAACCCGTAGGTGCCCATCTTGAGCAGGACGCCCGCCAGCAGCACGGATCCGACGGTGGGGGCGGCGGTGTGGGCGTCCGGGAGCCAGCTGTGCAGGGGCCACATCGGGGTCTTCACGGCGAGGCCGAGGCCGATGGCGAGGACGGCCAGGAGCTGCGTGGTGCGGGACAGTTCGCGGCCGTTGTCAGAGGCGAGTGCCACCATGTCGAATGTGTCCGCCGTCACACCGATGAGGAGGAGGCCGAGCAGCATGACGACGGAGCCGAGGAGCGTGTAGAGGATGAACTTCCAGGCGGCGGCCTGCCGCTGGGCACCGCCCCAGCGGGCGATGAGGAAGTACATCGGGATGAGGACCATCTCGAAGGCGAGGAAGAAGAGCAGCAGGTCGAGGACGGCGAAGGTCGCGAGGGTGCCGGATTCGAGGACGAGGAGCAGCGCGACGAAGGCCTTCGGGGAAGGGCCCGCGGGGAGCTTGAAGTAGCTGTAGAGCGCGCAGAGGAAGAACAGCAGCGCGGTCATCAGGAGGAGGGGGAGCGAGATGCCGTCGACACCGAGGTGGATCCGGACGTCCAGGGCGGGGATCCAGCTGATGTCCGTCGTCGCCTGGAAGCGCGACGGGGCGTCGTGGTCGAAGCCCAGGGTGAGGGCCGACGCCGCGGCGAGGATCACGCCGGTCACGGTCACGCCGTGGCGGAGCACGGCCTGCTCGGGGCTGCGGCCCTTGAGGCCGGGCGGGGCCGGCAGGAGGGCCGCGGCGGCGCCGAGGAGTGGTGCGGCCAGCATGAACGCCAGAAGGAACTGCATCACGGACGGGCTGATATCAATCACGGCTGACTCACGGCTCACGATCCGGCGTTGACGTTGGCGAGGACGGCGGTGGCGATCGCCAGGACCACGGCGCCGGCGAGCAGGGCGCTCAGGTAGCTCTGCACGTTGCCGGTCTGGGCGCGGCGTACGAGGCCGCCGAGCAGCCGGGTGCCGCTGCCCGCGCCGCGGACGTAGGTGTCCACGACCTCGCGGTCGAGGAAGCGGACGAGGCTTGCGGCGCCGCGGACGGGGCGGACGAAGAGCCGGTCGTAGACGGCGTCGAGGTGGAAGCCGTCGGCGGCGTGGCGGTGCAGGGGGCCCAGGAGTGCCCGGCCGGGGTCGGCGGCGGGGCCCGCGGGAACGGCGGGGTGCTCGTGGGTGACCTCGGCGACCTCGGGCGTCTCGGCCGCGGACTCGGCGGCGGCGGTGGCCGCGGACACCGTGGCGGCGACGGCGGCGGGCTGCTCGGCGGCCGGCTCACCGGCGGCTCGGCCTACGGGTGCCTGGCCGGCGGGTGCTGCGGCGGCCTTCGCGCCGGCGCGCTGCCAGAGGGCGTAGGTGAGCATCGCGCCGATGACGGCGGCGCCCGTGCCGAGGACCGAGGTGGCCACGGTCGGGGTGAGCGCCCCGCCGTCGAACCAGTCGGCGATCGGGCCCGCCGCGAGGCCGAAGGCGACCGTCGGGACGGCCAGCAGCCACAGCACGCCCGTCATGGCGAGGGGCTCCCTGCCGTGGTCGGGGGCGGCGGCGCCCCGGCCGCGGAAGGCCATAAGCCACAGCCGGGCGGCGTAGGCGGCGGTGAGGAGGGCGGTGAGCACGCCGGCGACCAGGACCAGCCAGCCGGCGGCTTCGGGGGCGAGGTCGGAGTGGCCGGTGGCGGTCTGCTCGGCGGCGACGAGGACGGCTTCCTTGGAGAAGAAGCCGGCGAAGGGCGGGATGGCGGCGAGCGCGAGCAGCGCGAGCGTCATCGTCCAGAAGGCGTCGGGGATGCGCTTGGCCAGGCCGTCCATCCGGGACATGGCGGCCAGGGAGTTCGTACCGGCGGCGTGGATGATCACGCCGGCGCCGAGGAAGAGGAGCGCCTTGAAGGCGCCGTGGGACAGGAGGTGGAAGACGGCGGCGCCGCGGTCGCCGACGGCCAGGGCACCGGTCATGTAGGCGAGCTGGCCGATGGTGGAGTAGGCGAGGACCCGCTTGATGTCGTCCTGGGCGAGGGCGGCGAGGGCGGAGCCGACCATCGTGAGCGCGGCCATGACGGCCATGACGACGAGTGCGGCGGCGGAGGCCGCGAAGACGGGCAGGAGGCGGGCGATGAAGTAGACGCCGGCGGCGACCATCGTCGCGGCGTGGATCAGCGCGGAGACGGGGGTGGGGCCGGCCATGGCGTCGGGGAGCCAGGTGTGCAGCGGGAACTGCGCGGACTTCCCGGCGACGCCTGCGAGGAGGAGGAGCGCGATCAGCGTCGGGTGGTCGAGGCCGCCGGCGGCGACGGTCCCGAGGATCTTCGTGATCCGGAAGGAGCCGGCGTCGGTGGCGAGCGCGAACAGGCCGATCAGGAAGGGGACGTCGCCGAGCTTGGTGACGAGGAAGGCCTTCAGGGAGGCGGAGCGGGCTGCTCGGGTCTCCCAGTAGTGGCCGACGAGGAAGTAGGAGCAGATGCCCATGACTTCCCAGCCGACGAGCAGCACCATCAGGTCGCCGGAGTAGACGACGAGCAGCATGGCGGAGGTGAACAGCGAGACGAGGGCGGCGTAGGACGGGTAGCGCGGGTCCTCACGGAGGTATGCCGTGGAGTACAGCTGTACGCAGGTGGCGACGACCCCGACCAGGACGGCGACCAGTGCGGCGAAGCCGTCGATGTAGAGCGAGAGGTCGATCGGTACGGAGCCGGTCGGGGTCAGCTCGGTCGCGGTGCTGATGGGCTGTCCGCCGCCCTGGCGGACGGCGACGGTCACGGCCAGGACGGCGGCGGCGAGCGTCGGCAGGATCGCGAGGGGGCGGACGAATCCGGGGGCGGTGCGGCCGAGCAGCAGGCCCGCGACCGCGCCCAGGAAGGGGAGTAGCGGGACGAGGACGGCGAGGGTCGTGGTGCTCACGCGGCGACCTCCGGCCGGGCGGTGCCGGTGCTGTCTCCGGCGTCGTTCGGGTGGGGCTCGTGGCCCTCGGCGGTGTCGCGCAGGCGGTCGACGTCCGAGGTGCCCCGGTTGCGGTACACCATCAGCACGATCGCGAGGCCGATGCCGATCTCGGCGGCGGCGATGGCGATGGTGAAGAGGGTGAGGGCCTGGCCGGCGTGCAGGGTGTCGCGCAGCCACACGTCGAAGGCCACCAGGTTGAGGTTGACGGCGTTGAGCATCAGCTCGACGGACATCAGGACCAGGATGGCGTTGCGGCGGGCGAGTACTCCGTACAGGCCGGTGCAGAAGAGGAGCGCCGCGAGCACGGCGGGGTAGGCGAGGTGCATCAGCGCTGCCCCTTGTCTCTGGCGGCGGCGCCACCGGTGTCACTGGCGGCGGGATCGGCGGGGTCGTTGCGGCGGGACAGCACGATGGCGCCGATCAGGGCGGCGAGGAGGAGGACGGAGAGCGCCTCGAAGGGCAGCACCCAGTGCTGGAAGAGCATCTCGCCGGAGACCTTGGTGGAGCCCTGGACGGGTCCGTCGAGGTCGATCCACGTGGTACGGAAGGCGTCGACGACCACCCAGACGAGGGCCGCGGCCGCGACGACGGCGACGCCGAGCGCGACCGGGCGGTTGCCGGAGTCCGCGTCGGGTGAGCGGCCGATGGGAGCCTTGGTGAGCATGAGCCCGAAGAGGAGGAGGACGATCACGGAACCGAGGTAGATCAGGACCTGCACCCAGGCGATGAACTCTGCGGTCAGCAGCAGGTACTCGACGGCGATGCCGCCGAGTGCGACGACCAGCCAGAGGGCGGCGTGCACCAGCTGCCTGGTGGTGACCGTGACGAGGGCCGCGCCGAAGGTGGCGAGGCCCACGAGGAGGAAGGCGATCTCGACGCCGGTCGGGGACAGGAACCCGGGCCCGGCGGTGGCGGCTGCGGCCAGGGTGGCGGCGGGGGTCACGCGTCTCCCTCCGCGGTCGGGGTGGTCGGCGGTTCGTCGTCGGCGGCCTGCGCGGTCTCGGCGGCGGCTGCGGCGGCTGCCGCCACAGCCGCTGCCTCGGCCTTCTCCGCGGCCTTGCGGGCGGCGGCGACCTCCTTGGGCTCCTCGGCGGCCGGGTCCAGGGCGGGCGGGGCCGGGACGGTCCACATCCACTCGCGGAGTTTGTCGCGCTCGTGGGTCAGCTCGTGGATGTCGGTCTCCGCGTACTCGAACTCCGGCGACCAGAAGAGGGCGTCGAAGGGGCACACCTCGATGCAGATGCCGCAGTACATGCAGAGGGAGAAGTCGATGGCGAAGCGGTCGAGCACGTTGCGGCTGCGCTCGCGGCCGCCGGGGGTGGAGGCGGGGACCGTCTCCTTGTGGGAGTCGATGTAGATGCACCAGTCGGGGCATTCACGGGCGCACAGCATGCAGACCGTGCAGTTCTCCTCGAACAGGCCGATGACTCCGCGGGAGCGGGGCGGGAGTTCGGGCTGGACCTCGGGGTACTGGGCGGTGTGCGAGCGCTTCGTCATCGTGCGCAGCGTGACGGCCAGGCCCTTGGCGAGACCGGATCCGGGGATGGGCATTACTGGATCGCCACCTTCACGATGCCGGTGAGCG
Organism: Streptomyces sp. TN58; assembly: GCF_001941845.1. Lineage (NCBI taxonomy): Bacteria > Bacillati > Actinomycetota > Actinomycetes > Kitasatosporales > Streptomycetaceae > Streptomyces > Streptomyces sp. TN58. Next base: position 4,324,940 of record NZ_CP018870.1, on the reverse strand, counting down.
CGATCTGGGCGAGCGCGAGCGGGATGAGTGTCGTCCAGGCGAGCTTCTGGAGCTGGTCCTCGCGCAGGCGCGGGTAGCTCACGCGGAGCCAGATCACGACGAAGGCGAGGACCGCGGTCTTGAGCAGGGTCCAGACCCAGCCGAGGCCGTCGGCGCCGAAGGGGCCGTGCCAGCCGCCGAGGAAGAGGACGGTGGTGAGGAAGCAGAGGACGACGATGCCGGCGTACTCGGCGAGCAGGAACAGCGCGAAGCGCAGGCCGGTGTACTCGGTGTACGCGCCGAAGATGATCTCCGAGTCGGCGACGGGCATGTCGAAGGGGGGCCGCTGCAGTTCGGCGAGGCCGGCGGTGAAGAAGACGAGCGCGCCGGTGATCTGCCAGGGCAGCCACCACCACTCGAAGCCCTCGACGATGCCGTTGAGGGAGACCGTCCCCGCGGCCATCGCCACGGACGCGGCCGCGAGCAGCATGGGGAGCTCGTAGGCGAGCAGCTGCGCGGCGGTGCGCAGGCCTCCGAGCAGGGAGAACTTGTTCGCGGAGGCCCAGCCGGCCATGAGGGAGCCGAGGACTCCGACGCCCATGACGGCGAGCACGAAGAACACGCCGGCGTCGATGGCCTGGCCGACCGCGCCCTCGCCGGGGCCGATCGGGATGGCGAGGAGGACGAGGAGGTACGGCAGCAGGGCGACGGCGGGGGCCAGCTGGAAGATCCGGCGGTCGGCGCCCGCCGGGACGACGTCTTCCTTCTGCGCGAACTTGACGCCGTCGGCGACGAGCTGGGCCCAGCCGTGGAAGCCGCCGGCGTACATGGGGCCGAGGCGGCCCTGCATGTGGGCCATCACCTTGTGCTCGGTCTGCCCGACGACGAGCGGGAGCACGAGGAAGACGGCGAAGACGACGATCAGCCGCAGGGCGACGTCCAGGACGTCGTTCACGCGTCGCCTCCCTTGTCGGTGGTGGGGTCGGTCCGGGTTTCGGTCTCCGGCTCGGTCGGACGCCGCCCGGGCGCGGGCCCGGCCTCGGTTTCGGGCGCGGGCCCGGCCTCGGTTTCGGGCGCGGGCCCGGCCTCGGGCTCCGGCGCGGGCCCGGCCTCGGGCTCCGGCGCGGGCCCGGCTTCCGGGGCCGCCTTCGGGGCCGGTCCGGGGGCCGGCTCGTCGAAGGCGGGCTTCGGGTCGTGCCAGGGAGCGTCGGAGCTGCGGGGGGCCGCTCGGCGTGGGGCGCGTGCGGCGGGCTCCGCTGCCGGAGCGCCGGTGTCCGGCCCTGCCGCGTCCGTACCAGGGGCGGCCTCGGCGGCCTGGCTCGCGGAGCCGTCCGCCGCCGAGCGGGTACGGCGCGGCGCGCGGGCCGGGGCGTCCGGAACCGGGCCGTCCGGGGCCTGCGCGCCCGGTGCCTCCGTGCCCGGGGCCTCCGTGCCCGGCGCGGCATCGTTCACGGCATCGTTCGCGGCAGCGGCGTCCGGCGCCTGGCTCGCGGAGCCGTCCGCGGCGGACCGGGTACGACGGGCCGGGCGGGCCGGAGCGTCTGCCTGGCCGCCGGCGCCCGGGGTCTGCGTGCCCCCGGCGGCGGCCTGGCTCGCGGAGCCGTCGGCCACCGAGCGGGTACGGCGCGGCGGGCGGGCCGGGGCCTCCGGGACGGCGGCTTCGCCGGCCTGGGTCGCCGAGCCCTCGGCGACCGAGCGGGTCCGGCGGACGGGGGCGCCCTCGCGCGGGGTACGGGCGGCGGCGCCCGCCGCTCCCGCGGCGCGCGGGGTACGGGCCGGGCGGGCCGGGGCCGGCGGGAGCTGGCCCTTCAGCGGACCCCAGTCGTTGGGGTCCGGTACGCCCGGCGGGAGCATCTGACGGCGCTTCGGGGCGTCCGGGTCGTGGGCCTCGCCCGGCTCCTTCGCTCCCGGCCAGGCCTTCGCGACGCGCGCGGCCAGCACGAAGTCCTTGCGCAGCGGGTGGCCCTCGAAGTTCTCCGGGAGCAGGAGGTGCACCAGGTTCGGGTGGTCGGTGAAGGTGATCCCGAACATCTCGAACGTCTCGCGCTCGTGCCATTCCGCCCCCGCGTAGACGGCGACCGCCGACGGCAGGGAGGGGGCGCCGTGCGGAACGGTCGTGCGCAGCAGCAGGCGGCGCACACGGCCGTTCTCCAGCGAGGCGACGTGCGCGCACACCCGGAAGCCGGTGCCGGGCTCGTCCACCGCGCTCAGCCAGTCGAAGTACGTGCAGCCCAGCTTGTCCCGGGCGATCTCCAGGGAGGGGATCCAGCTGCCGACGGGCACGTCCACCGTGAGGACGTCGTACGAGAGCTCGGCGACGGCCTCGGCGCCGAAGACCGTCGGCGCGGCGTCGGGCAGCGAGTCGTAGAGGTTCACGCGCCCGCCTCCCCGGTGGGCGCCGGCGGGGGCGTGACAAGGCCGCTGGTCAGCTGGGAGACGGACGGTGCCGTCGCGTAGCGCTCGGCCAGCGACTCGCGGGCGATCTTCTCCTGGAGCTTGAGGATGCCCTGGAGGAGCGCTTCCGGGCGCGGCGGGCAGCCGGGCACGTAGACGTCGACGGGGATGATCTGGTCGACGCCCTTGGTCACCGAGTACGAGTCCCAGTACGGGCCGCCGCAGTTGGAGCAGGCACCGAAGGAGATGACGTACTTCGGCTCCGGCATCTGCTCGTAGAGCCGCTTGACGGCGGGGGCCATCTTGTCGGTGACGGTGCCCGAGACGATCATCAGGTCGGCCTGGCGGGGACCCGGTGCGAAGGGGATGACGCCGAGGCGGATGAAGTCGTGCCGGGCCATCGACGCGGCGATGAACTCGATCGCGCAGCAGGCGAGGCCGAAGTTGAAGACCCACAGGCTGTACCGGCGGCCCCAGTTCAGGACCACCTTCATCGGTTCCGGGGCCAGACGGGAGAGGACTCCGAGGCGCTTGGGCTCCGGGAGCAGCTCCGGCTGAGGTGTCACGTCCATTCGAGGACGCCCTTCTTGTACGCATAGAGCAGGCCGACGGCCAGGAAGCCCAGGAAGACGAACATCTCGACCAGGGTCGTGGCGCCGTAGCCGGCGGCGGCGAACACCGTCGCCCACGGGAACAGGAAGATCGAGTCGACGGCGAAGATGACGTAGAGGAAGGCGTAGACGTAGTAGCGGACCTGGGTGTGCGCCCAGCCCTCGCCGACGGGGTCCACGCCGCATTCATAGGTCAGCAGCTTCTCGCGGGTCGGTACGACGGGCCGCAGGAGGCGGCCGGCACCGAAGGCGACGGCCACGAAGAGCACACCGAGGGCCGCCAGCAGACCGACGACCGAATAACTCCGGAAGTAGTCCGCCGCGAGCACGGTTACGGTCGATACCGTTGGTTCGGACACGTCCGTTCCTCGCTCCTCGGTCACTGTCGACGATCTGGTACGGACGGGAGTCTAGGGCCTGCCTCACACGGGGTGGGGTTATCCCCCGTTCACAGCACCCCGGACACCCCATGGCATCGGGCGACCTGGCTTGACAGGGTGTGGGCCATGACCATGAGCCATGCCGTCCCCGACAACGACCGGCCTCCTCCCGTACGGCCCGTGTTCAGTGCCGTCACATGGAAGGAAATCGCCCATCTGGTGAGCAACCTGCCGGAGGGGATCATCGGATTCGTTTACGCGGTTGTCATGGTTTCCACCGCGGGCGGTCTTTCCGTGACCGCGATCGGACTTCCTTTGCTGGCGGTCGGTCTCTTTCTGTCCCGGCAATGGGGACGGCTCGAACGGGGCCGGGCCCGGTGGCTGCTGGGCGTACGGGTGGAGGAGCCGACCCCGATCCCCGGACCGCGGCGGTCCGGCGGATTCTTTCCCTGGCTGTGGACGAGCATCAAGGATCCGGTCGGCTGGCGGACCGTGCTGTACCAGCTGATCCGGCTGCCGTGGGGGGTACTCACCTTCACGGTAGTCCTGACCGGCCTGTTCGTGCTGTGGCCGGTGCTGCCGTATCTGGTGCGGCTGCTGGCCAACGCGGACCGGGCGATGGTACGGGGGCTCCTGTCGCCCTCGGACGACCTGGAGCGGCGGATCGCGGAGCTGGAGTCCGACCGGGGCGTGGTGGTCGACACCGCGGCGGCGGACCTGCGGCGCATCGAGCGGGACCTGCACGACGGGGCGCAGGCGCGGCTGGTCGCGCTGGCGATGGGGCTGGGCCTGGCGAAGGAGAAGCTGCTGGAGGACCCGGAGGGTGCGGCGGCGATGGTCGACGAGGCCCATGGTGAGGTGAAGCTGGCCCTTCAGGAGCTGCGGGACCTGGCGCGCGGCATCCACCCGGCGGTGCTGACCGACCGGGGGCTGGACGCGGCGCTGTCGTCGGTGGCGGCGCGGTGCGTGGTGCCGGTGAAGGTGCTGGTCGACCTGCCGTCGGGGCAGGAGGCGCGGCCGGCGGAGGCGATCGAGGGCATCGCGTACTTCGTGGTGTCCGAGCTGCTGCAGAACGTGAGCAAGCACGCGAGGGCGCGGGGCGCGACCGTGGAGGTGTGGCGGGCGGGAGCCCGGCTGCTGATCCGGGTGTCGGACGACGGGCGGGGCGGGGCGGGCACGTCCGGCGGGAGCGGGCTCGCGGGGCTGGCGGAGCGGCTGGACGCGGTGGACGGGGTGCTGGTGGTGGACTCCCCCGAGGGGGAGGGGACGGTGGTGACGGCGGAGCTGCCGTGGCGGGGGCGCGGCTGATTTTCGGCCGGGCCGCGGGTGGCCTGCCGGCGGTGGCGGTTGATCGGTGTTGAGCGGGGCTCCCTCCCGGGTGGGTGGGGGTCCCGCTTCGTTGCGCGGGTGCGGCGCCGTTTCCCGGGGCGCCGCCCCGGACTCCGCGCCTCAAACGCCGGCGGGGCTGAGATTGCGCGGCCGAGCCCGGAGGACCAGGCCGAGAGTCCCGCTTCCTTCAGCGCGTGCCGCGCCGTTTCCCGGGGCGCCGCCCCGGACCCCGCGCCTCAAACGCCGACGGGGCTGGAATGGCGGGGCCGGACCCGCAAGAACAGGCCACCGAGCCCGGAGGGGCGGGGTGGGGTTATCCCCCGGGTGGAGATGCCTACTCGCCGCATGGTCCCGGGGTGGGGGTGGGCGGGAGGGTGGGGCTGTAGGCGAGGAGCGGAAGGGCGGGTCGGGAGATGGACGACGGCAAGAGCGGGCGCGGTGGCGCCGGGGCGGTGCTGTGGGCGCCGGTGGCGGGGCGGACCTGGCGGGAGTTCGCGTACCTGCTGGTCGGGATGCCGCTGAGCACGCTGTACTTCTCGCTCGCCATCACGGGCGTGAGCCTCGGCGCCGGACTGCTCGTCACCTTCCTCGGCGTACCGGTCCTGGCCGGCACCCTCGCGATGTGCCGGGGGTTCGGGCGGCTGGAGCGGGCCCGGGTGCGCGCGCTGCTGGGGGCGGACATCGCCGAGCCGGCGCCGATCCGGGCCAAGAAGAGCGGACCGCTGGCAGCCATGGGCGCGGTGCTCATGAGCGGGAGCGCATGGCGGCACCTGCTGTACTCGGTGATCCACTTCCCGTGGGCGGTGTTCGGTTTCTGTCTGGCACTGACGTTCTGGGCGGCTGGTTGGGCGTATCTGCTGTACCCGGTGTGGTTCTGGGTCTTCCCGGCCTTCACCGACCAGCCCGGGCTGCAGCTCTTCCAGAACGACGACTACTCCCTCTACCTCGACTCCCCCGCGGAGATCGCCCTCACCTGCCTGGTCGGGCTGGCCTTCACCCTCGCCACCCCGTGGGTGATCAGGGCGCTGACCACCGTCGACCGGGTCATGGTCGGCGGGCTGCTCGGGGCGTCCCGGCTGGACAGCAGGGTCACCGAGCTGGAGTCCGACCGGGGGGTCGTCGTGGACACCGCCGCCGCCGACCTGCGGCGCATCGAACGGGAGCTGCACGACGGCGCCCAGGCCCGGCTGGTCTCGCTGGCCATGGACCTGGGGATGGCCCGGGAGAAGCTCGCCGCGGACCCGCGGGCCGCCGCCCGCCTGGTGGACGAGGCGCACGGCGAGGTGAAGATCGCCCTCCAGGAGCTGCGGGACCTGGCCCGCGGGATCCACCCGGCGGTGCTGACCGACCGCGGACTGGACGCGGCGCTGTCCGCCGTGGCCTCGCGGTGCGCCGCGCCGGTACGGGTGGCCGTGGACCTCCCGGCCCGGCCGGCCGCCGCGATCGAGGGGATCGCCTACTTCACGGTCTCGGAGCTGCTGCAGAACATCAGCAGGCACGCCGGGGCCCGGTCGGCCACGGTGGACGTGTGGAAGTCCGGGGAACGGCTGCTGCTCCAGGTCTCCGACGACGGCCGGGGCGGGGCGCACGCGTCCGGCGGAAGCGGGCTGGCGGGGCTGGCCGAGCGGCTGGACGCCGTGGACGGGGTGCTGGTGGTGGACTCCCCCGAGGGCGGGGGGACGACGGTGACCGCCGAGCTGCCGTGGCGGGCGTAGCCCGCGGCAGCCGGGCAGGGTGCGGCGCTGGGACTCCCGTCCGGGGTGGGCGGGAGTCCCGCGCACGTCCGGTGCCGCGCCGTTTCCCGGGGCGCTGCCCCGGACCCCGCGCCTCGAACGCCCGCGAGGCCGGAAATGGGCCGGCGCCCACTCCCGAGTCCGGACCAAGACCCCGCGCCTCGAACGCCCGCGTGGCTGGAAGGGCCTGCTCGGCGGCATCCGGCATGCGAAAACTCCCCCCGTACGCCCACGTGTTGTCCCGGCTCTGCCTTCACCGGGACTTAAGGCTGGGATGCTTGGCTGGGTCGGGCCGGTACGGGAACGAGTGACGCGGGAGCTGCTGAGTCGTGGAAGACAGGGTGCGGGTGGTCATCGCCGAGGATTCAGTGCTGCTGCGTGAGGGCCTGACCCGGTTGCTGACCGACCGGGGGCATGACGTCGTGGCGGGCGTCGGGGACGCGGAAGCCCTGATCAAGACGGTGGCCGAGCTGGCCGCCGAGGACGCGCTGCCGGACGTGGTGGTGGCGGACGTGCGGATGCCGCCGACGCACACCGACGAGGGGGTACGGGCCGCCGTACGGCTGCGCCGCGATCACCCCGGGATAGGCGTGCTCGTGCTGTCGCAGTACGTGGAGGAGCAGTACGCCACGGAGCTGCTGGCCGGTTCCAGTACCGGAGTGGGGTATCTGCTCAAGGACCGGGTGGCCGAGGTACGGGAGTTCCTGGACGCGGTGGTCCGGGTCGCCCGGGGCGGTACCGCCCTGGACCCGGAGGTCGTCGCCCAGCTGCTCGGGCGCAGCCGGAAGCAGGACGTGCTGGCGGGCCTGACGCCGCGGGAGCGCGAGGTGCTCGGGCTGATGGCCGAGGGGCGTACGAATTCCGCCGTGGCGAAGCAGCTGGTCGTGAGCGACGGAGCGGTGGAGAAGCACGTCAGCAACATCTTCATGAAACTGGGCCTCTCGCCGAGTGACGGGGATCACCGGCGGGTTCTGGCCGTTCTCACCTACCTGAAATCTTGATCGACTGACACTCTGTCAGATACGGCATACCGGCAGGGCCGTCTCAAGGGGCGGTCCTACGGTCCAGAATGTGGTCGCTCCTGGGGGCCCGATCCCTACCGACGTAGGGTGGGTTATGGGGGTGCTCACGCCTCGAAGGAGGTCCAGTTCAGTGACCAGCCAGGTCAGCAGCCCAGCCGAGCAGGCCGACGGGGCCGGGGGCGCGACTGTCGGTGGGCAGCGCACTCCGGGGAGTCCGGACGGCAAGGAAGTACGGCGTCTCGATCGGGTGATCATCCGGTTCGCGGGTGACTCCGGTGACGGTATGCAGCTCACCGGTGACCGGTTCACCTCGGAGACGGCGTCGTTCGGGAACGACCTGTCGACGCTGCCGAACTTCCCGGCCGAGATCCGCGCCCCCGCCGGCACCCTGCCCGGTGTGTCCTCCTTCCAGCTCCACTTCGCCGACCACGACATCCTCACGCCAGGTGACGCGCCGAACGTGCTGGTGGCGATGAACCCGGCCGCGCTGAAGGCGAACATCGCCGACGTGCCGCGCGGCGCGGAGATCATCGTCAACACCGACGAGTTCACCAAGCGCCCCATGGCCAAGGTCGGCTACGAGACCTCCCCGCTGGAGGACGGCTCGCTGGCCGGCTACAACCTGCACCCGGTGCCGCTGACCACGCTGACGGTGGAGGCGCTGAAGGACTTCGGGCTCTCCCGCAAGGAGGCCGAGCGCAGCAAGAACATGTTCGCGCTGGGCCTGCTGTCGTGGATGTACCACCGGCCCACCGAGGCCACCGAGAGCTTCCTGCGGCAGAAGTTCGCGAAGAAGCCCGAGATCGCCGAGGCGAACATCGTGGCCTTCCGAGCCGGCTGGAACTTCGGGGAGACGACGGAGGACTTCGCGGTCTCCTACGAGGTGGCGCCCGCGACCCAGGCCTTCCCCACCGGCACCTACCGCAACATCTCCGGGAACCTGGCCCTCTCATACGGCCTGATCGCCGCGAGCCAGCAGGCCGAGCTGCCCCTCTACCTGGGCTCCTACCCCATCACCCCGGCCTCGGACATCCTGCACGAGCTGTCGAAGCACAAGAACTTCGGCGTGCGGACCTTCCAGGCCGAGGACGAGATCGCCGGCATCGGGGCGGCGCTCGGCGCGGCCTTCGGCGGGGCGCTCGGGGTGACCACCACCTCCGGGCCGGGTGTGGCGCTCAAGTCGGAGACGATCGGTCTCGCGGTGTCGCTGGAGCTTCCGCTGCTGATCGTCGACATCCAGCGCGGCGGCCCCTCGACCGGCCTGCCGACGAAGACCGAGCAGGCGGACCTCCTCCAGGCCATGTACGGCCGCAACGGCGAGGCACCCGTCCCGATCGTGGCGCCGAGGACCCCGGCGGACTGCTTCGACGCCGCCCTGGACGCGGCCCGGATCGCGCTGACGTACCGGACGCCGGTCTTCCTGCTCTCCGACGGCTACCTCGCCAACGGCTCCGAGCCGTGGCGGATCCCGGAGGTCGCGGACCTGCCGGACCTGAAGGTGAAGTTCGCCGCCGCCACGAACCACACCCTGGCCGACGGCTCCGAGGTCTTCTGGCCCTACAAGCGGGATCCGCAGACCCTGGCCCGGCCCTGGGCGGTGCCCGGCACGCCCGGCCTGGAGCACCGCATCGGCGGCATCGAGAAGCAGGACGGCACGGGCAACATCTCCTACGACCCGGCCAACCACGACTTCATGGTCCGCACCCGCCAGGCCAAGGTCGACGGCATCGAGGTGCCCGAGCTCGACGTCGACGACCCGGACGGCGCCTCCACCCTGGTCCTCGGCTGGGGTTCCACCTACGGCCCCATCACCGCCGCGGTCCGCCGGGTCCGGGGCGCCGGACTCCCCGTCGCGCAGGCCCACCTGCGCCACCTCAACCCCTTCCCCAGGAATCTCGGCGAGGTCCTGGAGCGTTACGAGAAGGTAGTGGTGCCGGAGATGAACCTCGGGCAGCTCGCCACCCTGATCCGGGCGAAATACCTGGTCGACGCCAGGTCGTACAACCAGGTCAACGGAATGCCGTTCAAGGCCGAGCAGCTCGCCAAGGTTCTCAAGGAGGCCATCGATGACTGAGGTGACGGAGGCGACCGACGGGGCGCGGACCCTGCTCTCGCTCGTACCCAAGGCCGAGAGCAAGCAGTCGATGAAGGACTTCAAGTCGGACCAGGAGGTCCGCTGGTGCCCGGGGTGCGGCGACTACGCCGTGCTCGCCGCGGTCCAGGGCTTCATGCCCGAGCTGGGGCTGGCGAAGGAGAACATCGTCTTCGTCTCCGGCATCGGGTGCTCCTCCCGCTTCCCGTACTACATGAACACCTACGGGATGCACTCGATCCACGGCCGGGCCCCGGCCATCGCGACGGGTCTGGCCACCTCCCGCCGCGACCTGTCGGTGTGGGTGGTCACGGGTGACGGCGACGCGCTCTCCATCGGCGGCAACCACCTCATCCACGCCCTGCGCCGCAACGTCAACCTGAAGATCCTGCTCTTCAACAACCGGATCTACGGGCTGACCAAGGGCCAGTACTCCCCCACCTCCGAGATCGGCAAGATCACGAAGTCGACGCCGATGGGCTCGCTCGACGCGCCCTTCAACCCGGTGTCGCTGGCGATCGGCGCCGAGGCCTCCTTCGTCGCCCGCACGGTCGACTCCGACCGCAAGCATCTCACCGAGGTGCTGCGCCAGGCCGCCGACCACCCGGGCACGGCACTCGTCGAGATCTACCAGAACTGCAACATCTTCAACGACGGTGCCTTCGAGGTCCTCAAGGACAAGGACCAGGCCCGCGAGGCGGTGATCAGGCTGGAGCACGGCCGGCCGATCCGGTTCGGCGCGGACGACGAGAAGGGCGTCGTGCGCAACCAGGCCACCGGCGAGCTGGAGGTCGTCGAGGTGACCCCCGCCAACGAGGGACAGGTCCTGGTCCACGACGCACGGACGGCGAGCCCCACCACGGCGTTCGCGCTCTCCCGCCTCGCCGACCCCGACACCCTGCACCGGACCCCGATCGGCGTCTTCCGCAGCGTCGAGCGGCCGGTCTACGACACGCTCATGGCCGACCAGCTCGACGCGGCCGTCGACCGCGGCGGCAAGGGCGACCTCGGCGCCCTGCTGAACGGAAACGACACCTGGACCGTCGTCGGCTGACCCGCCCCCGCGACTGACGGCCGCCGGAAGCCCGGACCCCGCCAGGGGTCCGGGCTTCGGCGTGTACGACAGGGGAACTGTCATGAGTATCTCTCGATTACGGACATGACATCCGGGGCGTACGGCGATACCGTCGTCGAAGTTGGCTGGAAGTCGCACAGGAGGCCCCGTGAAGGCGGAGAACGAGCAGCGCGCGGGTTTGCTCTACGGATTCGGCGCGTACGGGATCTGGGGGCTGGTGCCCCTCTTCTGGCCCCTTCTGATGCCCGCCGGGGCCGTGGAGATCCTGGCCCACCGCATGACCTGGTCCCTGGCCGTGGTCGGGCTGGCGCTGCTCGCGGTGCGCCGCTGGGGCTGGATCCGGGAACTGGCGCGCCAGCCGCGCAAGCTCGGCCTGACCGCGCTGGCCGCATCGGTGATCAGTGTGAACTGGGGCCTGTACATCTGGTCGGTCAACAACGGCCACGTCGTCGAGTCGAGCCTCGGCTACTTCATCAACCCGCTGGTCAGCATTGCCATGGGCGTGCTGGTGCTGGGCGAGCGGCTGCGCCGCGCGCAGTGGGTGGCCGTCGGCGTCAGCGCCGTCGCCGTCCTCGTGCTGGCCGTGGGCTACGGGCGGCCGCCGTGGATCTCCCTGGCCCTTGCGTGCTCCTTCGCGACGTACGGGCTGATCAAGAAGAAGCTGAACATGGGCGGGCTGGAGTCGCTGGCCGCCGAGACGGCCATGCTGTTCCTGCCGGCGCTCGGCTACCTGCTGTGGCTGGGCGCGCAGGGCCGGTCCAGCTTCGCCTCGCAGGGCGTCGGCCATGCGCTGCTGCTGGCGGCGACCGGCCTGGTCACCGCGATCCCGCTGGTGTTCTTCGGGGCGGCCGCCATCCGGGTCCCGCTGTCCACCCTGGGGTTGCTCCAGTACATGGCCCCGGTGTTCCAGTTCGGGCTCGGCGTCCTGTACTTCCACGAGGCCATGCCGCCCGAGCGCTGGGCCGGCTTCTCCCTGGTCTGGGCCGCGCTGGCGATCCTGACCTGGGACGCCCTGCGGACGGCGCGGCGCTCCCGCGCCCGGCTGGAGGCGGCCCCCGCGGCCGTCCCGGCGCCGGCCCGCGAACCCGCGTAACGACCGCCCGCGGGGCACGCACCGGCAAACGCCCCCGGCCCCACGATCCCCGGTACGGAACCTCCGTACCGGGGATCGTCCGTTTTCCGAACCGCCCTGACCGAATGATGGTCTTGACGGACCGTCACACTCTCGCTGACCATCAGGCTCGCACTGACGCACTGACGCACTAACGCTCACCCGCTCTATCTCGCTCGTTCCGTCATATCCCCAGCGGAATCCCGGAGCCCCCACATGAGCCTGTCCGTCTCCCGGCGCCTCGCTGCCGTGACCGCCCTCGCGGTCGCCGGCCTGTTCGCCTCCGCCGCCCCCGCCGCCCTCGCCGCCCCCACGGCGGTCGCCGCGGCGCCGACCCCGCCCGACATACCGCTGGCCAACGTCAAGGCCCACCTGTCGCAGCTGTCGACCATCGCCGCCAACAACGGCGGCAACCGCGCCCACGGCCGGCCCGGCTACAAGGCCTCGATCGACTACGTGAAGGCCAAGCTCGACGCCGCGGGCTTCACCACGACGCTGCAGACCTTCACCTCCAGCGGCTCCACCGGCTACAACCTGATCGCCGACTGGCCGGGCGGCGACCCGAACTCGGTCCTGATGGCCGGCGCGCACCTGGACTCGGTGACCTCCGGCGCGGGCATCAACGACAACGGCTCCGGCAGCGCGGCCGTCCTGGAAACGGCCCTCGCCGTCTCCCGGGCCGGGCTGCAGCCCACCAAGCACCTGCGCTTCGGCTGGTGGGGCGCGGAGGAGCTGGGCCTCATCGGGTCGAGGTACTACGTCAACAACCTGCCGACGGCCGAGCGGGCCAAGTTCGCCGGGTACCTCAACTTCGACATGATCGGCTCGCCGAACCCGGGCTACTTCGTCTACGACGACGACCCGACGATCGAGCAGACCTTCAAGAACTACTACGCCGGCATCGGCGTGCCGACCGAGATCGAGACCGAAGGCGACGGGCGCTCCGACCACGCCTCGTTCAAGAACGTGGGCATCCCCGTCGGCGGCCTGTTCACCGGCGCCAGCAACACCAAGTCCTCCGCGCAGGCGCAGAAGTGGGGCGGCACCGCCGGCCAGTCCTTCGACCGCTGCTACCACTCCTCCTGCGACAACACCTCGAACATCAACGACACCGCCCTGGACCGCAACGCGGACGCCATCGCCTACGCGATCTGGAACCTGGGCGCGTCCACCCCGGTCCCGCCCGGCCCGTCCTTCGAGAACACCGCGGACGTGGCCATCCCGGACTCCCCCGCCGCGGCGGTCACCTCGCCGATCACGGTCTCGGGCGTCGCCGGCAACGCGCCGGCCACCACCAAGGTGGACGTGAACATCGTCCACACCTACCGCGGTGACCTGGTGGTCGACCTGCTCGCCCCGGACGGAACCGTCTACAACCTGCACAACCGTTCCGGCGGCAGCGCCGACAACCTCGTGCAGTCGTACACGGTCAACGCCTCCAGCGAGGTCGCGAACGGCATCTGGAAGCTCCGGGTCAAGGACTCCGCCGCCCAGGACGTCGGCTACATCAACAGCTGGAAGATCACCTTCTAGCCGTACGGGAGGCACCGGCCCCTCCACGGGCCTCTGTCCCTCCTCGGGCTCCGGCACGATCCGCCCGGATCGTGCCGGAGCTCAGGCGTCCTCGGCGCGGCCCCGGGACGAGGCCTCCAGCGGCTCCCTCATCCGGGCGCGCAGCTCCGCGGCCACCGCGGCGACGTCCGCGCGGCCCAGCTTCGCCGCCTCGACCAGGTCGCCCAGCTCCTCCGGCGAGGGCAGCTTCGCGGCGCCTGCCACGCGCAGGTACGAGCGGGTCGCGGCGGCGGCGTAGAACTCGTTCATCGGTGATTCCAGCGCCGGGCAGACCGCGAGGGTGTGCAGAAACGCGGCGGCCCGCCACGCGGTGTCCGGGGCGGGCTGTTCTGGCACCATGACCAGGTCGTTCTGGTGCCGGGCGACCGCGGCGGCCACTCCGGAGGGATCCCACACGGCGGGATCTGACGGGAGATGGTGGGCCAGAGCGGTCCAGGCCCACTCCATGGTGATCTTCAATTGCCGAACCGCTCCTGGAAGTAGCCCCAGTGATCGGCGAACTCCTCTATACCGGAGAGGAAGTTCTTCCGGTCCTCGTCGAGTTCACGCTCCGTGACCTCTGTGATCAGGGCGGTGACCGTCGTCCCCAGTGCCGCCGCGCGCGCCTTGAGGCGCTCGTGGAACTCTTCGTCCAGGCGGATGGTGACGTGTCTCGACATGCCCAACACCGTACAGCGGGCGCGCTGTACGGGCACCGGTAACGACGCGAGGGTGGGCAGGGACACAGTCCCCGCCCACCCTCGGCGCTCACCGCACGCGGCGGCTACTTGTCGGCGTCGGCCGCCTTCACCAGCGAGTCCTTGGTGACCGCGCCGGCGTAGACCTTGCCGTCGTCGGTGACCAGGACGTTGAACAGGCGGGTCGACATGACCCGGCCCTCACCGAACTTCCCGTTGACCTTGTCCCCGAGGGAGTCGAGGAACTGCTTGGCCTCCTTGGGCGCGTTCTTGTCGTTCTCCAGGTCCTTCAGGCTCCTGCCCGCACCGGAGTCGATGCGCGCGATCGTCGCCCAGCCCTCGCCGAGCACCTTCACGTCGCCCTTGCCGCCCGGGCCGCCGGCGAGGCCGTCCAGGCCGGGGAAGGACTCCAGTGCCTTGAACGCGCCGCCCTTGTCGCCCTGGCCGTGCCCGTCCGCGCCCTCGGTCACCTTGGCGCCCTTGGGCGGGGTGAAGGCGAAGGTGTCGGCGGACGGCTTGGCGAAGTCCACCTTGGTGAATCCGGCGTCCACGATCGGCTTGCCGCCCTGCGCCGAGAGCAGCCGCACGCGCAGCGGCACGCCGTTGCCGGCGTCCACCGCGATCTGCACCGAGCCGACCGTCGAGCCGGCCTGCTTCGGCTTGAGCACCAGCTGGTAGGCGTCCCGGCCGGCCACCTGCGCGGTCTCGCCCACGCTGATGTCCGTGGTGGGGCCGGCGGCCGCGAGGATCTCCTCGGCGAGCTTCTGGGGGGAGGCGGCGAGCCGGTCGCCGGTCTTGTGCTCCTTGCCCTCGCCCTTGCCGGCCCGGTCCGCGGAGGACGCCTTCTCGTGGAAGACCTCGTTCGACTTGGAGTCGTAGCCCCACACGTCGTCGCCGTTGTGGATGAGGCTGTACTCGTCCTTGCCGTCCAGGAAGGTCAGCCGCTGGCGGTCCTCGCCGTCGGCCGCCACGCGGAAGGTGTGGGTGCCGTTCGCCAGCTGCGCGACCTTGTCCTCGGGGTTCGCCGAGCCGCCCGCGACACCGCCGCCGCCGAGCAGCCCGGAGGCGAGCTTCGGCAGGCCGAGGTCGGTGCTGATCTTCGCCGTCCCCGACAGCTGCTCCACCTCCGAGGCGGCGACCTTCTCGATCAGCTGCTGCGCCGTCACCTTGGGCAGGTCGGGCCCGCCGGAGTTGGCGAAGGCCGGGACCATCGCCACGCTCGCCGCGGCGACACCCGCCACCGCGACCGGTACCGCGTACCGGGCGGCCTTGCGAGAAGTCTTGGTGTTCGCTGCCATGTCAGTGCCCTGCCCTCTGTGTCGACTGCGGCGATCCGGGTGTCGCCGCGCTCACCCGATCCGGTGGGGTTGATGAATCAATCTGACCAAAACGGCGGCTGCGGGGCGTCAGTCCCCGGAAGCAACTGGGCGTACGACCGTGGGATGACATGGAACGGGCCCTCCGCCCCCGACCCGTAGGGGTCCGGGGGCGGAGGGCCCGTCCGGCGCCGTCGGGCGTCGGCCGCCCGTTCGCGGGGGTCAGCCGGCGCGGTGCACCACCGCGTCGCACAGCTCCTCCAGAGCCGCCTTCGCGAAGCACTCGGGCAGCGGTGCGAGCGTGGCGCGCGCGTCCTGCGCGTAGCGGATGGTGTCGCGCCGGGCCTGCTCCAGGGCCGGGTGCGCCCGCAGTCGGGTCAGCACCTCGGCGTGCCGGGCGTCGTCCGTCAGGTCGCCGTCCAGCAGCGCGACGAGTTCCAGGTCCTCCGGACGGCCGTCCCGCGCGGCCATCTCGCGCAGCCGCAGCACGGGCAGCGTCGGGATGCCCTCGCGCAGGTCGGTGCCCGGGGTCTTGCCGGACTCGTGGGCGTCGGAGGCGATGTCGAGGACGTCGTCGGCGAGCTGGAAGGCGGTGCCGAGCCGCTCGCCGTACTGGGTCAGGATGTCGACGACCGACTCGTCGGCGCCGGACATCAGCGCGCCGAAGCGGCCGGAGACCGCGATCAGCGAGCCGGTCTTGCCGGCGATGACGTCGAGGTAGTGGGCGACGGGGTCGCGGCCGTCGCGCGGGCCGGCCGTCTCCAGGATCTGGCCCGTCACCAGCCGCTCGAAGGCCTCGGCCTGGATGCGGACGGCCTCGGGTCCGAGGTCGGCCAGGATGTGCGAGGCGCGGGCGAAGAGGAAGTCACCCGTCAGGACGGCCACGGAGTTGCCCCAGCGGGCGTTGGCGCTCTCCACGCCGCGGCGCACGTCGGCCTCGTCCATGACGTCGTCGTGGTAGAGCGTCGCCAGGTGGGTGAGCTCGACGACCACCGCGGACGGGACGATCCCGGGCGCGTAGGGGTCGCCGAACCGGGACGCGAGCATGACCAGCAGCGGCCGGAACCGCTTGCCGCCGGCCCGGACCAGGTGCTGCGCGGCCTCGGTGATGAAGGGGACTTCGCTCTTGGTGGCTTCCAGCAGACCCGCCTCGACGGCGGCCAGTCCGGCCTGGACATCGGTCTCAAGAGCCTGGTCCCGCACGCTCAGTCCGAACGGCCCGACGACGGTCACGAGGGGTACTCCTGTCTGCTGACGATCACGCTGACGATCACATGGATTGTCGATGTGTCGCTGCCATCACTCAAGCCAGCGTATCGGGTCTGTTTTCGATCACCGAGAGGGCCTTCCCGGCCACCCTCCCCACACTGCCCGATGAGCACCGGTATGTTCGGGAAGAGCTGGAACAACCGGAGCGTACGTTTTGCCCGGAACTCCACTGAGGCTGCGGCGAGGCGATGGGCGGCAGAACCGATGATCATCCGAACCGAGTTCCCGTACGGCACCACCCGCGAGGATGTCCGGATCCCGCTCCCCGACGGTGTGGAGCTGTACGCGCGGATCTGGCGCCCCGTGACCGACCAGCCCGTACCGGCCCTGCTGGAGTACCTGCCGTACCGGCTCACCGACTGGACCGCGCCGCGCGACTGGCAGCGCCACCCCTGGTACGCGGGCCACGGCTACGCCTCCGTACGGGTGGACGTGCGCGGGCACGGGTGCAGCGGCGGCCAGCCCGGTGACGAGTACGACGCCCGCGAGCTCGCCGACGGGGTCGCGGTGGTGGAGTGGCTGGCGGCGCAGGAGTGGTGCACGGGGTCGGTGGGGATGTTCGGGATCTCGTGGGGCGGGTGCAACGCCCTCCAGATCGCCGCTCTCGCCCCCGAGCCCCTCAAGGCGGTCGTCACCGTCTGCTCGACCGACGACCGCTACGACAACGACGTGCACTACATGGGCGGGTCGGTGCTCGCCGTGGACATGCACGCGTGGGCGGCGACCATGCTGGCCTTCGCCTCCCGGCCACCGGACCCGCTGCACGCCGGGGACGGCTGGCGCGCGCAGTGGCTGGACCGGCTGGAGGCGGTGGAACCGCTGATCCACACCTGGCTCTCGCACCAGACCCGCGACGCCTACTGGCGCCACGGCAGCGTCTGCGAGGACTACGGGGCGATCGGCGCGGCCGTGCTGGCGGTCGGCGGCTGGCACGACCCGTACCGGGACACCGTGCTGCGGCTGGTCGAGCACCTGCCGAAGGACCGCGTACGGGGCCTGATCGGCCCCTGGTCGCACCAGTACCCGGACCGTGGGCTGCCGCCGGGGCCCGCGATCGGCTTCCTCCAGGAGACCCTGCGCTGGTGGGACCACTGGCTGAAGGGGGCCGACACCGCGGTGCTGGAGGAGCCCCTGCTGCGCGCCTGGATCAGTGACGCGCACCCGCCGGCGACCGTGTACGAGGAGCTGCCGGGGCGCTGGGTGGGCGAGAGGGCCTGGCCCTCGCCGACCGTGATCCCCGTGCCGTACGTCTTCCAGGGCCCGCCGGTGGCCGTCGCCTCCCCCCAGCACACCGGACTGGACGCGGGCCGCTTCTTCCCCTTCGGCAACGACGCCGACCTGCCGCCGGACCAGCGGGAGGAGGACGCGAAGTCCGCCTGCTTCGAGTTCCCGGTGAGCGGAGCGGAGCCGGTGGAGATCCTGGGCCGCCCGTCGGTGACCCTGCGGCTGCGGCTCGACGTGCCGTACGGGCAGGTCGTGGCCCGGCTGTGCGACGTCGCCCCGGACGGCTCCTCCACGCTGGTCACGCGGGGCGCGCTGAACCTCTCCGCCCGCCAGGGCCGGGACCGGGCCGTGCCGTGGCCGGTGGGCTCGTACGAGGACGTGTCCTTCGAGCTGAACGGCATCGGCCACGCCTTCCCCCCGGGCCACCGGATCCGCCTCGCGGTGTCCTCCGCGTACTGGCCGTGGATCTGGCCGCGGGCCGGTTCCGAGGCCGGCTGGACGCTGGACCCGGTGGGCAGCTCGGTGACCCTGCCGGTGCGGGCGGCCTCCCCGGCCGGGGAGGCCGGGATCGTCTTCGAGCCGCCGGAGCAGGCGCCGCCCCTGGGCGTCTCGGTCCCGGCCACGCTGGACGAGCCGGGCCCGGAGCGGCTGGTCGTACGGGACGTCGCGCGCGGGACCTGGCGGCTGGAGGTCGACCCGCGCTACGGCGGCACCCGGGTCTACCCGGACGGCCTGGAGTACGGCGAGGAGGCGACGGAGGTGTACGAGATCCAGGACGGGGACCCGCTGTCGGCCCGGGCCCGCTCGCAGTGGCGGATCCGGCTCCACCGGCCGGACTCGGGCTGGGAGGCGCGGGTGGAGACCAGCTCGGAGATCCGGTGCGACGAGGGCGGCTTCCTGACGGCGGACGAGGTGGTGTGCCGGGAGGGGGACGAGGTCGTCTTCCACCGCACGTGGGAGCGCCGGATCCCGCGCGCGGCGGGCTGAGCGCGCACCGCCCCCGCGTGCCGCCGGCGGTCACGTGCGGCCGGGGTCAGCCGAACAGCCGCTCCAGCACCACCGCGATCCCGTCGGCCTCGTTGGACAGGGTCACCTCGTCGGCCACCGCCGCGAGCTCTGGGTGCGAGTTGGCCATGGCCACCCCCCACGCCGCCCACGCGAACATCGGGATGTCGTTCGGCATGTCCCCGAAGGCGATCGCCCCGGCCGGGGACGCCCCCAGCACGTCCGCAGCCCGGGCGAGCCCGCCGGCCTTGTCGATGCCCGGCGGCTGGAGCTCCACGGTGTACTCCCCGGCCATCGTGACGTTCACCAGGTCCCCGACCACCGACCGCGCGACCCGGGTCAGCTCGTCGTCGTCCAGCTGTGGGTGCTGGAGCAGCACCTTGTTGATCGGCGCCGCCCACAGGTCCGAGCGCCGGGCCACCCGGACCGTCGGCAGGTGCGGGTGCCACATCCGGTAGCCCGGGCCCATCAGCATCTCCGCGTCCAGGCCGTCCTGGTTCACGGCCGCGTAGACCTCGCCGACCTCCGCCTCGATCTTGCCGAGGGCCACCTCCGCCAGCTCCCGGTCCATGGACACGGAGTGCAGCAGCCGGCCGCGCGCCGCGTCGTACACCTGCGCGCCCTGCGCGCACACCGCGAGCCCTGTGTAGCCGAGTCCGTCGAAGACGTGTCGGACCTGCGGGACGGGACGGCCGGTGACGATGACGTGCCGGGCGCCGGCCGCCCTGGCGGTGTCGAGAGCCGCCTGGGAACGGGCCGAAACGGTGTCCCCGGCACGCAGCAGAGTCCCGTCCAGGTCAGTGGCGATCAAGGCGAAGGGGAGGGCCGGAAGAGGCGCGGAAGTCACGGCGCCAAGGATACGGACCCCTTTGGACAAGTCCTACAAATAGAGCGCGAATCCGGCCTCCCACGCGCCCCCTCGGACACGTAACGTGTCAACAAGCCCCCGGGATACCCCCGGACCGCGTCGAAAGCGAGGCAGTACCCCATGCCCCAGCAGAGCCCCCTCGATGTACCCGAGGGCGACCCGTTCGGGCCGCACAACCTCCCCTACGGCGTCTTCTCGGCCGCCGGTGAGGAACGCCGCCGGATCGGTGTCCGCATCGGCGGGCACGTGCTCGACGCGGGAGCCGCCGCGGTCGCGCTCGGCTCCCCGTACGCCGGGCTGCTCGGCCACTCCAGCCTCAACCCGCTGCTGGCCGCCGGGCGGACCGCGTGGCGCGACGTGCGGCGCGCGCTGACCGCGTGGGTGACCGACCCCGGCCACCGCCCCACGGTCGAGCCGCACCTGCTGCCGCTGGACGAGGTCACGCTGCACCTGCCCTACGAGGTCGCCGACTACGTCGACTTCTACGCGAGCGAGCACCACGCGACCAACGTCGGGCGGATGTTCCGCCCGGACGGCGACGCGCTGACGCCCAACTGGAAGCACCTGCCGATCGGTTACCACGGCCGCTCCGGCACGATCGTGGTCTCCGGCACCGACGTCGTACGGCCCTCCGGCCAGCGCAAGGCGCCCACCGACCCGGCGCCCGTCTTCGGGCCGTCCGTCAAGCTCGACATCGAGGCCGAGGTCGGCTTCGTCGTCGGCGCCCCGTCCGAGCTGGGCCGCCCGGTGCCGCTGGGGGCGTTCGAGGACCACGTCTTCGGGCTGTTCCTGCTCAACGACTGGTCGGCGCGCGACATCCAGGCCTGGGAGTACGTACCACTCGGCCCCTTCCTCGGCAAGTCCTTCGCCACCTCCGTCTCCGCGTGGGTGACCCCCCTGGAGGCCCTGGACGCCGCCCGCGTCACCCCGCCCGCCCGGGACTTCCCGCTCCTGCCCTACCTGGACGACACGGCCGTCGACCGCCCCGGCGGCTTCGACCTTCACATCAGCGTCGCCGTCAACGGGCAGGAGGTGGCTCAGCCGCCGTTCGCGACGATGTACTGGACGGCCGCCCAGCAGCTCGCCCACATGACCGTCAACGGCGCCTCCCTGCGCACCGGGGACGTCTTCGGCTCGGGCACCGTCAGCGGGCCCGAGGTGGGCCAGCGCGGTTCGCTGCTGGAGCTCACCTGGAACGGCCGCGACGCCATCGAGCTCGCCGACGGCAAGCGCACCTTCCTGGAGGACGGGGACACCGTCACCCTGACCGCCTGGGCCCCGGGCCCGGACGGCACGCGTGTCGGCCTCGGCGAGGTCGTGGGCCGCATCGTGGGCGCCGCCTAGGGGTGTCGTCAAAGTGGCGTCGGCCGCCCGTGAGAGCGTGCGTGCCGGGCCCCGCCACCCAGACGGGACTTCGACGACACCCCTGGCCGCTCTTCTTCTGCCCCGCGTCTCCGGACGGGCCCGACCCGCCCGTTCGGAGGCGCGCGGCGTGCGGCGGGCGGGGCGGACCGGGATGGTGGACGGACGAGCGGGGTCGGGAACCCGTACCCCGTACCCCCACCGCGAGGAGCCGCCATGACCCTGCGCACCCTGAAGTCCGTCGTCACCTGCGCGGCCGCCGTGACCCTCGGACTGACCGCCGTGGCCCCGGCCCAGGCGGTCGAGGGGCCCGCGCCGGATCCGCGCAACGCGAAGGCCATGCGGGACATGGCGACGGCGATGGCGGCGACCGCCAGGTACGCGGACGAGCGGGAGGCCCTCAAGGACGGGTACGTCCCGAAGGGCGCGGAGTGCATGACCAACCCGTTCGGGGTCGGTGCCATGAACTACCACTACGTCAAGCAGGCCAACTGGGGCTCGATGGACCCCGCGCGGCCCACCGCGCTCCTCTACAGCCGGGAGAAGGACAAGAACGGCCGCCGCCGGCTGGAGACGGTGGAGTGGATGGCCACCGACCGGGACCAGGACCTGAAGACCGCCGACGACCGGCCGAGCATGTTCGGGCTGCCGTTCGACGGGCCGATGCCGGGCCACTGGGCGGGCATGCCCAAGCACTACGACCTGCACATGTGGGCGTACAAGAAGAACCCGGCCGGCCGCTTCCACAACTGGAACCCGGCCCTGACCTGCCCGCACAAGGCTCCCACCCCGGGCAAGCCGGCCGCCGCCGCCAACGCGCACGGCCATTAGTCGGCGCCGACCCGTGCGGTCAAGTGCCGCGCGCATATGCCTCACCCGTGAGGGCGGTCTCTTCGGAAATCCCGGGCGATACGCTGGTCGAACTCGCGAGACTCCGTGGCATGGGAGCACTACCGATGAGCGTCGATCCCGGGACCCCTGAGCAGGAGCCCGCCCAGCACTGGCCCGTCCCGCCCGCGGGCGGGTGGACGGCCGACGACCTTGACCGGCTTCCCAACCTGCCTCCGCACACGGAGCTGATCGACGGGAGCCTGATCTTCGTGAGTCCGCAAACCCGTTTCCACATGCGAGCCCTGCGATTCTTCGAATGGCAACTCGAATCACTGGTTCCGGACGGACTCGAAGTGATGCGAGAGTTCACCGTCGACATCGACCGGGGGAACCGGCCCGAGCCGGACATCCTCGTCGTCGACGAGGAACTGGCCCAGGGCACCGAGCAGCAGACACGGGTCCCCGCCGCCTCCGTCCGGCTGGCCATCGAGGTCGTCTCTCCTGATTCGATCGGCAGGGACCGCGAGACCAAGCCGGCCAAATACGCCCGGGCGGGAATCCCCCACTACTGGCGGGTCGAGAACAAGGACGACCGGGCGGTGGTCTACGTGTTCGAGCTCGAACCGGCCACGCGTGCCTACGTCGCAACGGGCATCTTCCACGACCGGCTGAAGGTGTCGGTGCCCTTCCCCATCGACCTCGACCTCACCACCATCAAGCCGAAGGGGCTGCCCGAGTAGCCCCGCACACAACCCAGGGCCCGGCCCCCCCGAAGGGGGCCGGGCCCTGGGTTGTGCGGCGGACCGGTCAGCGGACGAAGGTGCTCGCCTGGCCCGCCAGGTCCAGGAAGTACTGCGGGGCCAGGCCCAGGACCAGGGTGACCGCGACGCCCACCGCGATGGTCGTCATCGTCAGCGGCGACGGAACCGCCACCGTCGGGCCGTCGGCCTTCGGCTCGCTGAAGAACATCAGGACGATCACCCGGATGTAGAAGAACGCGGCGATCGCGGACGACAGGACACCGATCACGACCAGCGCGCCCGCGCCGCCCTCGGCCGCCGCGCTGAACACGGCGAACTTGCCGGTGAAGCCCGACGTCAGCGGGATGCCGGCGAAGGCCAGCAGGAACACCGCGAACACGGCCGCCGTCAGCGGCGAACGCCGCCCCAGACCGGCCCACTTGGACAGGTGAGTCGCCTCGCCGCCCGCGTCGCGCACCAGCGTGACCACCGCGAACGCGCCGATCGTCACGAAGGAGTAGGCGAGCAGGTAGAAGAGGACGGACTGGACGCCCTCCGCCGAGGTGGCGATCACACCGGCCAGGATGAAGCCGGCGTGCGCGACGGAGGAGTACGCCAGGAGCCGCTTGACGTCCGTCTGGGTCACGGCGATCACCGCGCCCGCGAGCATCGTCACGATGGCCACCGCCCACATCACCGGGCGCCAGTCCCAGCGCAGCCCCGGCAGGACCACGTACAGCAGGCGCAGCAGCGCGCCGAACGCGGCCACCTTCGTCGCCGCCGCCATGAAGCCGGTGACCGGGGTCGGGGCGCCCTGGTAGACGTCCGGGGTCCACATGTGGAAGGGGACCGCGCCGACCTTGAAGAGCAGGCCCGTGAGGATCAGCGCACCGCCCATGAGCAGCAGCGCGTCGTTGCCCATGGTGCCGGCCAGCGCCGGGTCGATCTTCGTGACGGTGCCGTCGACCACGTCGGCGATGACCGCGTACGACATGGAGCCCGCGTAGCCGTAGAGCAGCGCGATGCCGAAGAGGAGGAAGGCGGAGGAGAAGGCGCCCAGCAGGAAGTACTTCACCGCGGCCTCCTGCGACATCAGCCTCTGGCGGCGGGCGACGGCGCAGAGCAGGTACAGCGGGAGGGAGAAGACCTCCAGGGCGACGAACAGCGTCAGCAGGTCGTTGGCCGCCGGGAAGATCAGCATGCCGGCGATCGCGAACAGGGCCAGCGGGAAGACCTCGGTGGTGGTGAAGCCCGCCTTGACGGCGGCCTTCTCGCTGTCGCTGCCCGGTACCGAGGCCGCCTGGGCGGCGAAGGAGTCGACCCGGTTGCCGTGCGCGGCCGGGTCCAGGCGCCGCTCGGCGAAGGTGAACACGGCGACGACCGAGGCCAGCAGGATGGTGCCCTGCAGGAAGAGCGCGGGGCCGTCCACGGCGAGGGCGCCCATCGCGGCGACCTGGGCCTTGGACGAGCCGTACCCGCCGGCCGCGAGGCCGACCACCGCCGCGAAGGCGGAGGCCAGCGCGGCGACGGCCAGGAAGACCTGTACGTGGTAGCGGGACCGGCGGGGCACGAAGGCCTCGACGAGGATCCCGACGACGGCCGCGCCCACCACGATCAGTGTGGGAGCGAGCTGTGCGTACTCGATGACCGGTGCCGGGATGCGGTCGGCCGGGGTGTCGGCCGCCAGTGTCCACAGGCTGTGGGCGGAAGTCGATGTGCTCACTTCGCCTCCTCCCCGTTCTTGGCTTCGACGGCCACCTCGGGCTGCGGGTCCGTCTGCTTCACGTCCGACATGGTGTGCTCCACCGCCGGGTTGACGATGTCCGTGAGGACCTTCGGGTAGACGCCCAGCCCGATCAGCAGCGCGACCAGCGGTGCGACCACCAGCACCTCCCGCAGGCGCAGGTCCGGCATGGTGCGGACCTCCTCCTTCACGGGCCCGGTCATCGTGCGCTGGTACAGGACGAGCGTGTAGAGCGCGGCCAGCACGATGCCGACGGTGGCGATGATCCCGACGACCGGGTAGCGGGCGAACGTGCCGACCAGGACCAGGAACTCACTGACGAAGGGTGCGAGGCCCGGCAGCGAGAGGGTGGCGAGGCCGCCGATGAGGAAGGTCCCGGCGAGGACCGGGGCCACCTTCTGGACGCCGCCGTAGTCGGCGATGAGGCGGGAGCCGCGCCGCGAGATCAGGAAGCCGGCCACCAGCATCAGCGCCGCCGTCGACAGGCCGTGGTTGACCATGTAAAGGGTGGCGCCGGACTGGCCCTGGGAGGTCATCGCGAAGATGCCCAGGATGATGAAGCCGAAGTGCGAGATGGAGGCGTAGGCCACCAGCCGCTTGATGTCCCGCTGGCCCACGGCCACGAGTGCTCCGTAGACGATGGAGACCAGGGCGAGTACGAGGATCACCGGCGTGGCCCACTTGCTGGCGTCGGGGAACAGCCCGAGGCAGAAGCGGAGCATCGCGAAGGTGCCGACCTTGTCGACGACGGCGGTGATCAGGACGGCGACCGGGGCGGTGGACTCGCCCATCGCGTTCGGCAGCCAGGTGTGAAGCGGCCACAGCGGGGCCTTCACCGCGAAGGCGAAGAAGAAGCCGAGGAACAGCAGCCGCTCGGTGTTGGTCGCCATGTCGAGGGTGCCCGCGGCGCGGGCGGCGGTGATCTCCTGGAGGGAGAAGTTCCCGGCGACCACGTACAGGCCGATGACGGCGGCCAGCATGATCAGGCCGCCGACCAGGTTGTAGAGGAGGAACTTGACCGCCGCGTAGCTGCGCTGGGCGGCCGCGTTCTCGTCGGAGCCGCTGTGGGCCCGGTCCCCGAAGCCGCCGATGAGGAAGTACATCGGGATGAGCATGGCTTCGAAGAAGATGTAGAAGAGGAAGACGTCGGTGGCCTCGAAGGAGATGATCACCATCGCCTCGACCATCAGGATCAGGGCGAAGAAGCCCTGGGTCGGGCGCCAGCGCTTGGAGCTGGTCTCCAGAGGGTCGGCGTCGTGCCAGCCGGCCGCGATCACGAAGGGGATCAGGAGCGCGGTGAGTCCGATGAGGACCACGCCGATCCCGTCCACACCCAGTTCGTAGCGGACGCCGAAGTCGGCGATCCAGGGGCGGGATTCGGTGAGCTGGTAGCGGTCGCCGCCCGGTTCGAAGCGGACGGCGACGAGTACGGCCAGGGCCAGTGTCGCCAGCGAGAAGAGCAGCGCGAGCCACTTGGCGGCGGTCCGGCGGGCGGCCGGGACGGCCGCCGTGAGGATCGCGCCGACCGCGGGCACCGCGGCCGTGACCGTCAGAAGCGGGAAGTTCATGTCACACCGCCCTCATCAGCAGGGTCGCGGCGATCAGGATCGCCGTTCCCCCGAACATCGAGACCGCGTAGCTGCGGGCGTAGCCGTTCTGCAGCTTGCGCAGCCGGCCCGAGAGGCCGCCGACCGAGGCGGCCGTCCCGTTGACCACGCCGTCGACCAGGCTGTGGTCGACGTACACGAGGGAGCGGGTCAGGTGCTCCCCGCCGCGCACCAGCACGACGTGGTTGAAGTCGTCCTGGTACAGGTCGCGGCGGGCCGCCCGGGTGAGGAAGGAGCCGCGCGGGGCGACGACCGGGACGGGCCGCTTGCCGTACATGGCCCAGGCGGTGCCGACGCCCGCGAGGAGCATCACCATGGTGGCCGCGGTGACCGTCATGGCGCTGACCGGCGGGTTGCCGTGCGAGTAGCCGGTGACGGGCTCCAGCCAGGTCAGGAAGCGCTCGCCGATCTCGAAGAAGCCGCCGGCGAAGACCGAGCCGAAGGCGAGGATGACCATCGGGATGGTCATGGACTTCGGGGACTCGTGCGGGTGCGGCTCGTGGCCGTCCGCGTCGGGCTGCCAGCGCTTCTCGCCGAAGAAGGTGAGGAGCATGACGCGGGTCATGTAGAAGGCGGTGATGCCGGCGCCCAGCAGGGTGACCCCGCCGAGGATCCAGCCCTCGGTGCCGCCCTTCGCGAACGCCGCCTCGATGATCATGTCCTTGGAGAAGAAGCCGGACAGGCCCGGGAAGCCGATGATCGCCAGATAGCCGAGGCCGAAGGTGACGAAGGTGACCGGCATGTACTTCCGCAGGCCCCCGTACTTGCGCATGTCGACCTCGTCGTTCATCCCGTGCATCACGGAACCCGCGCCGAGGAAGAGACCGGCCTTGAAGAAGCCGTGCGTCACCAGGTGCATGATCGCGAAGACGTACCCGATCGGACCGAGGCCCGCGGCGAGGATCATGTAGCCGATCTGCGACATCGTCGAGCCGGCCAGGGCCTTCTTGATGTCGTCCTTCGCGCAACCGACGATCGCACCGAAGAGCAGCGTGACCGCGCCCACGACGGTGACGACCAGCTGCGCGTCCGGTGCGCCGTTGAAGACCGCCGCGGAGCGGACGATCAGGTAGACGCCGGCGGTCACCATGGTGGCGGCGTGGATGAGGGCCGAGACCGGGGTCGGGCCCTCCATCGCGTCCCCGAGCCAGGACTGCAGCGGCACCTGCGCCGACTTGCCGCAGGCGGCCAGCAGCAGCATCAGGCCGATGGCGGTGAGCATGCCCTCCGAGGTCTCCCCGACCGCGCCGAACACCGGCGTGAAGGCGAAGGTCCCGAACGTGGTGAACATCAGCATGATCGCGATCGACAGGCCCATGTCGCCGACGCGGTTGACCAGGAAGGCCTTCTTCGCGGCGGTGGCCGCGCTGGGCTTGTGCTGCCAGAAGCCGATCAGCAGGTACGAGGCGAGGCCGACGCCCTCCCAGCCGAAGTACAGCAGCAGGTAGTTGTCGGCGAGGACCAGCAGCAGCATGGCCGCGACGAACAGGTTGAGGTAGCCGAAGAAGCGGCGGCGGCGCTCGTCGTGCTCCATGTACCCGATCGAGTACACGTGGATGAGCGTGCCGACGCCCGAGATCAGCAGGACGAAGGTCATCGACAGCTGGTCCAGCTGGAAGGCCATGTCCGCCTGGAATCCCTCGACGGGGATCCAGGTGTACAGGTGCTGCGTCAGCGTCCGGTCGTCGGCGCCGCGCCCCAGCATGTCGGCGAACAGCACGACGCCGATCCCGAAGGAGACGGCCGCGAGCAGCGTCCCGAGCCAGTGGCCGGTCTTGTCGAGGCGGCGGCCGCCGCAGAGCAGCACCACCGCTCCGAGCAGGGGCGCCGCGATCAGCAGCGCAATCAGGTTCTCCACAGCGACCCCTTACAGCTTCATCAGGCTGGCGTCGTCGACCGAGGCCGAGTGGCGGGTACGGAACAGCGACACGATGATCGCCAGGCCGACCACGACCTCCGCGGCGGCGACGACCATCGTGAAGAAGGCGATGATCTGGCCGTCGAGGTTGCCGTGCATCCGCGAGAACGCGACGAAGGCGAGGTTGCAGGCGTTGAGCATCAGCTCGACGCACATGAACAGCACGATCGCGTTCCTGCGGATCAGCACTCCGGTGGCGCCGATGGTGAACAGCAGGGCCGCCAGGTACAGGTAGTTGACCGGATTCACTTCGAGGCCTCCTCACGGCCGAGGCGCTCCGCGGAGCGCTGCTCCAGCGCCTTGAGGTCGTCGAGCGCCTCGCCGGAGACGTCGCGGATCTGGCCGCGGGCGCGCAGCGTCTTGCTGACGGTCAGCTCGGACGGGGTGCCGTCCGGCAGCAGGCCGGGCACGTCCACCGCGTTGTGCCGGGCGTAGACGCCGGGCGCGGGCAGCGGCGGGAGCTGCACGCCCTCGCGTACGCGGCGCTCGGCCAGCTCACGCTGGGTCGCGGCCCGTTCGGTGCGCTCGCGGTGGGTGAGCACCATCGCGCCGACGGCTGCGGTGATCAGCAGCGCGCCGGTGATCTCGAAGGCGAAGACGTACTTGGTGAAGATCAGCTGCGCCAGGCCCTCGACGTGCCCGGCGGAGTTGATCCGGCCGAGTCCGTTGAACTGGCCCAGTCCGGCGTGCCCGATCCCGGCGAACAGCAGGATGCCGAAGCCGAGGCCGCACAGGACGGCCAGCCAGCGCTGGCCCTTGATGGTCTCCTTCAGGGAGTCGGCGGCGGTGACGCCGACGAGCATGACCACGAAGAGGAAGAGCATCATGATCGCGCCGGTGTAGACGATGACCTGGACGACGCCCAGGAAGTACGCACCGTTGGCGAGGTAGAAGACGGCCAGGATGATCATCGTCCCGGCGAGGCTGAGTGCGCTGTGCACGGCCCTCTTCATGAGGATCGTGGCCAGCGCGCCGATGACGGCGATCGTGCCGAGGATCCAGAACTGCACGGCCTCACCGCCGGAGGTGGCGGTCGCGGCGATGGCGCTCATGCCCCCACCTCCGCCGCGGTGCCGCCGGCCGCGTCCGCCGGCTCCTCGCCCTTGGAGACCGCCACCTGCCGGACCGTGCCCGGGGCGGCCCCCGTCACCAGTCCGCGGTAGTAGTCCTGCTCGTCGGTGCCGGGGAAGATCGAGTGCGGGGCCTCGACCATGCCCTCGCTCAGCCCGGCGAGCAGCTGCTCCTTGGTGTAGATGAGCGACTCGCGGCTGGCGTCGGCCAGTTCGAACTCGTTCGTCATGGTCAGCGCCCGGGTCGGGCACGCCTCGACGCACAGCCCGCACAGGATGCAGCGGGCGTAGTTGATCTGGTAGACGCGGCCGTACCGCTCGCCCGGGGAGTAGCGCTCCTCCTCGGTGTTGTCCGCGCCTTCGACGTAGATGGCGTCGGCGGGACAGGCCCAGGCGCACAGCTCGCACCCGATGCACTTCTCCAGACCGTCGGGGTGCCGGTTGAGCTGATGCCGTCCGTGGAAGCGCGGGGCGGTCGTCTTCTGCTGCTCCGGGTACTGCTCGGTGAGGCGCTTCTTGAACATGGCCTTGAAGGTCACGCCGAAGCCGGCCACCGGGTTCTGCCACTTCTCGTCAGACATTTCTCAAGCCTCCTCTCGGTCGCTGTCGGGGTTCGTTCCGCCGCTGGCGATCAGCTCCCGCTCGCTGCGGGGCCGCCTGCGCGGTACGGGTGCCAGGTGCTGGCCGGGCTTGGGCGGTACGGGGAAGCCGCCCGCCAGCGGGTCGAAGGGCTCGGTGTCCTTGGCCGCCTCCGCGGCCGCGGCCTTCTCGCGCCGGTCGCGGAAGACGTCGGCGACGAGGGAGAGCAGCAGGATCGCCACGACGGCACCGCCGACGTAGAGGGCGATGTCCGCGATCTCGTACGCCTCGTTGCGCAGGGCCCGGACGGTGGCGACCATCATCAGCCAGACCACGGAGACCGGGATCAGGACCTTCCAGCCGAGCTTCATCAGCTGGTCGTAGCGCACGCGGGGGAGCGTGCCGCGCAGCCAGATGAAGAAGAAGAGGAGCAGCTGCACCTTCAGGACGAACCAGAGCAGCGGCCACCAGCCGTGGTTGGCGCCCTCCCAGAAGGAGCTGATCGGGTACGGGGCCCGCCAGCCGCCCAGGAACAGGGTGACCGAGACCGCCGAGACCGTGACCATGTTGACGTACTCGGCCAGCATGAACAGCGCGAACTTGATCGACGAGTACTCGGTGTTGAAGCCGCCGACGAGGTCGCCCTCGGACTCCGGCATGTCGAAGGGGGCGCGGTTCGTCTCGCCGACCATGGTGACGACGTAGATGATGAAGGACACCGGCAGCAGCACGATGAACCAGCGGTCCTGCTGGGCCTCCACGATCGCCGAGGTCGACATCGACCCGGAGTAGAGGAAGACCGACGCGAAGGCCGCGCCCATCGCGATCTCGTAGGAGATCATCTGCGCGCAGGAGCGCAGGCCGCCGAGCAGCGGATAGGTCGAACCGGAGGACCAGCCCGCCAGGACGATGCCGTAGATGCCGACCGAGGCCACCGCGAGGATGTAGAGCATCGCGATGGGCAGGTCGGTCAGCTGCATCGAGGTGCGCTGGCCGAAGATGGAGACCTCGTTGCCGGCCGGGCCGAAGGGGATCACCGCGATGGCCATGAAGGCCGGGATCGCCGCGATGATCGGGGCCAGGACGTAGACGACCTTGTCGGCCCGCTTGACGACGATGTCTTCCTTGAGCATCAGCTTCACGCCGTCGGCGAGCGACTGGAGCATGCCCCAGGGGCCGTGCCGGTTGGGGCCGATGCGCAGCTGCATCCAGGCGACGACCTTGCGCTCCCACACGATGGAGAAGAGCACCGTCACCATCAGGAAGGCGAAGCAGAACACCGCCTTGAGGAGGACGAGCCACCAGACGTCCCGTCCGAAGAGGGACAGGTCCTCGGCAGCGAGTTGAACGGTGTTCACGCGCCCACCTCCGCAGTGGTGTCGCCTGCGCCGGCCGGGGTCGCCGGGCCGATGCGTACGAGGGTGCCCGGGCGGGCTCCGGTGTCGGCGAGGACGCCGGAGCCGGTGGAGTTCAGCGGGAGCCAGACGACGCGGTCGGGCATGTCGGTGATCCGGAGCGGGAGTTCCACGGTGCCGGCGGGGCCGGTTACCGCGAGGACGTCGCCGTCCTTGACGCCCGCTTCGGCGGCCGTGGCGGCCGACAGCCGGGCGCTCGCCTCGTGGCGGGTGCCGGCCAGCGCCTCGTCGCCCTCCTGGAGCCGGCCCTGGTCGAGGAGGAGCCGGTGGCCGGCGAGGACCGCCTCGCCGGCGCCGGCCCGGGGCAGCGGCACCGGGTCGGTGGACTGCTCGGCGGCGAGTCCGCCCTCCCAGGGGCCGAGCCGCTCCAGCTCCCGGCGTACGGCGTGCACGTCGGGCAGGGCGATCGGCCGGTCGGCGGCGTCGGCCAGCATGTGCAGCACGCGGGCGTCGGCCGGGGCGAGCCGGCGGGTCATCTGGTCGGGCTTGAGCGCGGCCTCGAACGGCCGGACCCGGCCCTCCCAGTTGATGAACGCGCCCGCCTTCTCGGCGACCGCGGCGACCGGCAGGACCACGTCCGCGTGGTCGGTGACCTCGGAGGGCCGCAGCTCCAGGGAGACCACGAACGCCTCCTGGAGGGCGGTCCGGGCGCGGGCCGGGTCCGGCAGGTCGGTGACCTCGACGCCCGCGACCAGCAGGGCGGACAACTCCCGGGTGGCGGCGGCTTCGACGATCTGGCCGGTGTCGCGGCCGTAGCGGTGCGGGAGTTCGTCCAGGCCCCAGGCGGCGGCGACCTCGTCGCGGGCCCGCGGGTCGGTCGCGGGGCGCCCGCCCGGCAGCAGGGACGGCAGCGCGCCGGCCTCGACGGCCGCCCGCTCCCCGGCCCGGCGCGGGATCCACACCAGTTTCGCGCCCGTCGCGGCGGCCGCCCGTACGGCGGAGGTCAGCGCGCCGGGCACCCCGGCGAGCCGCTCCCCCACGACGATGACGGCGCCCGGCGCGCGCAGTGCCTCGGCGGCGTCGGCGCCGCCCGCCTCCAGGCCGGTCCGTGAGGACAGCGCGTCGAGCCAGTCGGGCTCGGTGCCTGGGGCGGCGGCGAGGAGGGTGCCGCCGGCCTTCTGCAGTCCGCGGGTGGCGAAGGGGGCGAGGGCGAAGGTCCGCTGCTTGTGCCGGCGGTGGGCCTTGCGCAGCCGCAGGAAGACGCCGGGGGCCTCCTCCTCGGCCTCGATGCCGGCGAGCAGCACCGCGGGCGCCGCCTCCAGCGAGGTGTAGGTGACGCCGTCGCCGTCGAGGTCCTTGCCGGTGCCGGCGACGGTGGCGGCCAGGAAGTCGGCCTCCTCGGCGCTGTGCACGCGGGCCCGGAAGTCGATGTCGTTGGTGTCGAGCACGACTCGGGCGAACTTGGCGTACGCGTAGGCGTCCTCGACGGCGAGCCGGCCGCCGGTGAGAACGCCGGCCCGGCCGCGGGCGGCTGCGAGCCCATTGGCCGCGGCCTCCAGGGCCTCGGGCCAGCTCGCCGGCTCCAGCACCCCGGCGGCGCTGCGCACCAGCGGGGTGGTCAGCCGGTCCGGGCGCTGGGCGTAGCGGAACGCGAAGCGGCCCTTGTCGCAGACCCACTCCTCGTTGACCTCGGGGTCCTCCGCGGCGAGGCGCCGCAGCACCTTGCCGCGGCGGTGGTCGGTACGGGTCGCGCAGCCGCCCGCGCAGTGCTCGCACACGCTCGGGGAGGAGACGAGGTCGAAGGGGCGGGAGCGGAACCGGTACGCGGCCGAGGTGAGGGCGCCGACCGGGCAGATCTGGATTGTGTTGCCGGAGAAGTACGACTCGAAGGGGTCGTCCTCGCCGGTGCCGACCTGCTGGAGGGCGCCGCGTTCCAGCAGCTCGATCATCGGGTCGCCGGCGATCTCGTTGGAGAAGCGGGTGCAGCGGGCGCAGAGTACGCACCGCTCGCGGTCCAGCAGGACCTGGGTGGAGATCGGGACGGGCTTCTCGTAGGTGCGCTTCCTGCCCTCGAAGCGGGATTCGGCGTTGCCGTGGGACATCGCCTGGTTCTGCAGCGGGCACTCGCCGCCCTTGTCGCAGACGGGGCAGTCCAGCGGGTGGTTGATGAGCAGCAGCTCCATCACCCCGCGCTGGGCCTTGTCGGCGACCTCGGAGGTCAGCTGGGTCTTGACGACCATGCCGTCGGTGCAGGTGATGGTGCAGGAGGCCATCGGCTTGCGCTGGCCCTCGACCTCGACGATGCACTGGCGGCAGGCGCCGGCCGGGGGCAGGAGGGGGTGGTCGCAGAAGCGGGGGATCTCGATGCCGAGCTGTTCGGCGGCGCGGATGACGAGGGTGCCCTTGGGCACGGAGAGCTCGACGCCGTCGATGGTCAGCGAGACCAGGTCCTCCGGCGGGACGGCCGCTCCTCCCCCGGAGGCGGCCGTAGTGGTGACGGTCATGCGTTCACCTCCGTGTCGGCCCAGAGGGTCGACTTCCTGGGGTCGAAGGGGCAGCCCTTGCCCGTGACGTGCTGCTCGTACTCCTCGCGGAAGTACTTGAGCGAGGAGAAGATCGGGCTGGCCGCACCGTCGCCGAGGGCGCAGAAGGACTTGCCGTTGATGTTGTCGGCGATGTCGTTCAGCTTGTCGAGGTCGGACATGACGCCCTTGCCGGCCTCGATGTCGCGTAGCAGCTGGACCAGCCAGTAGGTGCCTTCGCGGCAGGGTGTGCACTTGCCGCAGGACTCGTGGGCGTAGAACTCGGTCCACCGGGTGACGGCCCGCACCACGCAGGTGGTCTCGTCGAAGCACTGGAGGGCCTTGGTGCCGAGCATGGAGCCGGCGGCGCCGACGCCCTCGTAGTCCAGGGGGACGTCGAGGTGCTCGTCGGTGAACATGGGGGTGGAGGAGCCGCCGGGGGTCCAGAACTTCAGCCGGTGCCCGGGCCGCATGCCGCCGCTCATGTCGAGGAGCTGGCGCAGGGTGATGCCGAGGGGGGCCTCGTACTGGCCGGGTCCGGCGACGTGGCCGGAGAGCGAGTACAGCGTGAAGCCGGGGGACTTCTCGGTGCCCATCGCCTTGAACCAGTCCTTGCCCTTGTTCAGGATCGCGGGAACCGAGGCGATGGACTCGACGTTGTTGACGACAGTGGGGCAGGCGTAGAGCCCCTCGACGGCGGGGAAGGGGGGACGGAGCCGGGGCTGGCCGCGCCGGCCTTCGAGGGAGTCGAGCAGTGCCGTCTCCTCGCCGCAGATGTAGGCGCCCGCGCCCGCGTGCACGGTGATGTCGAGGTCGAGTCCCTTGCCGAGGATGTCCTTGCCGAGGTATCCGGCCTCGTACGCCTCGCGCACGGCCTCGTGCAGGCGCCGCAGGACCGGTACGACCTCGCCGCGCAGGTAGATGAAGGCGTGCTGCGAGCGGATCGCGTAGCAGGCGATGATCATTCCCTCGATGAGGGAGTGCGGGTTGGCGAAGAGGAGGGGGATGTCCTTGCAGGTTCCCGGCTCCGACTCGTCGGCGTTGACGACGAGGTAGTGCGGCTTGCCGTCGCCCTGCGGGATGAACTGCCACTTCATGCCGGTGGGGAAGCCCGCGCCGCCGCGTCCGCGCAGACCCGAGTCCTTCACGTAGGCGATCACTTCGTCGGGCGTCATCGCGAGGACCTTGCGCAGGCCCTCGTAGCCCTCGTGGCGCCGGTAGGTCTCCAGCGTCCACGATTCGGGTTCGTCCCAGAAGGCGGACAGGACCGGGGCCAGCAGCTTCTCCGGGCTGGTGCCTCCCCCAGCCTCCGGCTGGGAGGTGCCCCCATGACTTTCCTTGGAGGACACGCTCATCACTCCCCTCCCTCGGTACGGGTCTCGCCGCGCGGGTGGACGATCGGGGTGTGCGGGGATTCGCCGCGGGCGATGCGCAGGCCGATCAGGGAGGCCGGTCCGGCGCCGCCGCTCGCCTCGACGGCGCCCGCGCGCTCGTCGGGGAAGCCGGCGAGGATCCGGGCGGTCTCCTTGTACGTGCACAGCGGCGCGCCCCGGGTCGGGGCGACCTCGCGGCCGGCCAGCAGGTCGTCGACCAGGGCCTTGGCGGATTCGGGGGTCTGGTTGTCGAAGAACTCCCAGTTGACCATCACCACGGGGGCGTAGTCGCAGGCCGCGTTGCACTCGATGTGCTCCAGCGTGACCTTGCCGTCGGGGGTGGTCTCGTTGTTGCCGACCCCGAGGTGTTCCTTGAGCTCCTCGAAGATGGCGTCGCCGCCCATGACCGCGCACAGGGTGTTGGTGCAGACGCCGACCTGGTAGTCGCCCGAGGGCCCCCGCCGGTACATCGTGTAGAAGGTCGCGACGGCCGTGACCTCGGCGGTGGTCAGGCCCAGGGTCTCGGCGCAGAAGCGGATGCCGGTCTTGGAGACGTGGCCCTCCTCCGACTGGCACAGGTGCAGCAGCGGGAGCAGCGCGGAGCGGCTGTCGGGGTAGCGGGCGACGACTTCCTTCGCGTCCGCTTCGAGGCGTGCGCGCACCTCCGCCGGGAAGTCGGGGGCGGGCAGCTGGGGCATGCCCAGCGAGACCCCTCGGTTCTCAGGACTGGCGGTCATCGGTCGACGCCTCCCATCACGGGGTCGATGGAGGCGACGGCGACGATGACGTCGGCGACCTGGCCGCCCTCGCACATCGCGGCCATGGCCTGCAGGTTGGTGAAGGACGGGTCGCGGAAGTGGACCCGGTAGGGGCGGGTGCCGCCGTCGGACACGACGTGGACGCCGAGCTCGCCCTTGGGTGACTCGACGGCCGCGTACGCCTGCCCGGCGGGCACCCGGAAGCCCTCGGTCACCAGCTTGAAGTGGTGGATGAGGGCTTCCATGGAGGTGCCCATGATGTTCCTGATGTGGTCGAGCGAGTTGCCGAGGCCGTCGGGGCCCATGGCGAGCTGCGCCGGCCAGGCGATCTTCTTGTCGGCGACCATCACCGGCCCGGGCTCCAGCCGCTCCAGGCACTGCTCGACGATCCGCAGCGACTGGCGCATCTCCTCCAGGCGGATCAGGAACCGCCCGTAGGAGTCGCAGGTCTCGGTGGTCGGCACGTCGAACTCGTAGGTCTCGTAGCCGCAGTACGGGTCCGACTTGCGCAGGTCGTGCGGCAGGCCGGCGGAGCGCAGGATCGGGCCGGTGGCGCCGAGCGCCATGCAGCCGGAGAGGTCGAGGTAGCCGACGTCCTGCATGCGGGCCTTGAAGATGGGGTTGCCGGTGGCGAGCTTGTCGTACTCCGGCAGGTTCTTCTTCATGGTCTTCACGAACTCGCGCAGCTGGTCGACGGCGCCCGGGGGGAGGTCCTGGGCGAGGCCGCCGGGACGGACGAAC
Organism: Streptomyces sp. TN58; assembly: GCF_001941845.1. Lineage (NCBI taxonomy): Bacteria > Bacillati > Actinomycetota > Actinomycetes > Kitasatosporales > Streptomycetaceae > Streptomyces > Streptomyces sp. TN58. Next base: position 4,288,683 of record NZ_CP018870.1, on the reverse strand, counting down.
GCGTGGTTCATGCGCAGCCCGGTGATCAGCTCGAAGATGTCGAGGATCAGCTCGCGGTCGCGGAAGCCGTAGATCATGATCGTGGTGGCGCCCAGCTCCATGCCGCCGGTGGCGATGCAGACCAGGTGGGAGGAGAGCCTGTTGAGCTCCATCAGCAGGACGCGGACGACGGTGGCGCGGTCCGGGATCTGGTCGGTGATGCCGAGGAGCTTCTCGACGCCGAGGCAGTAAGCCGTCTCGTTGAAGAACGGCGTGAGGTAGTCCATGCGCGTGACGAAGGTGGTGCCCTGCGTCCAGTTGCGGAATTCGAGGTTCTTCTCGATTCCGGTGTGGAGGTAGCCGATGCCGCAGCGGGCCTCGGTGACCGTCTCGCCGTCGATCTCCAGGATCAGCCGCAGCACGCCGTGGGTGGACGGGTGCTGCGGGCCCATGTTGACGACGATCCGCTCGTCGTCCGCCTTGGCCGCCGACTGGACGATCTCGTCCCAGTCGCCGCCGGTGACGGTGTAGACGGTGCCCTCGGTGGTCTCGCGGGCGGAGGAGTGGCTGCCTGCGTCGTTCGTGGTGGGGGACATCAGCTGTACGACCTCCGCTGGTCGGGAGCCGGGATCTGGGCACCCTTGTACTCGACGGGGATGCCGCCGAGCGGGTAGTCCTTGCGCTGCGGGAAGCCCTGCCAGTCGTCCGGCATCATGATCCGGGTGAGGGCCGGGTGCCCGTCGAAGACCAGGCCGAAGAAGTCGTAGGCCTCGCGCTCGTGCCAGTCGTTGGTCGGGTAGACGGAGACGAGCGAGGGGACGTGCGGGTCGGCGTCCGGTACGGACACCTCCAGCCGCACGATCCGGCCGTGGGTGAGCGAGCGCAGGTGGTAGACGGCGTGCAGTTCGCGGCCCTTGTCCCCGGGGAAGTGGACCCCGCTGACGCCGGTGCACAGCTCGAAGCGCAGGGCGGGGTCGTCGCGCAGGGTCCGCGCGACCCGCAGGAGGTGCTCGCGGGCGATGTGGAAGGTGAGCTCGCCCCGGTCGACGACCGTCTTCTCGATGGCGTTCTCCGGGAGCAGGTCCTGTTCCTCCAGGGCGCCTTCGAGTTCGTCGGCCACCTCGTCGAACCAGGAGCCGTACGGTCGGCTGGTGGCGCCGGGCAGGGCGACGGTCCGCACCAGGCCGCCGTAGCCGCTGGTGTCCCCGCCGCCCGCGGCGCCGAACATGCCCTTGCGGACGCCGATGACCTCGGGTCCCTGGGCGCGCGGGGCGGGCAGGCCGCCGCCGTCGGTGCCGGGGGTGTCGCTGCCGTCGCCGCCTCGCGGCTGTTGGGTCTCGCTCACCGGAGCAGCCCCTTCATCTCGATCGTGGGGAGCGCCTTGAGGGCCGCCGCCTCCGCCTCGCGGGCCGCTTCCTCCCGGTTCACGCCGAGCTTTCCGCCCTGGATCTTCTGGTGGAGCTTGAGGATCGCGTCCATCAGCATCTCGGGGCGGGGCGGGCAGCCGGGGAGGTAGATGTCCACCGGGACGATGTGGTCGACGCCCTGGACGATCGCGTAGTTGTTGAACATTCCGCCTGAAGACGCACAAACCCCCATGGAGATGACCCATTTGGGAGCGGGCATCTGGTCGTACACCTGGCGCAGCACCGGCGCCATCTTCTGGCTGACCCGTCCGGCCACGATCATGAGGTCGGCCTGGCGCGGGGAGCCGCGGAAGACCTCCATGCCGAAGCGGGCCAGGTCGTAGCGGCCCGCTCCGGTCGTCATCATCTCGATGGCGCAGCAGGCGAGGCCGAAGGTCGCCGGGAAGACGGACGACTTGCGCACCCATCCCGCGGCCTGTTCGACGGTGGTCAGCAGAAAGCCGCTCGGCAGCTTCTCTTCCAGTCCCATGGGAAATTCAGCCCCTCAGTCCCATTCCAGGCCGCCGCGGCGCCAGACGTAGGCGTAGGCGACGAAGACGGTGAGCACGAAGAGCAGCATCTCGACGAGCCCGAAGATCCCCAGGGAGTCGAAGGTGACGGCCCAGGGGTAGAGGAAGACAACCTCGATGTCGAAGACGATGAAGAGCATCGCCGTCAGGTAGTACTTGATCGGGAAGCGGCCGCCGCCGGCCGGCGTCGGCGTGGGCTCGATACCGCACTCGTAGGCTTCGAGCTTCGCCCGGTTGTACCTTTTTGGACCGATCAGCGTGGCCATGACCACGGAGAAGATCGCAAACCCTGCGCCGAGGGCGCCGAGCACGAGGATGGGCGCGTACGCATTCACGCTCCTCGCTCCTTCCAGTCGTCCTTGACCGTTGGACCGCCGCCGGCGCCGCGTGTCCCGCCTCGCGAAGACGACGCTCTTGATCAAGCGCTGCATGTGAGGCAGTTCACAAGCCGGACTGGTGCGCATCTTATGCCTGCTCGTCTGTGATCTGCGACACGGGTAACAACACCGAGTTTGTGATCTCCACCACCTGACGAACGATCATGAAGCCCGATGAGTGGTGATCTTCGTACGCGAAGCAGCCGCATGATCACCAAAGGTGACATTCGAGCCCGTTCCCGCAGGTGAAGGGCGCGCCGCTCTATCAAACGGTGGCCGGTGCAGGCAAATTGGCCTGGAAGCCCCACCGGTGGTAAGGGAATCCGCGTCGCCCGGTCGGGGGAGGGCCCGCGTACGGAGGTGGACGCGGGGCGGGGACGGCGCGGCGGACCGCCGAGTGCGTGCATCCGTTCACGAGCCGCCCCGGGGCGCTTCACAGGAAGGTCACGAGCCGGCCACAGGGTCCGCATGGCGTGATCCTCCTGTGACCTGCGCCACTATGAATCAGGCGTTCCGAAAGCGGGCTTGGCCATCAGTGCAGCGGGATGGTAGTCCGTGGATCAATTCGGACTAAATTCTGAAACCCCATGATCACAGGCTTGTGAGAGCGTGTCCGTTTCGCCCGTTACGGCGTCAATAAGAGGCGGGACGCGCCCGGTTCGCGCGCTTCGCGAGCAACTGTGGCGCACCCCACGTTTCTTGAAGGGAACCCTGACGCCCTGATAGCGGTTGTTCTCATGTCCCACACCGCTCACATACCCAGCCACCGGAAGCCCCGCCGCAGCGCCTCGAAGCTCGCGGTCCGCGCCGGAGTTGCCGGTGGCGTCCTCAGCACCCTGGCCATGGCCGGCACCGCGAGCGCGTCCCCGTCCGAGCCCGTGGCCGAGACGACGCTCGAAATGCCGGTCCTGAACCTGGACCTGGCGGCCGAGGTCTCCTCCGCCGTCACCACGGCCGCCGAGAACACCCGTCTGGCCGCCGTGGAAGGCGAACTGACCGCCCAGGAGGAGAGCGCCCGTACCGGCGCCGCCGCCGAGGCGAAGCAGGCCAAGGAAACGGCCCAGAAGGCCGCCGAGAAGAAGGCGAAGGAGGAGGCGGACCGCAAGGCCGAGGCCGAGCGCGCCACCCGCGACTCCGACCGCACCTCCCTCAAGAGCACCTCGGCCGCCGCCAAGGCCCCCCAGGGCACCGGCACCGTGACGGCCCCGGCGACCGGCTCCGCCGCCGCCATCGTCAACTTCGCCCGCGCGCAGGTCGGCAAGGCCTACGTCATGGGTGGCACCGGCCCGTCCTCCTTCGACTGCTCCGGCCTCGTCCAGGCCGCCTACCGCCAGGCCGGCATCTCCCTGCCGCGCATGTCCCAGGCGCAGTCCTCGGCCGGCACCTCGGTCTCCCTGAACGCCCTTCAGCCGGGCGACATCCTGTACTGGGGCTCCAAGGGCAGCGCCTACCACGTCGCCATCTACGTCGGCGGCGGCAAGTTCGTCGGCGCGCAGAACCCCAGCACGGGCATCGTCGAGCGCAACCTGAGCTACGACAGGCCGACGGGCGCCGTCCGCGTCCTCTGAGCCCGCTCCCGAGCCCCGCTCGGGCCACGGCACCCCTACACGGCCGCAGGGCCGGTACTCCCCCGCTCGGGGGTGGAGTACCGGCCCTGGGGCCGTTGCCGTTGCCGTTGCCGTCGTGCCTCGCGGGCGGCGGGCGCCGGTCTTCCGGGCGGACGCCACCGCAGCCGCCGGGTCCTGCGAAGATGGCGGCGCAAGCCCCGAGCGTCAGACCCTGGAGGTGGTGGTCCCGTGGGCACACAGCCGTACGAGCACCACGAGGCCGGCGACCCGACCGCGGTCCGGGCCGCCCTGGGGCTCGCCCTCCTCGCCGCAGGCGGCTGGCTGCTGAACACCGCCCGCCCCTGGCAGAGGCCGGGGCACCCCCTCCTGCTGGCGGCCGGCTGGACCGTGTCGGGCGCGCTGCTGGTGTGCGGCCTGGTCCTGCTCGCCCGGTGCGTGCGCACCGTGCACGGATCCCCCGCCCCTGAGGGCCGGGGGATCCGGGACCGCCGCGCGTAGCCGGGCGCCGTCAGGCGCTCGTCGGGCGCTCGTCAGGCCTTCGGAGCCACCTTCGAGAGGCCGTTGATGATGCGGTCCATCGCGTCGCCGCCCGCCGGGTCGGTCAGGTTGGCGAGCATCTTCAGGGTGAACTTCATCAGCAGCGGGTGCGTCAGGCCGCGCTGGGTGGCGACCTTCATGACCTTCGGGTTGCCGATCAGCTTCACGAAGGCGCGGCCCAGCGTGTAGTAGCCGCCGTAGGTCTCCTTGAGCACCTTCGGGTAGTTGTGCAGCGCCAGCTCGCGCTGCGCCGGGGTCGACCGGGCCTGCGCCTGCACGATGACGTCGGCCGCGATCTGGCCGGACTCCATGGCGTAGGCGATGCCCTCGCCGTTGAACGGGTTGACCAGGCCGCCCGCGTCACCGACCAGCAGCAGGCCCTTGGTGTAGTGCGGCTGCCGGTTGAAGGCCATCGGCAGGGCCGCGCCGCGGATCGGCTGCGTCATGTTCTCCGGGGTGTAGCCCCAGTCCTCCGGCATCGAGGCGCACCAGGCCTTGAGGACCTCGCGCCAGTCCAGCTCCTTGAAGGCGGAGGAGGAGTTCAGGATGCCGAGGCCGACGTTGGAGGTGCCGTCGCCCATGCCGAAGATCCAGCCGTAGCCGGGCAGCAGCCGGTCCTGGGGGCCGCGCCGGTCCCACAGCTCCAGCCAGGACTCCAGGTAGTCGTCGTCGTGCCGCGGCGAGGTGAAGTACGTGCGCACCGCGACGCCCATCGGGCGGTCCTCGCGCCGGTGCAGGCCCATCGCCAGGGAGAGCCGGGAGGAGTTGCCGTCGGCGGCCACGACCAGCGGGGCGTGGAAGGTGACCGGGGTCTTCTCCTCGCCCAGCTTCGCCTGCACGCCCGTGATGCGGCCGGTGCGGGCGTCGCGGACGGGCTCGCCGACGTTGCAGCGCTCGTACAGCCGGGCGCCGGCCTTCTGCGCCTGGCGGGCGAGGGTCTCGTCGAAGTCGTCGCGCTTGCGGACGAGTCCGTACTCCGGGTAGGAGGCGAGTTCCGGCCAGTCCAGCTGGAGCCGCTGTCCGCCTCCGATGATCCGCAGGCCCTTGTTGCGGAGCCAGCCGGCCTCTTCGGAGATGTCGATACCCATCGCCACCAGCTGCTTGGTGGCACGGGGGGTCAGTCCGTCGCCGCAGACCTTCTCGCGCGGGAACGCCGTCTTCTCCAGGAGCAGGACGTCCAATCCGGCCTTGGCGAGGTAGTAGGCGGTGGTCGAGCCGGCTGGCCCGGCCCCGACGACGATCACGTCCGCGGAGTGTTCGGAGAGGAGCTCGGTCACTGCGGGGTCTCCCGAAGGCTCGATAAAGGGTGCCCAACGGCACCGGACATGTGCAGTCTATGCAGCGAGAGAGATCGCGATCAGAAGGGCCACCCACGTTGACAAGCTCGCCGACCTCGCAGACCTCCCCGGCCTCGCCGCCCCGGCTGCCGCTCCCCGCGGTGCTGCTGCGCGTGCCCACCGACGAGGACGCCCACGCCTGGCACGAGGTCTTCGCCGATCCCGACGTCATGGAGTTCCTCGGCGGTCCCGCGGAGCTGTCGGCGTACGAGGAGTTCACCGCGCGCCAGCGCATGCACGACGCACAGCTCGGCTACTGCCTGTGGACGCTGCTGGACGAGCACGGCGCGGTGGTCGGCTTCACCGGCGCCCAGCCGTGGCCGGCGGACAAGGCGTGGGGCCCGGTCGGCGAGGTCGAGATCGGCTGGCGGCTGGGCCGGGAGCACTGGGGCAAGGGCTATGCCACGGCCGCGGCGGAGGCGACCGTGGCACGCGTCCGGGCGGCCGGCCTGGAACGGGTCTGCGCGATGATCCACGCCCGCAACGCCCGTTCCGTGGCGGTGGCGGAGCGGCTGGGCATGACCCTGGCCGAGGAGTTCACCACACCGGGCGGGAACCCCGCGCGCCGCTACGTACTGGACCTGCGGGACGTGCCGCGGCCCCGCTGATCCGTTGACCCCGTCCGGCCCGGGATGCCGGGCCCCGGGTGCCGGGATCACGGGGTCAGAAGACGGAGAGGCCCGTCAGGGTCGTGAAGCGGTCCAGCGCCGCCACGCCCGCGACCGAGTTGCCCCGGGCGTCCAGGCCCGGGCTCCACACGGCGAGCGTGCACCGCCCGGGGACGACGGCGACGATCCCGCCGCCCACCCCGCTCTTGCCGGGCAGCCCCACGCGGTAGGCGAACTCGCCTGCCGCGTCGTACGTCCCGCAGGTCATCATCACGGCGTTGACCTGCTTGGCCTCGCTGCGCGTCAGCAGCCGCGAGCCGTCCGCGCGCAGCCCGTGCCGGGCCAGGAAGCGCCCGGCGCGGGCCAGGTCGGCGCAGGTCATCTCGATGGAGCACTGCCAGAAGTAGTGCTCCAGCAGGGCGGGCACCGGGTTGTCGATGTTCCCGTAGGAGGCCATGAAGTGGGCGACGGCGGCGTTGCGGTCGCCGTGTTCCTGCTCGGAGGCGGCGACCGCGGCGTCGAACGCTATGTCCGGGTTCTGGCTCTCCTGCCGCAGGAACTCCAGCACTTCGCTGCTCGCGTCGCCCGTCAGGGTCTGGAGCCGGTCGGTGACCACGAGGGCGCCCGCGTTGATGAACGGATTGCGCGGAATGCCGTTCTCGTACTCCAGCTGTACGAGCGAGTTGAACGGGTTGCCCGAGGGCTCCCGGCCGACCCGCTCCCACAGGCTGTCGCCACCCCCGGCCAGCGCCAGGGCCAGCGCGAACACCTTGGTGATCGACTGGGCGGAGAAGGGCACCTGCCAGTCCCCCACCCCGAAGACGTTGCCGTCGAGATCGGCGACGGCCATCCCGAACTGCCGCCTGTCCACGGCGGCGAGCGCCGGAATGTACTCGGCGGGCGTACCGCTGCCCAGCAGCGGGGCGACGTCGGCGGCGATCCGCTCCAGCAGCGGGCCGTAGTCCACGGGTGCGGCGTCGGGCACGGCGGTCAGTCCTTGGTTCCTCTGTGCAGCGCGACGATGCCGCCGCTGAGGTTGCGCCAGGCGACCTTGGACCAGCCGGCCTTCTGCAGCAGGCCGGCCAGCGCCGGCTGGTCGGGCCATTCGCGGATGGACTCGGCGAGGTACACGTACGCGTCGGGGTTGGACGACACCGCGCGGGCGACGGGCGGCAGCGCGCGCATCAGGTACTCGGTGTAGACGGTCCGGAAGGGCGCCCAGGTGGGCTGCGAGAACTCGCAGATCACGACCTGGCCGCCCGGCTTGGTCACCCGGTACAGCTCGCGCAGGGCGGCGTCGGTGTCCTGGACGTTGCGCAGGCCGAAGGAGATCGTCACGGTGTCGAAGACGTCGTCCCTGAACGGCAGCTTCGTCGCGTCGCCGGCGGTCAGCGGAAGCCAGGAGTTCCGCTTCTTGCCCTCCATGAGCATGCCGAGCGAGAAGTCGCACGGGACGACGTACGCGCCGGTCGCGGCGAAGGGCAGCGAGGACGTCGCCGTACCGGCGGCCAGGTCGAGGACCTTCTGACCGGGGCGCGCACCGACCGCCTTGGCGACCTCCTTGCGCCACACCCGGTCCTGGCCGAGGGAGAGGACGTCGTTGGTCAGGTCGTAGTTCGCCGCGACCCTGTCGAACATGGAGGCGACTTCGTGCGGCTGCTTGTCCAGGGAGGCCCTTGTCACTGGCGTTCGCCCCTCGTGTTGCGATGCGGATCGGCGGGTACGGCCCCATCCTCTCAGGCCGGCCCGGGCCGCCGGGCGCGGGCTCCGCGCCAGGGGGTGTCGGCAAGGTGCCGTCTGGGTGGCGGAGCCCGGCACGCATGCTCGCGGGCGGCCGACGCCACTTCGACGACACCCCCTAGCGCGCCGTGCCGGTTCCGTACCCGACCGTAGAACTGTTCCGAAGGACAGTTACGCTTCTACGCCGCATGCGCGTTGACTGCCAGGGTGCGGCCCGGTGAGGGTCACCCACCGGATCAGGACCGCGAACCGTGGGCGGGTCCGGCAGTGGCCGCCGCGAACAGGAAGCTTCACGATGCCGGCAGGCCATTCCACCGGTCGTTCCCGCCGTGACGGCCCGCGCGCCAGGCGCCGGGCCGAGCGGCGCAGGCGGCTGCGGCGCACGATCCTCATCGGTTCGGCGGCGCTGGTCGCCGTCTCGGCGACCGCCTACGCGCTGCTGCCCGAGGACGACACCACCACGGCCGCCAAGGGCCGCAGCGCCGCCCAGCCCGACGCACCGGACGGCGAGGGCACCGACGCCGCGGGCAATCCGCTCCCGCAGGGCGGCGCCAAGTCCCCCGAGGCCGCACCGCCGCCGGCCGCCCCCTCGCAGCAGCCGGCGGCCTCGCCGCCGGCGTCCGCCGGCGCCTCGGCCACGCCCGGCAAGCCCGGCACCTTCTCCGGGTCCTCCGCTTCCGGCAGCGCGCAGGGCAAGGGGAAGACACGGCGCTGGCGGCTGGAGGTCGAGGAGGGCAGCGGCATCGACCCGGAGGCGGCCGCCCGCTCCGTCGAGGCGATCCTCGGGGATCCGCGCGGCTGGACCAGGGACCCCCAGTACGGCTTCCAGCTCGTGGGACCGGGCCAGCCGGTGGACTTCACCGTCAAGATCGCGACGCCGAAGACCACCGACCTGCTGTGCGACGTGGTCACCCCGGAGCTGATCGGCGAGACCAACTGCCGGGTCGGGCACACCGTGGTGGTGAACCTCAAGCGTTGGAAGGAGGGTTCGCCGCAGTTCAGCGGTTCCGTGGAGGAGTACCGGGCGCTGATCGTCAACCACGAGGTCGGGCACGAGATCGGCCGCGGCCACGAGGGCTGCCCGGGCCCCGGAAAGCCCGCCCCGGCGATGATGCAGCAGATCAAGGGCCTGGCCGGGTGCAAGTCCAATGCCTGGCCGTACGACGCGGATGGAACCTACCTGTCCGGTCCGTCCGTCCTCTAGGACGGAGGGCGGCCGCCGGAAGGGCCGCCCGGGGGCCATCGAGGAGTGGGAACCGTGCGCGTCGTCAGCTTCAGCGTCCCCGCGTGGTTCCCCTCGTACGGGGAGCCGGGCACGCCGTCGGCGTCGCACGAAGGCGCTCCGGCCGAGGCGCTGCTGACCGAGCAGGAGTCCGCGGTGTTCCTGTGCCTGGCCACCGGCGCCTCCAACCGTGAACTGGCCGGGGAGCTCCAACTGTCCGTCAGCACGGTCAAGTTCCACGTCGTGAACATACGGGCCAAGCTCGGCGGGATCAGCCGGCTCCAGGCATGCCTGCTGGCCGCCCTCGCCCGCGAGGGCGGCCTCCCCGCGGACCCCAGCCCCGCCTCCGCCGCCGAGCCCGGCGACGGGTCCGGCGCCACGCTCAGCGACGGCGGTGCAGCAGCCGTCCCCCGATGACCGTGGCCACGCACGTGGTCGCGCCCCGCGCCGGCAGCTCGGCCACGTCCGCCACCGCGAACACCGCGAAACGCGCCGCGGCACCCGGCTCCAGCACTCCGTGGAAGGCCTCCTCCGCCGACTCCCGGCCCGCGAACGGATCCAGGGCCGGCCGGCCCTCGTAGGGCGCCGGCGGCAGGATCGTGAGACCCGAACGGGACACCGCCGTGCGCACCGCCGGGACGGTGAAGCGCCCGCACACCGCCACCACCCCGCGGGCCAGCAGCCGCTGCGTGCCGCGCCGGGCGCTGTTGCCCCACCGCGCCTCGGTCAGTTTCAGGGCGTCCAGCGCTTCCGCGCCGCTGATCGGGTCGGCGCCGAGTTCCGTGACCTCGTACGGGTCGTCCGGGTAGTACGTCCGCTCCAGCAGTTCGTCCGCCCCGCGCACCAGCAGCCCCGGGGTCAGCACCCCCGGCCAGCGGCGGACGCGGGCGTGCGAGTGGGCCGCGCCGAGGTCCTCGTACCGGCCCACGTGGGTGATCCGGTCCCCGTCGACGAGGACCGCACCGCCCTTCGTCGGCGCGGACCCCGCTCCGGTGACGAGGAGTTCGGCGGTGTGCAGCGTCAGCATCGTGTCGCCGGGCGTCAGTTCGCGGAGATGAGCTTCAGCTCGGGGTGCGCGGTGCCGCCCTCGATGGCGGTGGAGGAGATGTGCGAGACGACGCGGTCGTCGGCCGGGTCGTTCGCCGGGTCGTCGTGCACCAGCAGGTGCTCGTACGTCGTCGCGCGCTGCGCCGGCGTGCGGCCCGCCTTGCGGATCAGGTCGATGATCTCCTGGCGGTTGGAGCGGTGCTTGGCGCCGGCCGAGGAGACGACGTTCTCCTCCAGCATGATCGAGCCGAGGTCGTCCGCGCCGTAGTGCAGCGAGAGCTGGCCCGCCTCCTTGCCGACGGTCAGCCAGGAGCCCTGGATGTGGGCGATGTTGTCGAGGAACAGGCGCGCGATGGCGATCATGCGCAGGTACTCGAAGATCGTCGCCTGGGTGCGGCCCTTGAGGTGGTTGTTCTCGGGCTGGTAGGTGTACGGGATGAAGGCGCGGAAGCCGCCCGTGCGGTCCTGCGTGTCCCGGATCATCGCGATGTGCTCGATGCGCTCGGCGTTGGTCTCGCCGGTGCCCATCAGCATGGTGGAGGTGGACTCCACGCCCAGCTTGTGGGCGATCTCCATGATCTCCAGCCAGCGCTCGCCGGACTCCTTGAGCGGGGCGATCGCCTTGCGCGGCCGGGCCGGCAGCAGTTCGGCGCCGGCGCCCGCGAAGGAGTCGAGGCCCGCGGCGTGGATGCGCTTGATGGCCTCCTCCGCCGAGACGCCGGAGATGCGGGCCATGTGCTCGACCTCGGACGCGCCGAGGGAGTGGATGACCAGCTGGGGGAAGTCCTTCTTGATGGCGGAGAAGTGGTGCTCGTAGTACTCGACGCCGTAGTCCGGGTGGTGCCCGCCCTGGAACATGATCTGCGTGCCGCCGAGCTCGACGGTCTCCGCGCAGCGGCGCAGGATGTCGTCGAGGTCGCGGGACCAGCCCTTCTTCGTGTCCTTGGGGGCCGCGTAGAAGGCGCAGAACTTGCACGCCGTGACGCACACGTTCGTGTAGTTGATGTTCCGCTCGATGATGTACGTCGCGATGTGCTCGGTGCCGGCGTAGCGGCGGCGGCGCACCGCGTCGGCGGCCTGGCCGAGTGCGTGCAGCGGCGCGTGGCGGTAGAGGTCGAGCGCCTCTTCCTTGGTGATCCGGCCCCCCGCTGCGGCGCGGTCGAGGACAGACTGGAGAACGGCCTGGTCGGTCACCGGGAGTCACCTTTCGGCGGTGTGTCTGTGTCAAGGTCCGGACCGATCCAGCCTACGCCAGCCCCTGGCGGGGGTTTTCAGGGGCTGCGGGTGAGGTCTCCTTCGGGGTTTCCGGCCGGGGCGTCGCCCGACTTGTAGTGGAGCGTTCCGTTGGGGTTGAGGGTGAAGCGCTCGTCGGCGGACCCGTTGGAGCACACGCCGGGGGCGGGGTTGGGGCCGCCGGAGGTGTCCAGGACGAGGGAGCGGTCGGTGGCGGAGGCCAGCTTCCAGTCCCCGCTGCAGTCGGTCCCGAAGAACGGGAGGATCGACTTGTCCCGGCCCACGACCTCACCGACCTTGCCGGCCTTGATGGTGATCTCGAACTCGGTGGAGAGCCCGGCGCGGGCGGTGGTGACCGTGCCCTTCCACGTGCCGACGAGTTCCTTGGGGACGTCGGTACGGCTTCCGGACGGCGACGGCGTCGCGGCGCCGCCGCCGGTGGCCCCGGCCGACGGCGCCGGGCCGCCCGGGGCGGGCGAGGAGGCGGAGGGCCGCGCACTGCCGTCGGCCAGGTCCCGCTGGCCGCCGCGGCCCGGGAGCAGGTCCAGGAAGTAGATCCCGCCGGACAGCACCGCGAGGGCGGCCGCCGCGGCGAGGACGACGGTGCAGCTGAACCGGCGCCCCGCGGCACGGACGGTGACCTGCCGCCCGTCGGCCGGGTCGGCCGCGGTCCGCTGCTGCGGCACGGCGCCGCCGGCTCCGGGGGCCGCGCCCGCGGTCGCGGGGGGACTGCCGTAGGGGCCCGCGGCATGGGCGGCGTACGCGGAGCCCGCGCCCTGGCTGCCGTACGAGGGGTCCGGCGCCCCGAAGCCGCCGCCGGCGGGGCCGTAGGACCCCGCGGTGAACGGGACCGGCCCCGAGGCGGCCTCCGCAGCGGCGGCCACGCCCGCCCCGGCCGGAGCCGGTCCCGCGTCCGGGCCGTCGTCGGCGGGCTCGGCGTCCAGGTCCAGCAGGGCCACCGCGGCCCGGCTGGCCTCCTCGACCAGGGGCGCGGGGAGCCAGCCGGGGGCGCCGAGCGCCCCGCCGAGGGCGTCGGCGACGGCCTCGGGCGCGGGCCGGTCGGCGGCCTTCTTGGCCAGGCAGGCCGCGACGAGGTCGCGCAGTTCCCCGGCCGGGAGCCCGTCGAGTTCGGGCGGCTCGTGGACCACCTTGTAGAGGAGGGTGGCGGAGTTGTCCCCGGTGAAGGGCGGCCGGCCGGTGGCCGCGAAGGCCATGACGGCGCCGAGCGAGAACACGTCGGCGGCGCCGGTGATCCCCTTGCCGAGGATCTGCTCGGGCGACATGTAGCCGGGCGAGCCGATGGAGACGCCGGTGGAGGTGAGGGAGGCGGTGCCGTCCGTGGCCCGCGCGATCCCGAAGTCGATCAGCCGGGGGCCGTCGAGGGTGAGCATCACGTTCGACGGCTTCACGTCCCGGTGGACCAGGCCGAGCCCGTGCACGGCCACCAGGGCCCGTGCCAGGCCCGCGCCGACGGCACGTACCGACGCCTCGGGGAGCGGCCCGTGGGAGGCGAGGGCACGAGCCAGGGAGGGGCCCGCCACATAGCCGGTGGCCACCCACGGGACCGCGGCGTCCGGGTCGGCGTCCAGGACGGGCGCGGTCCACTCGCCGCCCACGCGCCGGGCCGCCTCGACCTCGCGGCGGAACCGGGCCCGGAACTCCTCGTCGGAGGCGAAGTGCGGGTGCACGATCTTGACGGCGACGGTCCGGCCGCCCGCGCTGCGTCCGAGGTAGACCCGGCCCATGCCGCCGGCGCCGAGCCGGCCGAGCAGCCGGTACGCGCCGATGGCCCGCGGCTCGCCGGCTTCCAGCGGATGCATCGCGCCCCCCAATTCCCCGTGATCCCGGGAACCTTGTGGCACCCGGCCGGGCAGCAGCCTAAGGGCTGTCCCGTAGTCCCCGGCGGGCGCGCGGCGCCGCACGCTGATCCGCCAGGGATTACGGGACAGCCCTTGGGGGTGACGGGGAAGGCCCTGGTCCGCCTCGGGGCGTGCGGGACGGCCACGAGGGCCCCGGCCCCCCGTATGCATTTCCCCGGTCCGGCGCGGAGAAATGCGGAAAGGGCGGGAATTCCCGGGAAACCGGGCATTCACCTGCCGGGCGCTTTGGATCTACCCGGCGGTAAACCCGGTCAGCACTCCGGGACCATCGTGCTCAGCAGCTCCACGGACACGTCCGCGGGATAGCCCGTCGTCGGTCCGGTCCGCCGCGCGAATTCCCGTACGCCTGCGAGCTGGTCGGGTCCGAAGCGGAAGTCGAGCGTGGTGAAGTACCGCTCCAGCAGCTCCGCGTCGAAGGCCTCCCAGCGGGCCGCCTGCTCGGCGACCTTGGTGACCTCTTCGAGGGAGAGGTCGCGGGAGGCGAGGAAGGCCTCGTGGACCTTCTGCACGACGGCGGGCTCCCGGTCGAGGTAGTCCTTGCGGGCGGCCCAGACGGCGAAGACGAACGGCAGTCCGGTCCACTCCTTCCACATGTGCCCCAGGTCGTGGACGGTCAGTCCGAGCCGGGGCGCGTCGTGGAGCGAGGCCCGCAGCGCGGCGTCGCCGATCAGCACGGCGGCGTCGGCCTCCTGCATCATCAGGCCCAGGTCGGGCGGGCAGGTGTAGTAGTCGGGCCGTACGCCGTACTGCTCGCTGAGCAGCAGCTGGGCCAGGCGTACGGACGTACGGGAGGTCGAGCCGAGGGCGACGCGGGCTCCGTCGAGCTGCTCCAGCGGAACCTGCGAGACGATCACGCAGGACATCACGGGGCCGTCGCAGCCGACCGCGAGATCGGGGAAGGCGACGAGCCGGTCGGCGTTGCGGAGGAACTCGACGAGGGTGATCGGGGCGATGTCCAGCTCCCCGTCGACGAGCCTCTGGCTGAGCTTCTCGGGGGTGTCCTTGGTCAGCTCCAGGTCCAGCAGCGTGCCGGTTCTGGCGAGCCCCCAGTAGAGGGGCAGGCAGTTCAGGAACTGAATGTGGCCGACGCGGGGCCGGCTGCGGTAGACGTCCACATCGCGAGACTAGTCCCACGGTCTGCGTCAGCCTTGAGGCGGGTCTCAAACGTCCGGGTGACGTGATCTTTCCCTCTGGTCTCGGCCGCATGGTGCGTGCTAGGCTCGCCGCAAGTTGCAGTTTGGTTTCCCTTGCAGTACGAGGCCTGCGGAGAATGTGACCCGCAGGCTTTTGTAGTTTTCAGACTTCTTAGCAGGTTCTGGAGCAGGGCGACCCTTTGGCCCATAGGAGGGCTCATGGCTACCGGAACCGTGAAGTGGTTCAACGCTGAAAAGGGCTTCGGCTTCATCGCCCAGGACGGCGGCGGCCCGGATGTCTTCGTCCACTACTCCGCGATCAACGCCTCTGGCTTCCGCTCCCTTGAGGAGAACCAGCAGGTCAACTTCGACGTCACGCAGGGTCCGAAGGGCCCGCAGGCGGAGAACGTCACCCCGGCCTAGTCGCCAGGGCCAACCTCATCGCGGGTTGGAAAAGCAGTACCCAAGGAGCCCTGTCCCCTCTGCGCGAGCAGAGCGGCAGGGCTCCTGCCTTTCCCCGTCCCCGGGGCGGGGCGTAGGCGGCCTCGGGCCCGCACCGTGTGGACGGTGCGGGCCCGAGGGGTGTGGAGCGGTTACTTCGGGGTGGCGGCCGGCGCCGGGGCCGTGATCTCGATGTCGATGACCAGGGTCACGTCCTCCGGGGTGACCAGGCGGAGCTGGTAGGTGCCCGGGGCGAGGTCCGCGTCCGTGAAGAGCTCCGGCAGGACGATCCGGCCGTCGGCGGCGGTGTCCGGCAGGGTGAGGCCGAAGACCTTCTCGCCGGCCTCGTCCTTGAAGTACGGGCCCTTCGCGGTCGCCGGGTCGGCCGGCACCCACTTGCCGTCCTTCTCCTGGCCGAAGCCCGCGAGGACACCGGACACCGCGACGGCCTTGCCCTTGGCGGTGGCGCGGACCTCGATGCCCTTGATGCTCTTGCCGGCGACCGCCGTCGGCGGCTTCGAGCCGTCCGGGCGGGCGAGCAGGTCGGCGGCCGGAGCCGTGACCTTGCCCGTGAAGTTCACGATGAGCCGGCTCGTGGTGTCGTAGGCCGAGGCGCGCAGGGTGAAGGTGCCCGCCGTGGCGCCGGCCTTCAGGCCGGGCGCGGCGGCGATGCCGTCGGCGCCGGTCTTGACCACCAGGGACTTCGCCGTGCCGAAGAGGGTGCCGGTGGCGTCCTCCTCGACCGCGAAGATCACTTCCCG
The DNA here is from genome assembly GCF_001941845.1 of Streptomyces sp. TN58. Lineage (NCBI taxonomy): Bacteria > Bacillati > Actinomycetota > Actinomycetes > Kitasatosporales > Streptomycetaceae > Streptomyces > Streptomyces sp. TN58. The sequence goes on along the minus strand of NZ_CP018870.1, from coordinate 4,272,884 downwards.
GCCCGCGGCGGGCTTGCCGTCGCTGAGGAGCAGCTTGACCCGCGGGACGGTGGTGAAGGCCGTGCCCGCCTCGGCGGCGAGGCCGGGACCGTCGAGCACCGTCAGCTCGGCCAGGTGCGGGGCCGGCTTCTCCGGGGTCGGAGTCGGGGTCGGGGTGGGCGTGGGTGTCGGGGTGGGCGTGGGTGTCGGGGTGGGCGTCGGCTTGGGGGTGGGCGTCGGCGTCGGCTTGGGGGCCGGCGTCGGCGTGACCGGGTTCTGCGGGCGGGGCGTGGGCAGGGTGCCCGGCTGCGCCGGCGGGTAGTCCCCGACGGGCGGGTTGGTCACCTCGGTGGCGCCCTGCTGGTACTGGCGCATGTAGCCGAGCACGGTGTTCACGTACTCGCGGGAGTTGTTGTAGCTGAGGATCGCCCTGTCGAGCTGGGCGGCCACGGACAGGTTCCGGTCTCCCCCGCACAGGTAGAGGCCGGCGCCGAGCGCGGCGTCGTAGATGTTGTTGGGGTCCCGCTTGGCGTCGCCGTTGCCGTCGGCGCCCCAGGTGGCCCAGGTCGAGGGGATGAACTGCATGGGGCCGACGGCACGGTCGTAGACCACGTCCCCGTCGTACTCGCCCCGGTCGGTGTCGCGGATCTCGGCGAAGCCGTTGCCGTCGAGGCGCGGGCCGCGGATCGGCTTCTCGGTGTAGCCGTCGGTCTTGAGTCCGTAGCCGGAGGCGTGGACGGACTCGACCCGGCCGATGCCCGCGAGCAGCTGCCAGGGCAGCTTGCAGTTGGGGAGCGCGGCCGCCACGGCCACCTCGGCACGGTTGTAGGCGTCGAGGGCGGTCGCGGGTATCCCGCTCGCGCCCTCCTGCGTGCCCGTACCCGTGCCCGCGGCGGGCGGCGGGTCGGCGACGATGTCCGGCAGGTCCAGCCGGGCGTCACCGCGGTCGGTGGCCTGCGGACTGTCCGGGGTCGGTTCGGACTCTCCCGCGTCCGCGGTCGACGGAGTGGACACGACCGCGGCAGTGGTCAGGCTGGCCGCGAGCGCGGCCGTACACAGGACCTTGCGCGAGGTGTTGACGAGGTGGCGGTGAAGCGGCTTCACAGTGCGGCAATCCCCCCAAGGAGCCGTTCAGATGTATACGGCCGGAGCGACCGTGAATATCCACTGTCTATCAGGTATTCCGACCCGACTCGCCGTGCGCCCGGCAGATGTGACGCACCATTCGTCTCGCCTTCACCGGGGGCTGACGACAGAACGGACAACGCTGTCAACTCTCCGCCCGAAATGGCCTGATGACAACCGGTTTCCAGCCAGACCCATCCACCGGAGCGGCCGAAGCACGCCTACACCCCCACGGCGCTCGGAAACGGCCCCGCGCGCCCCACGCGACCCACCCACGACGATGTGACCCACATCACTCGGAAAGCGCCGCGAAGACCGATGCGTTCCGCAGCGCCCGCCGGTCTTGGTTGCGTACCCACGGACCCGGACGGAAGAGGAACGACCCCATGCGCATCGTCATCACCGATTTCATCAGCCTCGACGGCGTCGTGCAGGCCCCGGGCGGTCAGGGCGAGGACAACGACGGCGCCTTCGCCCACGGCGGCTGGTCGCAGCCCTTCTTCGACCCGGAGGTCGTCGGCGGCTCCTTCACCGAGGCCCTGGAGAAGGCCGAGGCGCTGCTCTTCGGGCGCCGCACCTGGCAGAACATGGCCGCGGCCTGGCCCGAGCGGGCCGGCGACCCCTTCGCGGACCGCATGAACGCCCTCCCGAAGTACGTCGTGTCCGACACCCTCGGCGACGACGAACTGACCTGGAGCAACACCACGCGCATCGACGGCGCCAAGGCGATCGCCCGCGTGCGCGAGCTGCGCGACGGCGCGGGCGGCGACCTGGTGGTCATGGGCAGCCCGACCCTCGTACGGACCCTGCTGAGCGAGGGCCTCGTCGACGAACTCCGGCTCATGATCATGCCGGTGCTGCTGGGCGGCGGAAAGTCCATCTTCCCGGAGGACGGCGGCCTGCACACCCTCGAACTGACCGCCACGACCATCAGCCCGAGGGGCGTCCACGTCTGCACATACCGCCCGTCCCGCCAGGGCTGACCGCAGCGGGCGGGGTCAGGAGGCGCGGCGGTGGCTTCGGGGGGCGGGATCCACGCGGGCGGGGTCGGAGATGTCCTGGGGGTTTCCCGTCAGTCCCATCGTCTCTCCGCGTCGGGCCGGCCCGTCAAGGGCGCTCCCGTTGGTCGCGTCACTTCGTGAGGGCCTTCGGCCCCCCTTGACCGACCGTCCCGCCACGGAAATCCGAAAGACTGCCGGGAAGCCCCCAGAGGAACGGGCCGGCCATCAAGAGACACCCAGGGCGGTCGTCGCCGCGCGCCCGGAACCAGGAGCGCCCCAAATCGCTACGCGCTCCTGCCCGATGGCGTCCCCCCGTCTCTTGGGCTGGTCATAAGCCGCCACCAATCGCTACGCGCTCCTGCGAGACGGCGTCTGCGAGCCTCTCGGGCTGGAGATGGGCCGCCGGCGATCGCTACGCGCTCCTCGATCACGCGTCTGCCAGCCTCTTGGGCTGGACGCAGACCGCCCGGCGCCGAGTACTGGGTGGAGTTGGCCTATGTCCGGGGCCCATCCGGGCGTGAGTTCACCACCTCGGTCGGCAACCTCGCGCCTACCGACTGAGCAGCCCAGGAGAGGGAAAAGACGGCCGAGCCGATGCCAATCCAGGTCTGGGCGAGTGCGTACCCCAGAAATCGTCAATTCGCCCCAATTACCCCCGTCTGTACCGACGGGTGGGATCTCGTCGTGGGCTTGACGGGGGTTGAGTTCGGCTGGGCCGATGGATCTCCTTCCTGGCCCTCGACTTGGCCCTTCCCGGCCCCGAACGAGGGGCGGACGCGGTCGTCGAGGAGCGCGTAGCGATCGATGGCGGCCTATGTCCAGCCCGAGAGGCTTGCGGACGCGTGATCGAGGAGCGCGTAGCGATCTGGGGCGGCTTATGACCAGCCCAAGAGGCTCGCTGACGCCGCCTGGCAGGAGCGCGTAGCGATTTGGGGCGTACCTGGCTCCCGCTGCGCGGCGCCAACGGCCCGTCTCGGTCCTGGACACCCGGCCCGTTCCTCTGGGGGCTTCCCGGCAGTCTTTCGGATTTCCGTGGCGGGACGGTCGGTCAAGGGGGGCCGAAGGCCCTCGCATAGCGACGCGACCGAAGGGAGCGCCCTTGACGGGCCGGCCCGACGCGGAGAGACGATGGGACTGCCGGGAAACCCCCAGGACATCTCCGAACCCGCCCGAGTGGATCCCGCCCCCCGAAGCCGCCGCCGCGCCTCCCACCCCCGCCCCCGCGACCGGCCCTCCGAAGCCCCCGCCCGCCCCGCCCGCACGCCGTGCTCGCGCTGTCAAGACACGACATGCCGGGGCGTGACGATGCGGGGGCGGCGGGGCGCAATGGTCGTACGAGGTCCGGCCCCTTCAGAGCGGCGGCCGGCCGGAGGCACCGCTCACCCGCAGCCCGAGGAGTACGTCATGGCCAGCATCCACCGTCTCGCCCTGCTCAAGGCCGCCATCGCCGTCGGAGCCCTGCGTGTGGCGCCCGCCGCGATCGGCGACTCCAGGAGGCGCGCCACCACCGGCGCGCTCGTTCCCATGCGGCCCGCCACCCGGGGTGCACCCGAGCGCCCTGTGCGGCCCTGACACGTGCCTGCCGCCCGGGGCCGGTCCGGCAGCCTCAGCCCTCCCGCGGGCCCCGGTACAGCTCGTCTATGCGGTCCGCGTAGTCGCGGGCGATCGCGGCGCGGCGGAGTTTCAGCGACGGGGTCAGGTGGCCGCGGGCCTCGGTGAAGTCGCCCGGCAGGACGGCGAACCGGCGGATCGACTCGGCCCGCGACACCAGCCGGTTCGCGTCGTCGACGGCCCGCTGGAGGTCGGCGAGCAGTTCCTCGTCCCGGACGAGGTCCCGCATCGGCACGTTCTGCTTCTTCCGCATCTGGCGCCAGTGCCACAGCCCGTCCGGCTCCAGGGTGATCAGCGCGGCGATGTACGGCCGGTTGTCGCCGACCACCATGCACTGCCCGACGAGCGGGTGGGCCCGCAGCCAGTCCTCCAGCGGCGCGGGGGCGACGTTCTTCCCGCCGGAGGTGATGATCAGGTCCTTCTTGCGGCCGGTGATGGTGAGGTATCCGTCGGCGTCGAGTTCCCCGATGTCGCCGGTGGCCAGCCAGCTGCCGTGCGGGAGCGCCTGCCCGCTGTTCCAGTAGCCCGCGAAGACGTGCCGCCCGCCCAGCAGCACCTCCCCGTCCGGTGCGATCCGTACCGCCGTGCCGGGCAGCGGCCAGCCCACGGTGCCGAGGCGGGGGCGCTGCGGCGGGGTGACGGTGCTGGCTCCGGTCGTCTCCGTGAGGCCGTAGCCCTCGAAGACCTCGATGCCCGCGCCGGTGTAGAAGGCGGCGAGTCTGCGCCCCAGAGGTGATCCGCCGCTCAGGACGTAGCGGACGCGGCCGCCGAGCGCCGCCCGGATGCGCCGGTAGACGAGCGGGTCGTACAGGGCCCGGGCGGCGCGCAGCACCGGCCCGGGGGCCTTGCCCTCGACGCTCTCGCCGATGCGGCGGGCGATGCGGGCGGCCCGGTCGAAGGAGGAGGCGCGGCCCATCTTCTCGGCGGTGGCGCGAGCGGTGTTGTAGACCTTCTCCAGGACGTAGGGGATGGCGAGCAGGAAGGTCGGGCGGAAGCCGGCGAGGTCGGCGAGGAGGTCTTCGGTACGGATGCTGGGCGCGTGTCCGAGCTTGACGCGGGCCCGCAGGCAGCCGACGGCGACCATGCGGCCGAAGACGTGGCTGAGCGGGAGGAACAGCAGGGTCGAGGCGGGGTCCTTGCTGGCGGACTTGAAGACGGGGTGCAACAGCTCGATGGAGTTGTCGACCTCGGCGAAGAAGTTGGCGTGGGTGATGACACAGCCCTTGGGCTGCCCGGTGGTGCCGGAGGTGTAGATGAGGGTCGCGACGGCGTCCGGGGTCCGGTTGGCCCGCCGGGCGTGCACGAGGGCGTCGGGGATGCGTTCCCCCGCCTTCACCAGTCGGCCGATCGCGCCGGTGTCGAACTCCCAGAGGTGGGTCAGCCAGGGCAGGTTGCCCCGCTCGGCGCTGATGATGCGGGCCTGTGCGGTGTCCTCGACGGCGCAGGCCACGGCGCCGGAATCGTGGATGATCCAGCGTGCCTGGAGGGCAGAGGAGGTGGGATAGATCGGTACGGTGACCAGCCCCGCGGCCCATCCGGCGAAGTCGAGCAGGGTCCATTCGTAGGTCGTACGGGCCATGATGGCGAGCCGGTCGCCTTCACGCAGTCCCTCGGCGATCAGGCCCCTGGCGACGGCGAGGACCTCGGCCGCGAACTCGGCGGCCGTGACGTCGCGCCAGGTCCCGTCGGCCTGCTTGCGGGCGAGTACGGCCTCGTGCGGTGCCTGCGCCGCGTTCTCGAAGGGGATGTCCCCGAGGGAGCCGTGCGCGGGGGTCGCGGCGAGTGCGGGTACCCGCACCTCGCGCACCACTCCGTCGACGACGGTCCGGACGGGCTCCACCAGCTTCGGCTCCGCTTCCACGGCCCACACTCCTCGGCTCACACGAGTGTTACCGCCGGTAATCTACGGAGGGGGTACCGCGCCGGACCAGCCCCTGGAGCCGTTCTTCACCGACGCTCCACGCGGCCACCGCCGCCACCGCACCGCGCGAGGGAATTGGGGAGGCCCGCCGCGCGTGCCCCACCGCCGGGGACACCGGGCCCGCCGAGGGGGCGCGTTCCACCGCTCCTCAGGCGCCTCGGGCCAGGCGGTCCGCCAGGGCCGGCGGGAGGGGGTAGACGCGCTCCGCGGGGAACAGCCGCCGGGCTTTGGCGGCCTGTCCGGTCTGCAGCAGTGCGGCGCCCTTGCGGACCTGCGCGGTGAGGTCGGTGAGACCGACGATCCAGTCGTCGTTGAACGTACGGATCAGATGGCGGCCGATGCCGACCTGGATGCTGTAGTGGTTCAGCGCCGCGCCGCGCGGTGAGCGCTCCGGGTCCCACTGGACGTGTACGGCCGCCCGGGCCACGGCGGCCGGGTCCGCGGTCGTGAGCACGGCCCGGGACAGGGCCTCCTCCCAGCCCTCGCGCGTCATGCGGACGGCGAGCACGCGCTCCTGACCTGGTTTACGAGCCCAGTTGCTGCGGTGCATCAGCCACATGAACGACGGCTTGATCCACGTCATCCGGTGGAACGAGAACGGCTCGACGAAGCGGCCCGCCCGCAGCGCCGGGTCGGCGATGGCGGGCGCGTACGCCTGGTACACCACGATCGTGCGGTCGTCGTGGTCGGCACGGATCTGATACGGGGATGCCATACCGCACCCTGCCATCCGGCCCGTGTCCCCCGCGCGCCGATTTCGGCCGCCGGGGCCGCCCGCAGGCAGGCAGGCCCTACGCGGCCTCAAGCGAACATTTTCTGCAGCGGCCCGGGGCCGGGGCGCGGAAGGCGCGGTCGCAGCCGTCGCAGTTCTGGTACGGGTCCGGCCGTCTGGACGGCCGGACCTCCGGGGGCGGCGGCGGGGCGGGCGGCAGGGGCGGCGGGAGCAGGTTGGTCAGCCGGTACGCGAGGACGGCCGCGGGGCGGCGCATTCCCGCGGGCAGGTCGAAGGACAAGGCCCGCTCGACGGCGCCGGGCTCGACGCCGCGTTCCAGCCAGGTCGACACGAGGGGCGCGAGCCACCGTACGTCGTGTTCTGACAGCAGCAGCTGCGGGTCGTAACGTCGCAGTCCGGCGAGCAGGTCGGCCGCCCCGGGGTGCAGCGGCGTCGGCGGTGGCGGGTCGTCGGGGGCGGGCGCCGGTACGGGCTCGGGTACGGGCGCCGGTACGGGCTCGGGTACGGGCGCCGGTACGGGCTCGGGTACGGGCGCCGGTACGGGCTCGGGCGCCTCGGCCGGGTCGGGTGCGCGCTCGGGTGCCGGTACTGGCACCGGTGCCGGAGCCGGTACGGGTTCCCGGGCCGGGGGAAGGGCGCGCGGCGGCGGGGGCACGGGCGGTGGGGGCGGAGGCGGCGGGGGTGGGGACGGCGGGGGTGGGGACGGGGGCAGCGGCGGCGGGGCGTGCGGGGCCGGGGTGGACGTCGTCGGCCTGTTGTACGAGTACGTCCGGGTCACCAACCGCCCGGAGTCCAGCCGCTCGCGCCGCCGCTCCAGGTAGCCGTGCCGCTCCAGCTCCCGCAGCGCCGACCCGATGCGGATCTCGCCCTCCGGGAACCGCTCTGCGAGCACCTTCACGCCGACCGGGGATCCCTCGGGCAGCGACTGGATGTACGCACCGACCCCGATCGCCGTCGCCGACATCTGGCGGTGCTGGAGGAGGTGGTTGCCGACCACGGTGAAGTGACTCTTGTGCGGCGCGTTGACGTGGGTGACACCGGATCGAGCGGTCCCGGCGTGAACGCGGGACGAGGCGCGCGAGGGCGCGCTAAGGTGCTGGGGAGCCATAAGGAAGGGCTTTCTTCCTGCTTGGTCAGGCCCTCGCCGGGATGCCAGTCCCGCCGGGGGCCGTCTCATGTCTGCTGTTGTCGGGCCGAGCATATGCCCGGCAACCGGCCCGAAATCCAGTCCAGTTGGCGCGATTCACCCGACCGAGGGACTGAAGACGGTGGGGTGGGGTGGGTTGGTTTTTTCTCCCGTTTCTTTGAAGCCTTATACGTCCAAGCACGCCGGGTCGCGGGCCCCCGGGACCCGGCGCTCAGCGCCACCCGGCCCTTCCCTTGCGTCCGGCCTTTGTCCGGACGCTGTCCGGTCCTGTTCCCGGCTGTCCTGCCCAGGCCTGGGGAACGGAGCGTTGAGGAGTTCGGTCCGGCGGAGGCGGGTGCGCATGAGCGTGGACAGTGACGGTACGGAAGAGCCCGGCTGTCGACCATCTGCGCCGATCAGCGACAGCAGCGACAGCAACGACTGCGTCGAGGTGGCCGCCGCGCCCACCGCCGTTCTCGTCCGGGACTCCAAGGACCCGCCTGCCCCCCTCACCATCGGCCGCCACGCGTGGGCCGGTTTCGTGGCCCACGCGTGGCGGCATCTGAGGGCCAACGACAGACACTCAGGCCCGGGTGCACACGTGCACCGACTCACTCCCGTGGCCGTCGTCGTGGACGATCCGCAGGACGTTGCTCTTGTACGTCACCTTCAGCTGCTGGCCGCTGACCGCACGGCGCGACTCCGGCGGCTTCCACGGCAGGGTCAGCGAGACGGTGTCCTCCACCGTCCCCGGGACGGTGAGGGCCTCGCCGCCGCTCAGCTTCGGCATCTCCTTGCCCCCGACGAAGAGGTGGTAGCTCAGGTGGCCGCCGCGCAGCAGCCACTGTCCGGTCCACGTGACCGACTCGCCGTCGGCGTCCCAGAGGATGGTGAAGCCGCCGTTGCCCCCGGGCGGGGCCGTCACGGTGGCCGTGCCGTGCACCGGCTTGCTGCCCGGGGTCGTCGACTCCAGCTTCCAGGCGCCCCCGATGAACGCGTCGAAGGCCCGGGCGATCGGGCTCGCGGACGTCGGCGCCGGGGCCGGAGGTGACGACGCGGGCCCGGCGGACGAAGCCCCCGCCGCCGCCGGGGCCGCCGTACCACCGTCCTTGCCCCCGCACGCCGCGACCAGCGAGCCGGCGACGCCGATCGCCAGGTAGCGCAGGGCGTTGCGCCGCCCGATGATCTGCGCCGCCGCGCGTATCTCCCGTATCGCCATCAGCCCTCCACGACAAGCCAGTTGATCAACAGCCGTCGACTATAGGGCGTCCGTGCGCGAAGGCTGCAGAACCGCGTGATCTTTTTGAGCGTCCCCCATGCATGGACATGACCACCGGATCGCGGTCATCTCCGGCAGACAACTCTCCAGGGGATACATGTCGTTCGACGAAGAATGGGCCGGGCACAAGGCCGCCGCCCTGGCCGGGCGGGAGTCGCCCGCCATGCGGCTCAACCAGGTGGCGCCCGACGCGGGCGGCGGCGGCGCGGCCGGTTCTCTGGTGGCCGGGGCCCCGTCCATCAACGGCAACGCCAACCTCCTCATCGAGATCGCCGCGCTGCTCCACGAGGGCCGCCCGGACGGCGACGCGAGCACCATGGCCCGCGCACCCCGCGCGCACGAGGACGTCTCGAAGGAAGTCTTCCGCTTCGCCCGATTCGCCGACGACCAGTTCAAGGACACCATCGCCCTGTTCGCCGGCCTGGCCACCCGCCTGAAGACCACCGGCACCAGCTTCGCCCAGGTGGATCACGGCACGGCCCGCAACTTCCTCGACCGCGTTCTGGAGTACGGGGCCTACGTGAAGCCGGAGGCCAAGTGAGCGGCCTGAGTTACCGCAAGGATGTCGAGTTCCTGGAGGAGTGCAACCCAGCACTCGTCGAGCGCAATGCTGCAGAGTTCCGCCGACTGCGCGACCTCCTCGTGCAGGTCGAGGAACCCGCCCGGCGCGCGGAGACCCGTACGGAGTGGCACAGCGACGGCAGCCACACGTACACCAAGCGCCTCACCGAGGCCCGTCGGCTGGTGGCGGATATGGCCCAGGGGTACGACAAGGCTGCCAGTGCTCTGCATGCCTATGCGGCTGCGATGGCCACCGCCAAGTCGCACTACCTCAACGGCAGGAGAGCGGAGCGGGCGCTCGCCGGGCTGATCGCCACGAAGGGCACCGCGATCACCCGCACGGCGCAGGAGGCTGAGCCGATGCGGCAGTGGGAGGACATGCGGGCGACCACCGGGTTTCTGGACGGGCTCGCCGAGCTCACCATGGACGTGGACGACATCCGCGACGAGGCCAACCGACTCCACGACGCCGCGGGCGGCAATTTCCGTCTCGCGAAGACCACTGAGCAGGAGGCGCGCGGTACCTGCGTGCATGCGCTGAAGCAAGCCTACGAGTTGCTGCCCGAGTTCAAGCTGCAGGGCGGCGGCGCTCGACCCGACCTGTACGCGGCGATGGCCGATATCCGCCGGGAGGCGGCGGAAGCAGCCGCCAACCCGCTGACGCACCTCCCGGGCGGCGGCCCGAAGCGGGAGACGCCGAGCCCTGTCGGCCCGGACACCCTGATCTCACCTCAACTGCGGGACATCCGAATGCGGGTGGCGGGACTGCCCGGCGAAGCGGCCGACACCTTCTGGCGCGCTCCGGAAGGTGACAGGGAGAAGTCCGCGTGGATCGGGCAGAACAAGGAGATCCTGCGGGCGGCCGCCCAGCACGCGGGGCTGCCCGAGGAACTCGTGGCGGGTATCGCGTACAAGGAGATAGCCGGGCAGCCCGGCTTTGCCGACAACGCCGTCGACTTCGCCCGTAGGTCGGCCGACGACACACCCTGGGGATTGTTTCCCGTCACTGCGGAAAATCTGCCGTCGCGGCTCGGCGGAAACGTGGACGAGACTTCGTTCGGACCGATCGCCATTCAGCTCCGGCGCGGCGCCGAGGTGCTCGGCTACGATCCCGAGAACCTCACCGAGCGACAGCAGCACGTGGTGCAGGGAGCGCTCCAGGACCCCAAGCAGAACGCGTTCATCGCGGCCGGCTTCCTGGCACAGATCAAGGCGGAGACTGCCTACGCCGACGTCCCGGCCGATCAGCTGACCCCGGCCCAGATGCAGGAGATCGCCGCCCGATACAACGGTGGGCCGTACTGGGAGTCGAAGAAGGGGCAGGACTACGGCAACGAGTTCGTCGACAACCTCGGCAAGGTGAGAGAGGCAATGCGATGACAGACGGCGGCGAGGCCATCGGCCTGCCCAAGCACCTTCGGTGGGTGCGCTGGGTACTCGGAGTCCCGCTCGGGCTCCTGCACGCACTGAACGCCGCGATCGTGTATGCCATCGTCTCTGCCGGACCGGCGGGCGAATGGGACACTGCGGGGTACGAAGGGACCGCCGCCGGCGCCTTCCTGGCCATCATCCTCAGCGTGGTCACGCTGCTGATCACCCTCGTCCCGCCCGTCCGCAGGGCCCTCGGCCTGTGGTGGCTCCTCCCGCCCGTCGTCCTGGGGGTGATCACATGGGTGCGTATCGCAACGCTCGACTGAGGCTCCGCCGCGAGAACGTCGACCTGCCCGAGGACCAGGGGTGCCTGCGGTGGGTACTGGGCGTGCCGCTCGGTTTGATCTACGCGTTCGCCGCCTACTGCTGCTACCTGGCCTTGGCTTCGCGGCCGAGTCCGCGCGATCACCCGTTGCGTTCGGACATGCAGTACCTCGCCTACTTCTCCATCACCCTCTGCGCCGTCGGCCTGCTGCTCACCCTCACCCCGGTGTTCCGCCGGACCATGGGCAAGTGGTGGTACATCCTGCCGCTGCTGCTCGCCGCCGTCGCGTACGTCCGATCGGTCACGGTCTGATCGATGACCGACCGCAGCGAGACAATCGACCTGCCCGAGGACCAGGGGTGCCTGCGGTGGGTACTGGGCGTGCCGCTCGGGATCATCCACCTGCTCAACACCATCGCCGTGGTCGGGGCCCTGTTCGCCGGGCCGCAGGGCGAGTGGGACCACCAGGGCTACGCGGGCGTTGCCGCGATGTGCTTCGTCTCCCTGCACCTGAGCGCGCTGGGACTGCTGATCACCCTCATCCCCAGGGTGCGCCGGACCATGGGCCCGTGGTGGCTCGCCCCGCCCCTCGCCCTCGGCCTGATCGCGTACATCCGAGCCGCGACGCTCGGCTGAGCCGCCGCCGGGGCTTCGCCCGGCCGGCGATCTGTCGGCTGACCCGCCGCAGCCCCCGCCCGGACGGGGGCGGGGGCTGCGGCGGGTGTGCGGCCGGGGACCCGGCGGGCCGGGCGATTCAGGCGGTCGCGGCGGCCGGCTGCGGGGTGGCGTCGATGACGGCCGGGGCGTCGGGCTCGTCCAGCGGGGAGCCCCCCGAAGCGGTCGCGTAGGCCTCCTTGTCCAGGATGCCCTCGCGAGCCGAGACGATGACCGGTACCAGCGCCTGGCCCGCGACGTTCGTGGCCGTGCGGATCATGTCCAGGATCGGGTCGATCGCCATCAGCAGGCCGACGCCGGCGAGCGGGAGGCCGAGGGTGGAGAGGGTCAGCGTCAGCATGACGGTCGCGCCGGTCAGGCCGGCCGTCGCGGCGGAGCCGATGACCGAGACGAAGACGATGAGGAGGTACTCCTTGATGCCCAGCTGCACGTCGAAGATCTGCGCGATGAAGATCGCGGCGAGCGCCGGGTAGATCGCGGCGCAGCCGTCCATCTTGGTGGTCGCGCCGAACGGGACGGCGAAGGAGGCGTACTCCTTCGGGACGCCGAGGCGTTCGGTGACCTTCTGGGTGACCGGCATGGTGCCGACGGAGGAGCGGGAGACGAAGGCCAGCTGGATGGCCGGCCAGGCGCCCTTGAAGAACTGGAGCGGGTTGACCTTGGCGACCGTCGCGAGCAGCAGCGGGTAGACGCCGAACATCACGAGCGCGCAGCCGATGTAGATGTCGGCGGTGAAGGTGGCGTACTTGCCGATCAGGTCCCAGCCGTACGTGGCGATCGCGGTGCCGATGAGGCCGACGGTGCCGATCGGGGCGAGGCGGATGACCCACCACAGGGCCTTCTGGAGGAGCTCCAGGGCGGATTCGGCCAGGTCGAGGACCGGCTTGGCCTTGGCGCCGAGCTGGAGGGCGGCGATGCCGGCGACCACGGCGAGGAAGACGATCTGAAGGACCTTCAGCTCGGTGAACGGCGTGACGATGTCGGTCGGCACGATGCCGGTCAGGAAGTCGATCCAGGAGCCGGTCTTCTTCGGGTCCTTGCCGTCGGCGGCGGTGAGGCCGGTGCCCGCGCCGGGGTCGGTCAGCAGGCCGATGCCGATGCCGATACCGACCGCGATCAGCGAGGTGATCATGAACCAGAGGAGGGTGCGGGAGGCGAGGCGCGCCGCGTTGTTCACCTTCCGCAGGTTGGTGATCGACACGAGGATCGCGAAGAAGACGAGCGGTGCGATGGCCAGCTTGAGCAGCTGGACGAAGATGTCGCCGGTCTTCTCCAGCGTGGTGGCGAGCCAGCTGACGTCCTGGCTTCGGGCTATCCAGCCGAAGAGGACGCCGAGGGCGAGACCGGCGACGATCTGGGCCCAGAAGGGGAACTTGAACGAGGCCTTGGCAGGGGCCTGTGGGGTCGCGGACACGGACACTCTCCGGAGGTGGCGCACGAAGTGAGGGGGGTGGTTCTGCGTGGTGATGCGGTGCGGCAGCAGCCAGGAAGGGCCGGCCGGGACCGCTGCTGTATCGATTCAGCTCAACAGCAACAGGCCGCGGACGCGCGGCGGCAGAGGTCGACGTGCAGGCGCGTCACGAGCGGGACGCTCGCGATCATCGGGTGCGCAGCTGAGGTCAACATGTTGAACACGCTAACACCTTCCCTTTGGGATTCTCAAAGGGGCCCTTTGAGACAGCGGCGCACGGGGCCCTCTTGCGCGGGCCGGAGAAACACCGACGCCCCAGCGTTCACGGGCGGTGTACCCGGTGCTGGGGCGTTGCGTGGGGGGTGCGGCTGTGTGACGAAGCCAACGGGGGCGTTACGGCGTCACGACCCGACGCGGGCCGCGTCGTCGGCCTGGTCCTCCTGGCTGCGGTTCGCGGCGAGCTTCTGCTTCGCGCCCGCGACGCGCCCGGAGATCTGCGCGGACATCTCGTCGCGCTGCTTGCGCAGGAGGACGAAGGAGAGCGGGGCGGAGAGGACGAGGGCGAGCAGCACGACCCAGGCGCCGTTGGCGTCGCCGAGTCCGGCGGGCACCCAGCGGAGCCGGACGAGGACGGCGACGACGGCGAGGCAGCCGACGAAGATGCCCAGGCGCATCGCGGTGTATCGGATCGTTGCGCTCGGCTTGAGGGACACGGTGACCCCTTTTCTCTCGTCGTTGCGTGGCGGTCGTCGCGGTCGTGGTCGGTACGTCGTACGCGGCACGGTGCCCGTCCAGTGAAGCACGCCCGGGCCCGGCCCCGGCCCGGCGGGGTGCGGGGGCGGCCCGTCAGTGCAGCGGCAGCAGCATCACGATGTCGTCGCGGTCGTCGCCGGGGGCCACGCGGATGGCGCCGGGGACGCGGCCGACCTCCTTGTACCCGCAGGAGGAGTAGAAGCGCTCCAGGCCGAGGCCGCCGCGGCAGGTGAGGCGGATGGCGTCGATGCCCTCGATGGAGCGGGCGGCGGCCTCGGTCGCAGCCATGAGGTCGCGGCCGAAGCCCTTGCCCTGGTGACGCGGATGGACCATCACCGTGTAGGCCCACAGCCAGTGCCGCTGGAGGCGGTGCGTGTTGTGGGCGAGGAAGGCGGCCGCGGCGACCGTGCCGTCCCCGTCGTGCCCGACGAGGAGCCTGCAGGTGCCTTCGGCGACGCCGGCGAGGTGCTTGTCGAGCGAGGGGCGGACGTCGTCACGGGTGACCGGCGGTACGAAGCCCACGGCTCCGCCCGCGTTGGACACGTCGGTCCAGAGCTCCAGGACTCCGGCGTGCAGAGTGGGGCCGACGACCGGATCTAGGGTGAATGTAAGGGCCATTCACTCACTTTATCTATTACCCAATCGGCCCGTCCAGCAGGAGCCGTCCAGGAAAGGCCGAACCCCGGCCCTTCGGGCCGGGGTCGACGTGCCAGGACGGGGTCGGCGCGGATCAGACGCGCATCGCCTGCGGGGTCTCGCGCAGGTCCGCGTCCGGGCCGGGGTACTCGCGGATGATCTCGTAGCGCGTGTTGCGCTCGACCGGGCGGAAGCCGGCCTCGCGGATCAGCTCCAGCAGGTCCTCACGGCCCAGCTTGTTCGGGGTGCCGTAGTTGTCCGCGTCGTGGGTGATCTTGTACTCGACGACCGAGCCGTCCATGTCGTCCGCACCGTGCTGGAGCGCGAGCTGGGCGGTCTGCACGCCGTGCATCACCCAGAAGACCTTCACGTGCGGCACGTTGTCGAAGAGCAGCCGCGAGACGGCGAAGGTCTTCAGCGCCTCGGCGCCGGTGGCCATCGTCGTGCGCGCCTGGAGCTTGTTGCGCACCTTGCCGTCCTGCATGTCCACGAAGTCGTGCTGGTAGCGCAGCGGGATGAAGACCTGGAAGCCGCCGGTCTCGTCCTGGAGCTCGCGCAGGCGCAGCACGTGGTCCACGCGGTGGCGCGGCTCCTCGATGTGCCCGTACAGCATGGTCGAGGGGGTCTTGAGGCCCTTCGAGTGCGCGAGGCGGTGGATGCGCGACCAGTCCTCCCAGTGGGTGCGGTGGTCGACGATGTGCTGGCGGACCTCCCAGTCGAAGATCTCCGCGCCGCCGCCGGTCAGGGACTCCAGGCCCGCCTCGATCAGCTCGTCCAGGATGTCCGAGGCCGACATGCCGGAGATCGTCTCGAAGTGGTGGATCTCGGTCGCCGTGAACGCCTTCAGGGAGACGTTCGGCAGCGCCTTCTTCAGCTCGGAGAGCGAGCGCGGGTAGTAGCGCCACGGCAGGTTCGGGTGCAGGCCGTTGACGATGTGCAGCTCGGTCAGGTTCTCCGTCTCCATGGCCTTGGCCAGGCGGACGGCCTCCTCGATGCGCATCGTGTACGCGTCCTTCTCGCCCGGCTTGCGCTGGAAGGAGCAGTACGCGCACGACGCGGTGCACACGTTGGTCATGTTGAGGTGCCGGTTGACGTTGAAGTGGACGACGTCACCGTTCTTGCGCGTACGCACCTCGTGGGCGAGGCCGCCGAGCCAGGCCAGGTCGTCCGACTCGTAGAGGGCGATGCCGTCCTCACGGGTCAGCCGCTCGCCGGAGCGGACCTTCTCCTCCAGCTCACGCTTGAGCCCAGCGTCCATGTACCGGTCGCCTCCTCTAGATGCCTCTTGCCTGTCCTGCAAACCCTGACCAACCGTACTCTCAGGCTTCCTCGGGCAGCTCCCCGACCCGGTTCTCCCACTTCGTGGACAGCACGATGGTCGTGCGGGTGCGGGAGACGCCCTTGGTTCCGGACAGCTTGCGGATGATCTTCTCCAGGCCGTCCACGTCGCTGGCGCGGACCTTGAGCATGTAGGAGTCGTCGCCGGCGATGAACCAGCAGTCCTCGATCTCCGCGAGGTCGCGCAGCCGCCGGGCCACGTCCTCGTGGTCGGCGGCGTCGGAGAGGGAGATGCCGATCAGCGCCGTGACGCCGAGGCCGAGCGAGGCCGAGTCGACCGTCGCGCGGTAGCCGGTGATGACACCGGCCGTCTCCAGACGGTTGATGCGGTCGGTGACGCTCGGGCCGGAGAGGCCCACGAGACGGCCCAGCTCCGCGTACGAGGCGCGCCCGTTCTCCCGGAGTGCCTGGATGAGCTGCCTGTCCACCGTGTCCATTACGTGGAGCCTTCCATTATTCGGCGATCCTGCAAGTCTAGGTATAGAATCTAAGGCACACAGGGTCAACACCCTGCGATTGCTTTCATCAGATCAGCGACGATCTTCAGGAGTGGTACACCGTGTTCACGATCGAGATGGCGCACGCACACATGCGACAGCTCCAGGAGCTGGCCAACCGATCCCGAGCCCACCAGCCCGCCGCGGCCGTCCGCGTCGACAAGGCCCGCAAGCCGCTGGGCCGCAAGAAGGCCTAGTCACCGACCGCGTCACCACCGTTCTCCCCTCGGGGGGAGCGGGAGCCTCCCAGCTCCCCCTCCCAGCGGCGGTACAGCCGGTGCGGCACCCCTGCCGCGTCCAGCACCCGCCCGGCGACGAAGTCCACCAGATCCTGGATGTGCGTCGCACCCGCGTAGAAGGCCGGAGAGGCGGGCAGCACGACCGCGCCCGCCTCGTCCAGCGCCACCAGGTGCTTCAGCGTCTGACCGTTCAGCGGGGTCTCCCGCACCGCGACCACCAGCCGGCGCCGCTCCTTGAGCGTCACGCTCGCGACGCGCTGGAGCAGGTCCTTCGACAGCCCGAGCGCCACCCCCGCCACGCAGGCCGTGGACGCCGGGACGATCAGCATCCCCTTGACCGGGTACGAGCCCGAGCTCGGGCCCGCGGCCAGGTCCCCGGCGCCCCAGTAGCGGACGTCCGCGTCCGCGCCCAGGCCCTCGAAGGTCCCCGGCTTCCCGTCGGCCCCGTGTGCCAGCCACTCCGCGAGGTCCTCGCGCCAGTGCGCGTCGCGGAAGGCGATCCCGGTCTCGTCCAGCAGGGTGAGGCGCGAGGCCCGGCTCACGACCAGGTCGACGCTCTCCCCCGCGGCGAGCAGCCCGCGGAGCACCGCCGCCGCGTACGGCGTCCCGGATGCTCCGGAAACCCCCACCACCCACGGGGTGCGATTGCGCTCTGTCATACCTCCGAGACTATCCGGCCATGCCCGGCGGGCACTCAGTAAGGTGACCGGACGTTCCCGTGAGGGGAGCCGCGAAGGGGGCGAAGATGAACACGACGGTGGATACCGGCTGGACGCGGGCCGGGCGGGCGAAGGCCGCCGCCCAGCTGATGCTGGGCTGGGTCGCGCTGCTGTGGATCCTGGAAGTCGTCGACCACGCCACCGGCCACGCCCTCGACCAGTACGGCATCGTCGCCCGCGACCCCGGCAGCCTCACCGGCGTCGTCTCCGCGGGCTTCCTCCACTTCGGCTTCGACCACGTCGCGTCCAACAGCGTGCCCCTGCTGGTCCTCGGCTTCATAGCCGCCCTGTCCGGGATCCGCCGGTTCCTCGCGGTGTGCGGTCTGATCATGCTGGCCGACGGCCTCGGCACCTGGCTCATATCCCCGTCCGGGACCATGACGCTGGGTGCCTCCGGCATCGTCTTCGGCCTCTTCGGCTACCTGCTCGTACGGGGCTTCGTGGAGCGCCGGGCGCTGGGCATCGCCGTGGCCGTCGGTGTCGCGGCCGTCTGGGGCACCACGATCGTCTCCGGCGTCCTCCCGACGGACTCGGGCGTCAGCTGGCAGGGCCACCTGTGCGGACTGGTGGCGGGCGTCGTGACGGCCCTGTACTTCCGCCGCCCGGCCCGACGCCCGGCCGTCACGGCCTGACGGCAGCCGGCCGCCCTCACGGGCTGACGGCGCCGGGATCCACGGGCAGGCCCGCGGTGTCGATCAGCAGCTTGCCGATCCCCGTCTCGACCGCGACTCTCCCGCCGTACGGGATGGTGTCCCGGCCGCGGTAGCCGTCGGGGCCGGGGTTCCACAGGGTCACGCAGTGCGCCTTGTACGGATCGAAGATCAGGTAGTGCGGGATGCCGCGCCGGGCGTAGGCCCGGTCCTTCACCTCGTAGTCGTTGCGGACGCTGCTCGGGGAGACGACCTCGACGGCCAGCTCGATGAGGTCGGGCGGGTAGGCGCTGAGGTTCTTACGGCGCTCGGCATCCGGAATGACGGCGAGGTCCGGGCAGAACTCGTTGCTTTCGTCGAAGGGGACCGCGACATCGGAGATGAAGGCCCACCCGGTCGGGAGTTGCGGTTTCAACAAGTCCCGCACGTCCCAGATCGTCTCGTTGTGGTGGGGCTTGACCGGGCTCATCACGATGGCACCCTCGACAATCTCGGTCCGGTACCCCGGGAACATGTCCTCGTACCGGCTGAGCTGTGAGTGCAGGCGGTCGCTATCCGAGATGGTCACGTCGGCCTCCCTGTCCATGCACTCGATGTTAGGGCGCACGGTAGCGAGAAGGTCAGACCCCGAACGACCAGATGCCGATCGACCCACCCGATGGAGCTACTACACCGTCAGGCCGCGGACCACCAGATCGGCCAGGGCGCACACGAACAGGGCGATCCCGATGAAGCCGTTGACCGTGAAGAAGGCACGGTTCAGGCGGGACAGGTCGTGCGGCGTCACGATGGTGTGCTCGTAGACGAACGCGGCGACGACGACCGCGAGGCCGGCCCAGAAGAGGGGGCCCGCGTCCGTGGCGAGCGCGTACCAGGCCAGCAGGGCCGTGGTCACGACGTGCGAGCCGCGCGCCCCCCAGAGGGCGGCCGGGACGCCGAAGCGGGCCGGGACGGACCTGACGCCCTCCGCGCGGTCGGCGGCCACGTCCTGGCAGGCGAAGATCAGGTCGAAGCCGCCGATCCACACGCCGACCGCGAGGCCCAGGATCACCGCGTCCCAGGACCACTCGCCGGTGATCGCCAGCCAGGCCCCGACCGGGCCCATCGCCTGGGCCAGGCCCAGGATGGCGTGCGGGAAGTCCGTGAACCGCTTGCCGTACGGGTAGACCACCATCGGGATCACGGCGACCGGCGCGAGCGCCAGGCACAGGGGATTGAGCAGGGCCGCCGAGCCCAGGAAGACCACCAGCGCGATCCCCGCGCCGGTCCAGGCCGAACGGACCGAGACCGCGCCGGTGACCAGCTCGCGGCCGGCCGTCCGCGGGTTGCGGGCGTCGATCTCGCGGTCGATGATCCGGTTCGCGGCCATGGCGAAGGTACGCAGCCCCACCATGCACACGGTGACGAGCAGCAGCCTGCCCCAGTGCACGGTCCGGTCGAGCTGGAACATGGCGGTCAGCGCCGCGATGTAGGCGAAGGGCAGCGCGAAGACCGAGTGCTCGATCATCACCAGCCGCAGGAAGGCCCTGACCTTGCCGGCGGCCTCCGGCGCGGGCCCCTGTCCGACCACTCCGTCGGCGGTGGTCATCATGCGAGTTCCCCCCGGAACCGTTCGAGTTCGGCCAGCAGTTCCGCCGCCGGCAGCGCGCCGAGCTCCAGCGTCCGGGCCGCGGGGCCGTCCTCGTCGCCCTCGGGCGGGGTGATGTGCGCGGTGACCGTCCAGTCCGCGCCGGCGGGCCGGGCGTCCAGGCGCAGGAAGTTGCCGGCCTCCACGGTGAAGGGCTCGGCCGCGGCCAGGGCCTGCTGCACCTGCTCCGCGAAGGCGTCCGCCTCCGTGTCCCGGGCGCCGGGCAGCTCGAAGCCGTCCCCGTCGCCGTCCGCGTCGTACATCAGCGCCCAGACGTCGCCGGGGCCGGCGAACTCCTCCGGGCTCACGCCGGCCTCCCGGGCCGCCGCGATCACGCCGGGCTGGGTCGGGTCGATCTTCGGCCGCGCCAGGACCACGTACGCCTGCGCGGTGCCGAGGTTGAGTTCCGGGCCCTCGACGGCGATCGGGCTCACAGGCCGTACTCCTTCCAGCGGCGGTCCACGAGGGCGGCGGTGGCCGGGTCGGACTCGACCATGTCGGGCCAGCCGCCGTCGCGGGTGTAGCCCTCCTCGGGCAGCTTCTTCGTCGCGTCGATGCCCGCCTTGCCGCCCCAGAACTGCTGGTAGGAGGCGTGGTCGAGGTGGTCCACCGGCCCCTCGACGACGGTGAGGTCGCGGGAGTAGTCCGTGTTGCCCAGCGCCCGCCAGGACACCTCGTGCAGGTCGTGGACGTCGCAGTCCTTGTCCACCACGATGATCAGCTTGGTCAGCGACATCATGTGGGCGCCCCAGATGGCGTGCATGACCTTCTGCGCGTGCTTGGGGTACTTCTTGTCGATCGAGACGATCGCGCAGTTGTGGAAGCCGCCGGACTCGGGCAGGTGGTAGTCCACGATGTCCGGGACGATGATCTTCAGCAGGGGCAGGAAGAAGCGCTCCGTGGCCCGGCCCAGGGGGCCGTCCTCGGTCGGCGGGCGGCCCACCACGATCGACTGGAGCAGCGGCCGCTTGCGCATCGTGATGCAGTCGATCTTCAGGGCCGGGAAGGGCTCCTGCGGGGTGTAGAAGCCGGTGTGGTCGCCGAAGGGGCCCTCCGGCAGCATCTCGCCGGGCTCCAGCCAGCCCTCGACGACGACCTCCGCGTTGGCCGGGACCTGGAGCGGGACGGTCTTGCAGTCGACCATCTCGATCCGCTTGCCCGCGACGAAGCCGGCGAAGAGGTATTCGTCGATGTCGCCCGGCAGCGGCGCGGTGGACGCGTACGTGACGGCGGGCGGGCAGCCGAAGGCGATCGCGACCGGCAGCCGCTCGCCCTTGGCGGCGGCGACGGCGTAGTGGTTGCGGCTGTCTTTGTGGATCTGCCAGTGCATGCCGATGGTGCGCTTGTCGTGACGCTGCAGCCGGTAGAGGCCGAGGTTGCGCACGCCCGTCTCGGGGTGCTTGGTGTGGGTCAGGCCGAGGTTGAAGAAGGAGCCGCCGTCCTTGGGCCAGGTGAAGAGGGCCGGCAGCAGGTCCAGGTCGACGTCGTCGCCGGTGAGGACGACCTCCTGGACGGGCGCGGAGCCGCCCTTCACCTTCTTCGGCGGGACGTGGACCATCGAGCCGAGCTTGCCGAAGGCCTCGCGGACCCCGATGAAGCCCTGCGGCAGCTCCGGCTTGAGCAGGCCGCCGATCTTCTCGCTGATCTCGGCGTAGGACTTCAGGCCGAGGGCCTTCAGGAGGCGGCGGTCGGTACCGAAGACGTTCATGGCCAGCGGCATCGCCGAGCCCTTGACGTTCTCGAAGAGGAGCGCGGGACCGCCCGCCTTGTTCACTCTGTCGACGATCTCCCCGACCTCCAGGTACGGGTCGACTTCGGCCTTGATGCGCTTGAGGTCGCCCTCTCGCTCCAGAGCCCGGAGCAGCGAGCGGAGATCGTCGTAAGCCATAGGGGTCAGTATCCGTCACCAACTACGCTGGGAGCGTCACCGGGGCCCCCTGCGGGCCCGCCGTCACTGCCCGGGAGTCGGTCCCACACCGTGCTGCGCTATCTGCCGTTCCTGCTGATCATCGCGCTGACCATCTACGCCTTCATCGACTGCCTGAACACGCCGGAGGAGGAGGTCAAGCACCTGCCCAAGGCGATGTGGGTGCTCATCATCCTGCTCTTCTCCGTCGTGGGGCCGGTGGTGTGGCTGTTCGCGGGCAAGAAGCGGGTGGCCTCCGGCGGCGGGCGCGGCCCGCGGGGGCGCGGCCAGTGGGTGGCCCCCGACGACAACCCGGAGTTCCTGAAGTCCCTGCGCGAGGAGCAGGAGAACAAGGACCGGGAGGACCGGGACAAGGGCCGGGACAAGGACCGGGACAAGGACAAGGACTCCGACTGACCCCTGTTCGGGCCGGCCGGACCGGTCGACGGGCGGCGGTCCTCACCGCGCCCAGGGCAGGACGCGGGTGCCGTCCTCGCCCGTCACCGTCACCACGCCGTCCGCGCGCATCGCGACGTAGGCCTGGAAGGCCTCGGGGGCGTGGATCCTGCGCGGTGCGTCCGCGGGCAGGACCAGGGTCCGGCCTGCGGTGACCTTCTCGGTGCGGTCGCCGCAGGTGACCTCCAGGGAGCCGGCGGTCAGGGTCCAGACCTGCTCGCGGCTGACGGAGTGCTCGGGGCCGGTGGCTCCGGCGGGCATGTCGACGTGCCAGGTGCTGAGCTCGGAGCTGCCGCGGCTGGGGGTGGCGAGCGCGGTCATGGTGGCGTTCGGGGTGGTGGTGACGTCGTCGGCGGTGGTGGCGATCACGTGCAAGGCGGGCCTCGTTTCTTCCGGTTCTTCCGGTTCTTCCGACCAGTGAGTCAAGTTGCTTTACTCGCACCGAGTAAAGCAGCTTGACCCCGCCGTGTCACCATGTTTCGCGTGACGAGAGACGACTACGCCGACGTCGAGCTGACGTTCCTGCTCGGCCTGGGCTTCCAGCTGGTGCTGGGCGAGTTCACCCGGCGGCTGGCCGAGGTGGGGCAGGGCGACCTGCGGCCCGTGCACGGCATGGCCTTCCAGGCCCTGAAGGGCGGCGGCGCCACCGCCACCGAGCTCGCCGAACGGCTCGGGGTGACCAAGCAGGCCGCCGGGCAGATCGTCGACGACCTGGAGGCGCGCGGATACGTCCGGCGCGAGCCTCACCCGGAGGGGGGACGCCGCAAGCTGGTGGTCCTCACGGGAGCGGCCCGGGAACACCTCTCCGTCGCCGGGCGGGTCCTGCACCGGTTGGAGGACGAGCTCGCGGGCACCGCCGACCTCGCCGCCCTGCGCCGGGAGCTGGGCCATGTCGTGCGGGCGCTTCACGGGGTGGACGGGCTGCCGCCCCTGCGCCCGGTGTGGTGAGCGCGCGGCACCCCGGGAGGGCGACCGCGATCCGCGCCGGGGCGGGGTCTCAGGACGCCCTGCGGACCTCGCTGAAGGAGGCGTACGAAGCGCGCAGGTCGGCCCAGCGGCGGCCCGTCCAGGCGGACCAGTCCGCCGGCTGCCCCGCCAGCGCGGCCTCCAGCAGCTCGAAGTGCTCGTGCCAGCCGGCCAGGCAGTCCAGGCGGTCCTCGTCGGACCCGCCGCGTTCGTTCAGGAAGCGGATGACCGTGGAGTCGGTGCCCACGGCCTCCAGGTGGAAGCGGATCCGGCCGTGCCCGCTCACCGTGTACTCGGCGACGCGCTCCACGTCCCAGGCCGAGACGTGCCCGCTCGCCACGGTCCCGGTGTTCGGCCAGCGCAGGGTGACGGCCCCGCCGAGGTGCCGCTCCAGGACGTCGGCCGCGGCCAGCCAGCCGCGCAGCCCGTCGGGTGTGGTCACGGCGTGCCAGAGGGCCTCGTAGGAGTAGGGCAGGTGGAGCTCGAAGCGGAGCAGCCAGTGGTTCTCGCCGCGCCGTTCGCTGGTGGCATGGCTCACGAGGGACATGCCACCAGCGTCCCACTCCCGCCGGTCAGACGCCCGCGTACGAGTGCTTGCCGCTGAGCAGGATGTTCACGCCGTAGTAGTTCCAGATCCAGCAGGCGAAGGCGAAGAGCGCCAGGTAGGCGGCCTTGCGGCCCTTCCAGCCGGCGGTGGCGCGGGCGTGCAGGTAGGCGGCGTACGCCACCCACGTCACGAAGGACCAGACCTCCTTGGGGTCCCAGCCCCAGTAGCGGCCCCAGGCGTCGCCGGCCCAGATGGCGCCCGCGATGATCGTGAAGGTCCACAGGGGGAAGACGGCCGCGTTGATGCGGTACGAGAACTTGTCCAGCGAGGCCGCGGACGGCAGCCGCTCCAGGACGGAGGAGGCGATCCTGCCCGGCGTGCCGCCTCCGGCGAGCTTGCCCTCGTAGGCGTCGCGGAAGAGGTAGAGGACCGTGCCGGCCGCGCCGAGGTAGAAGACGGCGCCGCAGAAGATGGCGGTGGAGACGTGGATCCACAGCCAGTACGAGTGCAGGGCCGGGACCAGCTGGTCGCTGTCGGTGTAGAGCCAGGTGACGGCGATGCCGAGGTCGAGCAGGACGGTGGTGACCAGGATCAGGCCGAGCCAGCGGACGTTCTTCCTCAGGGCGAGGAGCACCAGGTAGGTGCCGACGGCCACCGTGGAGAAGGTGATCGAGAACTCGTACATGTTGCCCCAGGGGGCCCGCTCGACCGACATGGCGCGGGTGACGACGCCGGCCGCCTCGACGAGGAAGGCGAGCGCGGTCAGCGAGACCGCGATCCGGCCGTACAGGTCGCCCTGCGCGGTGCCGCCGGCGGCGCCGGGGCCGTCGGGGACGTCACGGGTCCCGGCGCCGGAGCGGGTGGTGACCTTCGGCCGGTCCAGGACGGCGGTGGCGCCGCCCTTGCCCCGGACCTGCACGGCCGGGGCCACGGCCTCCGTGGGGCCGGTCAGCGCGGCGGCCGTACGGGCCACCTTGCTGCGGCTGCCGAAGGTCCACTCGGCGATGTGCGCGAAGAAGGCGAGCGTGTAGACCGCCATCGACGAATAGATCAGGTAGTTGCTGATCTGAGCCAGGTTCTCGTTGGCTGCGGCAGCGAGCGGCGTCATCCGCGCTCTCCTTCGGGGGTTTCTTCGACACGTTTCGAGGAATCTGCGGGGCCGGCGGGCGTCGCGGTCGGCGCCTGTTCGTGCAGCGTGGCGGCGAGCTCCGCCAGCTCCTGCGGCAGTTTGGCGGACTCGCTGCGGCCGAGGCCCGCCATCTCGACGACGGTGACGCCGTCCTCGCCGGTCACCGCGCGCACCCAGATCCGGCGGCGCTGGATGAACAGCGACCCGGCCAGGCCCGCGATGGCGGCGATCGCGCCCGCGAGGGCGAGGCCGCTGCCGGGCTGCCGGGTGACGGAGAAGGTGGCCCAGCGCTCGATGCCCTCGAACTTCACGGTGCCCGCGCCGTCCGGCAGGGCCATCGTCTCGCCGGGCGCCAGCCTCTTGATGAGCTGCTGTCCCGACTCGTCCTTGAACATCTCCATCTTGGAGGTGTCGAGGCGGTAGACGTTCTGCGGCAGGCCCGAGTCCACGCCGAGGCTGCCGTGCCAGGCGTTGAGCATGAGCTGCGGGTTCAGGAGGGCGGGGAACTGGGAGAACATCGTCCCCTTGCCCTCGCCGGCGAAGGTCGGGACGAAGACGGCGGTGAAGCCGAGCTGCTCGGCCTTGCCGTTCTTGTCCTTGTAGCCGTCGGTGACCTTGACGGCTCCCGTGGAGGTGAGGTTGCCGTCCTGCGGGAGGACCGGGACGGCGTCCTTGTAGATCACCTTCCCGGTGGGGTCGGTCACCGAGATGATCGGCGCGTAGCCGTGGCCGAGGAGGTAGACCTTGGACCCGTCGATTTCGAGGGGCTCGTTGACCTGGATCTCGCGCTTCTGCGGCGTTCCGTGGGCGCCCTCGCTGAGGGTGACGTACGCCTTGAAGTCGCGCGGGGTGCCCCGCTGCGGGCCGGACATCTCGTAGGTGGCGTCGAAGCGGTCCAGCGTGAAGCTGAACGGCGGCAGGTCGTCCGGGTGGAAGAGCGTGCCGGGCTTGAAGTCGTCGTACTGGGTGAGCGTGTTCGAGAAGCCGCTGCCGCGCAGGACCAGCTTGCCGCCCTCGGACTTGAAGTACTGGCCCCAGGCGAAGGCGACGAGCATCACGATCAGCGCGACGTGGAAGACGAGGTTGCCGGCCTCGCGGAGGTAGCCCTTCTCGGCCGCGACGTGGGAGCCGCCCGCCTCGGTGCGGAAGCGCCTCCGGCCGAGCATCGTCCGCGCGTACGACAGGACCTCCTCGGGGGTGCTGTCCGTACGCCAGGTGGTGTGGGCGGGCAGCCGGTCGAGCCGCTTGGGGGCGGCCGGCGGGCGGCCGCGGAGCTGGCCGACGAACTGCCAGGCGCGCGGGATGATGCAGCCGATCAGCGAGACGAACAGCAGCAGGTAGATCGCGGAGAACCACACCGAGCTGTAGACGTCGAAGAGCTGGAGCGCCTCGGCGACGCCGACGTAGGAGGAGTGCTCCCGCTTCCACTCGGCGACCTTCATCGCGTCGACGTTGGTCTGCGGGACGAGGGAGCCGGGGATGGCTCCCAGGGACAGCAGGAAGAGCAGGATCAGCGCCACCCGCATGGAGGTGAGCTGCCGCCAGAACCAGCGGGCCCAGCCGATCACGCCGATGCCGACGGGACCGCCGTCCTCGGCGGGGGCGGTGGACAGCTGGGAGCCGGCCGCGGCCTCTGCGGCGTCCGCCGGGGCCGCGGCCTCTGCGGCGTCCGCCGGGACGGGCTCGTGCGACGCCTCGCTGGACGCCTTGTCAGTCGTACTCATGTCCGTCGGTTCCTCAGATCCCCACCGTGAAGCTTTGGGTCCAGGCCTGCATGTCGGTGACGATGCTGTCCCACAAACCTGTGACGAGCAGCAGGCCGGTGAGGATCAGCATGCCGCCGCCGATGCGCATCACCCACGCATAGTGCTTCTTCACCCAGCCGAACGCACCGAGCGCCTTGCGGAAGGCGATCGCGGCGAGGACGAAGGGCACGCCCAGGCCCAGGCAGTAGACCACGGTCAGCAGCGCGCCGCGGCCGGCGCTCGCCTGGTCGAGGGAGAGCGTGGTGACGGCGGCGAGGGTGGGGCCCATGCAGGGGGTCCAGCCGACCCCGAAGAGCACGCCGAGCAGGGGCGCGCCGAGCAGGCCCGCCGCCGGCTTCCGGTGGAAGCGGAACTCCCGCATCGTCAGCCCCGGGATGGCGCCCATGAAGAAGAGGCCCATGAGGATCACCACGGCGCCCAGGACGCGGGAGATGATCTCGTTGTTCTCCCGGAGGGTCTGGCCGAAGAAGCCGAAGAGCGCGCCGGTGGAGACGAAGACGGCGGTGAACCCGGCGATGAACAGCAGCGCGCCCGCCAGCATGCGTCCGCGCCGGGCCTCGGCGAGGTCGGCGCCGCTGACTCCGGTCACGTAGGAGAGGTAGCCGGGGACCAGGGGCAGGACGCAGGGCGAGAAGAAGGAGACCAGTCCGGCGAGGAGCGCGATCGGCAGCGCCAGCAGCAGCGCTC
Source organism: Streptomyces sp. TN58 (assembly GCF_001941845.1). Classification (NCBI taxonomy): domain Bacteria; kingdom Bacillati; phylum Actinomycetota; class Actinomycetes; order Kitasatosporales; family Streptomycetaceae; genus Streptomyces; species Streptomyces sp. TN58. The sequence goes on along the minus strand of NZ_CP018870.1, from coordinate 4,245,850 downwards.
CGTTCAGGACCGTCTCGTTCACCCCGGTGGCCTCGGCGGCGAGCACGTAGTCGACCACGAGGTCACTGCTCCGCGAGGACGGGGTCGATCATGGAGCGCAGCTGGTCCTCGCCGAGGGGGGCCAGGGTGCGTGCGGCGATCTTGCCCTCCCGGTCCAGGACGAGCGTGGAGGGGATGGCGTTCGGGGAGAGGCTGCCCTTGGGGAAGCGGAGCAGCAGCTTGCCGTCGGGGTCGTAGAGGCTCGGGTAGGGGACGCCGAAGGTCTCCTCGAAGGAGGCGGCGTTCTGCTTGCTGTAGTCGCGGACGTTGAGGCCCACGAAGACGACGTCCTTGCCGGCGTCGGTGAACTCCTTGGAGACCTTCGCGAAGGCGGGGGCCTCGGCCCGGCACGGCGGGCACCAGGAGCCCCAGACGTTGAGGACGACGACCTTGCCCTTGAGGGCGGCCGTGTCGAGGGCCTTGCCGTCGACGGTCTCGCCGTCGAGCCCCGGGGCCTCGCTGCGCTCGCCCTTGGCGGCGGTGGAGATGCCGCTCGCGCCCGTGACGTAGTTGCCGCCGCTGCCGGTCGGCTTGCCGCTGTCCGAACCGTCGCACGCCGTGAGGGTGAGGGCGCCGGTGACGGTCACCGCGGTCAGCAGGAGGGCGCGGCCGCTGGTTGAGCGGCGGCGGGGGGCGCGGCTAAGGCTCATGTGAAAAGTTTCGCATGAGCAATTCGCGGATTTTCCGCACCCCCCGGCCGGGTGTCAACGCCCTGGTCAGGCGATGTGTCAGGCGGCGGTGAGGTACGTGTTCCAGCCACCGGCGGGTGACCGGCCGGGGCCGAGGGTGCGCAGCCGGGCGAGCACCTTGGGGTCCTGGACGTCCAGCCAGTCGGTGAACTGCCGGAAGGACACGAGCCTTACGTCCTTTTTGTCCGCCATGCCCTTGAGGGCTTCCTCGACCGCGTCCATGTAGATGCCGCCGTTCCACTCCTCGAAGTGGTTGCCGATGAAGAGGGGCGCGCGGTTGGTCTCGTAGGCCCGGCGGAAGCCGCCGAGGTAGGTGGCCGTGGCCTGGGAGCGCCAGGCCGGGTAGTTGGCGGGCACGCCCCGGGTGGTGTTCTTCGACTGGTTGGCGAGGATGTTGTAGTCCATCGACAGCACCTCGAAGGAGTGCCCGGGGAAGGGGAGGGACTGCAGCGGCAGGTCCCATACGCCCGACCGGCGCTCGGGCCAGACCTGGAGGCCGCCGGGCGAGCTGGAGTCGTAGCGCCAGCCCAGCTTCCGGGCCGTGGGCAGGAGGCCGTCCCGGCCGAGGAGGCAGGGGGTGCGCGCGCCGGTCAGTTCCCTGCGGTAGTCGAAGGGCAGGGGCTGTAGGTCGGTGAAGCCGGTGTTCGTGCGCCAGCCCGTGACGAAGGACACGGCCTGGTCGATCTCGTTCTCCCAGTCGGCCGGGGTCCAGCGGGCGACGGAGCCGGGGCCTGCGCAGAAGTGGCCGTTGAAGTGCGTGCCTATCTCGTGCCCGTCGAGCCACGCCTCGCGAACGCAGGCGAGGGTGGCGCGGATGTTCTCGTCCTTGAGGTAGCCGATGTCGGAGGCGCCGACGGGATTGTTCGGCGGGCGGTACAGACTCCGCTTCGACTCGGGCAGCAGGTAGAGGCCGGAGAGGAAGAAGGTCATGGACGCGCCGTGGTCCCTGGCGAGCTTGAGGAAGCGAGGGAAGAGGCCGTTGCCGACCTCGCCCGCACCGTCCCAGCTGAAGACCACGAACTGCGGCGGCGTCTCGCCGGGCTGGAGCGGCACGGGCCGGTCGGGCTGGTGGGGCTGCGGGCCGGTGTCGGCGGTGGAGCCGTCACCGATGGGTTTGCCCGGCGGCCGCTCGCCGGGCTTCGGGGTCTTCACGGGCCCGGGAGCGCCGGGACCGGACACGTCGGGCAGGCCGCAGCCGGCGACTCCCATCGCGGCCGCGGCGCCAAGCCCCAGTCCCAGCAGCCCCCTCCGACTGACTCCCCTGTCGTCGCGCATGTCACCGTCCCCCTCGTCGTCGACACGCCCCGGCCCGCAGCCCGTGGAAACGGGCGAACGGACCGGACATGTGTGCTGACACGGTGATTCCCGCGCATCTTGTATTTAATTAGACAGGCCTGTAACGGTCCGTAACAGACCGTCGGATCAGGTGTCGCCTGGTCAGGCCGCGCCGGGGCAGGCCGGGTCGGGTGTCGGGTCAGGCGCCGAACGCCTTGGACGCGCCCTTCACCGGCTTCGCACCGGCCAGGAGGTGGGCCGGGACCAGATCCCGGGCCGGCTCGCTGTAGCCCACGGAGACGAGCTTTTCGCCCTGGAACGTGAAGGACGTCAGGGACGCCAGGGTGCACTGCCGGCGGCGCGGGTCGTGCCACAGCCGGCGCTTCTCCGCGAAGCTGCGCACGATCCAGATCGGCAGCTGGTGGCTGACCGCCACCGCCTCGCGGCCGCGGGCCGCGTCGCGCGCGGCCTCCAGCGCGCTCATCATCCGGACCACCTGCTCGACGTACGGCTCGCCCCAGGAGGGCTTGAACGGGTTCGTCAGGTGCTTCCAGTTGCCGGGCTTGCGCAGCGCGCCGTCCCCGACGCCGAAGGTCTTGCCCTCGAAGACGTTCTCCGCCTCCAGCAGCCGGGCGTCCGTCGCCAGGTCCAGGCCGTGGGCCTTGGCGATCGGCTCGGCCGTCTCCTGCGCCCGCTCCAGCGGGGAGGACACCACGTAGGCGATGTCCCGGCTCCGAAGGTGCTCGGCGACCCGGTCCGCCATCCGGCGGCCCAGGTCGGAGAGGTGGTAGCCCTCACGGCGCCCGTACAGGACCCCGTCCGGGTTGTGCACCTCGCCGTGGCGCACCAGGTGCACGACGGTGAGGTCGGAGGCGGGCTTCGGGTCGCGGCCGTCCTGGCTCATGCGGTGGCCTCCGCGGCGGCACGGGCGGCGGCCGGCAGTGCGGCCGCGACGCGCTCGATCGCCTTGTCGTCGTGGGCGGTGGAGACGAACCAGGACTCGAAGGCGGACGGCGGCAGGTAGACGCCCTGCGCCAGCATCGAGTGGAAGAAGGCGTTGAAGCGGAAGCTCTCCTGCTTCTTCGCGTCGTCGTAGTCGCGCACCACGTCCTCGGTGAAGAAGACGGAGAACATGTTGGACGCGGTCTGCAGGCGGTGCGCCACGCCCTCCTTCGCGAGCGCCCCGGTGACCAGGGACTGGATCTGCGCCGAGACGGCGTCGACCTTCTCGTACGCGGCCGCGTCGAGCAGGCGCAGCTGCGCGAGGCCCGCGGCGGTGGCGATGGGATTGCCGGAGAGCGTGCCTGCCTGGTAGACGGGCCCGGCGGGCGCGAGGTGGCCCATGACGTCGGCGCGGCCGCCGAAGGCCGCGGCGGGGAAGCCGCCGCCCATGACCTTGCCGAAGGTCATCAGGTCGGGCCTGACGCCGTCGACGCCGTACCAGCCGGCGCGGGAGGTCCGGAAGCCGGTCATGACCTCGTCGGAGACGTAGAGCGCGCCGTTCTCGCGGCAGAGGTCCGCGAGTCCCTGGTTGAAGCCCTCGGCGGGGGTGACCACGCCCATGTTGCCGGGCGCCGCCTCGGTGATCACGCAGGCGATCTCGCCGGGGTGCGCGGCGAAGGCCGCCCGTACCGCTTCGAGGTCGTTGTAGGGGAGCACGATGGTGTCGCCGGCCTGCGCACCTGTGACGCCGGGGGTGTCGGGCAGAGCGAAAGTCGCCAAACCGGAACCGGCGGCGGCGAGCAGCGCGTCCACGTGACCGTGGTAGCAGCCGGCGAACTTCACGACCTTGGCGCGACCGGTGAAGCCGCGTGCCAGCCGGATCGCCGACATGGTCGCCTCCGTCCCGGAGGAGACGAGCCGCACCTGCTCCACGGGGGCGACGCGCGCGACGATCTCCTCCGCGAGCGCCACCTCGCCCTCACCGGGCGTGCCGAAGGAGGTACCGCGGGCGACGGCGGCCTGGACTGCCTCGATCACCTCGGGGTGGGAGTGGCCGAGGATCATCGGCCCCCACGAGCAGACGAGGTCCACGTACTCGCGTCCGTCGGCATCGGTCAGGTACGGACCGGTGCCGGACACCATGAACCGGGGCGTACCGCCCACGGCGCGGAAGGCGCGCACGGGAGAGTTCACGCCGCCGGGGGTCACGAGGGAGGCGCGCTCGAAGAGCGTCTGCGAAACTGGGGCTTCATACGGGTACGGGTAGCTCACACCAGCCATGGTCTCAGAGGCTGCGACAGACTTGCGGGCGGGCGTTTCACCGCGTCGCCGCGGGGGAGGTCACTGCCATGATGATCAGGCTGCGTGGCGGGGGCCGCGGGGCCGTGGCGAGCAAGACCAGTCGGGTGGAGATATGCAACGCGGTGGTGGACCGGGCGAGGGTACGGACGGCCTCGATCCGCAGCGCGCCCGCGAAGCCCGTGAGGCCCGCGAGGCCCGCCGCCGGGGCAGGCACCGCCGGCGCGCCACCGAGGCGGCCGACGCCGTACCGGAGCCCGCACCTGATCCGCAGGACATGCCCAGGGGCCGCGGCATGGGAGTGACGTACAAGTACTTCGGCGCCCCGGACGGCGCGACGGCCGCGCGGGTCCCGGTGACGATGCGGCCGGAGGAGCTCGGCGGCGACGAGCTCGGCATGGGCGGCCTCTTCACCAAGATCAAGCCGGAGACGGTGGCCGCGATGGTCCTGACCGGCATCGAGGGCATACCCCTGCACAAGGTGCCCCCGCTGGAGCTCGTCGTCCTCCACCCCGACTACGCGGTGGTCAAGCTCCCCATGACGGTGGTCGACCCGCTGCGCGGCATCGGCGAGGAGTCCGTGGGCGCGGCGGCCTTCATCTGGTCCACGGTCCCGGACCGCGGCGGCCCGAGCGACGCCTTCAACGTCTACCAGCTGCTCCACGAGTGGCAGGATTTCAGCCACCGCCTGCACGAGGCGGGACACCAGCCGTACTGCCTGGTCTGGCCCTGACCCCGACGTTTCGCGAGCCCGGCGGCTTGTGCTGCGGCCGGAACGTGGCGGTGCCCGCCTCCGGCGCCCGGTGGGAGCGGGAGCGGTGGACGGGCAGTTGTGTTCGAACATCGAAATACGGCCATGTTTTCTCCGGCGGCGCCGCTACCGCCCAGTAGGGCGGCAATAGCCGTGGAACGGCGTAACCGCACCGGAACGCTTCAATGCCGACGACCCGTCACCAGTCCGCCCGGTAAGCACTTTCCGGACGGACCGGAGCGGGTCCGCTTTGTTCCTGGGCGAGCCTGACGGACGATGTCCGTGCCGCTCGGGTCACCTGAGGTCGCTCAGCACACCGCTCACGTTGAGGACTTCGTGGCACTCCTGCGCCTGACGGCCGGTGGCCGGCGTGCCCGGCTTTGCACAGGTCACCTGGACGGTCACAGTCTGGCTCTCGGTGATGCTGATGGGGGTGACCCAGTGGTAGTCCTGGTTTCGGAACGTCTCCAGCGCGATCGTCGTGATCTTGCGGTCGCCGAAGGTGATCGTCACCACGCCCTCGTCGCCCTGGAAGTTCGCCGCGACGAGGTCGGTGATCCCGAACACCTTGCCCGCGGGCACCGTGTAGGTACCCGTCTTGGACTGGCCGCCCGCCGTCTGCAGGTCGATGGTGGCCGAGCTCTGGAGCCCGCCCCCGGCACCGGCGGTTCCGCCGCCGCCCGTGGCGCCGCCTCCGGTGGGCCGGTCGCCCTTCGCCGCGCCGGGGGCCGTGCCCGCGCCGCCCGGCTGTGTGCCGCTTCCGGCCACCGGGGTCTGCCCCGCCCCGTCCGCGGCGGGCGCCGGATTCCTCGCCGCCTCGGCGGCGGCCTCCTTGGCGGTGCTGCGCACGGCCGGGCGTACCAGCATGAACCAGGCGAGCAGCAGCGCGAGGAGCGCGGCCAGCACGGCGAGCAGCCACGTCGGGAAGATCGGGATCTGGACGAACTCCACCTCCAGCGGCGCCCGTACGCTCTCCGGCCCGGTCCGCGCCGTGGCGCCGGTCCGCGCCGTGGCGCCGTCCGCCTCTTCACCGTCCTCGGTCTCGGCCACCTCCACGGTGAACGGCCAGGTCACGGGGGAGCCGAACCACACCGGGCCGCCGGCCCGGGCCTTCAGCACCACCTCGGCGGACTCGCCCGGCTCCAGCTTCAGGGCGGCCGGGGCGAAGTCGAACTTCAGGTCCTCACCGGGCTGCGCGGGCGTGAATCCCACCCGCACCGGGGCGTTCCCCTCGTTGCGGACGGCGATGCGGTAGCGCCCGCGGAGCCAGCCGCGACGGCGTCTGGGAGCGCTCTCCGCCCTCAGCTCCCGGAACTCCTCCACGTGCACGGTGGTCTCGGGGACCCGGACCGCCTCGGGCTGCTCGGTCGGCAGCACGCGCACGGCGAGCGGTACCTCCCCGGCCCGCACCTGGGGCGAGCGGGGCGGCGCCAGACGGATCGTCACCGTTTCCGACGTACCCGGGTACAGCGAAACGCGTTCGGGCTCCACCGTGGTCCAGGCAGCGCAGTCGCCGACGACTTCCAGACGGTACGCCTCGACGATGTCGCTGTCGTTGCGGACGGTCAGGCTGGTGGTGGCGGTACCGCCCGGCATCACCGACACCGGCTCGATGTCGAGGACGGGCGCGCCAGGGCTGGGAGATGCGGCTGGGGATGTCACGCCGCGACGCTACGCCGGCACCGCCCCCTCCCCCACGGACGCGGGGGCAAGGCCCCGGGCAGTCCCGATGCCCCCACGGGCTCTCCAACTCCTCACGTACGACCACCGGTTGGGTCTCAGCGTCGAGATCCGCACAGGCCGGTCCCTTCCGTCACCCCACACACGCATCACGGAACAGGTACGACACATGCGCTGCGCTGACACCAACAGCCCCGTCCCGACGTCCCCCGCCCACGCGCCCCGGCCGCACGCACCGGCCCCCGCCCCCGCGCCCGCCGTACCCCGCAGAACCGGCCGAAGGGTGACCGTGGCCGTGTACGCGTCGGACCCGATCCTGCGCGTCGGGGTCGTCCACCAGCTGCGCCAGCGCCCCGAGATAGAACTCGTCCCCGACCTGGACGCCGACACCGCGCAGGTGTCGCTGGTGACCGTGGACAGCGTCGACGACGAGACGGCCGCCCTGCTGTACCGGCTGCGGCACAACCCCGACACCCGCACCGGGCTCGTGGTCGGCACCTTCGAATCCGGGGACGCACTGCAGCGCGCCATCGAATGCGGTGTCAGCGCGGTGCTGCGGCGCGCCGAGGCCGACCAGGACCGGCTGCTGCGGCTGGTCCTGGCGATAGCGAACGGCGAGGGCGTCCTGCCCGGCGACCTCCTCGCGAAGCTCCTCGACCACGTGGGCAGCCTGCAGCGTTCGGCGCTCGATCCTCGCTCGGTGTCCCTGTCCACCCTGACCGCCCGCGAGGCGGACATGCTGCGCCTGGTGTCGGAGGGCCTGGACACGGCGGAGATCGCCCGCAAGACGTCCTACTCCGAACGGACCGTCAAGAACGTGCTGCACGAGGTCATCACCCGCCTCCAGCTGCGCAACCGGACACACGCGGTCGGCTACGCCCTGCGCAACGGGCTGATCTGACCGCCCGCCCGCCCGGCGGGCCGCAGGGCAGCGGCGGGCGGGCGGGGCGGGACGCCCGCCACTGCCCGAAAGCGCAACGCGCGCTTCCCCCGCATCCGGCCCCGCGGCCCTGTCGCACGCGCGGCGCCCGCCCGCAGGGTGGCGGGGTGACAGGCAGCACGCGGGACCGGACTGTGAGGTGGGCCGTGAGGGGCACGGATGGGTCCGGCCGCCGGCGACACCGCTGGGGGAGGGCCGGCGCGTCGATGCTGCTGCTGGCGCCCCTGCTCGCGGTGACGGCGGCAGCCGGACCGGACGACGCCGGGGCCCGCCCCCTCGCGTCCGGCGCGGCCGACGCGGGCGAGAGCCGGGTCGCGTACGCCGGTACGCGCCACCGCAGCCTCGGGCGGGTGGTGAGCGGCAAGTCCGACACCAGTACCCCGCTCTTCGGTGACGGACCGGTCCACCTCGACGTCCAGCCCGCCGCGCTGGGCGACCGGCTCGTCTTCGCCAGCCGGCGCGACGAGCGGGCCCCGCAGGTCTACCTGCGGTCCGCCGACGGCTCGGTACGCCGGCTGACCAGAGGCATGGACGCCGCCAACCCGCGGCTGACCCCCGACGGGCGGGCGGTCGTCTTCGACTCGGCCCAGCGCGCGGCGACCGGCGGCGTCCAGCGCGACCTGTGGCTCGTACGCACCGACGGCACCGGCCTGACCCGGCTGACCGACACCCCCGCGAACGAGGAGCACCCCACCGTCTCCCCGGAGGGCGGACGCCTGGCGTACTCCTCCGACGGCGACCGGGCCGCCGGCCGGCAGGTCTACGTACGCCCCCTGCGCGGCGGCGCGGCCACCCGGCTCACCGACCCGGCCAACGGGCGGGCCACCGAGCCGGTGTGGAACCCGGTCGACGACGCCGCGAACCGCGACGTGATCGCCTACACCGCAACCGGCGGCTCCGGCCCCCGCCTGCGCTGGACGAACGGCCGCGCCGACGGGGAGCTGCTGGCCGGCGCCCAGGCCGGCTGGCGCACCCGGGGGGCAGCCTGGCTGCCCGACGGGAACGGTCTGCTCTTCCTCAGCCCGGACCGCACCTGCGACGGCAAGGGCGACTGGGACCACGTCTTCCAGGTGGCCGCGCACTCGGCGGACACCCCGAAACTGGTCTACAGCGAAAACCGCGAGATCGGCTCGCCCACCTGGCTCGGCCCCCTCGACGGCGGCGGCGCCGTCGTCGAGCGGATTTCGGCGGCCGGCCCGCACGCCGTGACCCTGCAGGACGCCCGGACGGACGGCTCCGACCCGCGCGACCTCGGCTTGACCATCCTCGACGAGGACCCCGAGGCCGACACCAACACCGACCCGGCCAGGGACCCGCTGTTCCGGCCCGGGCCCGGGCACGACCCGTGGACGGAGCGGCAGAGCTACACGCCCGACGGGCGCCGGATCGTGGTGACCCGCTTCGAGGGCGATCCCGGGGCCCGGATCCAGCGGATCTGGACGGCCGACGCCGACGGGTCCAACGCCTCGGTCCTGCCGCTCGCCGGCCGCGGCCCCCGCGACTGGGACACCGACCCCGCGTTCTCACCCGACGGCCGGTACCTCGCCTTCACGCGCACCTCGCCCGGCGGCGTCGGCGAGGCCGCGGGCCCCGCCCGCATCCTGATCGCGGACGCCGCCACCGGCGCGATCCGCAGCGAGGTCACCCCGCCCGAAGGCCATCCGCGGGGCGGGGACGCCCAGCCCACGTGGTCCTCCGACGGCACGACCCTCGCCTTCACCCGCAACCTGGTGATCAACGGCCACGGCGGCAACAAGCACGTCTGGACCGTGCCCGTGGACCACCTCGACCGGCAGCGCGACCTGAGCGCCACCATGTGCCCCGGCGCCTGCGACGTCATCGACGACAGCCCGGCGTTCTCCCCGGACGGCGCCACCATCGCCTTCAACCGCAAGAGCGGCGGCGGCCGCGTCGACGAGCGCGGCGGGATCCTGCTGGCCGCCGCGACGGGCGGCACCTGCCGGGTGCTGCTGCCCGACGCCGCCCGCGACAAGCCGGGGGCCTGCGGCCGCGAACTGCCCGAGACCACCGGCAACGGCCCCTACCAGCCCCGTGACGCCGCCTGGACCGCCGACGGCAAGTCCCTCGTCCTCACCGGCCGCGGCGACCGGGCCGTCAACAGCCCGGAGAAGCTGAAGCTGGTCAACGTGGCGACCGGCGCGCACAACCTGCTCGTCACCGGCCTGCCGGGGCGTCAGAAGGAGCCCGCCGTGCAGCAGTCGGTGGACCTCGCGGTGCGGGCGCCCGAGAAGGCCCCGCCGCTCACCGTCGGCGGCTCGGCCACCGTCCGGGTGGACGTCGTCAACCACGGCCCGGCGGCGTCCCCCGGCACCCGGCTGACCGTCGCACCGCCGCTCGGCGTGAGCGTCACCGCGCTCACCGCCCCCGGCGCAGCCTGCGACGCCGCCGCCCTGACCTGCACCCTGGGCGTGGTCCGCCCCGGCGCCACCGTCCCTGTGACGGCCACCCTCACCGGCGTCGTCCCCGGCGAGCAGCCCGTGGAGTGGTCGGTCACCGGCACCGTCCTCGACCCCCGCCCCAGCGACAACGCCGGCCGGACGGTGGTGCCGGTGCGGGAGGTCCCCGTACCCCCGAAGCCGACACCCACGCCGATGCCCACCCCGGCGCCGACGCCCCCGCCCGGCCCCGCGCCGACGCCCACCCCGACGACCCCGACGGCCCCGCCCGCGCAGCCGCCCGTACCCGAGGCCGGCCCCGGCGTGAGCATCACCGCGCAGCCCAACCCCGGCTACGTCGGCGGCCGCGTCGTCGCCACGTACACCGTCGCCAACGGCCGCAGCGCCCTGGCCACCGGCCTGCGGCTGCGCATCGGCCTGCCCGGCGGCGTCCCCCACGACGGGCCGCCGCCGGGCTGCGACCGGAACTGGACGTGCGCACTGCCGGATCTGGCGCCGGGCGCCCGCACCGTCCTGCGGGTCGTCCTCAGCCCCGACAAGGCGCTCACCGCCGAGATCACCGCGACCCTCACCACCACCGGCACGGACGCCGACCCGGGCGACAACACCGCCCGGCAGCAGCTGCGCATCCTCCAGCCGCGTATCGTCGCGGTCCCGCCGATCGGCAGGCCCGGCTTCGTCACCTCGGTACGCGGCGAGGACTTCCCGCCCGGCACGCCGGTGCGGTTCGCGTGGAAGCCGGGCATCACCGCGGCGGCCGCACCGACCGTGCCCCAGGCGGACGGCACCTTCATCGGCCAGCTGCTGATCCTCGCCAAGGACCAGACCGGCCCCCGCGTCATCACCGCGAGCGGTCCCGGCTTCTCCCCGGTGCAGACCGACTTCCTCGTGGTCAACGGCACGGTGCAGCCGCCCGACGAGGTGGCCCGCCGGTGATCCACGAGGTCGACGAAGGACTGCGCCGGCTGCTGGCGGAGTCGGGCCTGGAGGCGTCGGGCGTCGAGGTCGTCTTCGACGCGCCGACCCGGGACTGGGCGGCCCGCCGCAGCGCCCCCACCGTCTGCGTGTTCCTGTACGACATCCGGGAGGACCCGACCCGGCGCGGCAGCGGCACGGGCGTGGTGTACGACGCCGACGGCTTCGTCGTCGCGCGCCGCACACCGCCGCGCTGGTTCGAGCTGACGTACCTGGTCACCGCCTGGGCGGGACGGCCGCAGGACGAGCACCGGCTGCTGTCGCAGGTCCTCGCCTGCCTGGTGAGCACCGACACGCTGCCGCCGCGCCTGCTCACCGGCACCCTCGCCGACCTCGGCCTGCTCGTGGACGTCGACGCGGGCGGCACCGGGATGGACGCGCCGGCCGCCTCCGACGTGTGGTCGGCGCTCGGCGGCGAACTCAAGCCGTCCCTCGGGCTGCGCGTGAAGGCACCGCTGGCCGGCATCGACAGGGTCACCGCCCAGCCGGTCACCCAGGGCCTGGTGGTGGACTCCGTACCGCAGGCCCAGCCGGACGGGGACGCCGGCGGGAGTCCGCGCCGGCTGCGCTACGTCGAGCTCGGCGCGACCGGGCCGGAAGGCTTCGGCGGGTCCCGGGAACGGCCCGGTGCCCCCGCCCGCCGGCGACGAGGAGAACGCCAGCCGTGACGCACACCCTGCACCCCCCGGCCCCGGAGCAGGCCGCCGGCCCGGACCGGGACGGGACCGCCGACGGCGAACTCCCCTACCTGTGGACGCGGCTCCGCCTCGTCGAGGAACGGGTCCGGCTGGCCGTGCGGCTGCGGCGCGCCGCCGACCCCGACCCGGACGACCCCTACCGCGGCCAGTACCTCACGCCCGAGGCGGTCGACCGGCTCCTGGACGGGGAACCGGCCGCCGACCTGCCCGCGCTCGCCGCGGCCGGCCCGCCGCCGCCCGGTTCACCGCTCGACGTGCTCGCCACGCGCTTCGGCCTGGAGCCGCCGGACGTGGACCTGCTGCTGGTGGCGCTCGCCCCGGACCTGGACGCCCGGTTCGAACGGCTCTACGGCTACCTCAACGACGACCTGACGCGCCGCCGGCCCACCGTCGGGCTCGCCCTGGAACTGTGCGGCCTCGGCCAGGCGCCCGCCGCACGGTTCCGGCTCGCGCCCGGCGCACCGCTCGTCGCGGGCGGCCTGCTGGAGGTCACCGAACCCGAACGGCCGCCCCTGTCGCGGGTGCTGGCCGTACCGGACCGGGTCACCGCCCACCTGCTCGGCGACCGCGCGCCCGATCCCCAGCTGGCCGAGGTGCTCGGCGAGGCCGCCGACGACCCGGCTGTCGACCCCGAGGAACTGCACCGGGCCGCCGCCGCGGCCGCCGGCGGCACCGGCCACGTCCACCTGCGCGCCCGTGGCGGCGACCCCGAGGGGCTGGCCGCCGCCGCACTGCGGGCCCGCGGGCTGCACCCCCTGGTCCTGGACCCGTCGGCGCTGACCCGCCACGCCCGCGCCCTGCCCGCACTCGCCCGCGCCGCGGCCCGCGAGGCGCGGCTGCTGGGCGCCGGTGTGCTGCTCGGGCCGCTGGAGGAGCTGCCCGACCATCCCGGTGAACGGGCGCACGTACTGCGCACACTGTGCACGGCACTGAGCGGCATCCCCCTGTTCACGCACGGCGCGAGCGGCTGGGAGCCGGCCTGGGCACCCGCCACCCCCGTCTCCCTGACGGTGGCCGCCCCCTCCCCCGACCGGCAGGCCGTGCGCTGGCGGCACGCACTGGAACGGGCCGCCGCCGAGCACGGGAACCACGGAGAGGGAGGCGGGGCGGACATGCTCGCCCGGTCGGTGTCCGCACACCGCCTCGACGCCGGGCAGCTGCGACGCGCCGCCGACACGGCGTCGCGCACCGCCGCGCTCGACGGCCGGCCCGTCTCCCCCGCGGACCTGCGCGCCGCCGTACGGGCGCAGAACGGCGCGGGCCTGGCCCGCCTCGCCCGCCGGGTGGAGCCCGCCGTCGGCTGGGACGACCTGGTGCTGCCCGCTCCCACCCACCGCAGGCTGCGCGAGCTCGCGGTGCGCGCACGCCACCGCGACCAGGTCCTCGGCCGGTGGGGCATGCGCCCCGGCGGCGGCCGGGGCCGCGGGGTGATCGCCCTGTTCGCGGGCTCCTCCGGCACCGGCAAGACCATGTCCGCCGAGGTGGTGGCCGCCGACCTGGGCATGGACCTGTACGTGGTGGACCTGTCCACGGTCGTCGACAAGTACGTCGGCGAGACCGAGAAGAACCTCGAACGGATCTTCACGGAGGCCTCGGCGGTCAACGCGGTGCTGCTCTTCGACGAGGCCGACGCGATCTTCGGCAAGCGCTCGGACGTGAAGGACTCCCACGACAAGCACGCCAACATGGAGTCGGCCTACCTGCTCCAGCGGATGGAGTCCTTCGACGGCATCGCCGTCCTGACCACCAACCTGCGGGCCAACCTCGACGAGGCGTTCACCCGCCGCCTCGACGTGATCGCCGATTTCCCGGTGCCGGACGCCGCCCAGCGCCGGGCCCTGTGGGAACGCTGCCTGGGCGACCGGCTGCCCCGGGCCGACGACGTCGATCTCGGCTTCTGCGCCACCCGGTTCGATCTGGCCGGCGGCTCGATCCGGTCCTGCGCGGTGACGGCCGCCTACTTCGCGGCCGCGTCGGACGGGCCCCTGACCATGCGCCAGGTGGTGACCGCCGTCGCCCAGGAGTACCGCAAGCTCGGCCGCCTGGTCCTGGAGGGCGAGTTCGGACCGTACCTGGGCCAGGTCACGGACGTGTGAGCCCCGCCCGGGGCATGCCGGGGCGTGCCGGCGGCCATCGGACGGGGTGCGCGGGGGGTGGGGGCGCTGCCTGGCCGGCCCGGCCGGAACGACCACGAGGGCAGCGCACTTGCCCCTGACCAGGTCCGCACGCCCCTGCCGGCGGCGTCGCCCGCGCACGAGGCTGTGACCGGACCTGATTGTCAGCCGTGACGAAGGAGCGAGCATGCCGACGTACCTCACCCCGGGCGTGTACGTGGAGGAGGTGCAGTCCGGTGCTCGCCCGATCGAAGGGGTCGGCACCGCCGTCGCCGCGTTCGTCGGGTTCGCCCAGAGCGGGCCCTTCCACGAACCGACGCTGGTCACCAGCTGGGACCAGTACTCGCAGCACTTCGGCGGCTTCACCGAGGGCGCCTACCTGCCCCACGCCGTCTACGGCTACTTCGCCAACGGCGGTGGCGCCGCGTACGTCGTCCGCGTCGGCGGATCCGACCGCGCCGGCGCCTCCGCCGGGCCGGCCGCCGCGGGCGCGGTCCCCCCGCCCCGCGCGGCGGAGCCCGTCGAGCTCGGGGGCTTCCTGATCACGGCGCGTCCGGGCGTCACCGGCGTGTCCGTGGAGATCGCCGACGCGGACGGGGAGAACCCGCCGGAGGACCGCTTCAAGCTCCTGGTCCGCCAGGGCGAGCAGGTCGCGGAGACCTTCGAGGCCTCCGCCCGCAAGAACGTCAAGGGCTACCTCGTCACCCAGGCCCGCGCCTCCAAGCTGATCGAGGTCACGGAGCAGCGGTCCGCCGCCCAGACCCGGCCGGCCGTCCAGAGCCTGGCCGTGCCCGACGCCCTGCCCGCCGTACCCGCCGCGACCGGCGGTACGGCCGTGTCCCGGCTGGACCCGGCCGAGTACGTCGGCGACGCGGGCGCCCGGACCGGCTTCGCCGGCCTGGAGACCATCGACGAGATCACCATGGTCGCGGTTCCCGACCTGATGAGCGCCTACGAGCGCGGCGACATCGACTCCGAGGGCGTGCGCACCGTACAGCTCGCCGTGATCTCCCACTGCGAGCAGATGGGCGACCGGGTGGCCGTCCTCGACACCCCGCCGGGCCTGACCGCCCAGCAGGTGCGGACCTGGCGCAACGACGAGGCGGGCTACGACTCCCGCTACGCCACCCTCTACTACCCGTGGGTGCGGGTCTTCGACCCGGCCGCCGGCCGCAACACGACCGTCCCGCCGAGCGGCCACATCGCCGGCGTGTGGGCGCGCAGCGACGCCGAGCGCGGTGTGCACAAGGCTCCCGCCAACGAGGTGATCCGCGGCGCGGTGGACCTGGAGCTGCGGCTGAGCAAGGGCGAGCAGGACCTGCTCAACCCGATCGGTGTGAACTGCGTACGGGCCTTCCCCGGCCGCGGCATCCGGATCTGGGGCGCGCGCACCCTCTCCTCCGACCCGGCGTGGCGCTACCTGAACGTGCGCCGCCTCTTCAACTACCTGGAGGAGTCCATCCTCCTGGGCACCCAGTGGGTGGTCTTCGAGCCGAACGACGACCGGCTCTGGTCCAGCATCCGGCGCAACGTCACCGCGTTCCTGACGGAGGAGTGGCGCCGTGGCGCCCTGTTCGGCCGGACGGCGGCGGAGGCGTTCTACGTCAAGTGCGACCGCGACAACAACCCGCAGGAGTCGATCGACCAGGGCCGGGTCGTCTGCGAGATCGGCGTGTCGCCCGTCAAGCCGGCCGAGTTCGTGGTGTTCCGGCTGGCGCAGTTCTCCGACAGCACCAGCCTCGTCGACGAGTGACCGTCCGGGACACGGAGACGGGCACGGGCGCCGGCGCCGGCCGGACCAGAAGCAGCGCAGCAGCAAGGAAAGGTGAAGAACAGTCATGGCAGAGGGCGATGCTCTTTCCACCCATATCTTCGGCGTGCAGCTCGGCGGCTACCTGGTCGAGTCGATCCAGGAGATCAGCGGCCTGACCGTCGAGGAAGAGGTCGTCGAGGTCCGCCAGGTCAGCGCGGAGGGCAAGCAGATCATCCGCAAGCAGCCCGGCGCACGCCAGGCGGGCGAGGTCACGATCACCCGGGGACTCGACAAGAGCAGCGAGTTCACCAAGTGGATCAAGGAAACCCTCAACAACGGCGCCGTCGACACCGCACGGCAGAACCTCACGATCGAGATCAAGGACTCCACGGGCGCGACCATCCGCCGCATCCAGCTGATGCAGGGCTGGGCCTCCAAGTGGGAGGGCCCCTCCCTCAAGGCCGGCGAGTCCGCCGCGGCCACCGAGTCCGTGACCATCGTGTTCGAGGAGATCATCGTCGAATGAGGCGCCGTACCGTGACCGCGGGCAGCCTGGAGGAGATCCTCCAGGTCACGGCGCCCGCCCAGACCCCGGAGCAGGCGGCGGTTCCCCCGGCCGCCGCCGCTCCGGCCCCCCGTGAGGACCACGGGCTGCGCACGGAGTTCGAGTTCGAGCTGCCGCGCGGCTACGTGGACGACGCGGGCACGGTGCACCGGCACGGCGCGATGCGCCTGGCCACCGCGCGCGACGAGCTCCGCCCGCAGATCGACCTGCGGGTCAAGGAGAACCCGGCGTACCTGAGCGTGGTGCTGCTGAGCCAGGTGATCACCCGGCTCGGCACCGTCACCGACGTGCACGCCGGGATCGTCGAGCGGATGTACGCGACCGACGTGGCGTTCCTCCAGGACTTCTACCGGCGGGTCAACAGCGAGGGCCACACCCGCGCGGCGGTCACCTGCCCGCACTGCGACGGCGGCTTCGAGGTCGACCTCTCCGGTGGGCGCCTGGGGGAATCGTGACGTACGCGCTCCCCCGGCTCCGGGAGGAGATCGCGTACATCGCCTACCACTTCCACTGGCGGCGCGACGAGATCCTCGACCTGACCCACGGCGAGCGGCAGGACTGGGTCACCGAGATAGCTCGTATCAACACCCGTGTGAACGAAGGCGGTTGAGCAGATGGCATGGCGGGACAGGCTGCGCCGGCGCGCCGCCGTGCCGGACCCCGGGGCGTCGGCGGCCGCGGTGACGGCCCCGGACGCCGGCGGGGCCGCCGGCGCCGGTGTGCCGGCCGCCGTACCCGGTGACTGGGACGGCGGCTGGCGGATGACCGCGCCACCCGCGCTGACCGTCTCGCGGTCGGCCGCCGGCGTCAGCGACGGGCTCGCCTTCCGATCCGGCCTGGCCGCGTGGCGCGACCCGTCGTTCGACACCGGGCTCGGCCACGGCCTGCTGCCGTCCGCCCCGGCCGGTCTCGTCCGCGGGGTCGCCGGCCCCGCCACCGCCCGCCCCACCCACAGCGGCGGCGGCCCGCTGCTGCTGCGGGCGCTGCCCACCGCGCCCGGCGCGGAACCGGAGCCCGGGGCCGGGCACGGGCCGGCACCGGCACGCGACACGCGGCACGCCCAGCACCCGCCGCACATCTCGCGCCGTACGCGCCCCGGCGCGGCCTCGCCGAGCCCGCCGGCGTCCGCCCCGGACGCCGTACGGCCGACCCCGGCCGCGGGCCACGACGCGAACAGCGGCGCACCGGGTCCCGTCGTCTCGCGCGCCGTCGCCCGCCCCGACGCCGGCCCGCCCGCGTCACGCCCGGGCCGGCCCGTAACGTCGCCGGATCCGGAGACCCCGTCCACATCCGGCACCGCCGCGTCCGTGGCTCGCGGCGCCGCGGCGCCGGGTCGGCCGTCGGCAGCGTCCGGTACGCGGGACCTCGCGGCCACCCGCTCCGCGGCCGCGCTCGGGGCGTCCGCACCCGCCGTACAGCGGGCCACAGCCCCCTCTGCCCAGACCGGCCGCACCGCGCCCACGCCCGCGTCCTTCCCCGTGGTCCGCCGTATCGCGGTGGTCCCCGGGGCATCCGCCGAGGGCCCGGCCGGCGCACCGGTCCAGCGCACTGCCGCCCGTACGCAGGCACAGGCCGGGCGTACGGGCGAGGGCGCGGCCACGACGGTCCGGCCGCGCCCGGTCGGCCGGACACTCACCACCGCGCGGGTCCCCGCCGCGCCCCGGCGCCACGTGCCCGCCGTACGCCCCTCCGCCACGCCGGGCACCGCCCCCAGCGCCGCCCCTGACACCGTCCTCCCGGACGCGTCCGTGCAGCGCGCCCGGACCCGGGCCCCGCTCGGCAGCCCGCTGCCCGAACTCCCGCCCGCCGAACCGCCGTCGAGCCCTGTCGCGACGCCTCCGGCACCGGCCATGCCCACGGTGCAGCGGCAGGCGGAACCCTCAGGGGCGGCCCCGGCCGCCGCGGACGCGCCGCTCCAGCGCACCGGCTCGCCGCTCACCGCGCCGCCGAGCCCGGCTCCTGCCGAGCCGCCCGCGCAGCGGATGCGGACCCGCGCTCCCCTCGGCGAAGCTCCGCCCACGCCGCACGACCGCACCCCGTCGGCAGTCACTCCGCCGACCCCCACCGCGGCCACCCCGGCCCCGGCCCTGCCGACCGTGCAGCGCCAGGCGGACCCCACCGCGAGCGCCCCGGCGGCCACCCCGGCGCCGGCCCTGCCGCAGGTGCAGCGGCACACGGAACCCGCGGCCACCGCGCCCACTCCGGGGTCCCCGGCACAGCGCACCCCCGCGCCGCACACCGAAACCCCGCCGGCACCGGCAGCCGCCCAGCGGATGCGCACCCGCGCACCCCTCGGCGAACCCCTCACCCAACTCCCTCCCACCGCCGCACCGGTGACTCCCGCCCCGGCCCCGGCCCTGCCGCACGTGCAGCGGCACACGGAACCCGCGGCCACCGCGCCGACTCCGGGGTCGCCGGCACAGCGCACCCCCGCGCCGCACACCGAAACCCCGCCGGCACCGGCAGCCGCCCAGCGGATGCGCACCCGCGCACCCCTCGGCGAACCCCTCACCCAACTCCCTCCCACCGCCGCACCGGTGACTCCCGCCCCGGCGGCGACACCGGCCCCGGCCGCCCTGCCCACCGCCCAACGCCCGGCGGACCCCGCCCCGAGCAGCGCCCCGGCAGCAGCGGCGCCCGCCCAGCGGATGCGCACCCGCGCGCCCCTCGGCGAACCCCTCACCCAGCTCCCGCCCACCGCCGTACCGGCGAACCCGCCGAGCGGGCCGCGCGTGCGCAGCGGACTCGGGGCGCCCCTGCCGTCGATGCCCGCGCGTGCCGCCGTACCCGCCGCGCCCACCGCGCCGTCGGCCGCCAAGGGGCCTGCCGGGGCGCGGCCGCCCGTGCAGCGGGCCACCGCCTCTCCGCGGCGTTCCGGTCCGGTCCCGCTCGTCGCCGCCCGCGCCGTCGCCGGGGCGGGCGCGGCCCGTGGGGCGCCCGCGTCCCTCCAGCTGCTGGCGGCGCGCCCTCTCACCCTCGGCACCCAGGACGCGGCCGGCATGGGGAGCGCACCCGCCGCCGCACCCCGTCCGGCGAGCCGCCCCGTGGTCCCGGCGCGCTGGGCCACCCCGTCCGCCCCGTCCGCCGCGTCCGCCGCGTCCGCCGCGGCACCGCAGCAGCCGGTACAGCGGGCCTCGGCACCCGCCGCCCGCACCCCCGCGCCGGGCCCCGGCCCCCGTCCCGCCCACGCCGTGCACGCCGCGCACGCCGTACGGCCGGCGCCCGCCGCCGCGGCCCGCGCCACCGCAACCCCCCTGCCGGTGACCGGTCCGTACACGTCCCCGCTGGTGGTCCAGCCGGCGCCCGCCGCTCCGGTCGCCGGATCCGTGCCCGTCGTACGGCCCCGGTCCTCGGCCCCGGCCGCCTCCCCGCAGGCACCCGTCCCCGTACCCCTGCCTCCGACCGCCCCGCCGCCCCCGGTGCAGCGGGACACGGGTGGCGGCCGGACCGGCTCCGGCCCGCTCGGCCCGGCCCGCGCCCACCCCGGCGGGACCACGGCCGGCCGGCCGGACGGTGCGCGCGACGCGGCCGCGTCCGGCGGCGCCGACCTCGACCTGGACGACCTGGCGCGCCGTCTGCTGGACCCGGTCGCCCGCCTCCTGCGCACCGAGCTGCGGCGCGGCCGGGAACGCGCGGGCAGGCCCTTCGACGGCCGCCGCTGAGACCACGTACGAACGAGAAACGGACGACGGACCGATGACGGACAACATCTTCGCGACCAGCGTGTTCTTCCGGCTGGCGATCGGCGGCGACGACCTGGGCGCCTTCCACACCTGTTCGGGGATGGGCGCCGAGGTCGAGATGGAGAGCTATGCCGAGGGCGGCAACAACGGCTTCACGTGGCAGCTGCCCGGCCGCGTGACCTGGTCGAACATCACCCTCACCCGGCCCGTCACCGCCGACACGGCGAAGATCGGCCGCTGGCTGGACGAGACGCTGCGACGGGTCGAGCCGAAGGACGGCGAGATCGTGGCGCTACGGCCCGACCTCAGCCGGATCATCAGCTGGCAGGTCTTCGGGATCGTCCCGGTGCGCTGGCAGGGGCCGTCCTTCGACCCCGCCAACTCCGCGGCGGCCGTGGAGACCCTGGAGATCGCCCACGCGGGCCTGCTGCCCTCCTGACCCCGGTTCCCGACCCCCGGCTCCCGACCTCCGGCTCCTGACCGCCGGGCCCCCTCTCCCCCGCCCCCTCCCCTCGTACCGTTCGCCGCCGCCCCGGAAGGAAGGACACGGCATGGCCTCCTCGGCATCACGCGCCAGCCGCGCCCGGGCCCAGCTCACCCTCAAGGAGCCCCCGGCCTCGGTCGGCGCCAAGCCGGGCGGCACGATCGCCCGGCTCGACCTGCAGTTCAACCCGTCGACGCTGCAACTGGGCAAGACCACCGAATGGCGGCGCTCCCCGTCCCGGATGGCAGGCCAGTCGGCGCTGCCCGAGTTCGTGGGCAGCGGCCCGCGCACGCTGAGCCTGGAGGTGTTCCTCGACGCCACCGCCACCCACGACAACTCGGTGGAACAGGCCGTGGAGAAGCTGATGAAGGCGTGCGTGCCGACCCCGGCCAGCCTCGGCCGCAAGAAGCCGGCGAGCCCCTGGGTGCGCTTCGAGTGGGGCAGCGCGCGCACGACCTCCTTCGACGGGGTCCTGTCGAACCTGTCGGTGTCGTACACGCTCTTCGACGTGGACGGCAAGCCGCTGCGGGCCACCTGCTCGCTGTCCATCGAGGAGGCGAGCGTCGACCCGCCCGGCCAGAACCCGACCTCCGGCTCACGCACCGCCCGCAGCACGCACACCGTGGTGGCGGGCGACAGCCTGGCCATGCTGGCCTGGCGCGAGTACGGCGACGCGACGGCCTGGCGGGTCATCGCCGAGGCCAACGGCATGGACGACCCGATGGCCCTGGTCCCCGGCAGCGAGATCGTCGTACCGGGTGTACGGGACCAGTACGGCGAGGAGGAACAGCGGTGAGCGGGTCCGAGCCCGGCGGGCGGTCCTTCGCGGCCGACCCCATCGTGGAAGCCCCCGGCGAACTGCCGCAGATCTGGGCGGCACAGCTGGTCAGTTGCGTGGTCGACGAGAACGTGGGCCTGCCCGACACCGCGGTGCTCACCTACCGCGACCCCGACCACGAGTTCCTGCGCGCCACCGGCGTCACCATCGGCACCCCGCTGCGGGTGTCGGTGGCCACCGTGAAGGGACAGTCCCGGGAGCGGCTGTTCAACGGTGAGGTCACTGCTCTGGAGATCGACCGGGACCGCACCGGCTCGTTCACCGTCGTACGCGCCTACTCCAAGGCGCACCGCCTCCAGCGCGGCCGCAAGGTGGTGGCCTACCGGAACATGACGGCCGCCGCCATCGTCCGCAAGGTGGCCGCCGGCGCCGGCCTCGCCGTCGGGAAGGTGGAGGCCGCGCCGGTCACCTACAAGCAGCTGTCCCAGGCGAACGTCTCCGACTGGGACTTCCTGCAGTACCTCGCCGGCGAGAGCGGCGCACACGTACGCGTCGACGACAAGGGCCTGCTCCAGTTCACCCGGCCCGTGCAGGCGTCCGGGGCGCCCGCCCCCTCGACGTCGGCGGTCCGCGACCCGATGGTCCTGGAGTACGGGCGCAACCTGCTCGCCCTGCGGGCCGCGCTGACGGCTGCCGACGGCGCCTCCAAGGTGCAGGTACGCGGCTGGGACGTGACCACGAAGCGGCCGCTCGTCGCCGAGCAGCCGTCCGTGGTCAGCGACACGGTGGTACCGGGCCTCGGCCCGCAGACCGCCGCACGGTTCGGGGCGGCCGCCGTGGCCGTCACCGACACCCCCTACCGCACGCAGGCCGAGACGACGGCGGTCGCGAAGGCGGCCGCCGCGCAGATCAGCTCCGGCTTCGGCGAGCTGGAGGCGGTCGCCGAGGGCAACCCGCTGCTGCGTGCCGGCAAGCCGGTCGCCCTCGGCAACGTCGGGCAGGCGTTCTCCGGCCGGTACACGGCGACCGCCGTCCAGCACGTCCTGGAGCCGCACGGCGGCTTCCGCACCACCGTGTGGGTCAGCGCCAGTCCGGACCGCTCCCTGACGGGCCTGGTGGCCGGCGCCGGCGTGCCCGCGCGCGGCGGGCGCATCCCGGGCCTCGCGATCGGCGTGGTGACGGACGTACGCGAACCGAACGGCTCCCAACGCGGTGCCGTCCGCCTGAAGTTCCCCTGGCTGGACGACACCTACACCACCGACTGGGTACGTACCGTCCAGTGGGGCGGCAAGGGCGGCGGCGGTGTCGTCAGCCCCGAGGTCAACGACGAGGTGCTGGTCGGCTTCGAACAGGGCCTGCTCGACAGCCCGTACGTCATCGGCGGCCTCTACAACGGCGTGGACCAGCCCTCACCACACGACGTCCCGCTCGTCGACAAGACCAGCGGCAAGGTCAACCGCCGCTCGATCGTGTCCCGTTCGGGCCACCGCGTGGAACTGCTGGACGCGGCGGCCCCGGGCCCCTCCGGGCTGCGGCTGGTGACCGGGGACGAGCGCCTCGAAGTACGCATGGACGACCGCCGGGACCGCATCGAGCTCACCGTGTACGCGGGCCGGGGCCGGCCGCTGACCTCCGTCCTCCTGGACAAGGACGGCATCACCCTGGACGCCCGCAAGGGCACCGTGAAGGTCTCCGGCCGGCAGGTCGACATCGACGGCACCGCCGGGGTCCGCATCGGCGGCCGGTCGGTGAAGGTGTCCGGCACCTCCGACGTCACCGTCGACGGCGGGCTGCTCGCCGTCCTCAAGGCCCGCCTGATCCGCATCAACTGACCCTGCCCGTCCGCCCTTCGCACCACGACCGCCGTCCCCGAGGAGCCCCCGATGCCAGCCGCAGCCCGTACCGGCGACCCCACCAACCACGGTGGCCGGCTCGCCACCCCGCCGCCCGGCGCCGCCGCGGCGGTGGCCACGGTGCTGATCGGCGGCCGGCCCGCCGCGGTCGTCGGCAGCCTGCACGTGTGCGTCGTACCGCCGCACGCGGCCCTCGGCCCGGCCAACGTGATCGTCCCCAACCCGGCCGCCCTCACCTCCGGCACGGTCCTCATCGGGGGACTGCCCGCCGCCCGGGCCCGCGACCAGACCACATGCGGCGCACAGGTCCTCACCGGCGCCATGGACGTCCTGATCGGAGGCATGTGATGAGCGAACGGTTCATCGGCCGCGGCTGGGCGTTCCCGCTGCGCGTAGGACCCACCGGCGGGATCGCCATGGTCGACCGCGAACGCGAACTGGAGGAGGCCATCCGCCTCGTCCTCGGCACCGCCCCCGGCGAACGCCCCATGCGGCCCGACTTCGGCTGCGGCATCCACGAGTACGTCTTCGCCCCCGGCGACGGCGACACCGCCGGCCGCGTCGCCCAGCAGGTCCGCGAGGCCCTGGAGCGCTGGGAGCCGAGGATCACCGTCGACGACGTCGTCGTCGCCTTCGACGCCGTCGAGGCGGGAACCCTCTACATCGACGTGCACTACACGGTGCGCACCACCAACGACCGGCGCAACCTGGTCTTCCCCTTCTACACGATCCCCTCCGAGGAGGGGACCGAGGAAATGGTCGCGGACTGATGGCCCTGCCCTCCCCCAACCTGGACGACCGACGGTTCCAGCAGCTCGTCGACGAGGCGAAGCGGTACGTGCAGCAGCGCGCGCCCGAGTGGACCGACCACAACGTCTCCGACCCGGGCGTCACCCTCATCGAGACCTTCGCCTACCTCGTCGACCAGCTCCTGTACCGGCTCAACCGGGTCCCGGACAAGAACTACCTGGCCTTCCTGGACCTGTTGGGCATCCAGCTGTACCCGCCGTCGGCGGCCACCGCCGACGTCGACTTCTGGCTGTCGGCCCCCCAGCCCGACACCGTCACCCTGCCCGCGGGCACCGAGGTGGCGACCGAAGTGACGACCTCGGCCGGCGACACCGGGGAAGCCGTCGTCTTCGCCACCACCGACGACCTGCGGATCCTGCCCAGCGAACTGACCAGGCTGGTCACCGCGCCCCGCGCGGGCGAACCCGCCGACCGGACCGGCGCCCTCACCGAAGGCCGCGACATACCGTGCTTCCAGGCGACGCCCGAACCGGGTGACGCCCTGCTCTTCGGCCTCCCGACAGCCGTGCCGCGCTGCGTCGTCGCCGTACGCCTGGACAGCCGCGTCGAAGGCGTCGGCGTCGACCCGCGCCAGCCCCCGCTGGTGTGGGAGGCCTGGGACGGCGGCCGCTGGCAGCGCTGCGCCACCGACTCCGACAGCACCGGCGGCCTCAACCGGCCCGGCGAGATCATCGTCTACGTGCCCGCCGGACACACCGCGTCCGTGATCGGCGGAACCCGCGCCGGCTGGCTGCGCTGCCGGGTCACCGAGCCCGAGCCGGGCCAGCCCTTCTACTCCGAGTCCCCCACCGTCCGCGAGGCCTCCGTCTTCACCGTCGGCGGCACCATGACCGTGGAACACGCCGAGCGCGTGGCCGACGTACCGCTCGGCGCGTCGGAGGGCGTGGCCGGGCAGAGCTTCCGCCTCGGCCGGCCGCCCGTACTGCTCGACGGGGAACCCCCGGTGGTGGAGGTGTCCTCCCCCGCGGGCTGGCAGCGCTGGGACGTCGTCGAGCACTTCGGCCGCTCCGCACCCGACGACCGGCACGTCCGCGTCGACGCCACCACGGGCGAGTTCTCCTTCCCGCCCGTCCTGCGGGAGGCCGACGGCACCCTGCGCGCCTGCGGCGCCGTACCGCCCAAGGGCTCCCGGATCCGCGTGACCCGCTACCGCACGGGCGGCGGCCCGGCCGGCAACGTCTCCCGCGGCGCGATCTCCGTACTGCGCAGCTCCGTCCCGTACGTAGCCCGCGTCGCCAACCGTGAGGCGGCCCGCGGCGGCGTCGCCGGGGAGACCGTCGACAACGCCAAGCTGCGCGCCCCGGAAGCCCTGCGCATGCAGGAACGCGCCGTGACCGCCGAGGACTACGAGATCCTCGCCCGGCGGGCGGCACCCTCCGTACGCCGCGTCCGCTGCCTACCCGCCACGGACGGCGGACGCGGCGCCGGATCGGTACGGGTCCTGGTCGTGCCGGACGCCGTCGCCGACGAGGGCGACCGGCTCCGCTTCGAGCAGCTGATCCCCTCCGACCAGGTCCTCACCGCGATCACCGACACCCTCGGCGAACGCCGCCTGATCGGCACCAACCTCGTCGTGGAACCGCCCGTCTACCAGGGCATCACCGTCGTCGCCCGGCTGGCGGCACCCGCCGCGGACGCCGACCGGGTCCGCGACGCGGCACTCGCCGCGCTGTACCGGCACCTCAACCCGCTGCACGGCGGACCCGACGGCACCGGCTGGCCGTTCGGGCGGCCCGTGCAGTACGGCGAGGTGTTCGGCGTGCTGCAACGCGCCATCGGGGACGTCCTCGTGGAGGACATCCGGATGTTCGCCGCGGACCCGATCACGGGACGGCGCGGCGCCCCCGTCGACCGCGTCGACATCGGCACGGGCACGCTCGTCTTCTCCTACCAGCACCAGGTCGTCGTGACGGAGCCGGAGGCGGGCGCATGAGCCGGGCCGCCGTACCCGGCCTGCCCAGCCGGCACCCCATCGGCGGGCAACTGCCCGCCCTGTACGCCGACGACGACTTCGCCCAGCGGTTCACGGCCGGCCTGGACACCGTCCTGGCCCCGGTGTTCACGACCCTCGACAACCTGCCCTCCTACTTCGACCCCCGGCTCGCCCCGGCCGACTTCCTGGCCTGGCTGGCCGGCTGGGTCGGCGCCGCGGACGACCCCGACTGGCCGACCGCCCTGCGGCGGGAGGCGGTGGCCCGCGCGGTGGAACTCCACCGGTGGCGCGGCACCCGGCGCGGCCTGGTCGAGGCCCTGCGCCTGGTCCTCGGCGTGTCCGCCGACGTCAGCGGCGACGGCACGGCCGTCTGGTCCCGCACGGCCGGCTCCGAGCCGCCCCCGCCACCGGCCGGCGAAGTCCTCGTACGGGTGTGGCCGCGCGGCCCGGGCGCCGCGTACGAGGTGGACGCGGACCGGGTCCGCGCCCTCGTCCACAGCCTGTGCCCCGTCCACACGGCGTGCCGGGTGGAGATCCTGCCCGGGCCGCCCACGGCCGAAGGGAGCTGACGGCGATGCGCACGTGTCCCTCCTGCGGGGCGTCCACCGCCCCGACAGACGACTTCTG
Source organism: Streptomyces sp. TN58 (assembly GCF_001941845.1). NCBI lineage: Bacteria > Bacillati > Actinomycetota > Actinomycetes > Kitasatosporales > Streptomycetaceae > Streptomyces > Streptomyces sp. TN58. The sequence continues at coordinate 4,219,545 of NZ_CP018870.1, read as the reverse complement.
CCCCCACTGCGGCGCGTACCTCAACTGGTCCTCCCCCGCCCGCCGCGCACCCCGGACCGCCCCGGACCTCCCGGACCTCCCGGAAGGCGACGCCCCTCGGCCGGGCGTGCCCCGCCAGGAGCCCACGCCGCGGGGGGACCTGGGGGCCACCCCTCGGACCGACGCGCCCCTGACCGGCACGGACCGGACCGGCGCCCCTCGGCAGGGCGCGCCCCGGGAAGGCATGTCCCGGGATGCCACCGCCCATGGAGCCACGGCCGCGGGCGGTACGGCCCAGGAGGACACCGCTCATGGGGGCACGGCTCCCGGCGGTGCGCCCCCGGAAGACCCCACGCCGGGACGGCCGGCCCCGGAGGGCGCCACGCCAGGCGGAACCGCTCCACGGGGAACGGCCCCGGAAGCGACGCCTCCGGGCGGAACACCCGGCGAACCCGCCGCCCCGGGCGGAACGCGCCGGGCAGACACCGCCGAGGCGGCCGCCCCCCAGGGCACCCATGAGAGGGCCACCTCTTGGGCCGCCGCGCCCCAGACCGGCACGCCTCGGCAGGACACGGCCTCGGAGGGCACGTCCCGAGAAGCCACCGCCCATGAGGCCACGGCTCCGGGCGGGGCGCCCCCGGAAGACCCCACGGCGGGCGGGACGGCCCGACGGGGCACCACCCGGGAGGCAACGCCTTCGGGCGGCGAGCCCCGGCAGGGCGCGCCTGGCGCGGCCGCCCGTGCGGCCGCCGCCCCGGGCGCCACGGCCCCGGGCGCCACGGCCCGACGGGGCACCGCCCAGGAGGCAACGCCTTCGGGCGACGCGCCCCGGCAGGGTATGCCCGGTGCGGCCGCCGCCCAGGGCGGTCCGCACGGTGGTACTCCCCAACGGCCCGCAGCCCGGGAGGCTGACGCACAGGGCGGCGAGGTCCCGGAGCCGGACGGCTCCTCCGACTCCCCCACGAGCACCGGGGCGGAGCCCGGCGCGCCCGCGGCCGCCGCCGCGAACCGGTGGCTGTCCCGGGTGCTCAGGCGGCCGAGCCCGCCCGCCCCGGAAGCCCGCACGGCGGACCGGGCCGCACCCGCACCCGCGGCCGCCCCCGGGCCGGCGGCGGACACCCCCACGGCGGATCAGTCCCTCAGCCCGGAACGGGCAGGCGGGACCGGACCGGTGGCCCCCGGGCCGGCGGCGGAGGCCCCGGGCGGGGGCGGACCGGTGCCGCCCGTGCACCCGGCGGCGGCGTCCCCGGCTCCGGTGCTGCCCGCCAGGGCCGCCGCGCCGCGCCCCGTCGTCCGTCCCCTCCCCGCCGCCGACAACGTCACCGGCGCGCCCTGCCCTGCCTGCGGCACGCCGAACCCGCCCGACCGGCGCTTCTGCCGCCGCTGTGCGACACCGCTGACGCCCACCACCGTCGCGGCACCCCTGCCGTGGTGGCGCACCGTCTGGCCACTGCGCCGCCGCACCCGCGCCGGCTCCGGCCGCCTGGTCCGCTTCCTGGTGGTGCTGGCAGTCGTACTGGCGCTCGGCGCGGCCGGGTTCCTGCTGTTGCCCGCCGGACGCCACCTGGTGCAGGACACCCTGGACAAGCTCGGCAAGGCCAAGGCCGTCACCCCGACCCGGGCCCAGGCCGGCGCCGAACTCCCCGGGCACCCCGTGGGCCAGAGCACGGACGGCCTCAGCAACCGCTACTGGGCCGCGCCCGGCCCCGGCGCCTCGGCGACGTACACCTTCGGCAAGCCGTTCCGCCTGGTCGCCGTGATCGTCACGAACGGCGCCTCGCCCGCCCCCGAGGAGTACGCGAGGCAGGGCCGGGCGCTGCGGATCGACATGGAGGTGACGGACCGGGACGGCACCACGGTCCACAAGGAGCTCCACCTCAGCGACAAGCCGGGTCCGCAGACCTTCCCCACCGGCATCAGCGATGTCGCGACGGTCCGGCTGACCCTCCAGGAGCCCGCCGGTTCGGCACCGCAGCACCATCTCGCCCTGGCGGAGGTGGAGTTCTTCCAGCGCGGCTGAAGCACGAGCACCGCCGACGCGGCACCGCCCCTCCTACACGCCCGCCCGAAGCGTCTCGGCGGGCAGGATGCGGGCGGCCGCCAGGGCCGGGTACAGCCCTGCGGCCAGCCCCACCACGAGGCCCACCAGCGGCCCCGCCGACGTGAGGGCGGGGTCGAGGACCACCAGCCAGTCCTTGGCCAGGCACGTCACCGCGGTGATCTGGATGCCCAGGACCGTGCCGACGACCCCGCCGGCGAGCCCGACCAGCCCGCTCTCGATGCAGAACTGCCCGGCGACCGCCCTCCGGGAGGCGCCGAGGGCACGGCGCAGTCCGATCTCGGAGCGGCGCTCCAGCACGGACACGTAGGCGGTGTTGCTGACGCCGAGCGCGCCCACGCCGAGGGAGACGGCGGCCAGTCCCAGGAACAGCGCCCGGGTCTGCGACTCCACGCCCTGGCGCAGGGACCGCGGGTCCGGCGGCACGAGCGCGACGAGCTTGTCCGGGGCGCCCGGGGCCAGGGCGAAGGGGGCTTCGGCGCCGATCTGGTCGGCGGCGCCCAGATCCGTACGGATGATCATTTCCGCGGGGGCGAAGCCCAGCCCGGCCGGGTCCTGGAGGGCGGCCCAGTAGGGGACGACGACGGAACCGGTGAGGTTCGTGTCTCCGGAGGGGGCGCGGAAGACCCCGACCACGCTGAACGGGACGCCGTTGAGGTGGATCACGGAGTTGCCGGCGCCGCCGTCGACGGTCAGCCGGGACGCGGCTGCGGTGTCGAGGAGGGCCACCCGCTCCCGCCGCGCATCGTGCCCGGTGTCGAACCACCGGCCCTGGGTGAGTTCGGCCGACATGGCCAGCAGGGCGTCGGGCTGCGCGGCGAGCACCGTGCCCTCGGGCAGGTCGTTCGACGTGCCCGACCGCAGGCGGGAGACCACCGGCTGTTCACCGGCCTTGCTGAGCAGACCCGCGGTACGGACCCCGTTGAGGCCCCGGACCCGTTCGGTGTCGCCGCCGTCGGGCCGGGGCCGGATCCCGGCGACGGGCTCCGAGGGGTACTTGACCGTCACCCGGGTCGCCTTGAGTGCGTCGAACTGGTCGGACACGGCACCGGCCGCGCTGGCGGTGATACCGAGCGTGGCGAGTGCCGCGGCCAGCCCCACGGAGATGCCCACCATCGTCAGCAGGGTGCGGAACCGGCGGCCGAACAGCGCCAGGAAGGCCTGCACGAGCAGGTCCACGGCGGACGTCCGCGGAGCGGCGGGGGCCGCCTTCCGCTCCATACGCCCCGTCTCCCCGTCGGACGGCTCACGCGTCCCGCGGCTACGAAACACGGCCGTCCACCACCTTGAACACGTGGTCGGCGCGGGCCGCCACGTCGGGTTCGTGCGTGACCACGACGACGGCCCGGTCCTGCGCCACCAGTCCTGTCAACAGGTCCATGACGCGGGCCGAGTTGGCGGTGTCGAGGTTGCCGGTGGGCTCGTCGCACAGCACGACGGCCGGCCGGTGGACGATCGCCCGCGCGACGGCGACGCGCTGCCGCTCGCCACCGGACAGCGTGGTGGGTCTGACGTCCAGCCGGTGCCCGAGGCCCACGGATTCCAGGGCCGCCACGGCCTGCGGCCGCCGCGCCGCGCGGGGCACGCCCAGGTGGACGAGCGGAAGGGCCACGTTCTGTACGCACGTCAGGTGCGGGACCAGGTGGAAGGCCTGGAAGACGAAGCCGAGCGTCGAGGCCCGCAGGGCGGTGCGAGCCCGTTCCGACAGGTCGGTGGTGTCCCTTCCACCCAGCAGGTACCGGCCGCGGGTGGGTACGTCGAGCAGCCCGAGCACGCTCAGCAGCGTGGACTTGCCCGAGCCGGACGGGCCGACGATGGCGGCGAGCCGGCCGGGCCTGATGGTCAGCGTGACGTCGGTCAGCGCGCGCACGGGCGGCGGCCCCGGGTACGTCTTGGCGATGCCGGCCATCTCGATGACGGGGGCCGGATCAGTCATCGCCGCCGCCCCCGTCGGAGCTGTCCGCCGCCTTGCCGCGGCGCACGAGGACGACGCTCTGGCCGGCGCCGAGGTTCGAGTCGATCGCGTTGACGGCGGTGAGGCCGTCATGGGTGAACAGCACCTCGACGGGGACGTTGCGCTCCTTGCCGTTCTCGGTGACGGTGACCGTGGACGAGCCGCCGAGGTCGGTCCAGACGGCCGACACCGGAACGGTCAGCGCGCCCTTGGGGCTGCGCCGCAGCTCGACGCTGATCTGCTGGACCGCCCCTTCCTCGGCCTCCGCGCCGCTGGGGACGAACAGCGCCTCGTGCCGTGTCCCGCCGCCTGCCCCGCCGCCGCTTCCCGCGGTGCCCGTACCTGTGGTGCCGGCGGTGCCGGACGTGTCACCGCCGTCCTGCCCGCCCGTTTTCGCGTTCCCCTGCTGGTCGCCGCCGCCCTTGGCGTCGGGGACCCCGGTGAGGGAGCCGAGGCTGCCCTCCCGCCCCGCGTAGGGGCCGGTGCCGAAGCGGATGACCGCGTCGTTCGGCAGGTCGCGTAAGCGGGTGCGCTGGTCCGCGGTGAGGGGCGCCCGTACCTGGCGGCCGCCGCTGCCGAGGACGACGAGCGGCTTGTCGGCCGCGTCGCCCACCGCCGCGGTGACCTGCACCACCGTGGCCGGGAGGGTGCCGACGTACGCGACCTCCGCGGCCGGCAGCGTCTCACCGGGCTTGGCCGGTCCGGCGGCGGGCGGCGCGTCGGAGCCGCTGTCGGGCGCCGCGCTCGGGGCGCCGTTCGCGGCGGGGGCCGCGCCCGTGCCGCCGTCGGTCTCCGCGCCGCCGCGGGGGGCGGCGCCGCCGGCGGGCCGGCCGGTGGCCGAGCCGGCACTCGCGCCGCCGCCGCTCGCGCCGCCGCCCTGCCCCTGTCCGGACGGCCCCTCGTACCCGGCCGCCGCGTACAGCCTGCGCACCGCCTCGACGGTGGCCCGGTCGTACGTTCCGCTCACGGCCGTCCCGTACAGGGGCTTGAGCGCGCGCTGCAGTTGCCGGACGTCGGGGCCCTTGTCGCCCGCCCTCAGGTCCCGGTACGCGGGGAAGCGGCCCGGCAGGAGCAGCACCGGGCGGCCCGACACCTCGGCGACGACCGCACCGGCCTTCAGGCTCTTGCCCGCCGTCGCGGGCAGGCCCGTCACGACCGCGCGGCTCGTGCCCTGCGGCATGGTGCCGGTGACGGTCGTCCGGGAGGCCGTCTCGACCTTCCCGGTCAGGTCCATCTTCTCGACGAGCTGCTCGTCGGAGACCTTCCCCGTGATCCGCGAAGGCGGGGGCGCGGCGGCGTTCGAGGCACGCTGCTCGGGTGTTCTGGCCTGGGATGCGATCCACCAGACCGATCCGGAACTTCCGAACAGCACCACGACGGCGGCGGCGATGACGAGGCCCCGCCTGGACCGGTGACGGGCCCGCCCGCCGGACGGCTCGGCCTCCTGGGCCCCTTCGGGGTGTTCAAGGCTCATCACGGTGTTACGACGTCTCTCGCAGTAGTTCCTGTGCCCTGCCCTTGGCTTTGGTGACGAGTTCCAGCCAGGCGGTGATCTCCGCCTCGTGCTTCACCAGCGAATCGGCGGACGCCTTGCTCTTGGCCTCCCGCGCCTTCGTGTTGAGCCCGACCTTCGTACCGCAATCGGCATCAGTGGTGGCCTGTTTGATCTCAGCGCGCTGCGCGTTGTCGAGGGCGACTGTATCGCCGTCCGCGACATTCGCGTAATGCGAAAGCGCCGCCTCCCTGGCCTTCTCGGGAGTCGGAATCTCCGGATAACCACCGGCCTTCATGCAGGAAGCCCATTCCGACAATGCCTTCTGATAGGCGTCGTCGTCGGCGAGAATGTGCGCACTGTCCTGCTTCACGGTGTTGTACACCGTCCAGTTGAGCCGCAGGTATTCCTTCACGTCCCCGTACACGGCCTTCAGGGTCTCGCCGCGGCAGCCCTTCGACGGCACCATGACCTTGCCACCGCCGAAGTCGAACTCGACCCCGCCCTCGGGCTTGTCGACGTAGCCGTCCATGGCCATGCTGTGGGCCCGCTTGACGTCCTCCGGCAGCGCGTCGAAGTCGTCGCCGACCTCCTGGGTCTTCTGGTTGTCCGAACGGCGCGGATCGGCGCCGTAGCCCACGGTGCGCGCGGTCTCGGGCGTCGGGGTGAGGTCTTCGCTGCGCTTGCCGGCCTTGCTGCTGTTGGCGCCGTCGGACGGGAACACCTTGAAACCCTGGTCGTTCATGCACTTGCGGATCAGCTTGGTCTCGGCCTCACGCTCCTGCTCCAGCGCCTCGTTCGCACTGTCGAGCGCGGCCTGGGCCCTGCGGGCCGTCTCCATGTCCTTGGGGGACTCCTCCGAGCAGGCGGAGACGGAGCCCGTCAGCACCGCCGCCACCGCGATCGCCGTCACAACCCGGATGCGCTTGTTCAATGTCCGTGTCCTCCGAAGGTGCGGCCGGGCCGCCCCCGCGCTGCGGGGGCGGCCCGGCCTTCGAGCGATGGTCAGCAGCGGGAGCCGTCGTTCAGCGTGTTGCTCGCACCATCGTCGTTGGCGTCCCAGTAGTAGTTCACGGAACCACCGGGAATGAGACAGATCTCGACGCCGAGCGACATCCAGCGACCGCCGTAGGTCTTGGACGACTGACCTCGCCGGTTCCACCAGGAGCTGTCGGCCTCGTACACGGCCGGCATGTCGATGTCCCAGCGCGCGGACTCGTACTTCGTCCGGTACATCGAGTTGTTGGTGGAGTAGTCCCGGTCCTTGTAGATGCAGAAATTGCCGTCGTAGCAGGTACGGTCCACGGCCGATGCGGACGGTGCCGCGGCGACGACGCCGGCGACGGCCGCCATCGCGATGAATCCGGCCGAAATCCTCTTACTGAGCACTCGTTACTCCCCCTCGTCGGGTGGTGACTGATGCAGTGAGAGGGCAGGGCAGCCGAAGCCCTTCCCCCCGGTCGGCTGAGAGCCAGGCTAGGCCACGCCGATCGGAAGTCAAAGGTCAATTCCCTTTGCCACAGCGATTGTTGGCACTTGGAATTGATCATTCAGTGTTCGATATCCGGCCTGGCGGCCCTCCATTTCGGCGCGCCCCCCGCACCCCGGCCAAGGGCCCGGCGCAGGTCAGCCGCACCCGCAGCACGGCGGAGCACCCCAGGCGGACACTGTCCGGATCCGCACCACCCGGACCACCGACGAACATGCGCAAGAAAATCTCGGCGCCCGGCCTCGGGGAACCCCGTCGGTTTCGTGGCCGCAACCGCGGGGCGGCGCCCGCCCTTGCTGCCCCTTGGCCTCGGCGGCGCGCAGCCCGTCGTACGTCGGCAGCTCCGTACGGGGGTTCGGGAATCGGAGTGCCGTCAACGGGGTTGGTGGGGGATGAGCCGACATTGGAGGGCCATGCGAGCGATTCAGGTGTACGAAGTGGGCGGTCCCGAGGTGCTGCAGGAGGCCGAGGTGGACCAGCCGCGGCCGGGTCCGGGCGAGGCGATCGTGGAGGTCGCCGCATCCGGGGTCAACTTCCTCGACGTCTACCACCGCGAAGGCCGGTACAGCCTCCCGCTGCCCTTCACCCCGGGCACCGAGGGCGCCGGCACGGTCGTCGAAGTCGGACCCGACGTCACCGACGTCGCAGTCGGGGACCGGGTCGGTTGGGTGGAGATCCCCGGCTCGTATGCCGAGCGGGCCGTCGTGGACGCCTCCCGGCTGGTGCCGCTGCCCGACGACATCGGCTTCGAGACAGCCGCCGCCGTGCTCCTCCAAGGCATGACCGCGCACTATCTCGTCAAGGACGCCTACCCGGTTCAGGGGGGCGACACGGTGCTCGTGCATGCGGCTGCCGGTGGCATGGGGCTGCTTCTGACCCAGCTCATCACCCACCTCGGCGGCAGGGTGATCGGCACGACGTCGACCACGGCGAAGGCCGAGCTGGCGAAGCGTGCCGGGGCCGCCGAGGTGATCGTTCCCTCCGCAGTCGACGATCTCGCAGCCGAGGTGAGGCGGCTCAACGGCGGTCAGGGACTGCCGGTTGTCTTCGACGGCGTCGGCGCGCACACCTTCGACGCGAGCCTCGCCGGCCTGCGAACCCGCGGCCACCTCGTGCTCTTCGGCGCGGCAAGTGGTGCCGTGCCTCCGTTCGATCCGATGCGGCTCGCCCACGGCGGTTCGCTGACCCTGATCCGGCCCAGCCTCGGGGACTTCATCGCCGATCGGTCCGAACTGCTCCGACGGGCCGCCGATGTGTTCGAGTGGGTTCGCTCCAAGGCGCTTGAGGTCACCGTGACGGGCCGCTACGCATTGTCCGAGGCCGCCCGGGCCCACAGCGATCTGGAGGCTCGGCGTACCACCGGCAAGCTGCTCCTCCTACCCGATGCGGCCGCTGCTGGACGCCGCGATGGGACGCACACCTGATCGCGGGTGACGAGGTCGGGGATCCCGGAGACCGAGACGTCGAGGGCATGCCCGCCCGGCATGCCCCACCCGAGCCGCCACCGGCGCCTGCGGGTGGGGCCGCCGGCCCCGTCACGGCGTCAGGACGATCCGGCCGCGCACGCCCGGCACCGCCAGCCGCTCGTGCGCCTTCGCCGCCTCGGCGAGCGGGAAGACCTCCGCGACCCGCAGGGTCAGCGCACCCTCGTCCACGAGCGACACCAGACGGGCCAGCAGCTCACCGTCCGCGGCGACCTCCTGCTCCTCGATGCGGATGCCGCGCTCCGCCGCCGGGGCGTGGTTCGGGATCAGGCCGACGTAGACCCCGCCGTCACGGACGTGGGCCAGCGCGTCACCACCCAGCACGGCCGCGTCCAGGACCCCGTCCACCGGCCCGTCCGGAGCCCCGCCGCGCGGGACGAAGGCAGCCGCGCCCAGCGACCGTACGAGCTCCTCGTCCCCCGCACCCGCCAGGGCCGTCACCACCAGGCCGACCCGCGCCGCGAGCTGCACCGCCAGCCCGCCGACCACGCCGGCCGCACCGGTGACCAGCACGGACGAGCCGGGCGCGAGCCCCAGCTGGTCCACGGCCCGGGCCGCGGTCAGGCCGGCCAGCGGCAGGGCCGCCGCGGTCGGCACGTCCACCGCGGCCGGTGCCGCGGCGACCGCGCCGGCGTCGAGCACCACGTACTCCGCGTGCGTGCCCAGCGGCTTCACCGGGCCGTAGTGCAGGCCCACCACCCGGTCACCGCGGCTCCAGCCGGTCACGCCGGGGCCCGTCTCGTCGACCTCCCCCGCCACGTCCCAGCCGAGGCCGAGCCGCTGCCCGGCCCCGCCGAAGACCCCGGCGCGGACCGCGCCGTCCACCGGGTTGAGCCCCGCCGCGGCGACCCGTATCCGCACCTGCCCGGCCGCGGGACGCGGCACCGGCACCTGCTCCAGGCCGACCTGCTCCGGGCCGCCGAAACCGGTCACCACGGCCGCCAGCATCGTCCGCTCACTCATCGCTCTCCCCGTTCTGCGTCTCTCGGCCGGCGCTCCCCGCGCCGTTCTGATGACCACTAACCTAGGGAGAGGTACTCTCTTTTCGTAAGTACGCACTCCAAGGTGCGTACCGGACCTGGAAGTGGGGACCCATGGCCACCAGCACCGCCGCAGCCCGCCGCGAGGAAGCCCGTACCGCCTACGACGCCTTCCTCAGGGAGTGCCCGACCAGCCAGCTCCTCGCCCGCATCAGCGACAAGTGGGTCGGCCTCATCGTCAGCGCCCTCGGCGAGGCCGACGACCGCTCCATGCGCTACAGCGACCTCGGCCGCAGGATCCCCGGCGTCAGCCAGAAGATGCTCACCCAGACCCTGCGCTCCCTCGAACGCGACGGCCTCGTCACCCGCCACGTCACACCCACCGTCCCCGTCCGCGTCGACTACCGCCTCACCGACCTCGGCAGCAGCCTCGGCTGCCTGCTCTCCTCCGTGAAGACGTGGGCCGAGAACCACTTCGACGAGGTCAACGCCCACCGCGCCGCCTACGACCGGTCCACCGCCGACGCCTGAGGCGCGTAAGGCGCCCCGAATTCAGGCGCGGCCCCCCACCCCGCAATGGCATGCTGGCAGGGTGAACGGACCCGGCATTCAGCTCACCCTCGCCCCCGAACTGCGCCTCTTCGCCCCGCCCAGCCGGCGCACGGACCGCGTACCGACCGCCACCGACGGCGCCTCCAGCCTCGGCCACGTCGTCGAATCCGCCGGGGTCCCGCTCACCGAGGTCGGCCGCCTCCTCGTCGACGGCCAGGAGGTCGCCACCTCCTACGTGCCCCAGGACGGCCAGAACGTCGAGGTGCTCGGCGTCGAACGCCCCCAGCACGTCCCCGGCGCCCCCCTCCGCTTCCTCCTCGACGTCCACCTCGGCACGCTCGCCCGCCGCCTGCGCCTCCTCGGTGTCGACGCCGCCTACGAGAACGAGGACATCGGCGACCCCGCCCTCGCCACCCGCTCCGCCGCCGAACGGCGCGTCCTGCTCTCCCGCGACCGCGGACTGCTCCGGCGCCGGGAGATCTTCGCCGGCGCCTACGTCTACAGCGACAATCCCGACGAGCAACTACGCGACGTCCTCAGCCGCTTCGCCCCCGCCCTCGCCCCGTGGACCCGCTGCACCGCCTGCAACGGGCCCCTCCACGAAGCCGACAAGGAGAGCGTCGGCGACCGCCTCGAACACGGCACGCACCGCTCCTACGACGTCTTCGCCCAGTGCACCGAATGCGAGCGCGTCTACTGGCGCGGCGCCCACCACGCCCGCCTGGAGCGGATCGTCGACGAGGCACTCGTCGAATTCGGCACCGCCTGACGCGAGCGACCCGGGCGGACGCCCGCTCCGGAAGGCGGCGACAAGGCGTGACAAGGCGGCGACAGCCCTCAGAAGGCGTAGGCGTCACCCGTGTCCAGGGCCAGCACCACGTGATCGTCGTTCGCGTGGTTCCGGTCCGTCGCGCCACCGTTCCACCAGGTGTCCACCCGCACCGCCACCTCAGGCACCCGCTCCCGCAGCTCCAGCGCCAACCCCACGTGCCGTCCCCGCCCGTGCGACGGCAGCGGCCCCGTCTCGCACACCACCTCACGCAGACCCGCCCGCGCACAGCCCTGCGCCAGCTGCTGCCGGTCCGCCAGGTCGGCCGACAGCCGCACCCGCAGCGTCGCGTTCGGCAGCGCCGCCGGCCCGTCGTTCTCCGGAACCAGCCACACCCGCAACCGCGCCCCCGACAAGGCGACCCGGCCGTGGTACGACACATCGGCCTCCGGCCCCGCCCACGCCGACACCTGCGCCGGAGCCCCCGCCGACGCCTGCGCCGGACCGGGCACTCCCGCCCCGCACGCCAGCAACCCCGCCACCACCACACTCCGTACGGCGACACGGCGCACCGCCACCACCTCCTCGCGTCTCGCGCGGAGGCTAGCCCCGCACCACCCCCCACCGGTCGGACCATCACACGAACGAGGGCGCGCCCACCCCCATCTGCCATGCAAACCTTTGAGCCATGCTGATCGCCCGCTCCATCGCCCTCTTCACCCTCGCCGCCCTCCTGGAGATCGGCGGCGCCTGGCTCGTCTGGCAAGGCGTACGCGAACACAGAGGCTGGGCCTGGATCGGCGCCGGCGTGATCGCCCTCGGCCTCTACGGCTTCGCCGCCACCCTCCAGCCCCAGGGCGACTTCGCCCGCGTCCTCGCCGCCTACGGAGGCGTCTTCGTCGCCGGCTCCCTCGCCTGGGGCGCCGTCGCCGACGGCTACCGCCCCGACCGCTGGGACATCGTCGGCGCCCTCGTCTGCCTCGCCGGAATGGCCGTGATCATGTACGCCCCACGCGGCCGCTGACCCGGCCGCCCGCGCCTATGCTGGCGGGTAATCGCCCGTACGAACGACCGAGGAGCCCGCACATGAGCACGGCCGCCACCCGAACCGCCGTAGTCACCGGTGCGAGCAGCGGCATCGGCGCGGCCACCGCCCGGCAGCTCGCCGCGGCCGGCTACCACGTGGTCCTCACCGCCCGCCGCAAGGACCGCATCGAAGCCCTCGCCGCCGAGCTCACCCAGGCCGGCCACGCCGCGACCGCCCACGCGCTCGACGTCACCGACCGCGCCGCCGTCGACGCCCTCGCCGCCTCCCTCGACCGCTGCGACGTCCTCGTCAACAACGCCGGCGGCGCCCTCGGCGCCGAACCCGTCGCCACCGGCGACCCCGCCGACTGGCGCACCATGTACGAGGTCAACGTCATCGGCACGCTCAACGTCACCCAGGCGCTGCTGCCCGCCCTCACCGCCTCCGGCGACGGCACGGTCGTGGTCCTCTCCTCCACCGCGGGCCACGCCACCTACGAGGGCGGCGCCGGCTACGTCGCCGCCAAGAACGGCGCCCGCGTCCTCGCCGAGACCCTCCGCCTGGAGATCGTCGGCCGGCCCGTACGCGTCATCGAGATCGCCCCCGGCATGGTCAAGACCGACGAGTTCGCGAAGACCCGCTTCCGCGGCGACGCCGAGAAGGCGGAGAAGGTCTACGAGGGCGTCGCGGAACCCCTCACCGCCGACGACGTAGCCGACACCGTCACCTGGGCCGTGACCCGCCCCAGCCACGTGAACATCGACCTCCTGGTGGTCCGCCCCCGCGCCCAGGCCTCCAACACCAAGGTCCACCGCGAACTCTGACCCCCGGCCCTGGATGTCCCCGTCGGCCTCCTCCTCGACGGCACCGCGGGCTGATGCACATGCAGGGGCCCGGACCGATCGTGATCGGTCCGGGCCCCTCCACTCCCCCTGCAGCCGCGCCCGGGCCTTGGGCCTCAGCCCTTGACGCAGATGACCTGCTTGAGCTTGGCCACCACCTGGACGAGGTCCGTCTGCTGGTCGATGACCTGCTCGATCGACTTGTACGCACCCGGGATCTCGTCCACCACGCCCGAGTCCTTACGGCACTCGACGCCCTTGGTCTGCTCCGCCAGGTCCCGCGCCGAGAACTTCTTCTTCGCCGCGGTCCGGCTCATCTTCCGGCCCGCACCGTGCGAGGCCGAGTTGAAGGACTTCTCGTTGCCGAGCCCCTTGACGATGTACGAGCCGGTGCCCATCGAACCGGGGATGATCCCGTAGTCACCGCTGCCGGCGCGGATCGCGCCCTTGCGGGTGACCAGCAGGTCCATGCCGTCGTACCGCTCCTCCGCCACGTAGTTGTGGTGGCAGCTGATCTCCCGGTCGAAGGAGACCTTGGCCTTGCGGAACTCCTTGCGGAAGACCTCCTTGAACAGGCTCATCATCACGGCCCGGTTGTACTTCGCGTACTCCTGAGCCCAGAAGAGGTCGTTGCGGTACGCCTCCATCTCGGGCGTCGCCGCGAGGAAGACCGCCAGGTCGCGGTCGACGAGGTTCTGGTTGTGGGACAGCCCGCGGGCAACGCCGATGTGGAAGGCAGCCAGCTCGTTGCCGATATTCCTTGAGCCCGAGTGCAGCATGAGCCACACCGAACCGGATGTATCGATACAAACTTCACAGAAGTGATTGCCCTGGCCAAGGCTTCCCATCTGCCGCATCGCGCGATCCCGCCGGAACTTCACCGCATCCGCGACGTAGTCGAAGCGCTCCCACAAGTCCCCGAAGCCCGCCTCGGTGAACCCGTACAGGCGTGCCGGATCCACCGCCTCTCGGTGCATGCCGTTCCCCACCGGGATCGCCTGCTCGATCTTCGAGCGGAGCTTGGAGAGGTCGCCCGGGAGGTCGTTCGCCGTCAGGGACGTCTTCACCGCCGACATGCCGCAGCCGATGTCCACACCCACCGCCGCCGGGCAGACCGCGTCCTTCATGGCGATGACCGAGCCGACCGTGGCGCCCTTGCCGTAGTGGACGTCCGGCATGACGGCCAGACCCTTGATCCACGGCAGGGTGGCGACGTTGTGGAGCTGCTGCATCGCCCCCGCCTCGACCGACGCCGGATCCGTCCACATCCGGATCGGGACCTGCGCCCCCGGTACCTCTACATACGACATAAGGATCAATCCCCCGAAACCAACAGAAAGGTGAGATTACGCAAAAGCCTCGCTCTTGATCCCAAAGACGACAGGGGACCGGCGCCAGCACCAGCGTGTGCGATAGACATTGTGTCCAGCCGCGCCCAAGTCGCGGCAACGCATTTTCCTGACCGTCGGGGGGCCCGCCGGTCGAAGGGAGCCAGTGGACGTGCAGCGCAAAGCGGTACGGCGAGTCCTGCCCGGCATCGCGATGCTCACCGCGCTCGCGGCCGGTGCGGCCGGCCTGACCGGGTGCACCGGCGGAGGCGACGGGGCGGGTACCAGCGACTCGAAGGCCGGCGGCGGCACCGCCGCACCCGCCCAGCCGGGCAAGTACCGGAGCCTGCCCGCACCCTGCCGGGCGGCCGCCGACAGCAAGAAGCTCAAGGCCATGCTCCCCGAACCGGACGGACTCACCCCCGAACAGCTCGACCAGCTGTACGCCGGCGTCGCCGACTCCTCCTACGACGGCGACCGGCACGTCGGCTGCCGCTGGACGGCGCAGACCCCCGAGGAGACCCGGCTGCTGTCGGTCGGCTTCGAGCGCGTCGTCTCCTACGACCGGGCCACCACCAGCGACGACGACAAGGCCAAGCAGGTCTACGTACGCCTGCTCACGGACGCCCACCTGCCCTTCCCCGGGCCGGCCACCACCCCCGGCCCTGGCGCAGCCAATCCGGCCAATCCGGCCAATCCGCCCGCCTCCTCCCCTCCGCCCGCGAATGCCGCACCGCCCGCGAATGCCGCACCGCCCGCGAGCGGCGCGCCGTCCGCCGGGGCGCCGGCCGCGGGGACTCCGGCCCCCGGCGCGAGCCCGTCCTCCCAGCCCGAGCTCGGCTCGCGCGTCCTGGAGGGCCTCGGCACCGAGGCCTTCCTGGACGACAAGCTGAGCCCCGCCGGGGCCACGGCCGCGCAGTCGCGCACCGTGCGGATTGTGTTCCGTACCTCGAATGTCATCGTCAAGGTCGAGTACAGCGTGCAGCCGGCCCTGCCCGGAACGGTCCCGCCGAGCGCCGAAATCCAGGACAAAGCACGGCAGTTGGCGCTGGCGCTGGTCGACCGCTTCAACGAGTGAGCGGTGCGCGCCGCGCTCCGGCGTGACGGCCCGCACAGCAGTCCGGCACCCGATCGGGCTACCGTTGACCGGGTCCCGTGTCCGAAGAAGACCCCCTGAGCACTGAAGGAACCATGCACCGATCAGCCTCGCGCCTCACCCGCGTTCTCGCCTGCGCAGCCGTCCCGGTGATCCTCACCGTGGCCGGGTGTTCCTCCGACTCGGGCAAGGACTCGGCCTCGAAGGGCGACAAGAAGTCCGGTTCGTCCGCTTCTTCGAAGCCTGGCGAGAAGGCGAAGAAGCCGGAGCTGGAGAAGGCGGCGTTCGCCGCGCTCCCGGATCCCTGCAAGGCGATCCAGACGGCGACGATAGAAACGCTCGTGCCGGAGGCGAAGGACAAGAACGGCACGGCGACCAAGTCGAACGACCTGGCCACCCGCGCCAGCTGCTCCTGGAACGGTCTGGACGAGGACGGCCTGAAGGGCTCGCAGTACCGCTGGCTGTCGCTGTCCTTCTTCCGCACGGATTCGCACGCGTCGCTCGGCAGCGCCAACAAGCGGGCCGAGGAGCAGTACGGCAAGCAGGTCGAGGCGGCGAAGGCCACCGAGGGTGCGCAGAACGTGAAGGCCGAGCCGGTCGAGGGCCTGGGCGACCAGGGCACGTCGGTCGTCTACTCGGTGAAGAAGGACGTCGACTTCTTCAACACGACGGTGGTCGCGCGCTCCCAGAACGTGGTGGTCACCCTCGACTACAACGGTGCGGCGTACGAGGGTGCCGGTGCTCCGGACCAGGCGAAGCTGCTGCAGGACGCGCTGACGGCGGCGAAGGAGGCCGTGGCCTCGATCGGTACGGCCAACAAGCCGGCGGAGCAGCCGCAGCCGGAGTCCCCCCAGCCCCAGTAGGAGCGGCGGCGGATCTCGGGGCGGGGCCTCCTGGGGCGCTGACTTCGAGTCACCCGTACGCTGTGCCTGCCGCGGCTGTGTAAAGGCGCGGTAAGCGCTCGGTTTGTGCTCGACTAGGGGAGGGGATCGCGGGTGGCCGCGATGCAGCTGACTCGTACGCACCGAATACTCATCGGTGTCGTGGTCGCCGGAGCCGTCGTCATCGCGGGTATCGGTTTCGCGGGGTCTTATGCCGCGGTGCGCGAACTTGCGGAGAAGAAGGGCTTCGGCAGTTTCTCCCTGGTGTTCCCGATCGGTATCGACGCCGGTATCTGTGTGCTGCTGGCGCTGGACCTGCTGCTGACGTGGATGCGGATCCCCTTCCCGCTGCTGCGTCAGACGGCGTGGCTGCTGACGGCGGCGACGATCGCGTTCAACGGTGCGGCGTCGTGGCCGGATCCGCTCGGTGTCGGCATGCACGCCGTGATCCCGATCCTGTTCGTGGTGACGGTGGAGGCCGCCCGGCACGCGGTGGGCCGGATCGCCGACATCACGGCGGACCGGCACATGGAGGGCGTACGCATCACGCGGTGGCTGCTGTCGCCGTTGCCGACGTTCAAGCTGTGGCGACGGATGAAGCTGTGGGAGCTGCGTTCGTACGAGCAGGCGATCGGCATGGAGCAGGACCGGCTGATCTACCAGGCGCGGCTGCAGGCGCGGTACGGGCGGTTCTGGCGGCAGAAGGCGCCGGTGGAGGCGTTGATGCCGCTGAAACTGGCGCGGATCGGTGTGCCGCTCTCGCAGACCGCCCCGGACGCGCTGGCGGCGACGGGGATCGATCCGGCGGTGCTGCCGCCGCTGGAGCAGCAGCTCGCGGGTTCGGCTCCGGCGCTTGAGGTGTCGGCGGCGGGCGCCGCCGACCCGCTCCAGGCCCAGGCGCAGCAGCCGGTCCAGGCTCCGCAGTCTGCTGTGCAGCAGGGTGCGCCCGGGGCGGTCGCCGCCCATGTCCCGCCGGCGTTCGCGGTGGATCCGACGGCGATGCCGGCGGCCCACAACAGTGCCTGGTTCGCTGCTCCGAAGGCCCCGCAGGCCGCGTACGAGGGTGGCTACAACCCGCAGTACGTGGAGGGACTGGAGCCGACGCCGGTTCTGCCCCCGATGGGTCCGGAGGAGCCGCAGGCGCAGCAGCTTCCGATTCCGGAGCCGCGTCACGAGGCGGCGGCGGACGGGCAGTTCCCGGAGCAGGTGCCGGTGGTGGACTCTCCGGACGAGGTCGAGTTCGCGCAGATCGCGTACAAGGTGTTCTGTGCGCTGGCCGAGGAGACGCAGGACTATCCGACCGCTGAGGCCCTCGACATAATGCTGGCGGACCGCTACGGCGTGACGCACCCGCGTAGTGGTTCTCTGCTGCGGCGGATGATCTCGTCGTTCCGTCAGCAGCACCACAAGGACCGTGAGGCCGAGCCCGCGTAGTGGCAGGCCGGCGACACCGGTATGCGCAAGGGCCCGCACCCCTCGGGGTGCGGGCCCTCGCGCATGTGCGCCTCCGGCGGCGGGGTGTCAGACGGCGAGCAGCTTGCGCACGCGGTCCGCGCCGACGGCGAGGAGCAGCGTGGGCAGGCGCGGCCCGGTCTCGCGGGTGACGAGGAGCCGGTAGAGCAGTGCGAAGAAGGTGCGCTGGGCGACCTTGAGCTCGGGGGTGGGCTTGGCGTCGGGTTCGAGGCCGGCCATGACCTTGGGGACGCCGTAGACGAGGGTGGTGAGTCCGTCGAGCGACCAGTGGGAGTCGAGGCCTTCGAGGAGGAGGCGCAGGGATTCGCGGCCCTCGTCGTCCAGGGAGGTCAGCAGCTCCGTGTCGGGGTCCTCGCGTACGAGGGTGCGCTGGTCGGCGGGGACCTGGGTGGTGATCCAGTTCTCGGCGCGGTCCAGGCGGGGCCGTACCTCGTCGAGGGAGGTGAGGGGCTTGTCCGGCTCCAGGTCGGAGAGGATGCGCAGGGTCTGCTCGTCGTGTCCGGCGGTGATGTCGACGACCGACGCGAGGGTGCGGTAGGGCATCGGGCGGGGGGTGCGCGGCAGCTCGTGGGAGGCGACGCGGACGGCGCGGCTGTGGGCGGCGGCGTCGGCGGGCAGTACGGAGCCGTCGGCGACCTTGGCCTCCAGCTTGTCCCACTCGTCGTAGAGGCGCTGGATCTCCTGGTCGAAGGCGATCTTGAAGGACTGGTTGGGCCTGCGGCGGGCGTAGAGCCAGCGCAGGAGCTGCGGCTCCATGATCTTGAGGGCGTCGCCGGGGGTGAAGACCCCGCCCTTGCTGGAGGACATCTTGGCCATGCCGCTGATGCCGACGAAGGCGTACATCGGGCCGATGGGCTGTTCGCCGCCGAAGATGTGGACGATCTGGCCGCCGACCTGGAAGGAGGAGCCGGGCGAGGAGTGGTCGACGCCGGAGGGCTCGAAGATCACGCCCTCGAAGGCCCAGCGCATGGGCCAGTCGACCTTCCAGACGAGCTTGCCGCGGTTGAACTCGCTGAGCTTGACCGTCTCGGTGAACTCGTCCTCGGTGCAGACGTAGGTCATCTCGGTGGTCTCGTCGTCGTACGAGGTGACCTTGGTGAAGTCCTTGCCGCACTGGCCGCAGTACGGCTTGTACGGGAAGTAGCCGCCCTCGCCGGCGCTGCCGTCGTCCTCGGCGGCGGCGCCGGAGCCCTCGGCGGCCTCCAGCTCGGCCTCGTCGACCTGCTTCTGCTGGGGCTTCTTGCCGCCGGGCTTGGCCTTGGTGCGGTACTGGGCGAGGACGGCGTCGATGTCGCCGCGGTGCTTCATCGCGTGCAGGATCTGCTCGCGGTAGACACCGGTGGTGTACTGCTCGGTCTGGCTGATCGGGTCGTACTCGACGCCGAGCTCGGCCAGGGACTCGGCCATGGCGGCCTTGAAGTGCTCGGCCCAGTTCGGGTAGGCGGAACCCTCGGGGGCGGGGACGGCGGTCAGCGGGCGCCCGATGTGCCGGGCGTGCGACTCCTCGGTGACGCCGGGGATGCCCTTGGGGACCTTGCGGAAGCGGTCGTAGTCGTCCCACGAGATGAGGTGGCGGACCTCGTGGCCGCGGCGGCGGATCTCGTCGGCGACCAGGTGCGGGGTCATGACCTCGCGCAGGTTGCCCAGGTGGACCGGGCCGGAGGGCGAGAGGCCGGAGGCGACGACCACTGCTTTGCCCGGGGCTCGGCGCTCCGCCTCGGCGATGACATCGTCCGCGAAACGGGAGACCCAGTCGGTCTCGGTGCTGCTCTGCGCGCTCTGAGCCACGACACGTCCTTCTATCTCGAATGCTGGCTTCGGCCATTCTCCCAGACGGAACGGGTCACTTTGGGGTTGCTTCCACCCAGTGATATCCCGCGAAAGGGATGGCGGCCGCGTGGGATACTCGGCTCTTGTCGGAAGACCCAAGTCCGACGGAGTACGAACCAAGCAGCACCCCGGCACGACCCCAAGCACGACCCAGCACGACCCCGGTAGAGAACCTCAGAACCTCACAGGAACGGCAGCTCATGGCCTCGGTCCCTTCGCTCGCTTCGTCCGTCAACCAGCGCGTCGCCGACGCCCTCGCCTCCGCGCTGCCGGAGGCCGGTGGCGCCGACCCGCTGCTGCGACGAAGCGACCGGGCCGACTTCCAGGCCAACGGCATCCTGGCGCTCGCGAAGAAGGCCAAGGCCAACCCGCGCGAGCTGGCCACGACCGTGGTCGAGGGCATCCCGGCCGGTGACCTGATCAAGGAGATCGAGGTCTCGGGCCCCGGCTTCCTGAACATCACCGTCGCGGACTCGGCGATCGTCTCGACGCTGGCGGCCCGCGCGGCCGACGACCGGCTCGGCGTCCCGCTGAACGCGTCCGCCGGCACGACGGTGATCGACTACGCGCAGCCGAACGTCGCCAAGGAGATGCACGTCGGGCACCTGCGGTCCGCCGTGATCGGCGCGGCGATGGTGGAGATCCTGGAGTTCACGGGCGAGAAGGTCATCCGGCGCCACCACATCGGCGACTGGGGCACCCAGTTCGGCATGCTCATCCAGTACCTGCTGGAGCACCCGCACGAGCTGGACCACAAGTCGGCGGGGGACGACGAGCAGGCTTCCGGCGAGGAGGCCATGTCCAACCTGAACCGCCTCTACAAGGCCTCGCGCGCCCTGTTCGACTCCGACGAGGAGTTCAAGACGCGGGCCCGGGCCCGGGTGGTGGACCTCCAGGCGGGCGAGGCGGAGACGCTGGCGCTGTGGCAGCGGTTCGTGGACGAGTCGAAGATCTACTTCTACTCGGTCTTCAACAAGCTGGACATGGACATCCAGGACCCGGACGTGGTCGGCGAGTCCGGCTACAACGACATGCTGGTCGAGACGTGCAAGCTGCTGGAGGAGTCGGGCGTCGCGGTCCGTTCCAACGGCGCGCTGTGCGTGTTCTTCGAGGACGTCAAGGGCCCGGACGGCAACCCGACCCCGCTGATCGTGCAGAAGTCCGACGGCGGCTTCGGCTACGCCGCCACCGACCTGTCGGCGATCCGCGACCGCGTGACCAACCTCGGCGCCACCGAGCTGATCTACGTGGTCGACGCGCGGCAGTCGCTCCACTTCAAGATGGTCTTCGAGACGGCGCGCCGGGCGGGCTGGCTGAACGACGACGTCAAGGCCGTACAGCTGGCCTTCGGCACGGTCCTCGGCAAGGACGGCAAGCCGTTCAAGACCCGTGAGGGCGAGACGGTCCGGCTGGTGGACCTGCTGGACGAGGCGATCGAGCGTGCCTCGGCCGTGGTCCGGGAGAAGGCCCAGGACCTGACGGAGGCCGAGATCGCCGAGCGGGGCGCCCAGGTGGGCATCGGCGCGGTGAAGTACGCCGACCTGTCGACGTCCGCCGCCCGGGACTACAAGTTCGACCTGGACCAGATGGTCTCGCTGAACGGTGACACGTCCGTGTACCTCCAGTACGCGTACGCCCGTATCCAGTCGATCCTGCGCAAGGCCGGTGACGCGACCCCGGCCGCCCACCCGGAGGTGGCGCTGGCCCCGACCGAGCGGGCGCTGGGTCTGCACCTGGACGCCTTCGGCGAGCTGATCGCGGAGGCGGCCGCGGAGCACGCCCCGCACAAGCTGGCGGCGTACCTGTACCAGCTGGCGTCGCTGTACACGTCGTTCTACTCGGAGTGCCCGGTCCTCAAGGCCGACACTCCGGAGCAGGTCGAGAACCGCCTGTTCCTGTGCGAGCTGACGGCCCGCACCCTCTCGAAGGGCATGTCCCTCCTGGGCATCCGCACCCCCGAGAAGCTCTGACCGGTGCGACGGAGCTGCCCCCGGCCTTCGGGCCGGGAGCAGCTCCGTTTCAGCCGAGGATGCGCCGTACCGGCCGGCCCGTGACCTTGGCGATCGTCTCGAAGCCGGCGTCCTGGTGGAGGACCGTCAGCCCGTGCTGCCGCGCGATGACGGCCACGAGCAGGTCCACGGGGCTCGCGCACTGGTGCGCACCCGCGTCCGCGAGCTGCCGCTGGAGGGCTTCCGTCTCGGCCCACACCGCATCGTGTGCCGCCCAGTAGGGGAAGACAGCGCGGAGCAGGTCACCGGCCTCGTAGTAGGCGGGCCGGCCGCCGACCGCCGCCGTCACCCGAACGGGTCGATTCGGGTCGTAGGGCCCGGGTAGGGGACGGCGCGTCCTTCCCCATCCCTCAGCGGAGGCATCCGTGCCCGACATGAACGGCCCCTACAAGCCCGGCACCCCGTGCTGGATCGACCTGATGGTCCCCGACCAGCAGGCGGCCCTCGACTTCTACTGCGACCTCTTCGGCTGGCAGGGCGAGGTCGGACCGGCCGAACAGGGCGGATACTCCGTCTGCCTCCTCAAGGGCAAGCCCGTCGCCGGCATCATGAAGGCGATGAACCCGGACGGGACCGTGCCCGACCCGATGCCGCCGACCGCGTGGACCACGTACCTGGCGACCGACTCCATCGACTCCACCCTCAAGTCCGTCACCGACGCGGGTGGTTCGGTCATGCTGGGCGCGGTGGACGTCATGGACCTCGGCCGGATGGCCGTGATCACCGACCCGACCGGCGCCGCCGTCGGCCTGTGGCAGGCCGGCACCTTCGACGGCGCGGGCATCGTCAACGAGCACGGCGCCCTGATCTGGAGCGAACTCAACACCGGCGACGTCCCCGCCGCGGCCGCCTTCTACACCTCGATCCTCCCCGTCACCACGGCCAAGTCCCAGATGCCCGGCGCCGGCGAGTACACCGAGTTCAAGGTCGGCGACCGCGCCGTCGGCGGCATGATGGACCTCGCCAACCTGCCGGACGGCGTACCGCCGCACTGGATGCCGTACTTCCACGTCGACGACGTCGACGAGATCCAGGCCGCCACGGAGCGCGCCGGAGGCAGCGTCATGGCTCCGGCCTTCGACATGGTGGCGGGCCGTATGGCCGTCCTCGCCGACCCCCAGGGCGGCGTCTTCTCGGTGATCAAGGCGACCGCGCCGGAACAGCCCGCCTGACGCACGAGGCTCCGCACCCCGAGCCGCACACCCCCGGCCGCTTCCGACGGTCCGGGGGGGTGCGGTGTGCGGTGTGCGGTGTGCGGTGCGTTCTGCGCTGGGCTCTGTGCCAGGGCCCGCCGAAGTCACACCTCCCGGCCGGCCCCGGCGAAGCCTCCGCATCCGAGCCGGAACTCACACCAGACGATCTTTCCGGGCGACCTGCCCACCACACCCCAGTCGTCGGCGAGCGCCCCGACGAGATGAGTACGGGTCCGCACGGGGTAGCCCACGTGTACAGGCGGGGAGTTCGCAGTCATGCCACCGAGGAAACGAGTACGGCCGAACGCGACGACCATGAAGATGGTCGGCTCGCAGGTGGCCGCCGGCCGCATCGCCAAGAACCTGACCCAGCGACAACTGGGCGAACTGGTCCGCCTGGACGCGGAGACGATCGCGTCGATCGAGCAAGGGCGGCGCGCCCTGATGCCGAACGTCGCCGAGCTGATGGACCAGCACCTGGGGTTGCCGGGGTTGTTGACGCTGGCAGCCAACGGCATGCCGGTGATCGACGCAACCCCGCCGTGGGCGGAGGAGTACATGGACCTTGAGCACCGTGCGATCACGCTCTCCTGGTTCGACAACCAGGTGGTACCAGGCCTTCTCCAGACGGAGACCTACGCCCGGGCCGTCTTCCGGTGCCGCGTCCCCGCCCACCCGGAGGCGGAGATCGAGGCCCTGACCACCCGCCGCCTCGCCCGCCAGCAGATCCTTCGCCGCAGCACCCCGCCGACACTGAGCTTCGTGGTGTGGGCGGCCGTACTCCGCGACCGGCTCGGCGGTGACGAGGTGTACGCGGAGCAGCTGCGCCACCTCCGCGCCTGCGCGGGCCTGCCAGACGTGAGCCTCCAGGTACTGCCGCTGGGACGGACCTCTCACGCCGCTCTCGACGGCCCGTTCATCCTCCTGGAAACTCCGAACCATCAGCACCACGGGTACACCGAAACCCAACGCGGCAGCCACCTCACCTCGGACCCAGATGAGGTCAGCATCCTGGCGCGCAAGTATGCGATGCTGCGGACTCAGGCCCTCAACACCGAGCAGACATGTGGCCTGTTGGACCGCCTGGCAGGAGAGACATGAGTGCCACGACCGCACTGAAGTGGTTCAAGTCCAGCTACAGCGGCGGCGATGGCGACGCCTGCCTTGAGGTCGCCTTGAGCTGGCGCAAGTCCTCGTACAGCGGCAGCGAAGGCGGCGCCTGCCTTGAGGTGGCCACCGGCCCGGACACCGTGCACGTCAGGGACTCGAAGGTCCAGGACGGTCCGGTGCTGGCCCTCGCCCCGGCGAGCTGGGCGGCACTGACGGGCTGGCTCGCTCGATAGGCCCCGGCCAGGGGCGGCAGACAGCGGAGGCGTGCCTCGACCCGCAGCGGCGGCACGGGGGCGGGATGCTCCTGACCAGGATCAGTGAGGTTCTGGGGGTTTCCCGTCAGTCCCATCGTCTCTCCGCGTCGGGCCGGCCCGTCAAGGGCGCTCCCTCCGGTCGCGTCGCTATGCGAGGGCCTTCGGCCCCCCTTGACCGACCGTCCCGCCACGGAAATCCGAAAGACTGCCGGGAAGCCCCCAGAGGAACGGGCCGGCCATCGAGACATCCCTCGGGCAGGTCGGCGCCGCGCAGCGGGAGCCGGGTACGCCCCAAATCGCTACGCGCTCCTGAAGGACGGCGTCAGCGGACCCCTGTGGCTGGACATAGGCCGCCCCAGATCGCTACGCGCTCCTCGATCACGCGACTGCGGCCCGTCCGGGGCTGGTTGAGAGACGATGTTCGAGGACACATCCATCTCTGCGAAGGACAGGTGCCGTTGATGTACCCGACAGAAGCCCGCATCGACGATGCGAGCAACATATTGGTTGCGCCTTCGACGCTGTGGGACCACGACCTGATCAGGGACTTCTTCGGGACCACGATCACGCCTGCGGAGTTCGCCTCGGCGGACATCGCGGACAGGACCGTCTACATGTGTGGCGATGTGTCAGGGGTCGACGGCGGACGGCTTCGTTCAGCTGCCAGGGTGTTCGTCATCCGGGAGCTGTCTCGTGGTTACGGGCCGGACCAGCCCTGGACGGTCGTCGAAGGCGGCCGGGTTCCTGTCCGGGTGCACGGCGTCGGCGTGTACTACCGCCGCTTCTTCGACCTTGACGCAGATCACTTCGGACGGATCCAGGCGGAGCACGCCTTCCAGTCACTGACGGAGTCCACCAAGCCCGGCACGGCCCGTCGCAGCGGAATCTATCTGACTCCCGTCACGCAGGACGGGGACGCGCTGCATTTCCGTCTGCTCCGGTGCTCGACGAATCTGTCGGGGCCGACCGAGGGATTTCGTGCGACGGACACGGAAATCGTCGACGCTCTGAACCGTGAGGCGGCTTCCGCTTTCCGGAACCATGCGCCGCTGAATCACGTTCTCGCGCAGGTTTACCACAACACGCTCGCCACGGCTGAGCGCAAACAGTCCAAGGCCAAGATATCGGCCCATGCCGACAAGACCAAAGACATGCCCGATAACGGCATCATGGCCTTCTGCACCTTCTATGACGGGCTCGACAAACTGCAGCCCATGGCGGACGATGTTTTCGACTACGGCCTGAAGCGCACCAGCGGGCTGACCAGACTCCACTTCCGCCTCAAGGACGATGCGGGCGCTTTGCCCTCCTCGTTCACGCTGACCCTCTATCCCGGCTCTGTATTCTTCATGCCGCTCTCCACCAACCGCCTGTATACGCACGAGATCCGACCCTCGACCCTGAACGCCGAGGCGCTCCCGACGCGGCTGGGATACGTGGTGCGCTGTTCGAGCACCGAAGCCGTCCACAAGGACGGCCGGACATTTGTCAAGAAGGCTGACGATCTGGTGGAACTGGGGCCGCCGACGCCGGAGGGCATGGACGAGCTGCGCAGGCTGTACGCCGAGGAGAACAGGACTGCGTCCTTCATCGACTACGGCGACAAGTTCCTCTTCAGCATGAACTCGGGAGACTATGTTGCCCCCCGCGCCTAGGATTACGGACGAGGTCAGCTCGTACGCCCTCTCATTCGAGCGGAACCTCTTTGCGGAACTGTCCGAGTCGGCCCCTTGGGAGGACGTGGGAAAGGGCCGCCGAGGTGGCACGCTCACGAGGGCCGACGAGCACGGTACGCCCCTCGTACGCACCACCACTCGGTACAGCAATCCGACCCAGCGTTTCAGCCCGGTGCACGAATGGCTGGCGCAACAGATCCAAGAGCGTGCGGCCCTCCCGGTCGGTTTCAACAATGCTCTCATCGAGAGCTACACAAACGCCTACCGAACCATGGGCAGCCATTCCGACCAGGCCCTGGATCTGGCCGACGATTCCTTCATCGCCGTCTTCTCCTGCTACCGGCACCCCGAAGCCGGCCCGCCAAGGAAGCTGGTCTTCGAATCCAAGGAGTCCGACGCCACATTCGACTTGCCCCTCAGCCACCACAGCGTGGTCGTCTTTTCCGTGGCCTCGAACCGGCGGCTCAAGCACAAGATCGTGCTGGATGCTCCGGCGGCGGAGAACGAATGGCTGGGCGTGACGTTCCGTACGTCGAAGACCCTCGTTCGCTTCCACGACGGACACGCACATCTCCCCCAGGGCGGGCGCCTCACGCTGGCCGACGAGGATCAGAGCCGCGAGTTCTACCGGCTTCGGCGCCGAGAGAACCACGAAACCGACTTCCTGTACCCCTCCCTCACCTACACCGTCAGCGAAAGCGACCTGCTGCCGCCCGTCTGAGGGGGTGACGCCCGAGGCGAAGTCCACCCGTGCCAGGGCAGCCGCACACACTCGGCGGGTCGGACGCGGTCGACGAGGAGCGCGTAGCGATCGCTGGCGGCCTATGTCCAGCCCAAGAGGCTTGCGGACGCGTGATCGAGGAGCGCGTAGCGATCTGGGGCGGCTTATGCCCAGCCCCAGGGACTCGCAGGCGCCATCCTTCGGGAGCGCGTAGCGATTTGGGGCGCTCCTGGCTCCGGGTGCGCGGCGCCGACCGCCTTGGGTGTCTCTGGATGGCCGGCCCGTTCCTCTGGGGGCTTCCCGGCAGTCTTTCGGATTTCCGTGGCGGGACGGTCGGTCAAGGGGGGCCGAAGGCCCTCGCATAGCGACGCGACCAACGGGAGCGCCCTTGACGGGCCGGCCCGACGCGGAGAGACGATGGGACTGACGGGAAACCCCCAGAACCTCACCGACACCGCCCGGGGTGGCTCCCGCCCCCTCGAAGCCACCGCCCCACCTCCCGAAGCCCCGCCCCCTAAGCCCTCCCCCCTCCCCCTCAGCCCTCCCCCGCCCCTTCCCGACCCGCGACCAGGGCCGCCAGGCCGTCCAGGATGCGGCCGAGGCCGAAGCCGAACTGGAAGTCCGGTTCGTCGGAGCCCGTGAAGGCGTCCGACTCCAGCAGTCGCGTCACCGCCGGGTGGGTGTCCGGGGCGGTCATCAGCCGCAGCGTGCGTACGTACTGGCCCAGGACCTGGTCCGGTGAGACTCCCGACTTGATGATGGCGTCCATCATGTCGGCGGCCATCGTCGCCTCGTTGCGGACCAGGCCGCCGATGAGGATGATCGTCGAGATCTTCTCGCCCTCGCTCATGCCGGTGCCCGCCAGCGCCGCGAGCCCGCGTTCCATCCAGGCCAGCTGGTTCGGGCTGACCGGCGCCCCGGTGATCGGGATACGCAGAATCCAGGGGTTGGCCATCAGGACGGCCCGCTGCGCGTACGCCCACTGCGTCAGCAGCTCGCGCCAGCCCCACCCCGCCGCCTCCGGCGGCAGCGCCGGCGGGGCGCCGACGCCCGCGTCCGACATGAGGATGTAGAGCTCCTCCTTGGCCGTGACGTACCGGTAGAGGGACATCGTCGAGACGCCCAGCTCCTTGGCCACCCGCCCCATGGAGACGGCGTCGATGCCCTCACGGGCGGCCAGTGTCACGGCCGTCTCCACGATGCGCGGCAGCGTGAGCGTGGGGCGCGGCCCCTTGCCGGGGCGTTCGCGCAGGCCCCAGGCCATTTCCAGGCTGGCCGGAAGCCCGGTACCGCCGTTCTCGGCGCCTTCGTCGTCCTCTTCCGCCATGACCGCCCACTCCTCGATTGACCCCCATCCTAGTTCTGTGTATTACTTACACAGAAGAGCGTAAGGCATACGCAGAAGAGGGAGAAGGGAGCACATCCCTCATGACCACGCACGCCTCAGGACGCGTCACCGGCGCACCTGGCCCCCGCGCCACCGGCGCCGACACCCTCGGAATCCAGGCCACCGGTCTGACCAAGTCCTACGGCGACGTCCGCGTCCTCGACGGCATCGACCTCGCCGTCCCCCGCGGCAGCGTCCTCGCCCTCCTCGGCCCCAACGGCGCCGGGAAGACCACCACCGTCCGGATCCTCGCCACCCTCACCGCGCCCGACGCCGGCACCGCCCGCGTCGCCGGCCACGACACCGCCACCGCACAGGCGCGCGTCCGCGAACGCATCAGCCTCACCGGACAGTTCGCGGCCGTCGACGAACTCCAGACCGGCGCCGAAACGCTCCGCATGATGGGCCGGCTCAGCGGGCTCACCCCGCGCGCCGCCCGCGTTCGAGCCGACGAGCTCCTCGCCCGCTTCGGACTCGCCGACGCCGCCGCGCGCACGGCCAAGACGTACTCGGGCGGCATGCGACGCCGCCTCGACCTCGCCGCGAGCCTCGTCTCCCGACCCGAGGTGATCTTCCTCGACGAGCCGACCACCGGCCTCGACCCGCGCAGCCGCCAGGACCTGTGGGAACTCGTACGGGAGCTGCGCGCCGACGGCACGACCGTGCTGCTCACCACGCAGTACCTGGAGGAGGCGGACCGGCTCGCCGATCGCGTCGTCGTCCTCGCCGACGGACGGATCGCCGCCGAGGGGACGCCCGCCGAGCTCAAGGCGCGCGTCGCCGGCCACCGGCTGGACCTCACCCTCACCACACAGGCCGCCTACGACGCCCTGGCCCCGCGCGCCGTCCACCTCGCCCCGGACGAGCTCACGCTCGGCGTCGCCACCGACGGGAGCGCCGGCCACGTCCGCGCCCTGCTCGACGAACTCGACCCCGACCGCACCACCGTGGACCGCTTCGCCGTCCGCACCGCCACCCTCGACGACGTGTTCCTCACCCTGACGGGAGCCGACCGATGACCGCCGCCACCCCCGTGAGCGCCCTCGCCCTCGCCGGCCGCAGCCTGCGCATCAGCCGCCGCAGCCCGGACGCCCTGATCGCCGCGCTGATGCTGCCCGTCATGCTGATGCTGATCTTCGTCTACTTCTTCGGCGGGGCCATCGACACCGGCACGGAGTACGTGACGTACGTGGTCCCCGGCGCCATGCTGCTCTGCGCGGGCTTCGGCGCGGCCTCCACCGCCGTCAGCGTCGCCGACGACATGCGGACCGGTGTCATCGACCGCTTCCGCACCCTCGACATCGGCGGCATCCCCATCCTGGCGGGGCACGTCGCCGCCTCCGTCCTGCGCAACCTGCTCTCCACCACCCTCGTCCTCGCCGTAGCCCTCGCCATCGGCTTCCGGCCCCAGACCGGACCGGCCGCCTTCCTGGCCGCCGCCGGCCTGCTGCTGGCGTACATCACGGCGATCTCCTGGCTGGCCGCCGCGCTCGGGCTGCTCGCGAAGACGCCGGAGGCGGCGGGCGGCTTCACCTTCCTGATGATGTTCCTGCCGTACCCGTCCAGCGCCTTCGTCCCGATCGACACCATGCCGAGCTGGCTGCACGGCTTCGCCGAGAACCAGCCGCTGACCCCGGTGATCGAGTCCCTGCGCGCACTGCTCCTCGCGCAGCCCGCCGGAAGCACCCCCTGGACGGCGCTGGCCTGGTGCGCCGGCATCACCGCCGCGGCCGTCACCCTGGCCGGCGTCCTGTTCCGCGGCAGGACCCGCTGAGCGGCTCCGGCAGGAGCCCCTCAGCGGGCCGGTGGTCCGCCCGCCGCTCAGCGGTTGAGCGGATATGAATGACGGCCCGTCGCCTCGTCGATCTCCGAGTGGGCCTTCTGCAACATCTGCTGCGCGAGATCCATGAGCGCACGAGCACCCGCGATCTCTTCCCCGACCCTCATCTGTTCCGGGTCGGAGGGGTGACGCAAGGCGTAGCCCCGCGCCCTGATCTCGGAGCCGTCCCCGAGCCTTACCAGGGCCGCCGCACTGGTGCGGTGGCCCTCCTCGGTGAATTCGAGCTCCACATGCCACCCGACGAGCGTGGCCATGGTGCATCACCTCCAGGGGTCACCCGTTCCCTCCAGAGTGCGCCTACGCCCCGACGCCCGCGACCGGAACCACACCGGGCCGGCGGTACGGGGGGCAGGCGAAATCGGCAGGCCGGCGGCACGGCCGGGCAGCATCGAAGCCGCGTACGGCGGTTCTTCGGGCTGGTCAGCCGCCGGCCAGGCTGGTCGCCACCGACTGGAACCACGCCCCGTACGAGAACGGCTCGGGCGGGTTGACCTCCATGCCGAGTTCCGCCGCGGCCAGGGCGTAGTCGCCCTCGTCCAGCGGGAGGGCGATCAGCTCGTGGAGCTCACCGACAAGACGGGCGACGAGCTGCGGGTCGGTGGTGGCGGCGTAGTCCGCGACCGCAGCCTCGTGGTCGGGGAACTCGTCGACGATGTCCTGCGAGAACCAGCCGCCCAGCAGCTGGGCGGCCTCCGGGAACCGCGCGTGCCACTCCCAGTGCGTCTGCGGGATCGCCGGCGGGGGCACCTCGCCGTCCTCGACGCTCTGCTTGAGGTGGTCGGCGAGCACGAGCAGCCAGTCGCCGATCGCGGCCTGCGGAATCCCGACGTCGGGGACGGCGTAGAACTCGCCGAGGTCGATCCGCAGGCGCCCCGGAGGATTCCGGCTGTACTCGCGCAGCTGGCGCTCCGCCTCCGCGATCGCCCAGGGGCGGGTGTGCCAGGTGTGGCGCAGATAGGCGTCCAGCGCAGGGCTGCGACGCTCGGCCGTGTCCTCCCCCTGCTGGCCGAGGTAGGCACGCATCACCTGATCGAGCTCGCCGTAGCGCCGGTCGTGTTCGAGGGGCTTCATGGGCACGGTCGGTTGCCTCTACAGGTAGAACGGGACGGTGGTCTGGACGACGAATCCGTACGGGCTGTCCGGCTCGCGACGCAGGACGACGCGGGCGGCGCGGACGTCGACGGGCCCCTGTCCGGCAAGGAGCATGGCCTCCAACTGCACCCGGCCGACGGGCTCCTCACGGGACGGCCAGGCGGCCTCGATGGTGAGTCGGGCCCGCGTTCCCTGGGCGAGCCAGCGGTGGATGACCTGCTCATTGGCGGTCACCACCTGCTGGGTGGCCCACTGTGCGGTCTCCCGGTCGGGGTAGGTGGCGGATCGGGTCAGCATCGGATCATTGTCTCAATTCGCGTTGAACGACCAGAAGGCGCGCTCAGTAGTCACCGAATGTCCAGAACAGACCGACCTCGGCCTCGGATACGACGACCAGGCCGGAATCCTCCCCGTAGAAGGTCATCGGCGACCAGCCGTGGCTGGTCGCGGCCGTGAAGTCCAGCGTGCCGATGCGTCCGATATGGCTGACGTTGGTGTAGCAGGTGGACGTGTCCCCGTAGCGAGCGAGGATGGTGCGCGCCATGTTCTGCAGCTCGTCGAAGCTCTCGGTGAACCTTGCGAGGTTCCGCAGGGTGCAGCCGTCGTCGGTGAGTGCGAGGAGGAGGTTCTCGGCGCTCGCACGGTCGATCCCGTACAAACGTTCCCTGACATCGGCTGGGGTGAGGGGGCGGGACGGATCGTCCCTGAAAGACGGACGGCAGAACGGGAAGTCGGGGTGCTCCTGAGAGCGCTTGTTCGCGGTGTCGTCGAGCCCGGCCCAGCCACGCGGGTCGGGAACGGCGCGCTGCATGACGGCGAGCACGTCAACCTGCCAGTCATCGTGCTGACGCGGACCGGTGGCACTGAACGAGAACGCGTCCTCATAGAGGTGCCGTACCGCCGCTTCCCAGGACGCCTGGTCGATGGACATATTCGAAGAGCCTTTCTCACTTGCTGGGCATGGACGTCATGACGGTGAAGGGAGGATTTCGGTTGCTGTCGTACCTGATCCTCGTGTCGATACCTGTCACTTCCTCGGCCCTGGCAAGTAGGCCACCCTGCTTGTAACCCGACAGCGGTTCGGTCGGGTCGGTCGGCTGCTTACTCACGCTGCGGCCGCTGATCTCGCCGTTGGGCGCCGTAGCCGTGAAGGTCCTCACGTCATTTTGGGGCGGTGGCGGCGGACCCTTGATCCACGCATCGATCGCTGCAGCGTTGTGGTTGAGGTTGTACTGGGTGAGCTCTTGTGCCCGTTGATAGTTCGGGAAGGCCGAGGAGGCTCTCATCGTCGGTTTCCCGTGAGGCCAGGCGTTCGTAGGTGGATCCTGCTGGTCGCGCAGGCGCTGCGCCAGCTGCTCGTCCGTCTTCCCCACGTGCTTGTCCAGCGTGTGGCCGTCGGCCATGTATTCGTTGGCCGCCAAGTCCAACACGTACTTGCCGGTGGCCGAGTCGATCTTCAGCCAGGTCTGCGAGGTGCTCTTGAAGTCCTCCAGGGACCGGGCGCCGAAGCCGTGGGCGCGGGCTACGCCGGCCTCGAACTTCGGGGCACTCATGTGCGCTTCGTCCAGGACCTTCTGGAGCGCCTCCATGCGCGTGGTGAGGCCGTCCACGATGCCGGTGTACTCGTCCACGATCCGGTTGAGCTTGGCCTTGTCCAGGTTCAGGACCGTGTTGACGTCGAACTTCAGCAGGAGCCCGACGGCGCCACCCGCCCCGCTGGCCACGCTGGTGACGGCGCCGGCGATGGTCTTGAGACTGGGCTTCTCCTTGGCCTTCTCCAGGTCGTCGATGATGCTCATGGCGGCCTTCTTCATGGCTCGCTTGAGCTCTTCGGAGATGTCGTGGTTCAGCTCGACGGCGGCTTCCGCATACTCGCGCAGACAGTCGCTGATCTTGATCGCCACGTCGGCCAGGACGGCCATCACCGGCTGACTGCCCGTGGCCACCTGTGCCCCGTGCGGGCCGGTGGTGTGCGCCCACTGGTAGCCGTGCCGGGACGGACCGGACTGCCCCCAGGCCGTCGCGCCCCACAGCGCACTGCAGAACGTCCGCATGGCGGCTTCCCAGTCGGCCCGGCCGTGGTTGGTGATGGTGCCGATGATGCTCGTCAGCTCGGCCGCCGTGTTGCCCGGGACGGTCGAGGCGTTCATCCAGCTGTGGCAGTGCGAGTTGAGGTAGTGCTGCTGCGGGAAGGGGTGGACGTCCGCCACTTTGCCGACGCGGAAGATGTTCTTCGCGGCGGGCTGCAGAACATCCCGGACGATCTCCGGTATGCCCTCCATCGCGCCGCGGATCAGGTCGTCTCCGCCGTCGTCATCACCCCACTTGATGTCGGGGACGCTGGCGAACTTGGGGTCCTTGTCGATGACCGTGGGCAGGGGGCGCTGCTCCGCGGCCTTCCCGGGCTTGGGGTGGGCCGCCGCATCGGCCTTGGTGTAGGCGTTGGCGGTCTCCGTGAAGCCGACGGCGACACCCCCGATGCTGACCACGCTCTTGCCCAACACCTCCAGCCAGCGGTTGCCTATCTTCTTGTAGGCCTGCGCGAACTTCTCGGCGCTGGTGCCCGCCCCACCGGCGTCCGGGTACTTCTGCAGCTCCTGCACGAGTGTGTTCCCACCTCGCATCATGGGGTCCTGCTGACCGGCGACCCGGCCGGAGACGGTCCACAAGCTCGACGGCTTGACGTCGATGTTGCCGCCTCCGGCAGGCGGCTGCGCCGGGGTGGGGCCCGGGGTGGGGCCGGCCATCAGGCACCGCCTCCCCAGCCCTGGAGCACGGATTTGTTCGCCGCCGCGTAGTTGAGGTGTCCCTTGACCACGACCTCGTGGAGCCAGGCCTGCGCGGCCTTGAGGTCCTGGGCCGAGCGATCCCATTTGTCGAGCTCGTCGATGAAGGCCTGCCGGGCTTCACCGTCCCAGCTCAGAACGGCCTTCTTGGTGCGCTCATAGAGCAGGTCGAGCTTCTCGTTGAGGTTCTTGAGGATCTCCTCCAGGTCGCCGGAAAGGCGCTGCAGGGTGGCGAAATCGACGGTTATACGGTCGTCGTCCGACATGGTGGTGCTGTTCCTCGCTGCTCTCAGATGTCCTGCAGACGGCTCTGCGGAGCCGCTGGAGCCTGGTCGGGCACGGTCAATTCCTCGGCGGACGCCGCCACGTCCTCCTGGCTCTGCACTTGCTTGAACGCGGCCAGGATCTCCAGTTCCTGGGCTGTGAAGCCGTCACGAGCGGCCCGGGTGGCCTCTTCGAGGAGGGCGAGCACCTGCCGGATCCGCACGGCGTCCTCTGCCGCCCCCCGATGCAAGGAGCGGTAGGCCGTAGCCGTGGGACCCTGCCAGCCGGCCGCGATGCTGTCGACCACCCGGTCCATGTCGCGGATCTGCCGTTCCAGATGGCCTTGCATCTTGTCCAGGTCGTCAGCGAGCCGGGTGAGGCCGTCCTCCGAAACCCTCAGATCGCTGTCCTGCATGTCCACCCCTCGCCGGCACTGCCGTGCCGAATTCGTACGTACTGCCTAGAGGTTCGCATATTGTCGAACTGCACGCCTGAGTGCGCGTACTCAGGCGTGTCGGCCAGAGACGGCGTGAACCTCACAGGCCCACATGCGTACTTGACACGTCGACGCTCGAAGGGTTCTTGCTGCAAGCCGGGGATCTGGGTGTGGCCGACCCGGTCTCACGGGAAGCCGTGCTACTCAGGCTTCCGGCCGGCTCGCCCGCGCCTTCCGAACCGGCCGATGA
Organism: Streptomyces sp. TN58; assembly: GCF_001941845.1. Lineage (NCBI taxonomy): Bacteria > Bacillati > Actinomycetota > Actinomycetes > Kitasatosporales > Streptomycetaceae > Streptomyces > Streptomyces sp. TN58. Next base: position 4,185,292 of record NZ_CP018870.1, on the reverse strand, counting down.
ATCAGCCTTCCGCCCGCCCGGTCTGCCCCTGTCAGCTCAGATGAGAGGCAGACGCGGTCGTCGAGGAGCGCGTAGCGGCCGATTCACCGCCCCACGCTCACAGCGCGTTGAACGACCAGAAGACGCCGACCTCGTCCGCGGACACCGCGACCAGGCCGAGATCCATCATGTAGTCGGTGAAAATGTGGCCGCCTTCGAGCTCCCGTGCCAGGAAGTCGGGCGCGTCGCAGGTACGGGCCAGATCTGAAGACGTCCAGAACGCCGCGTCCGGGCCGAAGCGGTCCAGCAGGGTCCGGGCGTCCGAGAGCACCATGTCCCGGTCTTCCCTCAACCGGACCGGGTTGCTCTCGAAGAACCATTCCTGCGCAAGCGAGGCGAGCAGCTCGACGGCGGCGCCGGCCGTGATCGGCCGGAGCCCGGCCCGCAATTCCTCGACAGTCAGCGCATGGAATGGATAAGAGGGATAGCCGCTCTCCCGTCCCACCTTGTGCGTGTGCGTTTCCAGGACGGCCCACCCCCGTGGGTCGGCGACCGACCGCTCCATGACGGCGCAGACGTCCTCGGCCCAGTCCTCGTGCAACCGAGGCCCGCTCCAAGCGAAGGTGTAGACCTCCTCCAGGAGCCGTATCAGCGCTGCTTCCCAGGTGGCGGCATCGGTGGATCGTGTCTGCATGGATTTCTCCTTTCGGCTCAGCAGGCGAAGGTCCAGAACAACCCGACCTCTGTGTCGGAGACGACGACCAGGCCGGCGTCCTCCCAGTAGAAGGTCATCGGGGTGTAGCCCCAGTGGGACGCCCCAAAGTCCAGCGTGTCGTCCTTGCGCGCGCCGACCGTTACGTTGGTGTAGCACGTGCACGTGTCCCCGTAGCGGGCGAGGATGGTGCGGGCCATGTCCTGCAGCTCGTCAAAGCTCTCGGTGAACCGTTCGAGGTTCCGCAGGGTGCAGCCGCCGTCGGTGAGCGCCAACAGGAGGTTTTCGGCACTCGCACGGTTGATCTCGTGCAACCGTTCCCCGATGTCGGCCGGGGTGAGCGGGCGGGACGGATCGTCCCTGACGGCCGGCCGGCAGAACGGGAAGTCCGGGTGTTCCTGAGAGCGCTCGTTCGCTGTGTCATCGAGCCCCGCCCAGCCACGCGGGTCGGGGACGGCGCGCGCCATGACGGCGAGCACGTCGGCCCGCCAGTCCTCGTGCGCGCGCGGGCCGGTCGCACTGAACGTGAACGCGTCCTCGTACAGGTGCCGGATAGTGGCTTCCCAGGACACCTGGTCGACGGCGGACAGGTGCTCAGCCTGCATACAGAACCTCTCGGTATCGACGTGCCAAGTGCGCACGTATGCCTATGAGGTTCACAGACCGCGCAGCCGCGCGCCTGAGTACGGGCACTCATGTTCAGGCGTGCGTCGCCGAGTTCACTGGAGCCATGACCCCGACCCCGGACACCGGCACCCGCGCGCGTTCGTCGCGCCGCTCGTCTCCACCCTGCTGACGCTGCCGATGGCGGCCGTCGCGTTCTTCTTCGTCGGGCTGGCTCCGATGGCCTGCGACTCCTGCGGGGACGAGGTGAGTGACCGGTTCGACGCCTCCTACAACCTCGCCTTCCCCGTGTTCGGGTTCGGCCTGGTGGTGGTCCTGGTCGTGCTGCTCTCCGCGTGGGCGCTGCCCTGGCGGCGGGGCAATGCCGCCGCCAGGGTGTGTCTGGCCGTGGCCGCCCCGGCCGCCGTCGTCCTCGACTTCGCCGTCTTCCACGGCCTCGTCGACTGGCCGTAGGGCGAAGGGAGCGTCAGCGGGTCTCGCGCAGCCAGCCCGCGACCTCGGTCGCCCAGTAGGTGAGGATCGTGTCCGCGCCCGCGCGCTTGATGCCGAGCAGGGTCTCCAGGATGGCGCGGTCGCGCTCGATCCAGCCCTTCTCCGCCGCCGCCTCGATCATCGCGAACTCGCCGCTGATCTGGTACGCCGCCACCGGTACGTCCACGGCTTCCGCGACCCGGTGGAGGATGTCGAGGTAGGGGCCGGCCGGCTTGACCATCACCATGTCGGCGCCCTCCTCCAGGTCGAGGGCCAGCTCCCGCAGGGACTCGCGGGCGTTCGCCGGGTCCTGCTGGTACGTCTTGCGGTCGCCCTGGAGGGAGGAGGCGACGGCCTCGCGGAAGGGGCCGTAGAAGGCGGAGGAGTACTTCGCCGTGTAGGCGAGGATCGAGACGTCCTCGTGCCCGGTCTCGTCGAGGGCGTCGCGGATGACGCCGACCTGCCCGTCCATCATTCCGCTCGGGCCGACCACGTGGACGCCCGCGTCCGCTTGGACCTGCGCCATCTCGGCGTAGCGCTCCAGCGTCGCGTCGTTGTCGACGCGGCCGTTGTCGTCGAGGACGCCGCAGTGGCCGTGGTCGGTGTACTCGTCGAGGCACAGGTCCGACATGATCACCAGGTCGTCGCCGACCTCGGCCTTCACGTCGCGGATCGCGACCTGCAGGATGCCGTCCGGCTCGGTGCCCGCCGTACCGAGCGCGTCCTTGTTCTCGTCCGCCGGGACGCCGAAGAGCATGATCCCCGCGACGCCCGCCTCGACCGCCTCCACGGCCGCCTTCCGCAGCGTGTCCCTGGTGTGCTGGACCACGCCCGGCATCGCCGAGATGGCGAGGGGTTCGCTGATGCCCTCGCGCACGAAGGCCGGGAGGATCAGGTCCGAGGGGTGCAGCCGGTACTCCGCGACCATCCGCCGCATCGCCGGGGTGGTGCGCAGCCGGCGGGGCCGCGAACCGGGGAAGGATCCGTACGCGCTCATCTTCAGTCGCCTCTTCGAGCTTCGACAGCAGTCGCACCAAGCCTAGAGCCCGTCCGGCGGCCCGCCCGCGCCGACCGCCCTGCCCTCACCTCCCTCCCCGACCTCCCCGTCCGCCCCGACGGCGAACTCGCACCACACCACCTTGCCCGGCACGCGCGGCATGGTCCCCCACCGGTCCGCGACCGCCGCCACCAGCAGCAACCCGCGACCGCCCTCGGCGCTCCGGTTCCCGCGCCCGATGCGCGGCCGGCCGCCGCCGCTGTCGTGCACCTCGACCCGTACGACCCCCTCGAACCTCAGCATCCGCAGCCGGTAGCCGCGGCCGGGCGGGACGCCGTGCAGCAGGGCGTTGGTCGCCAGCTCGCTCACGCAGAGCAACACCTCGTCGTGGCGGCATGTGACACCCCACGCGTGCAATGTCTCTGCCGCGAACTCCCTGGCAGGACGCACAGTCTGGCGGCTGCGGGGATAGAACCGCTCGCGCAGCAAAGCCGGTTGGATTTCCACATTCACCCGCCGATCGTCGCCCTGCGTGACTAGCGTGGAGGAGTCGCGCCACTCGTACTCCTTGATGAGTACGAGTCGGCACGGGTATCTCTCGCACAACGGCGGGGAGTTCAAGGGACATGCCACCACGCAAGAGGCCACGGCCCAACGAGACGGCGATGAAGATGGTCGGCGCTCAGGTCGCCTCCGCACGCATCGCCAGAGGACTGACCCAACGCGCCTTCGCGGAGGCGCTGCACATGGACGTCGAGACCATCGCCTCCATCGAGCAGGGCAGGCGCACCTTGATGCCCAACGTCGCCGAGAAGATGGACCGCGCCCTCGCCCTGCCCGGCCTCCTGGCGGTCGCGGCCAACCGCCTCCCCGAGGTGGACATGGTCCCGGCCTGGGCGGAGGAGTACATGGCGCGGGAGGCGGAGGCCCTGGCGCTGTCGTGGTTCGACACCCTGACCGTTCCGGGGCTGCTCCAGACCGAGGCCTACGCCCGCGCCGTCCTCGGCTGCCGCGTCCCCTTCGTCGGGGAGGAGAAGATAGAGCTGCAGACCGCGCACCGGATGAAGCGCCAGGAGATCCTGCGCCGCGCCGTCCCGCCCACCCTGAGTTTCGTGGTCTGGGAGGCGGCCCTGCGGGACCGGATCGGCGGGGACGAGGTCCACCGGGAGCAGCTCCGGCACCTGCGCGCCTGCGCCGACCGCCCGGCCCTCTCCCTCCAGGTGCTGCCCCTCGGGCTCACCGCCCACGCAGGCCTCGCAGGCCCCTTCATCGTGCTGGAGACACCTGAGTTCCAGCACCTCGCCTACTCGGAAACCCAGCGCGGGAGCTTCCTCGTCAGGGACCCGAACGAGGTCAGCATCCTCTCCCAGAAGTATGCGATGCTGCGGTCACAGGCCCTCAACTTCGCCGAGACGAAGGACCTGTTGGACCGGTTGCTAGGAGAGGCATGAGCACCCCACTGAAGTGGTTCAAGTCCAGCTACAGCAGCGACGAGGGCGGGGCCTGCCTGGAGGCCGCCTTCGCCTGGCGGAAGTCCTCCTACAGCGGTGACGAGGGCGGGGCCTGCGTCGAGGTCGCCGCCTGCACCTGCGCCGCCGAGCAGGTCCACGTCCGGGATTCCAAGGTCACCGACGGGCCCGTCCTCACCCTCGCCCCCGCCGCCTGGGCCGGGCTCACGGGCTGGGTTCGTTCCTGAGCTTCCAGCGCCACAGGCCGTCCGCCCGGGGGTCGTGCTCGCACTCCGGGCGGTCCAGGCGGCCCACGCGCGCGTACGCCTCCACCGTGCGCGGGTCGTCGCGCAGGGCCAGGCCGTAGGCGGCGCTGAGCCGGACGTCCTGGGCCTCGGTGATCTCCGGCGCGCGGTCCGCGCCCCGAGCGGTGGCGCAAGCAGCCTCGGACGCCTCGATCGCCCGCAGGAGCGGGGTCGTGCCGTCCGGCAGTCGCTGGTCCGGGTCGGCGCCTGCCGCGACCAGTGCCCCGGCGACCCCGTACGCGAACACCGCCGCCGCAATGCGGCGTCCCCCTCCGTCATCCGTTCCCCCCGTGGGGCAACGCCTCATTGCGTCCGAGCCAGTCTTCGAGCGCGTTCGCCCGGTGGTCGGGCAGGTGGATCGGGCCGAGTTCCTCCACCCGCGCGTACGCCTCCGGGGTGCGAGGGTCGTCCCGCCGGGCCAGGCCGTAGGCTCCGACCAGGCGCAGGATGCGGTCGTCGGTGTCCAGGAGAGACAGCAGCAGCTCCGTGGCGTCGGCCGTGTCGTCGTCGGAGTCGGCCAGGGCCTCGGCGGCTCCGCCGCGCATCGGGCTGTGCGGGTCGCGGACCAGGTCCCGTACGACAGCCCGGGGTCCGTCCGGGTCTTGGCGTTCGTCCCCGACCAGGATCAGCGCGGCTTGGAAGCGCACCTCGGCATCCGCATCGTGTGTCAGGGCCCGTAGCGCAGCAGCGGCCTCGACCGTCAGGTGCCGGTCGGGCCACCAGAGGCAGTCGGACACCGTCCGGCGCACCCGCGGATCGGGGTGGCCGGCGTGCCGGAGGCCGATGGCCTCCAGTCGGGGGTGTTCCTCGGCGTGCTCGGTGAGGGCCCGGAGCACCTCGGCGAGGACCACGGCTTCCGTCTCCGTCTCCGCCCAGGCGGCGAGGAAGTCGCGGTCGTCCTCGTGGTGCGGGTAGGCCGTGCCGTTCAGGAAGTACTGGCGGGACGCCAGCACGTCGGCGGCGAAGCGCCGATGGTCGGAGGACGGATGGTGCCGCAGGGACGTCACCAGTTCCCGGACTTCTTCGTCGGAGCGTCTGCCCAGCAGGGTGCTGGACTCGGCCCAGTCCACATGGCGGGGGTCCGGGTGCCGGATGGCGCGGGCCACCAGTTCCGTCAGCGGGGTCGGGACGCCGAAGGCCGCCTCCAGGGTGGTCAGGACGGCGCCGTGTCCGGCGCGGACGGTCCGCCCGCCGAGCGTGATCTGCTCGACCTCGTGCCAGTCGTCGTCGACGGTCGAGGTCTTCGCCGGGCCGGTGGCGCCGGTGCGGCGGCGCAGTTCCGCCTCCGCGCCCGTCTCGTACCAGTGGCGGGCCGCGGCGAGCAGCCGCTCGCGCACCGGCTGCGCCAGGGGCAGTTCCGTCGCCGGGAGAGACTGCCCCCACAGCAGCGCCGTGACCGTGGCCGGGGAGCCGCCCTCGACGGCCCGCAGCAGCGGGGTCGTGCCGTCAGGGAGCACCCGGTCAGGGTCGGCGCCGGCCTCCACGAGGGCTTCGACGATCCGGTGCTCGAACTCCGCGACGGCCGTGCACAGCACCGGGAGCCCGCTCCCGTCCGCCGGGTCCGGGGCGGCTCCGGCCCGCAGCAGGGCTCGGACGACTTCCACGTTCCCGGCGGCCACGGCCGCGTACAGCACGGGCAGGCCCTGCGCGTCCGTCGCGTCCGGCGGGGCTCCGGCCCCGAGCAGCGCCTCGGCCATCCCCGGGCCGGGTGCGGTCACCGCCGTACCCAGCACGGGCAGACCGTCCTCCCCCGCCGTGCCGGGGTCCGCCCCCGCCCACAGCACACCGTGGACCTCCGCGAGGTCCCCCGCCCGTACCGCCGCCGCCAGCCGTGCGTCCCGGTCCGTCATCCGCTCCCCCGTCACCCCGTCACCCGTACCGTCCGGCGGTGATCCTCACCGGGCCGGGACCGCCCGCACAACGGGATTACGCGCGAGGGGCCCGGGCGCGTGTGCACCCGGGCCCCTCGACCACTGCTTCGGACCGCGTCCGGCCACCTAAGCCGCTCACGTCGTACGACGCCTGCGCGCGCCCGGGCGGCGCTCGCTCGGCCGGAAGACGGTCTCGCCGGCCGCCTTGGCCGCCTCGCGGCGGGCCGCGCCGTACTCGGCGAGGGCCTCCGCCAGCTTCGACACCGACGGCTCCGGGGAGAGGACGTCGACCCGCAGGCCGTGCTCCTCGGCGGTCTTGGCCGTCGCCGGGCCGATACAGGCGATGACGGTCACGTTGTGCGGCTTGCCCGCGATGCCCACCAGGTTGCGGACGGTCGAGGACGACGTGAAGAGAACGGCGTCGAAGCCGCCGCCCTTGATCGCCTCGCGCGTGTCCGCCGGCGGCGGCGACGCGCGCACGGTCCGGTAGGCGGTGACGTCGTCGACCTCCCACCCGAGCTCGATGAGCCCGGCGACCAGCGTCTCCGTGGCGATGTCGGCCCGCGGCAGGAAGACGCGGTCGATCGGGTCGAAGACCGGGTCGTACGGCGGCCAGTCGTCGAGCAGCCCGGCCGCGGACTGCTCGCCGCTCGGGACGAGGTCGGGCTTGACGCCGAAGTCCACCAGTGCGGCCGCGGTCTGCTCGCCGACCGCGGCGACCTTGATGCCCGCGAAGGCGCGCGCGTCGAGCCCGTACTCCTCGAACTTCTCGCGGACGGCCTTCACGGCGTTGACCGAGGTGAAGGCGATCCACTCGTAGCGGCCCGTCACCAGGCCCTTCACCGCGCGCTCCATCTGCTGCGGGGTGCGCGGCGGCTCCACGGCGATGGTCGGCACCTCGTGCGGCACCGCGCCGTAGGAACGCAGCTGGTCGGAGAGCGAGGCGGCCTGCTCCTTCGTCCGCGGTACGAGGACGCGCCAGCCGAAGAGCGGCTTCGACTCGAACCAGGACAGGTCCTCGCGGCGCGCGGCGGCGCCGTGCTCGCCGACCACGCATATGACGGGGCGGGCGCCCTCGGGCGAGGGCAGCACCTTGCCCTGCTTGAACACCTGGGCGATGGTGCCCAGGGTCGCGCACCAGGTGCGCTGCCGCGTCGTCGTGCCGGAGACCGTCACGGTGAGCGGGGTGTCGGGCTTGCGCCCGGCGCTCACCAGCTCGGCGGCCGCGGCCGAGACGGTTTCCAGGGTGGCGGAGACGACGAGGGTGCCGTCGCTGGTGCCGGCCTCGCTCCAGCAGCGCGCCGAGGCGGTCTTCGCGTCGACGAACCGCACGTCCGCGCCCTGCTTGTCGCGCAGCGGGACACCGGCGTACGCGGGTACGCCGACGGCGGTCGCGACGCCGGGCACCACCTCGAAGGGGATCCCCTCCGTCGCGCAGGCGAGCATCTCCTCGGCGGCGTTGCCGTCGAGTCCGGGGTCGCCCGTGACGGCACGCACGACCCGCCTGCCGGAGCGTGCGGCCTCCATGACAAGATTGGCCGCGTCCCGGATCACCGGGACCCCGGCGGCTGCTGACATTTCGTCAGCTACCGTCAGCTGCGGCGTGTCGACACCCGCGCGCGCATGCGTCCGTACGACTTCGAGCACCTCGGGCTCCGCGATCAGTACGTCCGCGGCGGCGAGCGCCTCGACGGCGCGCAGCGTCAGCAGACCCGGGTCGCCCGGGCCGGCGCCGAGGAAGGTGACCCGCCCGTGGGCGGCGACGGCCGGAAAAGCGGAGGTGGTCGGAATTGAGGGGTTCAAAGCGATCGCTCCCCCATCAGACCGGCCGCGCCCTTGGCCAGCATCTCGTCCGCGAGTTCGCGGCCGAGCGCCATGGCCTCGTCGTACGACTGGGGCACGGGACCGGTGGTGGACAGCTGCACCAGCGTCGAGCCGTCGAGGGTTCCGACGACGCCGCGCAGGCGCATTTCATTGACATTCCGTCCGTCGGCCAGCAGGTCGGCGAACGCGCCCACGGGTGCGCTGCAGCCGGCCTCCAGGGCGGCGAGCAGAGAACGCTCCGCGGTCACGGCGGCCCGGGTGTGCGGGTCGTCGAGCCGGCCGAGCGCGGCGATGAGGTCCGTGGAGGACGCGGGGCACTCCACGGCCAGGGCTCCCTGGCCGGGGGCGGGGAGGATGCTGTCGACGGACAGCAGGTCGGTGGCCTCGTCGCCGCGGCCGATCCGGTTCAGGCCGGCGGCGGCGAGGACGACGGCGTCGAGTTCGCCGTCGCGGACGAAGCCGATGCGGGTGTCGACGTTGCCGCGGATCGGGACGGTCTCGATCCGCTTCCCGAGCGAGCGCGCCAGGTGGTTGAGCTGCGCGGTGCGCCGCGGCGAGCCGGTCCCGATGCGGGAGCCGTCGGGCAGCTGCTCGAAGGTCAGGCCGTCGCGGGCGACGAGGGCGTCGCGGGCGTCCTCGCGCCGCGGCATGGCCGCGATGACAAGGTCGTCGGGCTGGGCGGTCGGCAGGTCCTTCAGCGAGTGCACGGCGAAGTCGACCTCGCCGCGCAGCAGCGCGTCGCGCAGCGCGGTGACGAAGACGCCGGTGCCCCCGATCTGGGCGAGGTGCTCGCGCGAGACGTCGCCGTAGGTCGTGATCTCCACGAGCTCGACGGGTCGGCCGGTGATCGCCCGGACCGCGTCGGCGACGTGCCCCGACTGGGACATGGCCAGCTTGCTCCGCCGCGTACCGAGCCGCAGCGGCTGGTCGGGACGTGTGTTCATGATGCCCGTCCTGGGTCGTCGTCGTTCTTCGGATCGGCCGCGTCCGCCCGGCTGACGGAGGCAACCGTCTGAGGGTCGAGGTCGAAGAGTTCACGCAGCGCTTCGGCGTACCCGGCGCCGCCGGGCTCGCTGGCGAGCTGCTTGACGCGCACGGTCGGCGCGTGGAGGAGCTTGTCCACGACGCGGCGCACGGTCTGGGTGACTTCGGCGCGCTGTCGCTCGTCGAGGTCGGGGAGCCGTCCGTCGAGGCGGGCCACTTCCATGGCCACGACCTCGGCCGCCATGGCCCGCAGGGCGACGACGGTGGGCGTGATGTGGGCGGCCCGCTGCGCCGCGCCGAAGGCGGCGACCTCCTGGGCGACGATGCCGCGTACGGCGTCGACGTCGGCCGCCATGGGGGCGTCGGCGGAGGCTTCCGCGAGGGACTCTATGTCCACGAGGCGGACGCCGGGGATCCGGTGCACGGCCGCGTCGATGTCCCTGGGCATGGCCAGGTCGAGCAGCGCGAGACGGACGGCGGTCGCGTCGGTGTGGGTACGGGCGCTCCTGCGGGGCTGCCGCTGTGCGGCGGCCTCGCCCTGGTCGGCCCAGGTGCCGTGCAGTTCGAGGGAGTTGGCGTCGACGCCGGTCAGCGCGGAGCGTCCGTCGGGGCCCACGGGGCACCCGTCGGCCTCCGGGGCGGCGGTGATGGTCCGCGCGGCCCCGGCGTCCGCGATCCGGCCGCCGGCTGCTGCCGCGGCGACCAGCCGGGCGAGCACGTCGGCGTCCAGCCCCGCCGGCGCGGGAGTGGCGGCGGTCGGCTCCGGCCCGGCCGGCGGGTGGGGTGCGGGGTCGGGGGCGGCGTCCCAGGCGACGGCGGCGAGCACGTCGTCGGCGGTCAGTACGAGCCCGGTGGCCCCGGTGCAGGAGACGACCACGTCGACCCGGGTCAGCTCGTCGGCGACCTCGGCCATCGGGATGGCCGAAGCCCGCACACCCGTGCCTGAGGCAACCAGAATTTCCGCGAGTCGCTCCGCCCGCTGGGCGGTGCGGTTCGCCACGACGACCTCGGCGACGCCGACCCGGGCGAGGGTCGCCGCGGCCAGCGAGGACATCGATCCGGCTCCGATGACGAGGGCCCGCTTGCCGTGGGCCCACTCGGCGACCGGGGTGCGCACCGCGAGCTGCTCCAGCCCGAAGGTCACCAGCGACTGGCCGGCGCGGTCGATGCCGGTCTCGGAGTGCGCCCGCTTGCCGACCCGCAGCGCCTGCTGGAACAGGTCGTTGATCAGCCGGCCGGCGGAGTGCAGTTCCTGGCCCAGTGCGAGGGCGTCCTTGATCTGGCCGAGGATCTGCCCCTCGCCGACGACCATCGAGTCCAGTCCGCACGCCACCGAGAACAGGTGGTGCACCGCCCGGTCCTCGTAGTGCACGTAGAGGTAGGGGGTGAGCTCCTCCAGCGCGACACCGCTGTGCTGGGCGAGCAGCGTGGACAGCTCGGCGACGCCGGCGTGGAACTTGTCCACGTCCGCGTACAGCTCGATGCGGTTGCACGTGGCGAGCACGGTCGCCTCCGTCGCCGGTTCGGCGGCGAGGGTGTCGTGCAGCAGCTTGGTCTTGGCGTCGGCCGACAGCGAGGCGCGCTCCAGCACGCTCACGGGTGCGCTGCGGTGGCTCAGCCCGACGACGAGCAGGCTCATGCCGGCATCACCGCCGGGACGTCTCCGTCGGGGCCGCCCTTGCGCGCTTCGGCGGCGGTGCGCCCGGCCGGCGGGACGACGGCCGCGGCGGGGGCCGCGCCGCCCGCGGTGGAGCCGGGCTCGGTGGCGGCCGCGGCGGCCTCCTCGCCGGCCTTGCGCTGCTCGTGGAAGGCGAGGATCTGGAGCTCGATGGAGAGGTCGACCTTGCGTACGTCGACGCCGTCGGGCACGGACAGCACGGTGGGGGCGAAGTTCAGGATGGAGGTGACACCGGCGGCGATCAGCCGTTCGCTGACCTGCTGGGCGGCGCCGGCCGGCGTGGCGATGACACCGATGGAGACGCCGTTCTCCTCGATGATCTTCTCCAGGTCGTCGGTGTGCTGGACGGCCATGCCGGCGACCGGCTTGCCGGCCATGGCCGGGTCGGCGTCGATCAGCGCGGCCACGCGGAAGCCGCGCGCGGAGAAGCCGCCGTAGTTGGCGAGGGCGGCGCCGAGGTTACCGATACCGACGATCACTACCGGCCAGTCCTGGGTCAGGCCGAGCTCGCGGGAGATCTGGTAGACGAGGTATTCGACGTCGTAGCCGACGCCGCGGGTGCCGTAGGAACCCAGGTACGAGAAGTCCTTGCGCAGCTTGGCGGAGTTGACTCCGGCCGCGGCCGCGAGCTCCTCGGAGGACACCGTGGGGACCGATCGCTCGGAGAGCGCGGTCAGGGCACGCAAGTACAGCGGAAGCCGGGCGACAGTGGCCTCGGGAATACCTCGGCTGCGGGTCGCCGGTCGGTGAGTTCGGCCAGTTGCCACGATGCTCCTGCGGGATGAGCGGGGCTGCAGGCGGCCTCTTGTCCCAGGACCGCCCCGTCGACAGCAGGCTATGCCTTTGTGAACGCGTGCACAAAGATTGTGTCCGCTTTGTCCGACCAAAGTGACCGGGGTCACGCGACATCGGCGCCCCATCACGGAACCGAAGCCGCGCCGAACCCGTTCAAATACCAAAGGGGGCAAAACCGTGCACACTCCTCACAGATACGCCCCCAGACCCCACAAATCGCCCATGATGGTAACCGGGAAGAGGCTCAGCCCCCCAATGCCCGCCGGAGCCGGTCGGGGTTCACCCTCCAGAAGGTGTGCTGTTCGCCGTCAACCAGGACCACCGGGATCTGCTCCCAGTGGAGCCGGTAGAGCTCCTCGTCCTGCGAGATGTCCTTCTTCTCCCACCGCGCACCGGTCTCGGCGCACACCGTCGCGACGACCTCCTCGGCCTCGTCGCACAGGTGGCACCCCGGCTTCCCGATGAGCGTCACCATGCGCTCACCGGGGCTCTTCTTCTCTTTACGGCGCAACAAAGGGCTCATGCCCCCATTCTCCCGCGCCCGCCCGCCCCGCCGGCCGCGCCTGCCCGGCACCCGCCCGAGCCGCAGGCCGCGCCCGGCGGGGCGGCGGGGCTGCTTCCCGGCGGCGCCGCGCAGAGTTGACGCCTCCGTTTCCCACCGGTTCGGGAACTCCCGAACACAGTGGCTATGCTCGCGTCATGGCCGCTCCCGGATGGCTCTCCCCTCGCAGGCGCTCCGCCACAGCACGCAGCGTGCTGGCGGGAGAGGCCTCTGCCGAAGCCGCCCGCAAGACCGCGCTGGCCGAAACCGCCGGTGCCGCAGAGGCTCCGGCAGCCGAGCCCGTCTTCCCGGTCGCCGGCGACGACCTCGCCGCCGCCTTCTTCGACCTCGACAACACCGTCATGCAGGGCGCCGCGATCTTCCACTTCGGCCGCGGCCTCTACAAGCGGGAGTTCTTCCGGCGCCGCGAACTCGCCCGCTTCGCCTGGCAGCAGGCCTGGTTCCGGCTCGCCGGGGTCGAGGACCCCGAGCACATGCAGGACGCCCGAGACAGCGCCCTGTCCATCGTCAAGGGCCACAAGGTCTCCGAGCTGATGGCCATCGGCGAGGAGATCTACGACGAGTACATGGCCGAGCGGATCTGGCCGGGCACCCGCGCCCTGGCCCAGGCCCACCTCGACGCCGGCCAGAAGGTGTGGCTCGTCACCGCCGCCCCGGTGGAGACCGCCACGATCATCGCCCGCCGACTGGGTCTGACCGGCGCCCTGGGCACCGTCGCCGAATCCGTCGACGGCGTCTACACCGGCCGCCTGGTCGGCGAGCCGCTGCACGGCCCCGCCAAGGCCGAGGCGGTCCGCGCCCTGGCCGCCGCCGAGGGCCTCGAACTCGAACGCTGCGCCGCCTACAGCGATTCGCACAACGACATCCCGATGCTGTCACTGGTCGGACATCCGTACGCGATCAATCCCGACACAAAACTGCGCAAGCATGCCCGGACCAACGACTGGCGGCTGCGCGACTATCGGACCGGCCGCAAGGCCGTGAAGGTCGGCGTCCCGGCGGCGGCCGGAGTCGGCGCCATCGCCGGCGGCGCGGCCGCGGCCGTCGCCATGCACCGGCGCCGCAAGTAGCCGCTCCCGGCCCAGGCCCAGGCCACACGGCGCCCCGCACCGCGCCCCCGGCCGCCCGGCACCACACCCTCCCCGGCCCCCGCCCCTGCCCCGGGCATTCGTCACCCCTACCCGCGCCCCGGGCGCGGCACTCCGCCCTGCCCCACTCGGTCGCAGGCCCCCTTGGAAGCGTCCATTCCGCGTACCCAAGCGATCAAGAATCGATCACCAACCGCGACTGAATATGCCCTCGACACGCAACAGAAGTGTCGGAACCGGTGATTTGAGCAACTGGGTGTAGCGCTGCCTGTACGAAGCGTTATTCTCCTCAAACGCATGCCACCGGCCATCTGTCGCCACGACGGATGAACGGTCCCGCACTGCACGTGATGGAAGCTCTGCCTCTGGGAGTCCCGTGTACCCACCTGTCGGGGTTGACGCCTCGGGCCTGGCTCAGCTGCGCGCAACGGTCCTCGACCACCTGCGCGGCTTCGTCCCCACCGCGTACACCGCCCCCGCCTTCGCCGCCGCGGTTCCTGCCGGCCTCGGCCCGGCCGGTCCCTGCTACGCCCTGACCGACGGCGGGGCGACGGTGGGCAGACGAGGGCGCCCGGCCGCCGGCGGCTCCAGCGGCGCAGCCGGCACGGGCACCCAGGCCGCCCCCCGCCGCCCCCTGGCGGACAGCGACCAGGCCCGCATGATGGACCTGGTCGAACGCGCCCAGGCCGGAGAGGCCGAGGCCTTCGGCCGCCTCTACGACCAGTACAGCGACACGGTCTACCGCTACATCTACTACCGCGTCGGCGGCAAGGCGACCGCGGAGGATCTCACCAGCGAGACCTTCCTGCGCGCCCTGCGCCGCATCTCCACCTTCACCTGGCAGGGCCGCGACTTCGGCGCCTGGCTCGTGACGATCGCCCGCAACCTGGTGGCGGACCACTTCAAGTCCAGCCGCTTCAGGCTGGAGGTGACCACCGGTGAGATGCTCGACGCCAACGAGGTGGAGCGCAGCCCCGAGGACTCCGTCCTGGAGTCCCTCTCCAACGCGGCCCTGCTGGAGGCCGTACGGAAACTGAATCCGCAGCAGCAGGAGTGCGTGACCCTGCGCTTCCTGCAGGGCCTCTCGGTCGCCGAGACGGCCCGGGTGATGGGGAAGAACGAAGGCGCCATCAAGACGCTGCAGTACCGGGCGGTCCGCACCCTGGCCCGCCTCCTCCCCGAAGACGCCCGCTGACGGACCGCCCAGACAACACACCCGACCTCACATCCGGTGACCCCTCGATGACGCTGTGGTCCGATCATCCTTCGTCCGTAACCCAACTGCCGCGACGCTCGTTGTGCGGAATGCAGGCTCCCTGTGGACACGCCCTGACTGAAGCCGCTCACTCGAAAGTGTGGGTGTGCTCAAGGAAGGCAACCTTCCGGACACCTTGGGGAGTCGATCGTCATGACGAGAGGAGGTGCCGCCAGTGATCGCGAACGTGACCCCGCACCGGCGGGCGAACGCCTTCGCCCAGGCCCTGGAGGATCGGAACCCATCCGACCTTTCGGAACCGGACCCGGCGGCCGAGCAGTCCGAGGCACCTGCCGAATCTGCTGACCACGACCGGTTGTTGGCCCTGGCGAGCGTGCTCGGCGAACGAATGCCGCGCCCAGTGCTGGACCCCGAGGTCAAAGTGGTGCAGCGAGCGCAGCTCGTTGCGGCCATGGAGGCCATGGTGCTGGAGGAGAGGGCCGGGGGCGGTGCCGCCTCGGACCCTCTGGTGCCCGAGCAGCGGACCGGCCGCGGCGCCCACCGGGCGACCCCGCTCCGGAAATTGCGGCCCCGCTCCCGCTGGTCCAAGGGCATCGCAGCGGGCGGCCTCACCGTGGGTGTGGCCGCGGGGGCCTTCAGCGGAGTGGCCGCTGCCAGTTCCGACGCCCTGCCCGGTGACCACCTCTACCCCGTGAAGCGGGGCATGGAGGACCTCAAGCTGGGCATGGCCGACGACGACGCCGAGCGCGGAGAGCTCTATCTCGACCGGGCCTCCAACCGCCTGTCGGAGGCCCGCAGGCTGATGGAGCGGGGTCGGACGGGCAGCCTGGACCACGAGTCCCTGGGCGCGATCCGGCGGGCGCTCTCGGGCGTCAAGCACGACGCCGAGGAGGGCCACCGCCTCCTTCAGGCCGCCTACGACCGGGACGGCTCACTCGGCCCGATCCAGACGCTGTCGTCGTTCTCCCGCTCCCACCGCGACACGTGGGGCAAGCTGCGCGAGAAGCTGCCCGTGCAGCTGACCGACGTCGGCGGCGAGGTGGACTCGGTCTTCCAGGCCATAGACGAAGACGTGGCGCCGCTCCAGAGCCTGCTCCCCAAGGCGCCGGAGCAGAGCCGCGGCGGCGCCGGCTCGTCGGGCTCCCCCGCCAAGCCGGAAGCTCCCGGCGGTGCCCAGCAGTCCAGCCCCGCGGCGGGCACACCGTCCGGCGGCAGCCCCGCCCCGTCCCCCTCGGGCAGCACCCGGCCCCCGGCCGACGGCGGCCTCCTCGGCGGTACGGGCGACCTGCTCAACCCGCCCGCGGGACAGTCGGCGCAGCCCTCGGCGGGCACCCCGACGAATCCGAAGCCGGAGATCACCCTCCCGCCCCTGCTTCCGGGTCTCCTCCCGGGTCTGGGCCTCAACGCGGAGGACGCGGAGTAGCAGCAGGCGGAACGGTGGTGGGCCGGGGCAGCGCCCCGGCCCACCACCGCACGTCACTGCAACCCGTCAGAAGAAGACGGATCTCCGCTGCACCAGCAGCTTGTACAGCGTGTGCTGGATCTGCTCCCGCACCTGGTCCGTCAGGTTGAACATCAGCATCGGGTCCTCCGCCGCCTCCGCGGCGTACCCGTCCGTCGGGATCGGCTCCCCGAACTGGATCGTCCACTTCGTCGGCAGCGGCACCGCCCCGAGCGGCCCCAGCCACGGGAAGGTGGGCGTGATCGGGAAGTACGGGATCCCCAGCAGCCGCGCCAGCGTCTTCGCGTTCCCCACCATGGGGTAGATCTCCTCGGCCCCCACGATCGAGCAGGGCACGATCGGCGTGCCCGCCCGCAGCGCCGTCGACACGAACCCGCCGCGCCCGAACCGCTGGAGCTTGTACCGGTCCCCGAACGGCTTCCCTATCCCCTTGAAGCCCTCCGGCATGACACCGACCAGCTCCCCGGCCTCCAGCAGCCGCTGCGCGTCCTCCGCGCACGCCAGGGTGTGTCCCGCCTTGCGGGCCAGCTCGTTGACCACGGGCAGCATGAACACCAGGTCCGCCGCCAGCAGCCGCAGGTGACGCTCCGCCGGGTGGTGGTCGTGCACCGCCACCTGGAGCATCAGCCCGTCCAGCGGCAGCGTCCCCGAGTGGTTCGCCACGATCAGCGCACCGCCCTTGGCCGGGATGTTCTCGATTCCCTTGACCTCGACCCGGAAGTACTTCTCGTACAGGGGCCGCATCAGGGACATCAGGACCTGGTCCGTCAGCTCCTTGTCGTAGCCGAAGTCGTCGACCTCGTACTCGCCGGTGACCCGCCGCCGCAGGAACGCCAGCCCGCCGGCGATCCGCCGGTCCCAGCCGTCACCGCGCCCCGCGGGGGCCGCCTCCGGTTCCGCCCCGGAAGCGGCCGGCTCCCCCGGCACCGGCTCCCGCAGCGCCGGCTCCTGCGCGACCGGCTCGGGCGGCGGCACGGACCGCACCCGTCGGGGCATCCGCCGGCGCGGCCGGTCCTCGTCGAACGGAATGACCTTGGCGTCCGCCACTATCGTCTCGCTCCCTCAACCGTCTCGACGTCGTCCCGCGGGCCCTGCGCGTCCAGCATGTCCGCCATCCGGTCCACGGCCCGCCCGACCCGCTCGGGCGGCAGCAGCCCGTTGCCGCGGCTGCGCGCGAAGTCCGCGAAGGTCTCGGTGGTCGTGTAGAGCGGCTCGAAGCCGAGGACCTCGCGCATCTGCGTGGTCTCCACGACCCGGCCGTGCGTGAGCAGCCGCATCTGCTCGGGTGAGAAGTCGGTGGCCCCGACCGCCCGCAGCGCGGACCCCACCCAGGTGAGCGCGGGCAGCAGCAGCGGCAGCGTGGGCCGCCCCAACCGCCGCGAGCACTGCGACAGCAGCAGTACGCCGTCACCCGCGATGTTGAAGGTCCCGCTGTTCAGCGTTCCACGCCGGGGCTCCCGCGCGGCCAGCGTCAGCACCTCCAGCACGTCGTCCTCGTGCACGAACTGCAGCCGCGGGTCGTAGCCCAGCACGGTCGGCATCACCGGCATGGAGAAGTACTCGGCGAGCGCCGAATCGGCGAAGGGGCCCAGGATGTTCGCGAACCGCAGCACGCACACCGCGACGTCCGGCCGCCGGCGCGCGAAGCCCCGTACATAGCCCTCGACCTCGGCGGCGTCCTTGGCGAAACCGCCCGACGGCAGCGACTTGGGCTGCGTGGTCTCGGTGAAGACGGCCGGATCCCGCGGGGTGCCCCCGTACACGCTGGTACTGGACTTCACCACGAGACGGCTTACCGTCGGCGACTTCTGGCAGGCGCCGAGGAGCTGCATCGTCCCGATGACGTTGGTCTCCTTGACCGCGCTGTGCGCGCCGCCCGCGACCGGCCGGCCGCCGGTGACCGCCAGATGGACCACCGTGTCCACGGCGTGCTCGGCCAGCACCCTGGCGATCGACGACTGCCGGATGTCCGTACGGACGAACTCCGCGGACCCCAGCCGGTGCGGCGGTGCCACGGCGTCCACCGCGATCACCCGCTCGACCTCCGGGTCGCGCTGGATGCGGCGCACGAAGCGGCCGCCCAGCTGCCGGGCAGCCCCGGTGACGAGTACGACCTTCCCCACGAGCTCAGCGCCTCCCTCGAAGAAGTACCCGGCTGCACCGCAGCCCCTCCACCAAGGATGGTGGAGGGGCTGCGGAGAACACGTACAGCTGCCGTTTACTTCTTGTTACGGCGCTGGACGCGGGTGCGCTTGAGCAGCTTGCGGTGCTTCTTCTTAGCCATCCGCTTGCGCCGCTTCTTGATAACAGAGCCCACGACTACCCTCGCTCACTTCTCTTCACTGGTGCGGGGCGTCTGGGCCCACACGACCTACGTCGGCCTAGCCTACCCGCCCAAGCTCCGAGCCCGTAATCCGAGTGCTTCCCAGGGGTTACGAAGGTGTCGGGAGCCGTCAGTCTCAGGCCGACTCCACCCCCACATAGGACTCTCGGAGGTACTCGTGGACCGCGTTCTCGGGGACCCGGAAGGACCGGCCCACCCGGATTGCGGGCAGATGACCGTTGTGCACCAGCCGGTACACGGTCATCTTCGACACTCGCATCACCGAGGCGACCTCCGCCACGGTCAGGAACTGAACCTCACTGAGAGGCCTCTCGCCAGCAGCCATGACACACCTTGACCTTCCGCGCATGACGGGCACCGGCTTCCCCTCCGGTTACTCCTCGTCGTCGCACGCTCACTCCCCAGAGTAGGGGCGCGTGATACGAGTGGGGAAGAGGAGCTACGGCCACTCCTGTCGCCCCGTCAGACTCGCCCGGCCCAACACGAACCGGGCAAGCGGATGGTAGTAGTCCGATCGCACGGCGTCATCAAGCGGAACGGCCACCGAGACCCGCCCCTCGGCCTCCCCCACGAACAGCGCGGGATCGTCCGTGTCCGCCAGCCCGATCGCCTCCACGCCGAGCTGACCTGCGCCGCAGACCCAACCGTGATCCCCGACCACCAGGTCCGGGAGCGGCCCCCCGGCCTCCGCGAGCGCCCCCAGCGCCAGCCGAACCGGCAGCGGCGAATGGCTGTGCACGCCGGTCGCACTCCCCGGCGCCCGCACGCCGGGTTCCCGCACCAGTGCGACCCCCCGTACGTAGGCGATGCAGTGCGTGCGTACGCCGAACCGGGTCGCCATGTCGACACACGCCCCCTGCGCCGGGGTGAGGACAACACATCCCGCCGCCGACATCGCCTCCGCCAAACCGGCGTAGAAGCCCAGGAGCCGATGCGGATGACCCGTCCCGAACAGCACGTGCGACCGGGCCCGCACCGCCTCCCGCAACCGCCCCGCGAACGCCTCCAGCGCCGCCACCGTACGTTCAGGATCGATCACGTCCGGCCCGCTGACGTGCGAAGGGTCCGCCGAGACACCGCACTTGTCCGCCATCAGCCGCAGCAGCTCGCCCTCGCCCCAGCCCCGCTCGGGGTCCAGCCCCAGCAGCACCCGCGGGTCCCGCGCCGCGAACAGCCGGTAGCTGCGCAGGCTCTCCTCCCGGGAGGTGGCGATCGGCCCGGCCAACCGGGCGGCCAGCAGATGCGCACGCAGCGCGCCGGTGCTCAACACCCTCCGATGCTCCCCCACCGCACCTGTCGGGTCATCAATTCCGGCGAACAGCCCCACAGTTGGCGTAACGATGCATCACTGCCGTCCCGCCCCCCGCGATCAGGCCAGCATGCCCCGCAGCGGGAAGACCGCCCGGCGCGTCGCGAGAACGGCCTGATCCGTACGGTCCGCCGGGTCGTAGCCCGCCTCCCAGTCCAGCCACGACGGACTGCGCCCGTCGGTCATCCGCCCCGGCGCCACCTGCCGTGTCCGGGCGTACACCTCGTCGCGCCACGATGCCGGGACCGCCGCCTGCGGATCCACCGGCCGGTGCGCGGCGATCCCCACCAGATGCGTCCACGACCGCGGTACGACGTCCACCACCGCGTACCCGCCGCCGCCCAGTGCCAGCCACCGCCCGTCCGCGTACTCGTGCGCCAGGTCGTGGCAGGCCTCCTGCACGGCCCGCTGGGCGTCCAGGGACACCGCCAGGTGGGCGAGGGGGTCCTCGAAGTGCGTGTCGGCCCCGTGCTGGGTCACCAGCACCTGCGGCCGGAAGTCCGCCAGCAGCTCGGGCACCGTCGCGTGGAACGCCCGCAGCCACCCCTCGTCACCGGTCCCGGCCGGCAGCGCCACGTTCACGGCCGACCCCTCCGCCGCCGTCCCGCCCGTCTCCTCCGGCCAGCCGGTCTGCGGGAACAGCGTCCTCGGATGCTCGTGCAGCGAGACGGTCAGCACCCGCGGGTCGTCCCAGAAGGCGGCCTGCACACCGTCCCCGTGGTGGACGTCCACGTCCACGTAGGCCACCCGCTCCGCGCCCAGTTCCAGCAGCCGGGCGATGGCCAGCGACGCGTCGTTGTACACGCAGAAGCCGGCCGCGCCGCCCGGCATCGCGTGGTGCAGCCCGCCCGCGAAGTTCACCACGTGCCCGGCCTCACCCCGCCAGATCGCCTCGGCGCCCGCCACGGACTGCCCCGCGATCAGCGCGGACGCCTCGTGCATCCCCCGGAAGGCCGGATCGTCCATCGTGCCCAGCCCGTACGAGCCGTCCGCGACACCGGGGTCGGCGGACACCTCCCGCACCGCGGCGACGTAGTCCTCCCGGTGGACGAGCCTCAGCGTCGACTCCCCGGCCGCGGGGGCCGCCCGTACCTCCAGCGCCCGGTCCAGCCCGAAGGCGCGCACCAGGCCCATGGTCAGCGCCAGGCGCACCGGGTCCATCGGGTGGCTCGGCCCGAAGTCATACCCCGTTACCGCCTCGTCCCACATCAACAGCCCGGTCACCGGCTCGCCGCTCATGGTCGACACCGTATCGGGCCTCCCGCGGTCCGAACGAGCGGGCATGGAACAGCGTGACCAGCACGAGGACCATCGGCACGAGCATCGCGCCCCGGTAGCTCCAGGCGTCCCCGATCGCGCCGACGAGTGGCGAACCGATCAGGAAACCGACGTAGTTGAAGATGTTCAGCCGCGCGACCGCCGTGTCGGAGGCGCCCGGGAACAGCCGCCCGGCGGCCGCGAACGTCTGCGGCACGATCACGCACAGCCCGATCCCCAGCAGCGTGAAACCGAGCATCCCCGTCCACACCCCGGGTGCCGCCGCCACGACCGCGAACCCGGAGGCGGCGACCAGCGTCCCGCCGCGCACCACGGCCACGGCCCCGAACCGCCGCACACCCAGGTCCCCGACGGCCCGGCCCACCAGGGTCGTCACCATGTAGACGTTGTAGGGGACGGTCGCCGTCTGCTCCGAGCTCCCGAGCACGTCCTGGAGGTACTTGGCACTCCAGTTCGCCACCGTCGAGTCCCCGATGTACGCGCACGCCATGACCAGGCACAGCGGCAGCAGCAGCGCGAACCCCCCGGCGCCGAGCCCCTTCTCCGGTTGGGCGTCCGTGGCGGCGCGGTCCGCCCGGTCGGCGTAGTGGCGGCTGCCCAGGAGCACGAGCGGCAGCAGCACGGCCACCGCCGGCAGGTAGCCGGCCAGGAGGCCCAGCTGGGCGTGCGCCCCGTACCAGGCGGCCGACGCCCCCAGGATCCCGCCCAGGCTGTAGGCGGCGTGGAAGCCGAGCATGATGCTGCGGCCGTACGCCCGCTGCAGGCTGACCCCGAGCATGTTCATCGAGGCGTCCAGCGCCCCCACCGACAGGCCGAACGCCCCCAGGGCGACTGCCACGTGCCACAGCCGCTCGCCGGCGCCCACCCCGAGCAGGGACAGCAGGACCAGCGGCTGGGCCCACCGCAGTACGACACTCGGCGCGACCCGTTTGACCAGGTGCTCGGTGCCGACGCTCGCCACGCCCGCAAGGACCGGGACGGCGGCGAGGAACACGGGCAGCAGCCCGTCGGATATCGCGTACCGGTCCTGGATGGCCGGGATCCGGGTGACGAGCAGGGCGAAGGTGACGCCCTGGACGAAGAAGCTGAACCCCAGCGCGCCGCGGCCGCGGCGCAGCCGCACATCATCGGTCATGGCGGGTCAGCGTAGGCCTCGGCACTACCCGTGGGTAGAGAGATCACACGGGGAGTTGCAGGAGCAGCGGGAGCTGCATCATGTCGCCGAAGTAGCCGGTGGCGCCGGGGAGCTCGTCCGAGGGCAGCAGCGCGGTGTACCCGTACACGTCCATCCCGGCGGACGCGGCGGCCCGGACCCCGCGGGGACTGTCCTCGACGACGGCGCACCGGGCGGGCTCGACGCCCATGTGCCGTGCGGCGTGCAGGTAGAGGTCGGGCGCCGGCTTGCCGAGGCCCACGTCGTCCGCACTGAAGATCCACTCCTCTTCGAACCACCCGTCGAGGCCGGCGACCCGGTGCCCGACCCGGATCCGCTCGTGGCCGCTCGCGGAGACCAGGCAGTACCCGATGCCGTGGGCGGTCAGCGCACCGAGGATCTCCTCCACGCCGGGGACGGGCTTCAGCTCCTGCTCGAACGCGGCGCAGATCCGTGCGTGCAACGTCTCGTCGAAGTCCGCCGGCAGCCGCTCCCCGCTCCGCTCCAGGACGAGCTCGTGCACACGGCGCACGGAGGCTCCCATGTAGTCGCGGACCGACTCCTCGTACGTGGTCGGGTGCCCCAGCTCGGTCAGGTACCCGGCGAGGACGGTGTTGGCGATCGGCTCGCTGTCCACCAGCACGCCGTCGTTGTCGAAGATGACGAGGTCGTAGCCCATACACCCACATTACGGAGGAAAGGGGATGCCGAGCGGTTCCGCCGTGCCCACCCCGGTAGCGGGTCACCCGACCGGCCCGTGAACGCAGAAAAGCCCCGCACCAGAAGGTGCGGGGCTTTCCCACAATGATTGTTCGGCGGCGTCCTACTCTCCCACAGGGTCCCCCCTGCAGTACCATCGGCGCTGAAAGGCTTAGCTTCCGGGTTCGGAATGTAACCGGGCGTTTCCCTAACGCTATGACCACCGAAACACTATGAAATTCTGAACATGCTGGTGTTCTCACAGCCGTTCGTTATTTCAGAACTAACACAGTGGACGCGAGCAACTGAGGACAAGCCCTCGGCCTATTAGTACCAGTCAGCTCCACCCGTTACCGGGCTTCCACATCTGGCCTATCAACCCAGTCGTCTACTGGGAGCCTTACCCTCTCAAGGAGGTGGGAATACTCATCTTGAAGCAGGCTTCCCGCTTAGATGCTTTCAGCGGTTATCCCTCCCGAACGTAGCCAACCAGCCATGCCCTTGGCAGGACAACTGGCACACCAGAGGTTCGTCCGTCCCGGTCCTCTCGTACTAGGGACAGCCCTTCTCAATATTCCTACGCGCACAGCGGATAGGGACCGAACTGTCTCACGACGTTCTAAACCCAGCTCGCGTACCGCTTTAATGGGCGAACAGCCCAACCCTTGGGACCGACTCCAGCCCCAGGATGCGACGAGCCGACATCGAGGTGCCAAACCATCCCGTCGATATGGACTCTTGGGGAAGATCAGCCTGTTATCCCCGGGGTACCTTTTATCCGTTGAGCGACGGCGCTTCCACAAGCCACCGCCGGATCACTAGTCCCGACTTTCGTCCCTGCTCGACCCGTCGGTCTCACAGTCAAGCTCCCTTGTGCACTTACACTCAACACCTGATTGCCAACCAGGCTGAGGGAACCTTTGGGCGCCTCCGTTACCCTTTGGGAGGCAACCGCCCCAGTTAAACTACCCATCAGACACTGTCCCTGATCCGGATCACGGACCGAGGTTAGACATCCAGCACGACCAGAGTGGTATTTCAACGTCGACTCCACCCCAACTGGCGTTGGGGCTTCAAAGTCTCCCACCTATCCTACACAAGCCGAACCGAACACCAATATCAAACTGTAGTAAAGGTCCCGGGGTCTTTCCGTCCTGCTGCGCGAAACGAGCATCTTTACTCGTAGTGCAATTTCACCGGGCCTATGGTTGAGACAGTCGAGAAGTCGTTACGCCATTCGTGCAGGTCGGAACTTACCCGACAAGGAATTTCGCTACCTTAGGATGGTTATAGTTACCACCGCCGTTTACTGGCGCTTAAGTTCTCAGCTTCGCAACCCCGAAAGGTCACTAACCGGTCCCCTTAACGTTCCAGCACCGGGCAGGCGTCAGTCCGTATACATCGCCTTACGGCTTCGCACGGACCTGTGTTTTTAGTAAACAGTCGCTTCTCGCTGGTCTCTGCGGCCACCCCCAGCTCACGGAGTAAATCCGATCACCAGGAATGGCCCCCCTTCTCCCGAAGTTACGGGGGCATTTTGCCGAGTTCCTTAACCATAGTTCACCCGAACGCCTCGGTATTCTCTACCTGACCACCTGAGTCGGTTTAGGGTACGGGCCGCCATGAAACTCGCTAGAGGCTTTTCTCGACAGCATAGGATCATCCACTTCACCACAATCGGCTCGGCATCAGGTCTCAGCCTTGTATGAGGGACGGATTTGCCTACCCCTCGGCCTACACCCTTACCCCGGGACAACCACCGCCCGGGCTGGACTACCTTCCTGCGTCACCCCATCGCTTACCTACTACAAGTCTGGTTCGTCGGCTCCACCACTTCCCTTCACCCGAAGGATCCAGGACGGCTTCACGGACTTAGCATCGCCTGATTCGATATTGGGCGTTTCAAAGCGGGTACCGGAATATCAACCGGTTGTCCATCGACTACGCCTGTCGGCCTCGCCTTAGGTCCCGACTTACCCTGGGCAGATCAGCTTGACCCAGGAACCCTTAGTCAATCGGCGCACACGTTTCTCACGTGTGTATCGCTACTCATGCCTGCATTCTCACTCGTGAACCGTCCACAACTAGCTTCCGCTGCTGCTTCACCCGGCACACGACGCTCCCCTACCCATCACAGCGGGCGTTGGCCCTATTGCTGCAATGACACGACTTCGGCGGTACGCTTGAGCCCCGCTACATTGTCGGCGCGGAATCACTTGACCAGTGAGCTATTACGCACTCTTTCAAGGGTGGCTGCTTCTAAGCCAACCTCCTGGTTGTCTCTGCGACTCCACATCCTTTCCCACTTAGCGTACGCTTAGGGGCCTTAGTCGATGCTCTGGGCTGTTTCCCTCTCGACCATGGAGCTTATCCCCCACAGTCTCACTGCCGTGCTCTCACTTACCGGCATTCGGAGTTTGGCTAAGGTCAGTAACCCGGTAGGGCCCATCGCCTATCCAGTGCTCTACCTCCGGCAAGAAACACACGACGCTG